>JAWKWN010000016.1:0-51355 GCA_041397505.1 Nitratireductor sp.
CGACCAGTCACGCCCTGAATGTCTGCAACAAACGACCTGCAGCCGCCTTGCCACCCCCTTGCCGCTCTTGATGTTCCGGGGATTCCATTGGGTAAAATGAAATCCGGAAAACAGCCGACTGCCACTGTTCTCGCCGCGTTATTTCCCGGAATGCGAGTGCAGGCATGTAGTTGTGACAAACTTGGTGAGAATGAATCTGACACATCGGTGTGATGCGCGGAATTCGGGAGTTTTCGTATTTTCCAAGTAGATTTACTTACCCGGTAAATCTGATCCGCATGCAGAACAGCCTTGCACATGATCTGGAACCGCCTTGTCGCTGGCGCAAAATCCTGATTAGCTGAACAAGGGTGCGTGACCGATAGACCGGGGGAACGTGGGATGGCATGGTTTCGAACCAGCCTGCTTGTCGTGATCATGGCCATAGGCATACTGCTCCCGGCATTGGCCATGGCGGAACAGTCACTCGAATTTCGTATCGTTGAAGACGTGCAAAACGAAGTGGCAACGCAAAACGCCTGCTGTTCGGCGATTGCAGAATACAAAACGTCAAAGCCAGGAAGGAAACTTCGTTTCGGCTATGGCGAGCCGGCAAAATGGGTAAAGCTGGAAAATGTTCCCGGCGGAGGCATTTTGCGGTTCATCCCGGTATTGGACAAGATTACCCTATATACGAGATCAGGGGCGGACGATGGCTGGGACGCTGCCATCACCGGGGACCTTGTGGCAAGCAATGACAAGCCATTGCTGTCGCCATTCATGGCCTTTCCCCTGCCGGTCGATGTCGATGTGAACGCGATCTATGCAAGGATCGAACAAGGTGCCGCTGTTTCCGTCACTGCCGAGTCATTGGTCCACTACAGAATTTCATTTGATGCAGGAGCGTGACCGCACGGTAAGGATGTTCCTCGATCGGCTTTGTATGTTCGATAATCCTGTACAATCTTGTGATGTCGTTCCTGGTTGCAGATCTGACATTTGCCGCCAATGCATTGACGATAGTGTCCAGGCGTCTGCGCATTGTATCTCTCGGGATATGGCGTGATCCATGTCTGGCCATCCTGGTTTGCCGCAACGAACTGGATTTTCTGCGCAGCCATTGCGTCGGCCATCTGCTTTGGCGCGATATTCACGGCCCTGTTTCTGAAACTTTGGGGAAGCAGTTTGCAAACCTTCTGGCCGCTGGTGATCGGTCCCGCTGTGGCGATATTGTGCTTTACCACTGCTCTTTTCCTGAATCTCGGCCCGGCAACCTAGAACTTGCCATGCTCTCAAGCGCCATGACGTTTCTCATTTGCATGTCTTTCATCGTTGCAAGGCTCGCCATCAGAGGGAATGCGGAAGCGCGAATTCTCATGTTTCCGCTGCTGTTTGCCGTTGTTCCAGGATTGATCATGGTTGCCCTCGACAAGATTTCTGGAATTGATCCGTTTGGATTGCGGGGAAATTACATGGAGGTTACCCTTGCCTCCGGAAGCGGTGATGTTTTCTCTCGCACTGGCCTCCCGTATCCGAATTGCAGAAATGGCGGCGAGCCGGGCAGCGGTGCAATTGATGGAAGCACGCGACAGAAACGCGGCGACCGTACTCGCTGCGCAAGACAATGAGCGCAAACGCCTTGCGACGGAGATACACGACAATATCGGCCAGGAACTGCTCGAAATCATGGTGGGAAGGGTAAAACAGTTTGCCGCCCGGCGAGGAAGTCTCGCACCCCAGACTTGTTTGGCGAGCTTGTGGGCGGACTGTCCAACGTTTTGCAGGAACTCAAGGAGAATAAGCCGCGAGATGCACCCTGCATCGATCGAGCATCTGGGGCTATCCGCCACCATCCAGGGAATTGTCGAACAGTTTCAGAAGGCAGCAGCAACGAACTTCACCACAAACCTGTCAGTCCACGAAAGCCGGATTGCTCCACAGGCTCATTCACATCGTCCGGATCGTCCAGGAATGTCTGTCCAATGTAACAAGACATTCCGGTGCCAGTGATTGCGAAGTCGATATAAGCCATGATGACCGGTCCTGCGGATCGTTGTCAAGGACAATGGGGTGGGATTGCCGTCCGCCACTGATGATACGCCACCAGAATCCAGGACTTGGCATGATCTCGATCGAGGAACGGGTTCGCAGCATGTCAGGCACATGGAGCGTAAACACCGCGGCCACGGGCGGCACGCGGATTGTCATAAACATTCCGGCGTCAGGTTTGGCAGATATGCAGGGCGATAAATCATGACCAACAAGGCGGTGCTGATATGTGATGACCATCCGATTTTCCGCAAGGGTGTGGTAAACCTCATTTCAGGAATGGCCGGGTTTCGTGTTGTCGGCGAAGCTACTGACGTTGATTCAGCAATAGCAAAATTGCAGATCTACTCTCCCGACATGCTCATAACAGATCTTTCACTTCCCAAACAGAAGCGGATTCGAACTCCTTGAATGGGTTCGTGGGCATATGAGCAATGTGCGGGTGATTGTGCTTTCCATGCATTCTGAGCTGGCATTCATCGAAAAGGCGCGAGAACTCGGTGCTATCGCCCATATAGCCAAGGAAGACGCAAGCAGCGAACTGCTTGATGCGATGATACATGATGGGGCGGGCTTCTACACGAGCCAGTCTGTTGGTGCGATGAGCATTGCCAATCCATTGAAACAGGCTCCGAAAAGGCTGGACCTTTCCCGAGTTTCACCGGCGGAGCGCAGGGTACTTGTATTGCTCTCGGATCTGAAAACCAGCCGCGAAATTGCTACGCAACTCAATATCAGCCCCCGCACGGTAGAAACTCACCGTTACAATCTGGCAGAAAAACTCGGCGCGAAGGGGCCCAACAAGCTGTTGGAACTGGCGATCCGCTTTGGCGATCAGATCAGGAATTCCTGACGCGCTTGCCTTTGTGGGAACCAGCTAGGGTCAGGACCCATTGATTTGGCTGCAATGGTCGGAGGGGATTTGTTGGGATACGCGGAGCAAGTTGGCCGGAAGGCTGTAGCCTTTCAAGGACTTGCAACAATCTGGCGGGCAAATCCACCCGATCCAAAGGACGATCGATCTGACGGCGATCTGCTGCGTCAAAATCCCAACAGCGAACAATGTCCGGGGGAAGAACCCCGCCCCCGTCCGAATTTGATCCCGCATTCTTGCCGACTGATCGGGATCGGCGCTGTCCCTGTTCAACAGGATTCTCCCAGGGACAAACGCATCTTCTGTTTTTCAATGGCATATGTTATTTATTGAGCAATTACTCAATTTATGGTGCCTGTCATGAATCAACATATGTCCAATCGTGATATCTCAGTTCCGAAAGAATGGGACCGTAGCGGCCTGCCCGGCTGGACCTATCACAGTGAAGCCTTTCTTGATCTGGAAAAGAAGCTGTTGTTCCGCAGGCACTGGCAGATAGCCTGTCACGTCTCCGACATTCCCGAGGCCGGCAATTACCTCACGCTGGACATCTGCGGCGAGCGCGCCCTGCTGGTTCGCGGGACGGACGGAACCATACGCGGCTTTCACAACATGTGCAGACACCGTGGATCGCGCATCGTGGCAGACGAGCGCGGCACATGCAGGGGCGCGCTTGTCTGCCCGTTCCACGGCTGGGTCTACAATCTCGACGGCACACTGCGCGGTCCGGCAAGGCCGGACAGTTTTCCGCCTCTCGACAAGGAAAGATTTGGCCTGCCGCCGCTTGAGACGGAAATCTGGAATGGCCTCGTCTTCATCCGCTTTGAAAAAGGCCCACAACCCTCAATAGCCAGCCTGTTGCAACCCTTGCGGACGAGATTGCCAATTACGACATGGCGGAGATGGTTCCTGTCGGCAGCATCTGGAAACAAATATCCAACGTCAACTGGAAATCGGTTCGTGATGTCGACAATGAGGGATATCACGTGGCACTTGCCCATCCCGCACTTCAGGACCTGTACGGCCCGACCTATTTCGACGAACCATTTGTTGACGGGGTTTGCCGCTCTTATGCCAAATGCGGAGACCGTGGCAGGCGCTGGAGCGTTCGCCACTACATCAACGCGGTCGAACCCCGCCCAGGCATGCCCGACCACCTGCAACGGGCCTGGCTCTATTACGGCCTCTTTCCCAATGCGGTAATCGCCGTGACACCGGAAATCATGCAGTTCTACCAGGAGTTCCCGCTTTCAACCGGCAAGACGGAATTGCGTGGCGCCATATACCGCTATCGCGACGAGAGCCGAAAACAGCGCCTCGCCCGCTATCTGGCATCCCGGATTGACCGCGACACGATGAGCGAGGATGTCCAACTGACGGAATGGTCAAACGAAGCGCTGGACTCCAGCCGGTTCGAGGGGTTCTACCTGTCTGATCTCGAATATGGCGTGAGAACCCATCACGATCACATCCGTTCGGTGCTGCCGGTGGCAACCGTCGCCGAGCATCCTGGAGAACCCGAAATTGCCCGCCTCAACGCGGCAATGCTGGGAACAACATCTTGAACCGCGGCTAGCCCTGCCACACCCCTTCACTGCGAAGTTCGGCCATCGTTCTTTCAATGCCCTGGCGAAGTATCGCGGTCATGGTGTCCACCTGTTCGCGCGTAATCACTAGTGGCGGTGACATGACACACATATGGACCAGCGGGCGCACCAACAGGCCCAGTTCCTGGCAATGGCGGTCAATCCGGTTTCCAACCTCCGTGTCAAGACGAATGGGATTGCGGCTCTCGCGATCAGCGACACATTCGACACAGCCCATCAGACCCATGCCGCGCACCTCACCAACCAGGTCAAGCGCTTCAAGCGTTTTCAGTTGGCCCTGGAAATACCCCTCCATTTCCCGGGCATGATCAAGTATGCCACCTTCCAGAAGGTCCAGGTTCCGAAGGGCCACGGTGCAACCGATGGGATGGCTGGAATAGGTAAGACCATGGGCAAACATGGCTTCTGAATGATTGGATTGCCGCAATTCCTGGAGCAGACGATCAGACACCGCCATGCCGCCCAGCGGGAAGTAGCCGGAGGTTACACCCTTGGCAAAGGTGATGATATCGGGAACCACGCCGAACCGGGCCTCGCTGGCAAAAACATGGCCAAGCCTGCCAAAGGCTGTAACGACCTCGTCTGCAATGAACACGATATCATTCGCACTGCACAGCTCACGAATCCGCGCGAAATATCCGTCCGGCGGAACAATGACACCGCCCGATGCCATGATCGGTTCACCTATGAAGGCAGCAATATTGTCCGCACCGTTGTCCGCAATCGCCTGCTCGAATTCGCCGACCAGGAAATCGGCAAAAGCATCAATATCCATGTCTGATGGCCGTCGAAACGGGTCCGGACAGGAAAGCCGGATCACCATCTCGTCAGCAAAATCCATCCAGTTGCGGCTGCGTTGCGAGCCATTCAGGGAAGCCGACAGATAGGTGCTGCCGTGATACCCGCCTTCCCTGCACAATATCTTCTTCTTCTGCGGCCGACCCTTGACGTTGTTGTAGAACTGCACGAACCGCAACGCCGTTTCGACTGCGGTTGACCCCCGGTGGTAAAGAAGAAATGGTCGAGATCACCCGGCGTGTGTTCAGCCAGACGCCTGGCCAGTTCCGCCGATGGCGAGCTACATGTATACCACGGCGTGTTATAGGAAAGTTCCATCGCCTGGTCGCGCAAGGCATCCGCCAGTACAGCATTGCGATGGCCCACATTGGTGCACCACATCCCGGCAGGACCGTCGATCAGGCGGCGGCCTTTTTCATCGTGAACATAGATTCCGTCGGCCGAGCCGACCATGCCGCGCGATTCATCGCCGATGGAACCCGCATATGGCCATGGCTGGATCAGATGCGCCCTTGCGTCAGCCGTTGCTGTCGTGAACAGTTCCCGTGATTTCTCCAGCATGTCTGGTCCTCAACTGATTGCCGCGAAATCACTCGCCTGCTTTCTCGCGCATCCGTACAATCCGAAAATCGTATTATTGAATGATTGTTCAATCAATAGTGTCAGAATTATCCCTTGCGTTCAATCGGGATTTCGCTCCAAAATCACCCCGGCAACACGCAGGAGAACCTGGTTGAAGTTTCAGGGAACGCTTGGGGACACGCATCAGGATGGAAAGGCTGGCGGGCAAGGCCGCACGGCGCTGCCAGCAATTCAAGCCGCCTTGCGCACCGAAACCGGCAAGGGATGGCTGACGATTTCCCCGCCCCTGCTTTATGCCTTCCTGTTGTTGATCGGCCCAATCCTTGTCATTTTCGCCAACAGCTTCTGGACCCAGGACTACCTCACGATTGATCGCACCTTCACCCTTGCCAACTACAAGGCAGCGCTGAGCGAACCCATCTACCGGGATCTGTTGTTGCGCTCGTTGCAGGTCTCCGTCAGCGTTTCGATCGTTACCGTTGTCCTGGCTTTTCCGGTTGCCTGGTTCGTGTCATTCCGTGGCGGGCGCTACAAGGGCTTGTGGCTATTCATCATCACCGTACCGTTCTGGTCCGGCTATCTGTTGCGCATTCTGTCCTGGAAAGTGATCCTTGGATACAACGGCGTGATCAATACCGGCTTGCTCCACCTGGGCATCATCAACGAGCCTCTCGACACGCTCCTCTACAACACCACGGCCGTAATCATAACGCTTGCCCACAGCTGGGCTGCCTTTGCCATCCTTCCCTTGTTCGTTTCGCTCGAAAAGATTGACCGCACGCTGCTCGAAGCTGCCGCCGATCTTGGCGACGGGCCTGTCAGGCGCTTCATGCGCATCACCCTTCCATTGGCCATGCCGGGGATCATCGCTGCATTGATGATCGTCATGATCCCGACTGTTGGTGACTATGTCACGCCCAAACTCGTCGGCGGCAAGGACGGCGTCATGATTGCCAATGCCATTCAGGTGCAGTTCGGCAAGGCTGCAAACTGGCCGCTGGGTGCCGCACTTGCCGTCAGTACCATGGTCATAGTCGCTGTCGTTTCCGGCGCGATGGTGCTGTTGCTCCTCGGATTCAGGAGATTGATGAAATGAGGCGATCCGCGATTGCGCGCAATCTGCTGGCATTTTACGTGACGGTTTACGTCGCCATTCTCTATTTTCCGGTTTTGCTGCTTCCGGTATTTTCCTTCAACAGTTCCGCCACTCCAAAACTTCCGCTGACCGGCTTTTCGTTCAAATGGTATGAAAGCCTGGCAACCAACACGACCATGCACAGTGCCGCCTGGAACTCGCTGATAGTGGGTATCAGCGCTGCAGTGCTCAGCACGATCCTTGGTATTTGCGCCGCACGCGCCATGACCCGCTACCGCTTTCGCGGAAAAGGCATTGCCACGGGTCTGATCATGGCGCCGCTGGTATTGCCGGAAATCATCATTGCGATATCGCTTCTTGTGGTGCTTCTGGGCCTCGGGCTCGAACTCTCGCTCATGACAGTCATTCTGGGCCACCTGCTGATCTGCGTTCCCTATTCCATTACCGTGCTTGTCTCCGGTTTCGAGGGCTTTGACCCCAACATGGAGGCAGCTTCGCGCGACCTTGGCGAAACAGCCTGGGGCACACTCACGCGCATCACATTGCCAATGCTGATGCCATCCATCATTTCCAGCCTGCTGGTGACTTTCACCATCTCGCTGGACGAGTTCATTCTGGCATTTTTCCTCAGCGGCACGGAACCAACCTTGCCGGTCTATATCTGGGGGCAACTCCGCTTTGCAGCCAAGCTGCCAAATGTGCTGGCCCTTGGTTCAATCATGATTGCTGCATCCCTGGTGATGCTGACGGCAGCCGAGATCATTCGTCGGCGCGCAGAAAAGAAAATGGGAACTGGTAGGCAGGCAGAGGCGCAATGACAAACGAAACCATGATCGGCATCACCGATGTCGAGAAACACTACGGATCATTTAGAGCGCTGGGCCCCGTATCTGCCGAGATTGCGGCAGGCGAATTCTTTTCCCTGCTCGGACCGTCGGGATGCGGCAAGACCACCTTGCTTCGCCTGATCGGCGGCTTTGATGACCCGACATCGGGAGCCATCATGATCAGTGGCATGTCAATGGCGGGACTGCCGCCCAACAAGCGCCCGACCAACATGGTTTTCCAAAGCTATGCGATATTCCCGCATCTCAACGTGGCCGAAAATGTTGCCTATGGCCTGAAGCGAATGCGCCTGGGCCGCGAGGAGGAAAGCCGCCGTGTGGATGCCGCTCTCGCGCAGGTGGAATTGACAGGCCTTGGCCCCAGAATGGGCGATCAGCTGTCAGGTGGCCAAAGGCAGCGGGTCGCGCTCGCGCGCGCGCTGGTAATGCGACCCAAGGTTCTGCTGCTCGATGAACCGCTATCGGCACTGGACAAGAAACTGCGCGAACAGATGCAGGTGGAACTCCGTCACCTGCAACGCCAGATCGGAATTACCTTCGTCCTGGTAACCCATGACCAATATGAGGCGCTCGGAATGTCAGACCGCATTGCGGTAATGTTTGCAGGCAGGATCGCGCAGATAGCCAGTCCACAGGAGATCTACCAGAATCCGGCAAGCCGACAGGTCGCTGATTTTCTGGGTGGCATGAATTTCATAACCTGCCGGGACTTCCGCACGCAGGGTGCAGAATATTCAGCACTACTCCCCGGACTGGGAACGATTGCCGGCAAGCTCGACATGGGCCGAGGCATTGATCCGCACAAGGCAACCATCGGGATAAGGCCTGAGCGCCTGCGAATTGTCTGGGACGGGGAAACCGCCGATCCAAAAATTGTCGGCAAGGTGATCGATCGCCATTACTACGGAGAAATCACCAATCTGCTGGTTTCAATCGAAGGCCAGGAAAATCCGGTTTCGGTGGTCGAAACCAATGATTTTGGCGCCGACGATATTCCTGTGGGAAGCAGTATCACGCTGACTCATGACAGGGATGCGTTTGTCGTCATGGAGGGATGAAGTGTCAGGCACAGACGTGCTGCGCCGGACACTCTCGAACTCAGGGTCAGGACCCTAGTAGCCTGCCTTGATCTTCTCGAACTCGGCAATCATCTTCTGCCGCAGTTCCGTCGGCACAGGCGACTGAAACAGGGTCTTGTCAACAAAGGCATTGATATCGCCATAGCCGCTGGACGCCAGTGTTTCGGCATCAATCGCTTCCATGCCCTTGGCATTGCTGTGGCCATAGCCCCATTCCGATACCAGATAGGACGAGACCGCCGGATCAAGGACCGCGTTGAGGTAGTCATAGGCCTTGTCTTCGTTGCCTGGCGCGTCATTCAGCAAGGTATAGCCGCAAACCAGGTGGACAGACCCTCATCCGTATCCTTCTTGATCGCAACTGCCACTCCATCAGCCTGAAGCGTTGTCGCGGTCTCGTTCCAAGCCCAGGCTAGATCGACCTCGCCACCTGCCATTGCCTGGCTCAGTTCGGTATTGTCGGTCCAGTACAGACGCACATTCTTGTGCACCTTGCGCAGGAATTCAGAGGCTTCCGCAAATTGTTCATCGGTCATGGTCGACCAGTCCCTGACACCAATCACCAGGCTTGCCAGCGCATAAGCATCATCAACATTGTCGCCAATGGAAACACGCCCTTCAAAGCTGGGATCAGCAAAGGCCTTCAGCGACTGGATTTCCTCCGGCTTGACCTTCTCCGTCATGTAGGTAACCGCGGTATTGCCCCATTCGAAAGGCACCATCCAGGCTTTGCCATCTTCAGTCGTCATCAGGTTCTTCATGGCCTTGATGCCCGGCAAGATGTCGTCCCAGGCCGCAATGCGGGAGGTGTCGAGGGGCTTGAGCAAACCGGCTTCACGCCATTTGACAACGCTTTGGGAACATGGGTGCGCGACATCAGCCTTGAAGCCCGAGCGCAATTTCTGGAACGCTTCTTCCTCGTCTCCAAAAAATGCGAATGTCGGCGAATCTCCATGTTTCTCGACATAGGCCGGATGGAATGCCGGGTCTTCATATCCCGACCAGTCGAACACGACGAGGTCCTTGTCTTCGCTATGCGCAACAAGGGGCGCCGAAGAGGCCAGAAGTATCGCGAGGCCCAGCCTCGCCAGAATGCCTTTGGTTTTGCCGGTTTTCATTCCTGTTTCCCTTCTTGAAGTTATTGGGGCAACTCCTGCGGTATGCCCTCAGGCGTAAAATGCTTCGGAAATAATGCTCCCGTGGTTTGCCGCACGACGGACAGGGCCGTATTGCGGGTATAGTCACGACCAGAAAGCATCAGGCGCAGCCATAGTCCTTCCTGCATCGCATAGATTGCCGCAGTCACATTGTGTGGGTCATATTGGTAACCCGCCTCTTCCTTCGCCATTTGGCAAAGCTCTTCCAGCACCGCGCGATATTTGCGGTCCCGTTCCCAGCAAAGCTTCTGATAGGCAGGGCGACTTCGCCTCCGCCATCAGCGCAAACCACGCAGCCACCTTGCGTGGCGTGCACACCTTCTTGTCGAGATCCGCCGTCACCAGCACCGAAATACGCGAAGCCGTGTCGGCCGGAGCGCTCGCAAGGCATTCCTCCCAGTTCTGCGCATATTCATCCGACATGAACTGGAGTGTTTCCAGCAGCAGGTTTTCCTTGCTTTCAAAATGAAAATTCACGATCCCGCGCGACAGTTTCGCACCGTCCGACACATTGGCCATGGTTGTGGCTGAATAGCCGCGCAGCGCCAATGAATCGATCGTGGCATTGATCAGCTGTTCTCTGCGGGCCGCCTTGGATTCGCGACGACGCGGTGTCGGCCCCTCCCGGCCGGACTGGTCGCTGGCGATCTTTTCCTCCACTTCGCTCATCACTCGGGCTTTCTGGCGCGAAGATGGGTCGGGCAATGCTCGCCACTGTCGAGAACTACCTGCATCGCACTCCAGGTGCGGATGTTCTTGTCCACATAGTCCTTGCCAACCGCAGCCGCTATCCGCTCATATTCCGGGCCCTTCAGTCGGGCAAGTTCACCGCGCGCAACGTCGCGGTACCAGGCGTTGCGACTGCTGGTTTTCACATCGGCAAAACCGGCAGAAAGCATTGCCTGCTCATAGCGCCGAGCGGACGCCATCCCGAAACTGAGCCCTCAGCTGCCAGATATTCCCGCATTGCCGGAGATGGCTGGCCATCATGCGATGTCAGCCAGTCGCTCGCCGCAAAAATGCCGCCTGGCCGCAAGATCCGAAAAATATCTGCAAAAAGGCTTTCCTTGTCAGCGACATGAACCATCGCATCCTTGGAAAACACCACGTCAAAGGATGCATCGCCGAATGGCAGTATTCCCGGTGCGCCCCGAACAAAGTCCACCCTGTCGCCAACGCCCTCGTCCTTCGCCCTTCTGGCTGCAGCGTCGATCACCGGTTGCTCGACATCAAAACCCGTTATCTGGCGCAGCGGGTATTCACGCGCCAGAAACAGGGTGATCCCGCCAGACCCGCAGCCAATATCGAGCACATCCCTGCCGGAAAACTCAACACCTTCGACGACGCGGCGCACTTCATCCGAACCGCCGGGCGACAAGTACCCCTCGCCCCACAAGGCTTCCAGAAAGCGTATGGCAGTCTCGTCATATTCATCAACAACGCCCGCCGAATGTTCAACGCCATTGCTGCTAGTGTCTGAACTTTCTGGACTGGTCATTGCCAACTCTCCTGGCACAAGAATAAATCAGCCATCTTGGGTTCGGGTCCCGGAATAATTCAGCCCAAAGGAAAAAAATGCAAGTTTTTTGTTGAACGTTCATTCAATAGCAGCGGATTGACCAGTGAGATCGCCGTTGCTCCGGCAGGCTGGTTCAGATCCTGCCCGCAACGTGCGGCAGCAACAGGCGCAAATGTCCAAGAGCACTTTCGATCGGCTCGTCCAGGCTGTCGTCCTTGCCCTGGATATGCAGTTGCAACCACAGCCCGTCGGTATGTGCATCAATCGAATGCGCGAGCAACAAAGGGGTCGGCAATATCGGCTTTGCTGGCAAGATCAATGCAGGCTTCGCGCATGGCAGCAGCCCGTTCTTCCTCGGCCTCACTGCAAATCTGGTTATACAAGGGCTTGGCCCCCGCCTCTCCCCAGAATGCAAACCACACGGCGAGTTTGGCACGGCTGCATATTCGCGCATCGAAATCCGCCTTGATAAGCCCAAGAATACGCTCCAGCGGATCGGCGACCACCACAGCTTCCATCCAGGTCTGGCGATATTCGTCAAACAGCGCAATCAACGTTTGCGCCAGAAGATGCTCCTTGGTCTTGAAATGAAAGACCACCACGCCCTGCGAAACGCCCGCATTCTTCGCCACATTGGCAATGGTTGTACCGCTGATGCCATGGCGTGTGATCATGTCGACCACTGACTCGACAATTCGCGCCCTTGTTCGCTGACTGGTTCTCGATATCTTTTCGCTGGGCGATGAAACCGACATTCCCCACCTCTAACTTTCTGGACAAAAAGATGAAAGTGAAATAATCTGAGTAATCGCTCAATTTTTTCCGGCACGAGGAACCGATGAAATATGACGCAATCATAGTCGGTGCCGGACATAACGGCCTCGTGACCGCCTGTTTTCTGGCGCGCGCCGGCCTCAAGACCCTGGTGATCGAGAAGAACGATCATGTCGGCGGAGCTGCCGTCAGTCTGTCGCTCACGCCTGGCTGGACTTATTCCAATTGTTCCTATGTGTGCTCGCTGCTGCGGCCGGAAATCATCAGGGCGCTGGAATTGCCAAAATTCGGACTTCAGGTCATTCCATATGAGAGCGGAGCAACCTTCAATTCAACCGGCGAATATTTTTCCTATGCATCCGACCACGATGCACTTCGCCGCGAAATTACCCGCCATTCGCCGCGCGATGCCGAAGGCTATGAGCGTTATTCGCGCGCTGTGATGCGCCAATGCAAATTCATCAAACCGCTGCTGATGCGTACTGCGCCTGATCCAGTACGGTTGCGGCCTCGCGACATTTCGGAACTGCTTTACATAGGCAAGCGCTTCCATGGCCTCGGCCCGCGTGAAATGGCGGAAACGGTGCGCTTCTGGACCATGTCCATTGCAGAATTTCTCGACCAGTATTTCGAGACCGACATCATCAAGGCCCATATCGCCGGTTCCGGAATCATTGGCACCGGTCTTGGCCCCTATTCACCGGGCACTGCCTATGTGCTCCTGCATCACTATATGGGCGAAGTCGACGGCTCCATTGGCGCATGGGGTTTTGCCCGTGGCGGCATGGGTGCAATCACCAAGGCAATGGCAGCTTCGTTTACCGCTTCCGGTGGAGAAATCCGCACCGGATCAGGCATCGACCACTTCACGGTCCGCAACGGAAAGATACGCGGCATCGTCCTCGAAAACGGCGATGAATTTACCGCACCCATTGTCGTTTCGGGTATGGATGTGCGCCGAACTTTCGTAAATCACACAAACGAGGCAGACCTCCCATCCGACTTTGTAAAGGCAGTGAAGCGATACCGTTTTCGCGGCTCATCGGGCAAGCTCAACATCGCGCTTGATGCGATGCCGAGCTTTAGCGGGGTCGCCAGGGATGCGCGCTGTCTCAGGGGCGATCTGCATTTTCTGGACGACATGCTGGAAATAGAGGCGCGCCTATGATGACTGGAAGGAAGGTCGCTGGTCCCAAAAGCCCCTATGTCGACTTCCTTATCCCGACCCAGATTGACCCGACAATGGCCCCACCCGGCAAGCATTATGCAACCGTGTTTGTGCAATATGCGCCATACCATCTCGCGGACGGACAATGGGACGACAGGAATCCTTGAGGCCTTTGCCGAAACCGTGATTTCGAAAATCGCAAGGCACAGTCCCGATTTTCAGATCTGATCGTTCACAAGGAAGTGCGAACACCGCTCGATATCGAAAACGAGACCGGCCTCAGCGAAGGCAACTCTTCCCAGGGTGAACTGACTTTCGACCAGTTGCTGTTCAACCGTCCGGTCCCCGGCTATGCCCAATACCGTTCCCCGATCAGCGGACTCTATATGTGCGGTTCGTCCACACATCCAGGCGGCGACGTCATGGGCGCGCCCGGTGCCAATGCTGCGCGCGAGATCCTGCTTGATCTCGGCAAGAAGATCGATATGGGGCAAACAGCATGAGTAAAGTCTATGACGCCATAGTCATTGGCGCCGGGCATAACGGCCTTGTTGCCGCTGCAATGCTCGCGCGCAAGGGGCTGAAAACCATCGTGCTTGAAGGCAGAGAGCATTCGGGTGGACTGCTCGGTGACGCGGCATTCCGCATTGCACCCCTGCCCTTCGGCTTGCATCCTCAGGTTTCGAAGGCGTTGGGCATTGAACTGGCCACAAAGCCGGTCGAAACCCTGATCGCCAACCCGAATGCGCAGACAATCCGTGTCACGGAGCAAAACCGTCGCGGGCGTTTCACAAGAAACAGCAGATTTTGCCCAGATGCATACCCGGCTGGTGCGTCAGGCCAGGCTCTGTCGGGGATGATTGCCAGCCCGCCACCAGCATTCGAGGGCAACAACTGGGCGCAGTTGCTGTCGCTCGGCAAGATACGCTCAAACTGCGCCGCGCACAGGCAAAAGCGAGTTGCGAGACCTCATGCGTGTCACTTTTCTCAATGTCTGGGACCTCGCAACCGATGAACTGGGTGACGGCCCAATGGCTGGAATGCTGGCAATGGATGCAACCCTTGGCGGGGCGATGGGACCGCGCTCGCCGGGAACCGTATTGCCGTTGCTTTGGCGAATGGCGACCAGCAACGAATTCGGCAATGGAATGCGCCTGATGCCCGAAAACGGACCGCAGGCGCTGGTGGAGCGCATTGCACCATTTATGCGCGCGGGTGGTGACATGCGTCTGGGTGCCGCTGTCGCCAGGATACTGGTAGAGGACGACCAGGTCGTCGGCGCAAGATTGCAATCGGGCGAAGAAATCCGCGCATCACGAATTCTGTCGAGCGCTGCTCCTGCTACCACGCTACTTGATCTTCTGGGTGTCGAGCATCTCGATGGCGAGTTCGTGAGGCGATGCCGGACCATGGCGAATACCGGCATGGTGGCCAGGATCGACTTCGACTTGAAGGATGTGCCCTCAACCGGTGACGATACCCGCCTCGGTGCGTTTCAGCGTTTGCTGATAGCCCCTGACATGATGTGCCTGGAGAAAGCGTTCAACGCGGCGAAATATGGCGGCATTCCCGATCAGCCACCGCTGGAGGCGCTCATTTTGACGCCCGGCAGGACGGCTCCAGGTAACGGTGCAATTCGTGCCGGGAAAGGTCGATTGGACGCAAGCGATGAGCAGATACACAAGAGAAGGCGGTTGTGAACATGCTGTCCACGGCAATGCCAATTGGCAGCCTGATCAGATCCGCCACAACCATGACACCGGCAGATCGGGAAACAATACAGCCTGCCCGGTGGACATTGGCATCATAACTGATGCAATCGATGGGGACGGTGATGCTGACCTTCGATGGCGCTTGCAATATCGCATGCCGGTGAAGGGCCTGTATCTGTGTGGCGCAGCATGCCATCCAGGCGGCGACATCAATGGCTTAGCCCGGCTTCAATGCAGCCAATGCCGCCCTTGCAGACGGGAGGCTTTGATATGGCCGGCAAGCAGAAAGAATATCCCGAAGTGCCGATGGGTCTTGAACAAGGCCCCTTTCATGCCCGCATTGCCGAGCGCAATTTCCAGCATGCCTGGACCAACTGGATGGGCTTCGCCTCGCCTTCGGTGCTTGACACGGTGGAGTTCGAATATTTCGCAATCCGCAACCAGTGCACTGTTCGACATCTCGCCGATGTGCAAATACGACATCGAAGGTCCCGACGCGGAGACTGTAATTAACCGGCTTGTCACCCGCGACATCCGAAAGCTGAAACCCGGGCGCGTTGCCTATGCCATCTGGTGCGATGAAGACGGAAATGTCGTGGACGACGGCACTGTTTTCAGGCTTTCGGACAACCGGTTTCGCCTATGCTGCCAGGAGCCACAATTGGCCTGGCTGCATGATATCGCCTGGGGCTTTGATGTTACCATCACCGACACAAGCCGCAAAATAGCGGCCCTGTCACTGCAGGGGCCGACCAGCTTTGCCACCCTTCGCCATATGGGCCTCGATGGCATCGGGATCTTGCTCCCTTCGGCATCCGAGACTTTTTCGATTGACGGCATCGAGTTGACTGTGTCGCGCACCGGCTTTACCGGCGATCTCGGATACGAGCTTTGGATCAGGCCCGGCAATGCCATCAAACTGTGGGACATGTTGATGGTTGCCGGCAAGCTGCACGGCATTCGCCCGATTGGATACTCTGCCGTTGAGATGGCGCGCATCGAAGCGGGCTTTCTGCTGCCGCGCACCGATTTCCTGTCATCGCAAACAGCCCTTCGCACGGATCGGGTCCGCAATCCCTATGAACTGGGGCTCGACTGGCTGGTGCAGTTCGACAAACCGCATTTCAACGGCAAACGGGCTCTGGCGAAACTGCAGAACCGGAAAACCGGCGCGCAAGCTCGTCTCAATTGAAATCGACGGCGACAAGGCCGCGCACAACGCGCTCGTCTATCACCGAAAGAAGCGCGAAGTGGGAATGGTGACATCGGCACTGTGGTCACCGACCTGCAAGCGCAACATCGCCTTTGCATGGCTGGAAGCGCCATTTGGCGAGGATGTAGTCGATGATCTCTGGGTAGGAAATCTATCTGCAAAGATTGCAGTGGCAACGCCGCATGGCGCGTTGCAGGATCGTTAGAAAAGCCCTTCTTTGTGAATCCCGCCGCACTGCCACGCCACCGGGAGACTTCTAGTGGGCGATGCGGATGAGATGGCCATGCAGATCAGGCTCCTCAATATACCGCTGGGAAGGCCGGGTTCCGGCATGATCCGCTATGGTGCCGCCATGCTTGTCTGCATTCCCGCGGACAGATGGACTACGAGTTGCTGGAAGCCTATCGCATCTGTTGCAAGCTGGATGGCGATGATCCAGTGAAGTAATGCAGCTACGCCGGCAACGAAATCGGGGACCGTAAAACCTGATCCGCTCAGGTGCCGAAATAGGCCTTGGCCAATTCCGGATCAGCGCGCAATTTGTCAACCGGACCATCAACCGCAACGGATCCGATTCCAGCACGTGAATATGGCTGGCAAGTTGCATGGCAAAGCTTACATTCTGCTCGGCAATCAGGATGGTAAGCCCCGTTTCGCGGTTGAGCTTAACCAGCGCTTCGGCGATGCCAACGCAAATCTTGGGCGCAAGGCCAATCGTTGGCTCGTCCACCAGCAGAAGTTTCCGGACTGGTCATCAGGGCCCGCCCCAGTGACACCATCTGCCGCTCGCCACCACTTTGGGTCGCTGTCTCCTGCGCCCATCGCTCCTGAGAACCGGAAACAGGTTATGCACGAGTTCGAGGGTTCTTCTCGATGTCGTTGCGCGCGGTTATAGGCACCCACCAGCAGATTGTCCCGAACGCTCATATAGGGAAACAGATGCGCACGCTCTGGCGGCGCATAGCCAATGCCGCCATGCACAAGTTCCGCCGGTTGCAGGCCCGTAATCTCCCTGCCCGCCAGTCTGATCGATCCTTTGGTCTTGACCAGCCCCATGATTGGATCCAGCAGCGTTGACTTGCCTGCACCATTGGGCCCGATCACACCAACAATCTGGCTCTTCCAGGCTCATCGAAACGCCATGCAACGACTCGGCCATTCCATAATAGGCATAAGAGGTTTTCGATTTCGAGGATCGCCATTGTTTCCGCCTATTCCCCCAGATATGCAGCGCAGACAGCCGCATCGCCCATGACTTCTCCAAAGCTGCCCTCGGCTATCGCGCGAAGGTCATGGCCACAGCCCTGTCCACAAGTGGCTCAAGCGCACGCAGGTCATGGCTGACAATGATGAAGGTCATTCCCTCCTTGCGCTTTTCAGCCAGGAGTTCGGCAATCTGGTCGATCTCTGCAACCGTCAGTCCGGCAAACACCTCATCTAGCAGCATGATCTCGGGCTTTGTGGCAAGCGTCTGCAAGTTCCAGCTTGCGCAGGTCGCCCATCGAAGCGTGCTGGGCGTGCGCGCCAGATCCTCTTCCCTGAAGCCGACACTGCGCGCGATTTCCAGTTCCGCCTGCAGGTCAGGTGCACCAAAGACCATTTGCCACAAATTGTCCGGCGTCATCCCGACACGGATATTCTGCGCAACATCCATGTCACCAAAGGCCTTGGCACCTGGTAGGTTCGCGATATGCCGCGCTTGATGCGCTCATGCGTCGGCAGCGCCGATATGTCGTGTCCCTTGAAGCGGATGGCGCCTGAATTCTGCCTGATCTCACCCATGACAAGGCTGAAAATCGTGGTCTTGCCCGCGCCGTTCGGTCCGATCCGGGGCAAGCGACTCGCCCTTTTCGACATTGAATGACAAGCCATTGGTGGCAACAATGCCGCCAAAGCGCAGACGTTGTCCAGTTCAAGCAGCGTCGCCATTGGCCGCCCTCCCCCGGCAAGCGCAGCTTGCCATTACGCAGGTCATCCACGATCGCGAATATTCCCTTGGGTTGATAGACGTAAAGCACAAGCGCGATCACGCCGTAGACGAAGTAGCGCTCGCTGCCGGGAAGGATCGGCCGCAGATATTCCAGCAGGAAAGTCATGAAAAACGCGCCCGCCATCGGTCCGATGATCGTGGCTGATCCACCTATGAGGCTGAAACAATGATCGTGAAAACGAAGTTGATGTCGAACAGGGCACGCGGGGCAATCGAGCCGAGGTAGTGCACGTAAAACGCTCCCCCCAGCCCGGCAACGCTGGCGCTGACCATGAAGGCGACAAGCTTCAGGCGCGTCGTATTGAGACCGCTGCCGCTGACTGCCTCTTCATTCATCGAGATTGCATCAAGTGAGGTGCCAAGCCGGGTGCGGGATAACATCCACAAAGCCAGGGCGATCACGAACATCAGCCCGAATGAAAGGTAGTAATTGGGTGCAAGCACCCGAGACCAGCGTCTTGATCCCTGACATCCCGCGTGTGCCACCGGTAAGATCAGGACGGATGACCTGGATCAGTTGGTACATCAGCTCCATGAAGGCGAGCGTGACCAGTGCGAAATATGTGCCCTTGATACGCAATGCCGGCAAAAAGAACAAGGTTCCCCCAACTAGCGTTGCCACTACCGCCAGCGGAATGGAAACGGCAATCGGCACCCCAAAGCGGTAGGAAAGGATGGCTGTCGTATAGGCCCCAATTCCAACCAGGAACGGGTGGCCAAAACTCACATAGCCGGTCTTGCCAGACAGGAAGTCCCAGCTCATCGCGAAGATGGCGAGAAAATTGGCGAAGATCATGATGCGCATGGTGCCGTTGCTGACGAATTGCGGCAAAGCCAGCATGACCAGAGCGAAGATCAACCAGAGTGCTGCCTGGCGTAAGGTGATGACACGAGCCATGCTACAATTCCCCTCGCCCGAACAGGCCCTGCGGACGCAGCACCAGAACACCTATGATCAGCAGCATGGTGAAGACACCACGCAGTTCGGCAGCAATGAAGGTCGTCGTGATGATTTCCATGAAACCGATGATATGGGCGACAATCAGCGTGCCAACGATGCTGCCAATACCGCCGACAATCACTACGGCAACGGCAATGATCAGCGGTGACACCCACATTGAAGGGTTCAACTGCGTATAGGAAGCAAAGAAGACGCCCGCGACAGCTCCCATCGCGCCCGATATTGCCCATGTGGCCATGTTGATGCGATTTGTATCAATACCCGAGATCAGCGCGCCCTTGGCATCCATTGACACAGCTTGCATCGCACGACCGAGATGTGTCCGCTTCACGAACAGCATCAGACCGCCAAGGATGATCCAGCTTGCCACCATCGCAACCATGATATTGTTGGTAATGCTGGTGCTGCCGACCCGCCATACGCCATCGACGATGGGAAGCAGGATTTTCGTGCTGTCATTGAAGATCAGCACGATCCCGGCCTGTATTACCACAGCCAGAATGAGCGTCGATATTTCAACCGCAACATGATCGCCCTCAAGCCGCTTGACGAGGAACTGGTACATGGCCAGACCGGCGATTGCTCCTGTTGCCATCGCAAACACGAAGCCGGGCAATTTGGGCATGCCAAGTGTCTGAACGAAGTAGAAATAGGCATAGCCGCCCAGCATCAGATAGGCGCCATAGGCAAGGTTCATCACCCTGCCCACACTGAAGATCAGCGTGAAACCTACCGCAATGAGCGCGTATAGCCCGCTAAGCAGGAAACCTTGCAAGAGTACCTGAATCATGAACCCGCCGCCGCAAATCGGAGTTGAATTCCCGGTGGCGAACCAGCGCCACCGGGTATGAAGACCCGTTTGCCGGACTACTTCTTCACCCAGGAAGGAACCTGGAATTCGCCATTGGCATATTTTGGCGGATAGACGACTTTCGCCTGACCATCTTCGTACCACTGGACAACCACCATGGACGGGGCGCCATCATCATAGGGCGGCGTGATGTCGAAGCGGATATTGTGCGGATAGGTGCGACCGGTGCGTGGCTCGACCTCACCCGGCTTCCAGAAGGCGTAGCGCAGCCACAACTCACCATCGCGCTTCAGCACCAGATCCTGGTTTTCCATCGCCGGAACCCATTTGTCGAGGCCGAAACCACCGGCTTCCTCTGCCGCTGCAAAGGCCTGCTTGATGCCCCAATATGCATTGAAGCCGTTGAATTGGGGGAATTTTGGACGGTCATTTCCATACTGGGCAACATATTTGTCGACGAATTTCTGTGATTCAGGATCAACAGCGAAACCAACCGAGGGGACCGGGCTCAAGGTGGAAATGCCACCACCTGCACCACCGGTATCTTCCCAGTATTCCTGACCAAGTGCCGCGACATTCACCCCGGTCATCGCAAGCGGAACCTGCAGTTTCACATATTGTGACGAGACCACCTGGCTGTTGACGGACGAAATCACGTAAATGAAGTCTGCACCGCTATCGACAGCCCGGCTGAAGATTGGCGAGAAGTCGACGGTTGCAACATCATAGACGATGGTGTCGAGAACCTCGATGCCTGCTTCAGGGGCGAGCAACTGCGTGACAAGCCCGTTGATCGCGCCGCCGAAAGCAGTGTCTTCCTGCAGGATGATCGTCTTTTTCCAGCCCATCTTCTTGGCGAGGATATCCTTGCCAAAGTCGACATAGAGCGTCGCCAGGGCTTCGTCGGTGGCAACATTCATGAAATACATCTTGTAGGTATCGTAGTCCTCGACCAGCTTGTCGATGATTCCGATATTGGAAGTCCAGGTATCCAGCGTCGGGATCTTGTATTCCGTCATGCGGG
Source organism: Nitratireductor sp. (assembly GCA_041397505.1). Lineage (GTDB taxonomy): Bacteria > Pseudomonadota > Alphaproteobacteria > Rhizobiales > Rhizobiaceae > BOKV01. The sequence continues at coordinate 21,239 of JAWKWN010000016.1, forward strand.
GCAGCCAGCCGAGCGAAACATCGTCAATGCAGCCGGAAATGATGAAATCGACCTTTTCGGTCTCGGCGAGATATTCATAGGCCTTGATGCCTTCGGTCACATCTTCTGCAGTGTCAGCCGAGACCATCTCGATCTTCTTGCCGCCCAGAACGCCACCCGCTGCATTGAGTTCGTCGATTGCAATCTGAGCGCCGCGCATGGTGCTGCGCCCGGCATCGGAAGCAAACGAGCCGATGAAGCCCACCTTGATCGTTCCGTCTGCCCAGGACAATCCGGCCGTGCTGAGGCTGGTGCCCAGCGCGACCGCGGCTATTGCCGCCATTCTCACCATTTTTCGCATGCCAGTTTCTCCCTTTTTTCGGTTCCCATTCTACATACTGTATTCTGTATACAGGCTAACACCCGCACATGGCCCCGTCAATTCAGGACTGGATTTCGTTGCTGATAAACCACCGCATGGACGGATCATCATGAATGACTGCATCCACCTCGATTTCGATCATCATTCCCGGTGTTGTAAGCCCGCTGACCACCGGTAACGGATTGATCCCCTTGAAGACTTCGCCGTGAGCACGAACGGCAAACCGCCGCCGCCGCCAGCCATGTCTGTCAGGAATGCACGGCTGCGCACGACATGGCGCATTTCCGCGCCAGCTTCGCCAAGCGCCTCCGAAATCCGCTTGAAGATGTAGAGCGCCTGCATGTAGGTATCGCCCGGCGCATGCAGCTTGCCCTGACGGTTCTATCGCCGTAGTCCCCGCGACATGAACTAGTTGGCCCGACCAACGACCGCGCATACGAGCCGATTTCCTCGAAACGCCCACCAGTCTGGATGGTGCGAATATCCATCATTCGCTTCCAAGCCGTTTGGCAATGGCTGTAGCTGCCGCCTTGAGTGCCGCCATCTCATCTGCCGGCAATGGCAATTCCTCGACCGAAATCACGCCGCTCGCTGCCGAGATGGCACGGCATTCCAGAACGACGTCACGAATGCCATATTCGCCGTTGAGCATCACGGAAGCCGGCACATACCCTGCCCTTACGCCGCAGATGTGCTCCACGATCAGTTCGATGCTGGCATGGGCAGGCGCAAGCGTGGCCGAACCGGTCTTGCGCAGCGCTACCACTTGTCCGCCACCTGTAACAGCATCCCCTTCACACAAGCGGCAATCGCTTCCTTCGACAGGAAAACATCGAGCGGCCGGCCCTTGATGCGGGCCCGCAGGACGATCAGCACCATCTCATCACCATGCGAGCCGAGTGTGATCGCCTCAACATCAGCGGGATCCACACCTGCCGCGCGCGCAAGCCGATTTCTGAAGCGGCTGCTGTCGAGCGTTCCGGCCATGCCGATGACGCCGTTCACGCGGAAAACCCGGTGGCGCGCAACATCTCCACCGTCATTTCATCCAGCGGATTGGTCACGACAATGACAACCGCATTGGGCGCGTGAGCCTTGATCGCTTCTGCAGCGGAGCGAATGACGCACCGAGGTATTGACGCCAATGAGATCAGCCCGGCTCACATGCCGGGTGCGCGGGCGAGCCTGCGGTCACAACAACCACTTCGCTACCCGCAATCAGTGACATGTCCATGTCGCCCTTGACCAGGCCGGGTGCCGGTAATGCCGCTTGCATGATTGAGATCCATGGCAGCCGATTCCGCCAGTCCCGGCATGACGTCGACCAGGAAATGGTGTGGGCCAGATCGGTATTGGCAGCCATATGGGCGATATTGGCGCCCACCCCGCCAGCACCGATCAATCCAGAAGTTTCACAAGCCTTCGAGGTGAGCGCGCCGCCGTAACTTTGGCCGGACTCATCCAGCGTGGTGAGCGGCGATACAGCGCGCGATTCATTGATTTCGCGCCGCTTACGGGCGCAACTGCGATCCGCTCAAGCGGTCCGTCCAGCAAGCGGATGTCGAGCCGATGCGCTGCCTCGCGTGCCAGGTCAGTCACGATGTCTCCAGGCATGATTTCCAGCACATTCCTGCCGGAGCGCCGCACCGCTTCTATGTGTTCAGAACCAATGACGCGTCGGCCCTTGCTCATCTTTCAGGTTTTCCGTCAACCGCTTCAATTGCCTTGGTCGCAGCTTCCATGGCAGCTGCCACGAAGTTTTCGCTGCCGGAGATGAACAACCGCCCGAACCGGCCAACCGCCCGCACTTCGACAATGTCGATCTCGGCTGATTTTTCCGCCTCATTGGCAGCAATCGAGATATAGGCCGCAGGCGACACTTCGAATGCAGAGCTGTCTGACCCGGAACCAGCATGGAGCCCTTGCGCCACTTATTTGAGCAGTTGTGCATGGTAAGGTTCCACCGAGGTGATGATCTGAATTGGAGGCTACTGTCGGCTTTGGTGCGGTCACTCAGCGATGCGCCGAGTTCCGAGAGGATAGCTTCGCGCGCTGCGCTCACTTCGGCATTCGATGGCGAACGCAGGATGAAAAAGCCGAATTCCCGCTCGACAATCTGCGAAGTCGCTTCAACGGCACTCGCCTTCAGCGCCTTGTCTATCAGCTTAGAAAACGCCATTGCCCGGGGCTAGCTCACCGATGAGCACGGTGTCACCAGAGAGCGGGATCGACCCCTGCACCGTCGCGCAATTGCTTATGCAGCAAAATTTAGGCTGCAAGTTGTCGATCTGCATCAGGGCACGAATGGTGATACCAGAGGCCAATGTCATTCTCCATAGTCAGCGTAAATGTCCCGCAGGGGACGGTTTTCATAGGCAACACGCTTGATGTTGATGAGATGGAGCGCAGTCACGTTGTCGGAGGTTATCGACCCTGACCAGAGTGCCCGTGCCAAGCATGAAACTCGGTTCCAACACGGTCGAATACCCCATGCCACCCATGATGGCAGGGGTGTTGACCAGAACCCGGCCAACAGGAATGCCGGAATAGCGCGCCACCGCTTGTGGATCGTCACTGTGGATGACGCAGAATGCCCCCAGCCCTCGAAGCGGGCAATCGCATTGGAAAGCTCGATGCCGTGAGCAGTGTCACGGGCTTCGTAAAGGCGAGGACCGGATTTAGCTTTTCGGCGGAAAGTGGACGCTGCCAGCCGATTTCAGTTTCTTCCGACACCAGGCAGCGTGTGCGCGGCGGAATCGAAAATCCCGCTTTTCTTGACAATGCTTCGGGCGACTGGCCCACATTCTCCGGGTCCATCGATTGCTTGCGCAGGAAGATCACCTTGGCGACCGATCAGCCTCCTGAGTGTAAATAGGCACCACGCAGTTTCAGCTCGTGGCGCAATTCCCGCGCGATCTTTGCGTCAGCAATCACCGCCCTGCTCCGAAACACACGCCGTGCCGTAATCAAAACTCTTGGAAGTAACGATCTGTTCCGCCACTTCGCCGATCTCGCCGGCCTTCGAGGCGTGCACATAGCACGGCACATTGCCTGCCCACGGCGGCGTCGGCTTGCCTGAAGAATAGGCTGCGCACCATGCCCGGCCCGCCTGTCGCCATCACCACCGATGTACGGCGATGCTTCATCGAGATTCCGCCGTACCACCGGATAGTCACATGAATTAAAGACACTGGATCAGACCCTTCGGCGCGCCCATCTGCTCGGCGCATTCTGCCATGATCCTCACGGTCTCGATGCCACAGCGCACACCACGCGGATGCGGGTACGCACGCAATCGCATTCCCCGCCTTTACCGCAGACAATACCTTGTAGATGATCGTCGAGGTGGGATTGGTAACCGGCACCAGCGCCGCAACCACGCCCAATCGGTTCGCCAATGGCAGCATCTTCGCGGCATCGTCCCGCCACAGCACGCCAAGCGTTGTAACCGTGCGCAAGTAGTCCGCGACCAAGCGCATTGAACAGGTTCTTGACCCGTTGTCCGCTGACATTGCCATAGCCGGTTTCCTCGACCGCCAATTCGCCGACACTTCGCCTCAGGCTCAATCGCTTATCGTGCCATGGCATCCACTATCGCGTCTATCTGCGCCGGGTCGAGTTCCCGAAACTGGCGATAGGCCTCGAATGCCGTTTCGGCACAGCGGCAGGCAGCGGCGATTGATTTCAGGTCATTATCCATGACGGCGCGCCCCTGCTATCGCATCCAGTATGCGTCGTGCTTCATCAATGTTGCTGGCATTGACGCCAATGGCGTCAAGCCTCGTCCAGCCAGTTCCACGTCTGCGCGGGAGGCAAACCTGGAGGCAAGCGTGATCATCGCGGTCGTTGCCGGTGTCTCGATACCTGCAACCCGCCCCGCCGATGCCAGCGGCGCCAGCGATCCGATAGTCGCGCAACGCAAGATTGCGGCAGCCTGTTCAGCACTTGGGACAGCTCTTCGGCCATCGCCGCGGTCACTGCCGGCATGTCTTCTATCAGCTTTCATCATCCGGCAGGTCACGAACGCCAAACCGCCGAGGCAACCGCCTCCGCTCGGCAGCAAGCCGTGCAATGACCGCTGTCTGACCCGGCCCGATCAGCGCGCGAAAGCTTCTGTTTTCTTCCAGCGGCACTCCACCTTGCGGGACCGACGGACCGCCGTGGCGGCCACGATACCGCCGAGCAGCAATGCCGGAACTTCAACAAGGCCCGAACCATCGTGGAAGCCACTATGAATAGTGCTGGTGAGCGGAGCCAGATTGGGCAGGAATTTCTTCAAACCGGCAAGACAGGCATCTCGACCCGCTGGCAGGGTGGCCGGCTACCGGAGCCACAGCTTGCAACTCCAGCGCAGCGCCGCGCCTGCTGGTCCAGTATGGCAGGCCCTGCACTTCGACGATTGTGATGTCGGCTGTGCAGCCACCAACGCGAAGCATCCGGGCAGCTTCTGCAGCTCGAGCGAACGACCAGGGCCACCACAACCACCTGCCCGTCCTTGAGATGTTCGGCAAGAACCATGGCATAGGTGCGCTGCTTGTGAACAGGGCCTGTGGAAGATGACCTCGGCCTGACCAACCGCCTGATCGAGCTCTCCCGTGGTACGGATGGAAGGTGTCCCTTCACGATCCACCTGGTAGGTGCCAACCGGCCCTGCCCCGCGGATCGTCACACCGCTTCCCGCGCAACTGTTCAAGCTCGCGACCATAGGCCGAAAACAGCGTTACCTGCGCACCTTCCGACAGGCAGATTGCCGACAGCAATTGTGCGTCGCTGCCACCGCCAAGCACAGCAATGCGTGTGTATTCCACTGCAGACCCTGGTAATGGCGCGCGCTTTTGCGACGCCACAGCTTCGGCAAACTCTTCAAACGCAGTACCACTCATGAGGCACGGACCCGTTGCTGGGAGGATCAATCCGGACTGCAAAGCCACAGCCGGATTGCCCCGCTTCCTTCATCGTCGCGGCGTGCAAGACGCCGGTCGTCGAATTATTCGGCTGAGCCGCCGCCCAAGGCCGAGATAATGGATTCCAGCTCGTCATGGGGCCGCGCAATCACATGGACCGCAACCACCTCACCGATCTTGTTCGCGGCAACAGAGCCTGCATCCGTTGCGGCTTTCACTGCTCCGACTTCGCCGCGCACGAGCGTGGAAACCAGTCCGCCACCTGCCTTGGTTTGGGAAATGATCGTGACGCTTGCCGCCTTTACCATCGCGTCAGCCGCCTCGATTGCCGCCACCAGGCCGCGGGTTTCAATCATGCCAAGGGCCATCTGGCCGCTTACGGGTTTAGCCATTTCAGTTTTTCCTTCTGCTGGAAGTCGATGAGGGGGCTGCTTCTGCCCTGATGTCGATGTGGTCTATGATGGCGATCGCAACGAGATCGACAGGCAGTCCGGCAGTCTTTGCCGGAATGCGCGCGGATGACCCCGACACGACCAGAACATATTCTCCGGCCCCGGCTGAACACGCGTCCGCCATGACAGCTGATTTCTCAAGCACATTGCCCGAACCGTCCTCGATATCGCCAACCAGAAGCGTGAGCCCGGAAAGCTTGGGATCCTTTTGGGTTGCTGTCACACTGCCGGTGATCCGGGCGATCTTCATGATCAGAAATTCCCGATATAGCGGTCGGTCTCGACCTGGGTTACCTGGTTGGCAAAGAAGCCGGCTTCCCGTTCAGACTGCTGAACATAGATCTCATGCATGTCCGGCCCCAGAACATCCTTCATGAATTGCGAGGCGCGGGCCTGGGCAATGGCATCATGGATATCGGTTGGAATGGGCTGCGCATCTGCCTCTTCATAGGCATTGCCGGTGCACATTTCACTGGGCTGCATGCCCTGTTCAATGCCATCAAGTCCGGCAGCAATGTCGGTTGCCAGCAGCAGATAGGGGTTGGCATCCGCGCCGGCATCACGCTTTTCAGCCCGCACCGCATTGTCATTGCCTTCGATGATGCGAATGCCGACCGTGCGGTTGTCGGGGCCCCAGCTGTTGTTGATCGGGCAGAATGTATAGGGCTGGCGACGGCGGAAGCCATTTGGCGTTGCCGAACCACAAGGGCTGCTTCCCCCATGCGTTTTTGCAGGCCCGCCACGAAATGCCTGCCGGTCTGGTTCAGCTTGCCATTTTCGGCGAAGGCATTCTTGCCGTCTTTCCAAAGCGAATAATGGCAGTGGAAGCCGCTGCCCGACAGATCGATGAACGGCTTTGGCATGAAGGTTGCGAGATAACCGTGGGCGCTCGCCAGTTGCTTGACGAGCGAGCGGAACATCACCACGCGGTCAGCGCCTGTCAGCGCCTCGTCATAGCGAATGTTCACCTCCACCTGGCCTGGCGCATATTCGGGATTGGATTGTTCTATCGGAATGCCAGCTTCGTTGATCTGCTGCCGTATCGCTCCCAGCACATGCTCCATTTCGGCAGCACGTACGAGCGAATAGACCTGGATATCGCTGTCGCGCGGACGTCGTGTTTCCGGGTCGAGAAGATAGAATTCGAGCTCGGTGCCGACCTTGACAGTGTAGCCCATCTTGCTGGCACGCTCCACCTGGCGGACAAGCGCATTGCGCGGATCGATCGGAATGGGCTTGTGATCCATACCCTCCGCCCTGCCGGCGCACATTGCCACGCCCGGCTCCCGGGCAGCGACACCGGCTCCATGATCGGGAACATGTGCATGTCCGGATAGCCAATGCCGAAATTGACATAGGGCGTTTCCCAGACATCGCTTGTCATGTCGATTGCAAACAGCGCAATCGACAGCGCATTGCCGCTTTCGCAGGTAGCCTTCCAATGTGTTGACGGTATGCGTTTGCCGCGCATCATTCCGTTGAGATCGCCAATACCCAAGACGACTGTATGGGTTCCATCTGGAAGCTTGTACTGCTTGCCGGCCATTCTCAATCTCCTCCCTCTCAGCACTTGAAGACTGGCTGTATTCTGAATACAGTATGCAGATCACGCGCTATTTGCAAGAGGGGTATTCAACTTTGAAATACGAAGCCATCGTTGTGGGCGCAGGCATCGCCGGCTCAATGACCGCCCTTCATCTTGCGCGACGCGGCGTGCGGACACGGCTGATTGATCGGTGGGAACCGGGCCATTCGCGCGCCTCTTCAACCGACTACAACCGGGTCATCCGGGCTATCCATGGAAGGGATGAATTCTACACCCGCTGGGCACGCAGATCGATCTTGCGCTGGATGGAACTGCAGGCCGAAACAGGCCAGAAACTCTATTACCAGTGTGGCGCGCTGATATTGGCTACCGCCGGTCATTGCGACTGGGAAGATGCCACGGCAGAGACATTCACCCGGATGGGTGTTCCCTTCTACCGCTTCTCACCTGACGAGATTGCAGTTCGCTTCCCGCAATTCGATCCAACCGGCATTTCCTATGCACTCTATGAACCGGAAGCCGGGATGGTGATGGCGCATCGCGGTGTTCTTGCTGCTGTCGATCTTTTCAGGAAGGCTGGAGGCGTGGTGGATCGCGGCCATGTCGTGACTGACGAAAACGAAAGATTGATGCTGAATGGCAAGCCGCTTGAAGCAGATCTGGTGGTAGTCGCCACCGGTCCCTGGATGGGAGAAATGTATCCCCGCACGATCAAGCCGATTTCCCGGGTTGTCGGCGTCAACGTGCTTTACACCTCGACCCCTGATGGCAGCACCGCATTCGATCATGACAACATGCCGTGCTGGATCGATCATGGACAAGGCTCGTTCGGAATACCGTCCTGCGAAGGATCAGGCGTAAAGGCAGCTGTGGTTATTCCCGACACGATAGATCTCGACAAGGACGAGCGCCTCATTCGTCGCGAAACACTCAACCGCACCCGCAGCTATATTCGTCGTCGCCTTCCGGGCCTGGTTGGCCAGCAGGTGGTTGATTCAAAATTCAACCAGATCGCCCTCACCCCGGACACGCATTTCATTGTCGATTGGCATCCGGTTCACAAGAACGTGCTTCTTGCTGGCGGTTGCTCCGGCCACCTCTACAAGCATGGTCCGGTGTTCGGGGATTTCGTTGCGGGTGTCGGCGTGCGCGATTACGGCACGGCGGACCGGTTCAAGATTGCCGGTCGCAAGAAGCTCTCGCCGAAGGAAAGCCCCTCCGGTCGCTGACTGGGCAATTCGGCGAAATGGCAGACCGATTGGCCTGCCTTTTGCTGTGGATTTTCAGCGCGAGCCTGCCGCCATTTCATCGTAGCGCGCGGCGTTAGGGCAAAATTCGTGCGGGTCGGTGTCCGCGTGACCAGAGAGTACTTTGCGGCATGTCCGTTCATTGCCGCATTCTGCGCAAGCAAGTGAAATCTCGCTCGCGGCACCGCGATCCGCATCAATCTGCTGCGCGGTAACGCCAAAGCGGCCAGCCATGTCCAGCATCCGTTCGCGCGTGTCTGCGCGGCCATTGACCATGCGCCTTGCATCATCAACGGTTACACCGGTATCGCCTGCAAAGAAGCCACCCTGTTTGGCAATATATTCCAGGTCGCTTTGCTTGCGCGCCCAGGACCGGATTTTTTCGACAATCGTGCTCATGCCCACCTCCATCATGATGATCAAGGCAGCAGACAGCGAATTCACTCCAGTAGCATTGATCAGGATCAATCAGGGACGCGAGCGTTCGACAAATTCGCGGCCCGAGACACCTTCGCGCAGGAATTGCGCCACTTCGCGGGCATAAAGATCACGCGCGACCTTTGCCGCTTCAAGCGACTTGTGCGAATCTGCAACCTCTTTTCCCCTGAGTTGGTCACCGTCCATCAGATCGATGACGGCTTCCACATAGGCGCGCTCATATTCGGGATGAAATTGCACGGACATTGCCGGGAAATCATAGGCGAGCGCGCCAACGGAGCAATGCCCCGCTGCGCACGTCACCTTTGCCCCGGGAGGAACACTTGTCACCTGATCGCCATGCAGGACATAGGCATCGAATTGCTCACCGCCCGACCCGTCCGGCAAATTGCCTGCCTGCTGGAAACGGCGCGAGCCTGCAGCATAGGTAGCATTGATCTTTTCAGCCTTGCCGCCATAAGTGTCGGCCATCAACTGATGTCCGAAACAGATGCCGAATACTGGCCGACGGGCATCACGGATGTCGAGCAACAGCTGGCGAACCGGTGGCATCCAGTTCGTTTCGTCATAGACACCCAGTTCGGACCCCGAAACGATGAACGCGTCATAGCCATCGGCAGCAGGCAGCGCTTCACCGCCCCATGCATCGATCCGCACAATGTCTGCGCCCTCCATATGCGGCTGCAGCCAGTCGATGATCAGGTCCCCACCGATGCGAACTGCGAAAGTTCCTCGGGGTTGGGGCAGCAACAATCCAGTACTGCGATGCGCATGTTTCCTACCAGCTGAAGGCCTTGTCGATTCCAGCCATCTTTACACCGGTAAAGGCAGAAGCTTCAAACGACATGGCGCGCAGATCCTCGGTTTCCAGATTGTGCACCGAGGATTTTCCACAGGCTTTCGCAAGCGCGGTGATTTCCATGGTCATCGCTGTGAGATAGCGCGCAACACGCTCGGCGCCTGCATGCGGATCCATCCGCTTTTCAAGTTCCGCGTCCTGTGTCGCAACCCCGACCGGGCAGCGCCCGGTATGGCAGTGATGGCAAGCGCCTGGCGATGTCCCAGCTTCTGATAGTCCTCGAGATAGCGTGGCGAATTGCAGCCGAGCGCCATCATCGCGGCATTGCCGATCATCACCGCGTCAGCACCCAGCGCCAGCGCCTTGGCAGCGTCAACACCCGAGCGTATACCGCCCGCAGCCACCAGACTTACCTTTCCGGTCATGCCGCATTCATCCAGCGATTCACGCGCCGCGCGAATGGCGCTGATCGTGGGAATGCCGGTATGGTTCAACAGCAGTTCCGGCGATGCACCTGTGCCGCCTTCCGCACCATCAACGACGATGACATCGGCTCCTGCCTTCGCGGCAATCGCCACGTCATAGCGCGGGCGGGTTGCGCCCATCTTGATGAAGATCGGCACCTTGTAATTGGTGGCTATGCGCAATTCCTCGATCTTGACGGCAAGGTCATCTGCGCCGAGGAAATCGGGATGGCGAATGGTCGAACGCTGGTCGACGCCTTGCGGCAGTGTACGCATGCGCGAAACGCGTTCGCTCACCTTCATGCCGAGAAGCAGGCCGCCCGTACCGGGCTTCGCCCCCTGCCCGACCACGATCTCAAGCGCGTTGGCGCGACGGATATGGTCAAGATCAACGCCATAGCGTGCCGGTGACATCTGGTAGAGCAGGATGTTGGATGCGGCACGCTCTTCCTCGAGCATGCCACCCTCGCCCGTGCAGGTCATGGTACCAACTTTCGATGCACCAAATCCCAGTCCTGCCTTTGCCGAAGCCGACAAAGCGCCAAACGACATCGACGCGATGTAGATCAGGATCTTGAGATGGACCGGATTTTCGACCAGCCCGCGCCCGCCACCCAGTATCGTGGTGGTATCGCAGTTCTCGCGATAGCCTTCGAGTGGCAACCGGGTCATGGATGCCGGAACGAATGTCAGATCGTCAAAGGTCGGCATCCGCTTGTTGAAGGTGTTGAAGCCACGCACCTGGTAGCGACCAAGCTGTGCCAGCGCCATGAACTTCCGAAATCGCTTCCGGCGTCCAGCGTGTCGATCCACCCTCGTCATAGGATGACGGCACACCGGCCAGGCGTCCACTGGATGGAACCATCACGGAACCGAACGGCATCCTCGGAAGGCTGTTCGAATGGATATTCATATGGAGTGTTCAGATCATCGGCCATGCGCTTGCATCCCGGCTTTCAAAATACCAGAGGCGCTGACCAGAGATCATCTTGCGCCAGTTACGTGAGGAATCGACCAGTCCGAGCGGCTCAAGGATGGCATCCACTTCGGCCACTTCTTCTGCGGTCGGCTCGACCACCTTTACGTCAACGCCAAGGCTGTCGACGGGACCCGCCACCCACACCTCGCCCTGCCACAGGGCATCGGCGCAAGGAATGACCCGCACCGCCAATCGCAATGATCTTGCCCGAATGTGCCATGAAGCCCGACTGGTAGCCGATACGACCTTCGACAACGATATTGCCGCCCTTCATTGCCACGCCGCAGCGCGGTCCTGAATCACCCTTTACATGGATGGTGCCGCTGATCATGGCAGCGCCCACACTCATGCCGGCATAGCCGCCAACCGTGATATGGCCGTTGCGCATGCCCTCGCCCACCGCCCATCCGGCATTGCGTTCGACAGTGACAGTCGCACCAACATTGAGGCCACCGCAATAATAGCCGACACTGCCTTCGAAATGCACGTTGGCATTTGCCGGAAGGCCAACGCCTAGATTGTGCCGCGACAGCGTATTGCGAACGATCACCTTGTGACCGGCAGCACAGGCAGCCTGAATGTCCTCGTTGATTTCCTTGATGTGGCGTTTGCCCGCCTCGATGACAACTTCGCTCATGCCGCAAGGCTCCTGTTGCCAACGCCCCAGATGCCGGTCAGCGACGGCCCGTCATGATTGATGACATCGCTTTCGCCGGCATAGATCCGCCGCACGGCCTGCTCTTCGGTGGCCGCAGCCATTTCGCCATTTTCCTCGATGACGACCAGCGGCTTCATTGCAAAGCGGTCCTTGGCGAAACCGATGCCGTCCTGATCGGCGATCATGAAGGTGAACACGCCGTCGATTGAGGTGATCGATTTCTTGAGCGCGGCGATTGGCGACAATCCGCTCGCTATCTGGTCAGATACCCATACCGCAATCAGTTCACTGTCGTTTTCGGTGAGGAAACGGTAGCCCTTGCGCCGCAACCGGTCTCGCCATGTGTAATAATCGGTGATCTGGCCATTGTGCACGATGGCAACATCGGGGAAAGGACGTGCCCAGAACGGATGGCTGGCATTGGGCAGCACCGAGCTTTCCGTCGCCAGTCGCGCATGACCAAGGCCATGCGTCCCGATCATGTCACGTACGCCATGCTTGTCGGCAACAGCTGTAGATCCGCCAATGTCCTTGATGATTTCCAGCGAACGTCCGCAGGACTGCACCTCGAAATTTCCGCAAATCTGATCCGCATCGCGGATCCAGCGCGCAATATCCTTGGGGTCATTGATGATGATGCGCGCCGAATAATGCGCATGGTCATCAACCACAAAACTCGGATCCTCGCTGAAGTCGGAACCATGGGCCTTCAGGATTTCCTGGAACTCGTCCATGTCCTTGCCGAGGCGCGACTTGTCAAAGCCCATGCCACGCAACACATAGCCGGTATCACGCGGTATGCCATAAACGGCAAAGCCGGTACTATCCGCACCACGATGCTCCTGGGCATCCATCAACTCAACAAGGTCATTCCCGACCCGCCCTGCCGAATTCAAGATTCTGCCAGCTATTCCACACATAGAAGCCTCCCTGACATGCTTGTGTATACAGTATTCAGTATCCACGAGGAACGCAAGCGGCTTCGCGACGATTTATCCGGTTTTCACTGTTTTCAGGATACGGTATACAATGTACAGAACTCGCATAAAGGTTTGACTGAATGGCATTGAAGACCATCACCGTGGAGCGTCAGCGGCTTGCTGACATTGCCTACACCCAGCTTCTGGAGGCCATTCGTTCCGGTGTCATAACCGAGGACGAGCAACTGGTTCAGGAAAAACTGGCTGAACAATTGCAGATCAGCAGAACACCGGTGCGCGAAGCGCTGCTGCGCCTGGAACAGGATGGCATTGTCGTTTCCTCTTCCAAGGGCGGTTTTTCGCTGTATCGAATGTCACGCGAGGAAGTGCGCGAACTCTATCAGGCGCGTGCCGCAATCGAGGGCCAGGCTGTTCGCATACTCGCTTCTCTCAATGACGCTGAAAAGAATGCCCAATTGCGCCAGGTGATCGAGACCGAGGAGAACATCGCTTCCCCTTCGGTGGCAGCCTATTTCAACGCCAATCGCAAGATTCACCGCACCATGGTTGAACTGGCGGGCAATCGTTACCTGCTGGAAATGTTCGACAATATCTGGAATCGCGGCATTTCCTACAACCTGTTTGCCGCAATCGACAAGATTGATCTGGCCAAATCACTGGGCGATCACCTGCGTCTTGCGGACGCAATTGAAACCGGAAATCCCACTCTTGCAATGGAAGCGATTGTGGACCATATAACGCACGGTTTCGAGCTACAGATTGAAGCTCTCGAAGCCGAACGCTGATAGCCGGCCGGGTGGTAGTCCCGGTATTTTTCCAAAAAGCCGCAACGCACTTAACTGCGCCAAAGCCATCGGGAGTTGCCATGAAAATCGCAATCCTGCTGACCGACGTTGACGACTCGGCATTCACCCACAGCTTTCCCAATGACGGGGAAAAATTCGCGAACCTTTTGAGGCCACTGAGGCCCAACTGGTCCTACACGGTCTATCCCGTGAAGGACGGAATTTTTCCTGCCGATATCAGCCGCTATGATGCAATCGTCATCACCGGCAGCCCGGCATCCGTGCACGATGACAGGCCGTGGATACCGCGGCTTTTCGACCTGATCCGCACGGCTCACGCCCGCAAGATGCCGCTGATTGGGGCCTGTTTCGGCCATCAGGCAATTGCGACAGCGCTTGGCGGCCGTGTTGCAAGAAATCCCGGTGGATGGGGTCTTGGCGTGACCACGACCACCTTCGAGCGCCATCTTGACTGGATGAACGAGAAACACCCCCAACTTCGGCTCTATTGCGCCCATAACGAGCAGGTCGTCGAATTGCCCGAAGGCGCAATCGTGCTTGGCAACGATCCTATTGCCCCGGTCAGCGCGTTCGCCATCGGCAATCATGTTCTGGCAACCCAGCATCATCCGGAAATGACACCGGATTATGTTGATGGCCTGCTGGATTACGTTGCCGACGACATGAACGGGCAAGTGCTGGAAAAGCCCGCTTGTCAGTCCGCGATGGCGCTGACGGTGTAAAATTCGCCGGCTGGATGGTCGACTTCATCGAAGCCGCTGCAATCGGACGGAAGAAGCCGGCTCGGCGCCGGATTCCGGCTATGGCAGCCTGAGACCGGTTATCGGCCTGCCAATTTCCCGCTCCACAGATTCGGCGACGTCCAGGCACAGGGCGTCGTCGTTCATCGGCCCCACCAATTGCACACCGACAGGACGCGGATCCGTTTCTGGATTCGCGACATGCGTGGGCACCGCGACAGATGGCAACCCAAGCATGTTGATGACATAGAGATATTTTGCGCGCGCAGCGTCGCCGGCATCTCTGCCGGACTGTTGAAATCGGCATCATTGTCAAATGGCAGCGCGCCGGAGGTGGGCATCAGGACCAGATCGACCAGTTCGAAATGCCTTGACCATTCAGCCTGCAGCCGCATCCGTTCCAGCATCGCCACCAAAAAGCCCTTCAGATCGGTCGTGCCATAGAAAGCCTTCATCGCCTCGAACAAACTCACAACCCCCTTCGAGCCAATCTGGCGCATTGCCTCGCCCGAAAGGAGTTCGGTTTCCGTACTCAGCAACAAGCCCCAGGTTTCCGCCGCAAGTTCCATTTCCGGCGGCACAGCCTCGACCAGTTCATGCCCGGCAGCGCGCAGTCCGGCAACCGCCAGTTCCACGGCCTTGTGAACCTGCGGATCGTCGCTGTCACCAAAGGCATCGACGCAATAGCCGATCCGCAATTTCCTGCCACCGCGGTTGATGCCGCTGGATGGCGCGCATTGCCACAATGGGTCACGCGCATCACGGCGCGCCATGCTAGCCAGTCCCAGGCGAACATCGCCAATTGAACGTGCTATCGGTCCCTGCACCGACATTTGCTGCGTCATCGGCGGCCGCACCGCCTTGCCCGACGGATTGAAGGCAGGCACCCTGCCCATGGATGGCCGGATTGAAGCAACCCCGCAGCAATATGCCGGATAGCGCAGCGAGCCACCGAGGTCATTGCCATGTGCGATAACCCCGACCCCGGCCGCCACCGAGGATGCGGCGCCACCACTGGACCCGCCGGGTGTAATCGCAGCATTCCAGATATTCCGGGTAACGCCATTGAGCGGATTTGACGTGAACCAGCGCAAGGAGAATTCCGGGGTATTGGTGCGCCCGAACAAGACAGCACCGTCATCGCGCATGTTGCGAACCAGCGGACTGTCCTCCTGGGCAATATTGCCGGCCAGCACCGCCAATCCGTTCGAATTGACCGTTCCCTTTTGGTCGACATTGATCTTGGTGGTCACAGGCAGGCCGAAAAGCGGCTTGTCGCGATCTGGCGCATCGCTTGGCAGATTGTCCAGGGCAACAGCAGTAGCCAACGCCTCTTCGTGCAAGATCTCCGGCAATGCATTGATTTGCGCATTGATGGCATCGGCATGGGCGAGATGTGCGGTTGCAACCTCCAGCACGCTGACCTGACGCTTGTCGATCTTGTCCCGGGTTTCAATCGCTGACCAGGTACAAATCTCGTTCATGCTCATGCCTCTTCCTGCTGCGATTGCATATTTCTGCTTCAATGTGATCTTGCGGGATGGGACAACACACTGCAAGGCTTGAATGGCTGTCACCGCGACAATGCCGGACTGGCAGCATGACAAAAATACCGGGTTGCCGACAATCTCGACTACAAGGCATTGTGGCCAGCGAAAGTCGGCCCTTCGCCAGGCCGGTTCGAACCGAAATGAAAGGCATTGCATGTCGCAGGAAAGACCCCAATTTACCGGCCCGGACCTTTGCGCGTTATCGGCCCGCGATGCCGTCGCCCTCTTGAAGAGACGCGAGGTCTCCCCGGCCGAAATGCTCGACGCTGCCTTTGCCGGATCGCCAGCGTCGAGCCATCGGTCAATGCAACCGTCATCACCTCGCCCGAGCGTGCCCGCAAGGCGTTGGACAATCTGGCGCGGGATGAAAGGATCAATGGCAATGAGGCCGGATGGCTTGCAGGATTGCCAATCGCCATCAAGGACCTGACACCGGTCAGCGGCATGCGTTGCACTTTCGGCAATGTGGAACTGAAGGATTTCGTTCCGGACGAAACCGATCCGCTGGTCGAAAGGCTGGAGGCACGTGGCGGTGTTGTGGTGGGCAAGACCAATACGCCCGAATTCGGTGCAGGCGGCAACACCTTCAACGAAGTGTTCGGCCATACCCGCAATCCATGGGATACCCGCAAGAATGCCGGGGGATCATCCGGGGGTGCAGCTGCGTCACTCGCCACCGGCGAAGTATGGCTGTCACAAGGTTCGGACCTGGCTGGATCGCTGCGAACACCAGCCGCCTATTGCGGCGTGGTTGGCATGCGTCCAAGCCCCGGGCGCTGCGGCGGTGGTCCGGCCGCTACTGCCTTTTCCACGGAGGGGCTTTCAGGCCCGATGGCAAGGGACGTGGCTGATATTGCCCTCTTTCTCGATGCCATGAGCGGATTTGACCCGCGCCAGCCGATTTCGCTGGAGGCTCCGGCCATCTCGTTTCAGGAAGAGATCAAACGCGCTGATCAGAAAGTTCGCATCGCCTTTTCGCCCGACCAGAACGGGTTCGCGCCAGTGGAAAGTGAGATGCGCTCGGTTCTCGCCAATGCCATGGAAAAGACGGCCAGGGCCGGTGGAGAGGTCGAGGAAGCCTGCCCGCAATTGCCCGGGCTTTACGACACCTATGTCGCGTTGCGCGGTATCCATTACGGATCGATCAATGCCTATCTCCCCGACGCAGTTCAGGCAAAGTTCAAGAAAACCCTGCGCGAGAACACCAATTTTGGCCGCAACCTGAAAACTTCGGATATCTACGATGCGCTGCGTCAACGCACGGTGCTCTATCACGCCATGCGGACATTCCTCGAAGGCCATGATGTGCTGGCGATCCCGGTTGTGGGGCTTGAACCTGGAATGGTCGAGGATGAATATCCGTTGACGGTAGACGGTGTTCCGGTACCCGATTACGTGGACTGGCTACGCTTTTCGTTTCTGGCTACCACCACCGCCCTTCCAGCCATTGCCATGCCGGTTGGCTTTACAGCTTCCGGCATGCCTGTCGGCATTCAACTGATCGGACCACCGCGCGGCGAAGCCAGATTGCTGCAGGTAGCACGGGCTGTGGAGGACGCCGTTGGCTTCCCCAGCGGACCGATTGATCCGATCAACAAGAAACCGGTGACGTAGAAATCATGCCAAATCATCTCCATGACCGCCTGTTTGCCCCCCATGCCGGCAGCAACAAGACCTTCCTGATCAGTCCCGACGGCACTGAGACAAGCCATGCCCAATTTCTGCAGCTTTCAGCCCGATATGCCAATGCGCTGCGCCATGCTGACGTAAGAACGGGCGATCGCGTTGCCGTACAGATCCGTAAATCGCCACAGGCTCTTGCAGTCTATGCGGCCTGCGTTGCGGCAGGTGCTGTCTTCCTGCCACTCAACACCGCCTATACGGCAAGTGAGGTCGAATATTTCGTGTCTGATGCAGAAGCAAAATTGCTGCTCTGTGACACATCGGCATTTTCAGCACTTGAACCGGTCGCTGCAAAGGCCAACGCTACCCTGATGACACTCGATGGCGACGGTACCGGCAGCTTTGCTGACCTTGCCTCCAGCCAATCCGACAGCTTTGAGCCCGTTGACCGCACGGGCGATGATCTCGCGGCATTCCTCTACACATCTGGCACCACCGGGCGTTCCAAGGGGCAATGCTCACGCATGACAATCTGTTGTCGAATTCGGTAGCACTCGTCGACTATTGGCGCTTCACTTCCACGGATGTGTTGCTGCATGCCCTTCCGATCTTCCATACGCATGGATTGCTCGTGGCGACCAATGTGATGCTGCTTGCAGGCGGCGCGATGATCTTCCTGCCCGGCCTTGAGCTCGATCTGATGTTCGTTCATGCCGCGCGCCACCACCATGATGGGGGTTCCAACCTTCTATACGAGACTGCTTTCGGATGATCGCCTCACAAGGGATGCCGTCGCCCATATGCGCCTGTTCGTCTCTGGGTCGGCACCCCTGCTTGCTGAAACCCATATCGAGTTTGAAAACCGCACCGGCCATCGCATTCTCGAACGCTACGGCATGACAGAAACCAACATGAACACGTCCAACCCGTATGACGGGGAACGCCGGGCCGGAACGGTCGGCTTCCCCCTGCCCGGCATTTCCGTTCGTGTTGCGGATCCGGAAAACGGCAATATCCTGGGTTCAGGTGAAATCGGGGTATTGGAAGTCAAGGGTCCCAATGTCTTCAAGGGCTACTGGAAGATGCCGGAAAAGACTGCAGAGGAATTCCGGCCCGATGGATATTTCATCACCGGCGACATCGCCACCATCGACGCGGATGGCTATGTGACGATTGTCGGTCGAGCCAAGGATCTCATCATTTCCGGCGGCTACAACATCTACCCTTAAGGAGATCGAATTGCTGCTGGACGAACAACCGGGCGTGGATGAATCAGCCGTTGTCGGCGTTCCGCATCCCGATTTCGGTGAGGCAGTCATTGCCGCAGTGGTGGCGAAGAAAGGTGCGGAAGTTTCAACCGACGAACTGATGACGGCAATGAGCGAGAAACTCGCCCGCTTCAAGCAGCCAAAACGGATATTCATGCTGGAAGCGCTGCCACGCAACACCATGGGCAAGGTGCAGAAAAACGTTTTGCGCGAAAACTGGAGAACCCTGTTCGTGCAGTGATTGACCAGGCGAAGCCCTTGATTTGACAAAAACCCGTTTTCGCGTTCTCATTCACAGATGCGAAAACCTGCTGCATCAATGCTTCTTGTCATGATGACCGCCTCTCCTGCCATTGCTGCAGGCCCGAATGGCGATTGCACCTGCCGCTCGCCCGGCGGCGACGTCGTCGAGGGGCAGACAGCCTGCCTGAAGACCAGCAAGGGCATGGTGCTCGCACGCTGCGAAAAAGTGCTGAACAACACCAGCTGGAAATTTCTGGACCAGCCCTGCCCGACAGCAAATTACAGTCCATCCATACCTGAAATCCGCAAGTTTCTGCTTTCTGACCTCGGTTGATTATTTTCATTGATCGGGCAATTGGCCGTTGCCTCTGCAAAATATATCGAATAATCTCGATATATGGATAAATTGAAAGCACTCACTGCCTTTGCTGCCCTTGGACAGGAAACACGCCTTGACGTCCTTCGACTGCTGATCCGCGCTGGCCGGACGGCCTTGCAGCCGGAGAGCTGGGAGAAACTTGAGGTTCGTCAGAATACCATGTCGGCAAATCTGTCGATCCTGTTGAATGCGGGATTGATCAGGAACATGCGTGAGGCCGTTCAATCCGTTATTTCGCAGATATCGAGGGCGTCCAGGGTTTGCTGGGTTTCCTGATGGAAGACTGTTGTGGCGGTCGTCCGGAGCTGTGTCAGCCGGTAATTGAAAAGATTGTTCAGGCAGGGGAGGAAACTGCGATGGAAGAGCGTGTCTATAACGTCCTTTTTCTGTGTACCGGCAATTCTGCGCGTTCGATTCTGGCGGAAGCCATTCTTGAACCGCGAAGGGGTTGGGAGATTCAAGGCATTTTCAGCCGGATCGAAGCCCAAGGGGAAGCCCGCACCCCTATACGCTTGACCTCCTTAGCAAGCTCAATCACGACATTTCCTTTGCCAGGTCCAAAAACTGGGACGAATTTGCCGTGGCAGGCGCGCCTGAAATGGATTTCGTTTTCACGGTTTGCGACAATGCCGCAGCTGAATCCCGCCCGGTCTGGCCTGGTCAACCGATGACTGCGCACTGGGGTGTGCCCGACCCGCAATTGCAGAAGGCACCGAGGCGGAACGTCGCCTCGCATTCGCCGATGCATATCGCATGCTGTCAAACCGGATATCCATTTTCGTGAATCCTTCCGTTGTTGTCTCTCGACCGGCTGGCCTTGCAAAAGCGGCTCAAGGAAATCGGAGAAACATCATCGCCAAATGGGGAACCGCCAAAGTGAACTTCGATTTCAAGCGCCGTCTGGCGGCGGAATTCATCGGTACAATGCTGTTGGTGGCAACGGTTGTCGGTTCCGGCATCATGGCCGACCGATTGAGCAACGATACTGCTGTTT
Organism: Nitratireductor sp.; assembly: GCA_041397505.1. GTDB lineage: Bacteria > Pseudomonadota > Alphaproteobacteria > Rhizobiales > Rhizobiaceae > BOKV01. Next base: position 41,631 of record JAWKWN010000016.1, read on the forward strand.
CGCTGCTGGGCAACACAATTCCACAGGCGCGATACTGGTGGTGCTGATCACCATACTAGGCCCCGTTTCAGGCGCACATTTCAACCCCGCAGTAACCTTCGCCTTTCTCGTCAAACGGACATTTCCCGCAGGCGAATTCCTGCCATATGTGATCGCTCAAATCCTGGGCGCCATATCGGGAAGCGTGATCGCCCATGCAATGTTCGATCTCGACCTTGTGCAATTGTCACAAACGGTTCGCAGTGGTCAGGGGCAATGGATTGCTGAGATCGTGGCGACATTCGGGCTGGTAGCCACCATCCTGGGCGGTCTGAAATTTCGTGAAGCCGCGATCCCTCGCTGGTCGGGCTTTATATCACTGCTGCCTACTGGTTTACGGCTTCGACTTCCTTCGCCAATCCCGCCGTTGCGATTGGTCGGGCAATCTCGGATACATTTGCCGGAATTGCCCCGGCGAGCGTACCGGTTTCATCGCGGCCGAGTTTGTCGGCTCACTCATCGCGGTGATCATCTTCACCTGGTTACTGGAACCATCCAGGTCCGAAAGAGGAAATATTGCAGCATGACCATTGTCATCCACCACAACCGCGAATGCGGAACCTCGCGCAGTTTGCTCGCAATCATCGAATCGGCCGGCTACAAGCCAGTGGTTATCGACTATCTGGAAACCGGATGGACGAAGCCGCAATTGCTGGCATTGTTTGCCGCTGCCGACCTGAGCGCACGCGAAGCCCTTCGCACCACGAAATCACCCGCCGCCGATCTTGGCTTGCTCGATCCCGCAATTGGCGATGAAGCATTGCTCGAAGCAATGACAGCGCATCCGGTCCTGGTCAACCGCCCGATAGTATGCAGTCCGAAGGGTGTGAGACTTTGCCGTCCGTCAGAAACGGTTCTGGACCTGCTCGACAAGATGCCGCCCGGACCGCTGTACAAGGAAGATGGTGCGCTGATCATCGATGAAACGGGAAAGCGCGTCGATCAGGCATGAGAATGCCAAAATGCTGGCCCGCTTACTGCGCCGGAACCAATGATGCCATTGCGATCGCCGCGCGACGTTCATCCTCGCTGGCAACCGAAAGCGCCTCTTCCTGCAGCTCGGTAATCCACTTCGCATCCTCACCGGTCGCACGTCTTTGTGCACGGAACATCATGGAAAGGCCACGAACAGGATCGCGACGCAGGATGCTGCCATCAAACAGCATATAGCCAAGCTGTGCCTCGGCGCCGACATGACCGTTATCGGCAGCGGATTTCAACATCCGTGCCGCCTGGATACCATAGCCTGACGGGTTGTCGCCATTGAGGTAGAGCATCGCAAGTTCATATTGCGCATCTGGATGATCGAAATAGGAAGCCGCTGTCGTGAACATGATGCGGGCCTGATCCAGATCGCGCGGAATGCCGGCATCGGGCATGCCCTTGAGGTAATATCGACCAAGCGCGACCATTGCATTGGCACTCAACTGCCAGTCAAGGCTGCCGGGACGCGCCTCTGTATAGGTCTGGACAATCTTGTTGAAGATCGCGAATGCCTCGGCATGGTCGACCTTACGCCATCGCCCGTCCGGTACATCCTGCCCAGCTTCCACTGCGCACCATGATCGCCCTTCTCTGCCGCATATTCAGTCGCATCAACGCTTCTTCTTCAAGGCTCCTCCTTGCGGGCCTTGAAGAAGAAGCGAAGAAACGCACCCGAACCCGGCTTTTCCTTGGCAAATACCTGCGCAGGATCGAAGGCATGTGCTGGACCCGTTGGCGACCCGGCGAGGATCCCCATTCAATCATCACTACCGCGAATTTTTCAACAATGCGCATGTCGTCCGGTTACTCTCGGTCCATCTGCCAGCCCAGCGTCGCCAGCATCATTTCATTTCATACATTTGGGAACCATTTCCGGCCAAAGTGCGGCCAGCAATGTTGCGGCCCCTGCACCTGATCCCGAAATTCCCCAATTCTGTCCCGCCGCCCTATGGCCGATATCTGCAAAGGCTTGACCAATCGGCCTTTTGCCGATTTCGACCGGATCAACAAACCAAAACCATTTAAGGTTTCAATCCGGTTAGCAACCGGGCGCGAAATGGTGTTGCTGCCGCTTTATGGCCGAAACTGGGCAAAATATGCTGGCAAGCCTGAGTCTGGCACCGCAGGAACAAGTCCGAAGTGCGATGTTGCAATTCTGTCACGTTTTGGTGGATGATCAGGGAGCAAACTGGGAGGACATCATGGAAAACGGCGGCAAGAAGCGTTTCCTCGGCAATGCCTATAGCAGCAGAACGGCAGAGGAGGTTCGGAAATATTATGACCAGTGGGCGGAAGTCTATGATGAGGAGCTGACCGAAAACAGCTATCAGCAACCACGCCGCTGTGCGGAGGAACTTGCCCGACACCTGAGCGACATCTCGGTGCGCATCCTCGATGTCGGATGCGGCACCGGCCTTTCGGGAATTGCCTTGGCTGAAGCCGGATACAGCCACATCGATGGCTGCGACTTGTCTGATGGAATGCTGGAAAAAGCTTTCAACACAGATATTTACTCGAAACTATTCAAAGCTGACTTGAACATGCCGCCACTGGATGCGCCCGACGGTGCCTATGGCGGGATTGCCGCCGTGGGCGTATTCTCCTTCGGCCATGTACAACCCGATGCCGTGGACGAATTTCTCAGGATACGACACCTGGCGCACCCATCATCATCGGCCTCAACGAACATTTCTACAATGAAGGCAGTTTGACGGCAAAACTGGATGCGTTGGCTTCCACCGGCAGGATCGAGGAAAATCAGTGAGGTGGAAGGCGGCACATTCCAAGAATCGGCATGAGCGGCTGGGTAATCGCAATCAAGCGCGTATGCCGCATCGCTCGCATGGTTGAGCCAAATCAATGCAAGACCGTGATTGAGGGTCAAACATCCATCTCGTTGCAAACACGTGGAGGGAACATGGCCAATCTATCCGGCAAACCGGCAAAAGCCCCGGCAACAAAACCTGCCAATGGAACCATCAGGTCTGAAGCTGTCGACAAGCCACCAGAAACCTTGGGCGAGGCAGGTGCTGACACCTTGAAAAAGGCAGCGCCGGAAGTCGGGCGAGCCAGTGCTTTCGAGCAATCGGTCTATCCCTACAAGACGCAAATGCGCCGCCCGGTCTATGAACGGCACAAGGGCCAACTGCAGGTCGAACTTCGAAGGTGCAGCGCTGGGTGGAGGAAACCGGCCAACGCATTGTCATCCTGTTTGAAGGCCGCGATGCCGCTGGCAAGGGCGGCACGATCAAGCGCTACATGGAGCATCTCAATCCACGTACCGCGCGCGCGTTGTTGCCCTTGCAAAGCCCACTGAACGGGAAAACGCAGTGGTATTTCCAGCGATACATCGAGCATCTCCCATCTGCCGGTGAGATCGTGATGTTTGACCGGTCGTGGTACAATCGCGCCGGTGTCGAACGGGTAATGGGTTTTTGCAGCCCGAACGATTACCTGGAATTCATGCGCGAAACACCGGAACTGGAGCGCATGTTCGCCCGCTCGGAATCCTGCTGTTCAAATACTGGTTCTCAGTTAGCCGCGAAGAGCAGCGCCGCCGTTTTGAACAGCGTCAGAACGATCCGTTGAAACAATGGAAACTGTCGCCCGTTGACCTGGCATCGCTCGACAAATGGGACGACTATACCGAGGCCAAGGAAGCCATGTTCTTCTATACCGACACGGCAGATGCTCCCTGGACTGTCGTCAAGTCGGATGACAAGAAGCGCGCGCGGCTCAATTGCATGTTGCATTTCTCGACAGCCTGCCCTATCCCGGAAAGGATCGGCAGGTGGCTCACGAGCCTGATCCGCTGATTGTAGGCGATGCAAGCCACGTCATCGGCACAGACTCACATATTCTGGGCAAGACGCTTCATCCGGACCCGCGCAAGGCAGTCGGCTCGCCAACCGACTGATGCCTTTGCCCTAGAACCGGAACACCGCCGAGCCGTTGAGCGAATAGACGAAGTCGTTTCCAAAGCTCGCGGTGTAGCCAACCGGATTGGGGATGCCGCCGGGCAAGGTCATGGTTGACAATGATCCGCTGGTCATGATGCCGGCAGTGCCACCGAGTTTCAGTTCGACGCCTTTCGCAGGTGTCAGCACGGCTGTCAGCCCTGCCGTCCAGGTATCGGTCTGCGAGGTAAAGCCCTGCGTTGCACCCTGATCCCAGGTCAGGCTTCCGGCAAGCGAAAACTTGTCGGTAAACTGATGCGCCGCGCCCAGTGTAATGGTCCAGCTATCCTTGAACAAAAGCGTCAAGCCGCTCACCGCAAATGGCTGCGTGCAGGCAAACGGCAATGCCATGGAGCAAAGCGGCATGTTGTCGGCAACGCTCCAGTCGGTCCATTTGACTGCGCCGAAAGCCAACCATCCCGGCGCCACGCCGGACTGAAACTTCGCCTCAACCGATTGCGGCATGGTTATCGATCCTGCCACAGGCCCTGCAAACGGGATGGCCGGATTGATGACGGTGCCTCGCATGTCGTAATCGACCGCAGAGTTCCAGATCAGGCTGGCGCGCAACGCATATTCAGGAATTTCATATGCAAGACCCAGGCGCCACGCGTTGGAGGAATCCTCTACACGGGTAGTGGCGGTGATCCCCGGCCCCACCGCATAGAATTGATCGAGTTCATACCGGATCTTCTGCCAGGAATAACCGCCGATCAGGCTGATCTGACCCTTTCCATCGCCATGGAAACCGCGCAGGTCAGGCCGTAGTCCTCGGAAGAAAAATGCTGCTCGGTTGCCGAGCCGGTATAGGTCCAGTTCTTTCCGTATTCCGCGTGACCGCCCCATGGCTCACGATAGCTTCCCATGCAACGAAGCATGTCGCCAAATTTCATCGTGGCGCTCGCCCTGCCAATCGTGAAGGGAGACGCCTCGGAGACATCGACGCTTGGCCCGAAAACGCCATTGATATTCGTCAACCTGCGATCGGGATGGATGTAGCGGACCTCGGATTCAACGGCGAAACCATCCTGCTGGAACAGAAAATCCCAGTCTCGCTCGCCGGTATCATATCCACCGGCATCGGCGGTATTTACGCAGCAAATTGCCAGTAAAACCGAAGCGGAGACACATTTTGCCGCCGCCAACCCGCGCAACTTGCACATTTTTGCTTTCCCCGCCCTTCGTTGCGCCACCCGCCACTCCTGACACGTTTCCCAGGGTTTGGCATTCGCAACAATTGCAGACAGGTTTGCGCAAATTGCCTGCCGGGTCAATCTCAATGTCCTGAAACTGAATTTGCCCGGCAAGAATGCTTACTGAAGGCGGCTTGCGGCCGTTCTGGTACGATCAAGTTGCTCCTGATAGCCCGCAAGCTTTTCGCGTTCTTCTGCCACAACTTCCTCCGGCGCATTGGCAACGAATTTTGCATTGCCAAGCTTGCCGTCCAGACGCTTGATCTCGCTTTCCAGCCGCTTCATCTCCTTGGAGAGGCGCGCATGTTCCGCTGCGAAATCAATCGCACCCTCCAGTGGCAGGCAAGCTGTAGCCTCACCAATCACGATCTGGGCAGAAGCCTTGGGTGCCTGGTTGGCGAGTTCAACTGGGTCAACGCGCGCAAGGCGCTCGATGGCTGGCGCATGCAAGGCGAGGCGCTGGCGGGTCACCTCATTGGCATCCACCACCATCAACGGCAGAATATCGCCGGGCTTGATGTTCATCTCCGCACGTACCGAGCGAATTTCCGACACGAGGTTGATGAGCCAGTTGATCTCGGCCGCAGCTTCCTCATTGTTGTAGTCGCTGATCGGCCATGCCGTATGGCACAGAAGCGTCGAACGCGTTTCGCCCTCGCCCGCCGTATGCTGCCACAATTCCTCGGTGATGAATGGCATGAACGGATGCAGCAACTTGCAGATTTCTTCCAGAACGAAGGCCGCACAGGCCTGCGATTCAGCTTTCGCTGCTTCGTCATTGCCGGAAAAGACCGGTTTCAGCAGTTCCAGATACCAGTCGCAATAGGTGTTCCAGACGAACTTGTAGGCAGCCGCTGCAGCATCATTGAAACGGAAGCGTTCGATAGCGACCGTGACGTCATGCACCGTCCGTGACAGCTCGGTCAAAATCCAGCGGCTGATGGTGAGATGGGCACTTGAAGGATCAAATTTCGGGTCCCTCCTGACGCCATTCATCTCGCCAAAGCGCGCGGCATTCCAAAGCTTGGTACCAAAATTGCGATAACCTGCAATCCTGGCGGGATCGAGTTTAACATCCCTGCCTTGCGCTGCCATGATGGCAAGTGTGAAGCGCAAGGCATCCGCACCATATTCGCCGATCAGCTCCAGCGGGTCGATGACATTACCCTTTGACTTCGACATCTTGGCGCCGTTCTTGTCGCGAACCAGCGCATGGACATAGACCGTATGGAACGGCTCTATTGCCTCTCCATCCTCGTCCTTCATGAAGTGCAGGCCCATCATCATCATCCGGGCAACCCAGAAGAAGATGATGTCAAACCCAGTCACCAGCACATCCGTCTGGTAATAGCGGTCAAGCTCCGGCGTCTTTTCCGGCCAGCCAAGTTGCGGAGAACGGCCACAATGCGGAGGAAAACCATGTGTCGAGGACATCAGGGTCGCGTGTCAGGATTTCTCCCGGCTTGAAATCCTCGATCTTTTCCTGAACCCATGCCTTCCAGGGATCCTTCCAGCGCCAGGTAATGCTGGATCGCTTCGTCGAGCGCCTCTTCTTCGGTCTTCTCGACAAATACCGTGCCATCAGGTCCGTACCATGCAGGAATCTGGGTGCCCCCACCACAATTGCCGCGAAACGCACCACGGCTGGATGTTTTCCATCCAGTTGAAATAGGTGTTTTCCCATGTCTTGGGCACGAAATGCGTCCGCCCCTCGCGCACGGCCGCAATGGCCGGTTTGGCAAGGGTCGCTGCATCCACATACCACTGGTCTGTAAGGTAAGGCTCGATGGGAACCCCGCCCTGGCCGCCATGCGGCACCTGATGCGCATGCGGCTCGATCTTGTCGAGCAGGCCCAAGCCGTCCATCATTTCGACGACGTGCTTGCGCGCCTCGAAGCGGTCCATTCCGTCCAGCGTTTCAATGGCCTCGATCAACTTGCCTTCCTGCTTCAGCCCATCGAGGAAATCATCATTGTCCTTCAGCGTGATTGCCGCGCGCTCGGTCAGGATGTTGATCTTTGCCAGATTGTGCCGCTTGCCGACCTCGAAATCGTTGAAATCATGCGCTGGCGTCATTTTCACAGCACCAGTGCCGGCTTCCGGATCCGGATATTCATCTGCAACGATCGGAATTCTGCGCCCGACCAGCGGCAGGATCACATGCTTGCCGATGAGTGACTTGTAACGCGGATCATCGGGATGAACAGCAACGCCGCTGTCACCCAGCATGGTTTCAGGCCGTGTGGTTGCGACAACCAGATAGTCGCGGGTTTCATGGCCTGCCGGTTCACCATCGGATGGCTTCCACGCAATATGGTTCCCCTCGGCATCGAGATTGTAGGGATGCTCGTAGGTCAAGCCATCTTCCAGCGGATAGCGGAAATGCCACAGATTTCCCTTCACCTCGACCTGCTCGACTTCAAGGTCGGAAATCGCCGTCAGAAGTTTGGGGTCCCAGTTGACCAGACGCTTGTCCTTGTAGATGAGGCCTTCCTTGTAGAGGCGAACAAACACCTCGAGCACCGCCTCGCTCAAACCCTCATCCATGGTGAAGCGCTCACGCGACCAGTCACAGGATGCGCCCAGGCGCTTCAACTGGTTGAAGATGGTTCCGCCCGATTCCTCTTTCCATTCCCAGATACGCTCGACAAATTTCTCACGTCCCATGGCATGACGGTCAGGCAGTTGGCGCTCTGCCAACTGGCGCTCGACAACCATTTGCGTTGCAATTCCGGCATGGTCCATGCCCGGCTGCCACAACACGTCCTTTCCGCGCATGCGCTCGAAACGAACCAGGATATCCTGGAGCGTGTTGTTGAGCGCATGGCCCATATGCAGCGAACCGGTGACATTGGGCGGCGGAATGACAATGCAAAACGAGTCCTCGCCATGTTTGGCAGCGGCACCCGCACGAAAGGCATCCGCTTCATCCCATCTTGCAGCAATTCTGGGTTCGATCGCAGCAGCGTCGTAGGTTTTGTCCAGCATGATTTTCCCGAAAGGTCTGGTGATCCGAGCCAAGGCGGCGGTCACTGCTAGTGTTTATCCGTGTAAAGCGAATGGCGCCAGCAGTGTCAACAACCACACAGTCGCAGAATTGGTCATCGAACTTGCCGGAGGTTTGCAAAATGGGTAATTCTGGTCAGAGTTCACAGCGGAGTAGTATCGTGCGGATCTTGATTATCGAGGGAAATTCAGCCGAAATTCTGGCCAACAATGAGCGCAATGGCAGAAAACCCGCATGGAAATCCTATGCCGAATCCCTGCTGATCCATGAAAGCAAGGCAGAAATCAGCATCGGCTACCCCTATGACCGTGCTCGCGAGAAGCAACCGTTGGCGATCGAGAATTTTGATGGTTTCGTGCTGACGGGATCAGCCGTTGACTGGGGCGCAGAACAACCCCAGGCCCGCCCCTTTCTCGACTACATCGAACCCTTGATTGATAGCGGCAAGCCCGTGCTGGGCTCGTGTTGGGGAATGCAAACCGTCAGCGTCCTGCTGGGGGCTGGTCCGGCCCAAATCCCAACGGAAGCGAGATCGGGCTTTCCCGCAACATTCGCCTGACGCAAGCCGGAAAGGAACATCCGCTGTTTTCAGGAATGCCTTCTACCTTTGCTTCCCCCACCTGGCATCGTGATATCGTTACGCGGTTGCCGGAAGGTGCCGTAGTTCTGGCCGAAAGCGACATCACGCCGATCCAGTCCTATGCCTATCAGAAAAACGGCGTTGATTATCTCGGCTACCAGTTCCATCCCGAATGTGAACTGGCCGATTTCAAGACCGGATTTGACGCGCGTACACCGGCACCTGGAACCATTGGCGAGAACATTGATTTCCCGAAAGAACCGCCAGCCGAAGTGGCTGACCCGTTCGAACGTACGCGCAGCATCGGCAACTGGCTTGGCCATGTCCGGCAGCGCATCAACGCTGCCGCATCTGCAGCCTGAGGCAATCCCTATTCCGCAGCTTGTGCTGAAACGGAAGCAGCGGCAATCCTCGATATTTCTTCACGCACGATACGCTCGACCAGCGAAGGCAGGTTGTCATCAAGCCATTCGCGCAGCATCGGACGCAAAACCGCTTCGACCTGCGCAGCGGAATGATCCGAGAAGTTTTTCTTCAAGCGCTCGATGGAGCCACTGACCGCCTTTTCCGCCGATGGCGAAACCAGCGCCTCGCGAAACGCGTCCACTTCCCTTTGTGAACCGGCACTCTGTGAACCTGACTGAACGGGTTTTGCCATCGCACTGACTTGCGTCATTGCTTCCGACTTGGTGTCAACAGATACGGTGTCGGTCAATACCGGGCTCGCCTGTTGAGTCGATGCCGATACACCACCCTTTGACTGGCCTGGGGAAGGCTGAACTGAAGCGAATGCCTTCTGGCGGGCAAGGTTTGCGGCTATGTCGGCCAGCCTGCGTTCCGGAGTCTGGATGTCCGCCTGTGCCGCCATCTTTTCCGCCGACGGGGAACCAGCCACGATCTCTGCGGTCCGCTGCGGGGTCGTTGCCTGTGCACTCATTGCTGCAGGTTGGCCAGTTGGGTGGTCG
>JAWKWN010000017.1:0-50294 GCA_041397505.1 Nitratireductor sp.
GGTCAATTGCGTGGCACCGCTGTTGACCGCACCTATCACTGCAATCCGTTCCCCCAATTCGATAACGGTCGAGGCCTTTTCGATGAGTTTGGAACCGGTTTCGTCGATCACTTGAAGGTTCGATATCTCGAAACCGCCTGCGAGCGGAGGAACCGGTCCCTTTGCCAGTTCCTGCAGTTCCGGCGGCTGAATGTCATCCGCAGCGAATTGCTCGACAATCTGGGCATATCTCACATCGACGGTCAGGCGCTGCTGGTCATAGTCGATCAGGCCGCGAATGGGATCTGGCAGGTCCTTGTAGGCTGCAATGACAGCAACGAGCTGACCGATGTCGAGCGTTCCGCGAATGGCAAGATAGCCGCCAGCCGCATAAAACAGGAAGGCCAGAAACTGGATCAGCAGGTTGTTGATGTATTTTACCGAGAACTTGCGCTGAAACAGTTCGAAGCGGATGAAGAACAGCCGCCCGAGTATGCCTGAAACATCGGCGCGTTCGAGATTGGTGGTGTCGTTCACATGGGCGTCCTGGATGCCCTCGACGATCTCGCCCAGACGGCCCGCCAGTTGACGCGCCTCGATCTGGCGCTGCTTGCCAAGGGTGATGAGGCGACGGCGCAACCGGGGCACCAGCCATGCCTGAAAGAGCACGACGACGAGGGTTACAAATCCCAGTATCACATTCTGGATGAAGATGAAGGTCAGGCCGGTAATCGCCTGGCCGCCGAGAAAGAGCGGCTGTGTGAAAGCGTCGCCAATGAAGCCACCCATCGGCTCGACCTCGTCCTTGATCATTGACGAAATCTTTGGATGCCCGGTGCGGCGGAACCGGCTCAGCGGATAGCGCATTACCCGGATCGAACAATTCAGCGCAGGCGGCGCAGCAAACGCTCCCCCATGCGGCCCTTGAAGGTGTTGATATAGAGCTGAACAGGCCGTTGGCTGCGACCAGCCCCAGAAAGGTGACCCGAAAGCGCCATCAGAAACGAAACGCGGTCCGACCTGAAACCGGGGAAAATGACGATTGGCCCACCCCGTCATCCAGTCAGGCAGCGGAAGATTGGTGGTCAGAAAAAACGCCGTGTCGTCGGGATTTTCAAAGCTGCGGCCCTGAATGGGGCCGTTGACGATGCGCTTTGGCAGATCGAGACTGAGGAAATAGGTCGGCATCGACAACAGGATGACGACAAGCATCCACAACTGTCGCGACGTGAGTGCTTCCAAATGTATTTGAGGAGATTGGCTCGATCTGGTTCAATGCAATTCCCCCAGCAGTTTCCTGCCATATTCCCTGAACAGTTTTGACCTGTCCTTGTTCGCGCCCCTTGTTTGCGACGCCTGACGATAGCAGGCTTGGCGCGGATCGAAAGCCCCAGATATCATCATCAACCCGCTTTTTTATCTTCTGCGACAGAAGATTTGCCCCATCGCGCGGAAATCCGCTTTCCAAGACCGCCGCCATCACGCCATCTGCCGACCTGATTTCCCGCTTCGGCAGCTTTCAGGCCTCGCGCTGCGCCGAGCGGCTCCAAATCGGCAATCGCAACGACATCAATGGGCGCCGTGATGTTGTGAACATGAATACTCGACTGCGTTCCCATTTCCGCGCCTGTCTTGATACCCGCAAGCTCCATGGTACGGCCTGAAATCACGATCTTTGCCGCCAGTTCCTTGGTTGCAGCTTCAAGCCGCGCTGCAATATTCACCGTGTCGCCAATGGCGGTCAGCCTCGAAGGCGTCGTCTGATCCGATGTTTTTCCGATTCGTCCGATAACCGCATCACCGGTATGGATGCCGATCCCGACCCTCAACGGTTCTGACAGGTGTTGCGTCAATATCCTGCTTGCCTGGGCCGTGGCATGCTGGGCAGCCAATGCAGCCCGTATAGCGTCGCGGCTTGCTTCCTCTGGTGTGGAGGTAAGTCCGAAAAGCGCCATCAACCCGTCCCCCATGAACTTGTCGATATAGCCGTTGGCCGCCTCGATTTCGGCGCCAACCTCGCCAAACAGGCTGTTGAGGATGAAGACAACATCATAAGGCAGGCTCTTTTCCGAGATCCGGGAAAATCCCCTGATGTCGAGAAACAGGACCGCAATTTCGCGTTCCACGCCCCAACCGAGTGGATCGACATTGCGCGGCGCAGCTATTCGACTGCGCGACTGGATAAGCGGTCTGACTTCCACATCACCCCTCACGCGGCATTGGCAGGCAAGCCGAACGCCCGGATCGGCATTGAGGCGCGCCAGCAGGACCTTTTCCGCCTCTGTCGGTGCAGTGCAGTTATCCTGGCCTTCCACGATCAGGGTGCGGCAGGTGGAGCAGCGCGCCCGACCACCGCAAACCGACATATGCGGAATGCCAAAGCTGCGGCTGATTTCAAGGATCGTGTTGCCCGGGGCCGTCATCACGCTGGTACCATCGCCATAGGTTACCTTGACCCGTGTAGAGAAGCGTTGCGCCAGCCAGCGCAGGGCCATCACCACGGCTGCCAGCGCGATGGCCGCAAGCGCGATGGTCTGAACGAACCATTCGAGATTGCCCAATGCCTCGATGATCTGGCGATTGGAATTGATCTGCTCGGCAAGGCTGCCTTCCGAACCCGGAGCGGCATTGGACACGCTCGCCGTGATCGCAGCGAATTCGCGCCTTGCGGCCACAATCCATCCAGTCAGGGCGAGAGTGGGAACCATTACCGCAAATCCCACGATCAACGGCATCCAATTGGGATACCACGGGCGGATTCGCAGCCAGAAGTGAATGCCCATGCAGGCGTGAAACCATACGACAAGCAGCAGGAAGCTCTGGCGCAACCAGACATCGGGCCAAAGCAACAGCAATTCGTTGCGGTAATCGACCTCGACACCAAGAATGCTGGAACTGGCGCGTGTATAGACGATATGGCTCAGCAGCATCCAGGGTATCAGCAGGCCGAGCAGGATCTGGTCCACTCCCAGACCGGCAATCGCCATGTCCTCAGCCCCGCCAGTTTCCACAGGCCAAGCAGGGAATGTGTGATCAAGGCGCCATAAAGCAGGATCTGACCGGGCAGTGTGCCCTAGATGTCCTCGTTGAGATGAAGAAACTGCTCCATCGCGTCCAGCGATAGGACCCAGCGCATGATTGATGTAGTGGAGCGTTACATAGCTCAGCAAAATCAGGCCGCTCCACAGTCTGACACGCTGAATGAGTGGTCCGCGCCCGGTGCTTCGCAACTTGTCGATATTCTGCGGTTTCATGTCATCCCTGATTTCCGGCATCCGGCATGATGCGGTATCCCTTTGTCTCACCATGCCTTGTTTCGACATGTGTGTTTTTGCACAGTGCGAGCGATAAACCTGATTTGGACCCGTTCATTGCGCCATTGAACTAAGTGCATGGCCTCCCCACCTAATGCAAACAACAATTCCAGCTTTTACAATGCAAAAGGCCAGACCATGTCGCATCAGGCGCTGACGAGACCCATTCGCGAATGGTTGGTGGAACAGGCATTGGGAGAACCCGACATTGTTGCGATGTTTGAACTACGTGCCAGCGCCTTGCCTCTGTCGGGGTTCCCATTACGCGTGCACGACTGATCTGGCAGACGCTCCATCCGCTATTTCGTGCCGAGACCGTCATCTGGGACAAGGGCAAGGAGGCAGTCCTCGAGCAGTTCGTCCATCAGGACGATTCCACCGACGCCTGGGAGCGCAGCCCCTTGCGCTACGTGCTGCACAACGATGTCCAGGTCCTGCGTCGTCAGATGTTCGGCCCGAACGAGACGCTGGACTTCCCCAGTCTTCATGAATTGAAGGAGCAGGGTTTCACCGACTATCTCGTTCTTGCCACACGGATAAATCACGGCATTGCAAACGGCAATGGCAACACGAATGGTGCGCGCGGTATCATCGTGACCTGGACAAGCGACCGTCCCAACGGCTTTTCCGATGATGATCTCGACAGCCTCCAGCAAATCCAGCGGATTTTTGCTCTGGCCTGCAAGACGGTGATCCAGTCACGAATTTCCTCCAATATCGCAACGACCTATCTGGGCAAGCGGGCAGGGCGCAGCGTGCTCAACGGCCAGATCAGGCGCGGCGACGGGATGCATACCCCAGCGGTGGTCTGGTTCTCGGATTTGCGCAATTCAACCGCTTATGCCGAGAGCATGGCTGCCGAGAGCTATTTCTCGATGCTCAACGCCTATTTTGAATCGACGGCCGGTGCGCTGGTCAATCATGGTGGCGAAGTGCTCGATTTCATCGGAGATGCGGTCTTGGGAATTTTTCCCTTCGAGGATGAAAGCCAGCTTGAAGATGCCGCATTCCGTGCCAATTCTGCGCTGGATGAAGCGCTGGCACTGTCCCGCGAGACCAATGCCGCCCGCGAATCAAAGGGTCTGGAACGGTTCAATTTTGGTGTCGGTCTCAATGTCGGTGAAGTGAAATTTGGCAATATCGGAATTCCACAACGGCTGTCCTTTTCCGTCATTGGCCATACCGTCAACGAGGTCGCCCGTATCGAGACCATGACCAAGCTCCTTCAGCAGCCGGTGCTGGCAGGCGGCGGACTTGCCCGTCTCGATGAAAAGCGCTGGCGCTCCATTGGCGAGCACAAGCTGGAAGGTGTGCTTGATCCGGTGGAACTGTTCGCCTTCAACTGTGCGAACGTAGCCTGAATTCACTTCGGCAACACCGTCCGCTGCAACAGCAATCCGTATGGATGAAAACCGCTTCAGGCGAAACGAGGTTGCGGTACAACGCCTCGAAAACGGCCAGATGCCAGGGGCAGCCAGGTGTTGCCAGCGGATTGTCGGTGATCTGGATCGAGACCGGCCAACGTAGCGAGACCGTCACTTCGCCTGACCCGGCAAATGTCCAGGCATGTTTGGCAATGGCCTTCATCAGCAGGCGCGCCGACAGGAATTGCGGCAATATCCGCAATATCATCCGTGCGAAAGCGGGAATCCGATTGGCGAGGATATATTCGCCGGTCAGCGTGCCAGCCTCGTGAAGAATGTGTTTGGCATCCTCGCTTGCGAACTGCTCTGCTATCGCTGCAAACAATCGCGCCGGTTCGTTCTCCGGCAGCATTTGCGAGGGGGGCAGATCAAGATAGTGATCAAGCCCCGCCTTTGCGAAAACCTGCCTGCATTCCGCGTCCCCTGCAAAGGCCCGAATGGCGGCGGCGGTCTGCAATATGGCATTGGGACCTACCACTGACGGGTGATGCGTTGCAGGCGACGGGCAAGCAAACTAGTGGAGATGTGCGCTGTCACGTTTGGCTTCCACTATGACATCGGTGTCAAACCCGTCTGCAACAAGCGCATCTTCCATCTGCTGATTGCCGCCGCCACAGGCAAGCACAGCTTCGCCATTGCTCCTGGCACGCGCCTGGCTTGCCCTGTCGGCAGCAGCCTGCCAGTCATCCATCTGCGCACTGGCAATCTTGCGGGTCGTGTCGAACTGGAAATCGACCTTTTCGCGCGATTGCGGCCCCCAGTAATTGTGCTTGCCAAGGTCATAGAACTTGCGCTCGAAACCCGCCTTTAGGAATGCCTTCAGGCAGCCCAGCAAGTATTTTCGCCGGAAGCCTGTGCCGCGCCACGGATAATGGAACAGCGCCTTGATCATGTAGAACCGGCGGTAATTGTTCATCACCCGGTCGAGCAATTCGCCGCGTTCCATCGCTTCCGGCTTCATGATCGGGGTCACGAAATTGTATTTCGAAAAGTCGAACACCTCGACCTTGTCGCCCAGTTCCTGGAATAGCGGAGAACGGCCAGGGCGTGTACATCGCCCAGTTTGCAAGATCGGGGTTCCAGTCGCGCGCCATGCGATAGGTTTCTTCCAGCGTCTCCGGTGTCTCGTTGTCCAGACCGACGATGAATTGCGCTTCGGTGAAAATATCGGCGTCACGCAGCAACTGGATGGCGCGTTTGTTCTGCTCGACCTTGGTTTCCTTGTTGAAGCGGTCGAGCTTCAGCTGCGCGGCAGCTTCCGTGCCAAGGCTGACATGAACCAGCCCCGCCTCACGGTAAAGTGCCAGATATTCCTCGTCACGAATGATGTCGGTAACGCGTGTATTGATACCCCATTTCACCCGATCCGGCAGTCCGCGCGCGATCAGTTCGCGGCAGAATGCAATGAACTTCTTGCGGTTGATGGTCGGTTCCTCGTCCGCCAGAATGAAAAGCCGACCTGGTGGTCATTGACCAGGCTTCGATCTCGTCGACGACCTTTTTCGATCCCGGATGCGGTAATCGCGCCAGAATTTCCATTGGCTGCAAAACGAACAGGTGAACGGGCAACCGCGTGCCATGTTCGGTATCGCCACGCGAACACCAAGCGGAACATAGATGTATTTTTCCCATTCAAGCAGCGACCAGTCGGGGGTGACGGCATCGAAATTCTTGACGGTTGGTGCGGCTGGCGTGGCAACAATGCTGCCATCGGGTTCAATGAATGCAAGACCGCGAATGGCGTGGCGCTCTTGCGGCCAGCGCCCTGAATCGACCGCCTGGATAAACTCGGCGAAGATTTCCTCACCCTCGCCACGCACGATCACGTCCACCCATGGCGCCTCGGAAAAGACCTGCTTGTACATGAAAGTGGCATGAATGCCGCCAAGCACCCTGATGGCCGAGGGGCAGACCTCCCGTGCGATCTCCAGGCACCGCTCTGCCGTATAGATGGATGGTGTTATCGCCGTGCAGCCGATGATGTCGGGCTGCAATTCGATGAGGCGGTTGCGCAATTCCTCCTCGGAAAGATCATTGGTCATGGCATCAAGGAAGTGGATGTCCTCGAAGCCGACCTGCTTCAGCGATCCCGCCAGATAGGCCACCCAGGCCGGGGGCCAGTTGCCGGCAATTTCCGCGCCGCCCGAATGATAGTTTGGATGAATGAGTACTATGCGCATTTCCGTCACCTCCCATAATGTAAAGAAAGGTTGACAGAAAATCCGTCCATGAAAATTGACATGGATCAACTGGCAGGGATTGCCTATATGGGGTTGTATGATCGGAGAAGCGTAATGAGCGGCCTTGTATTTGCCATACTTGTTTTTGCAGCTGCCTCGAGCGGTGCGGTGTTCAAGCCGGGTGAATGGTACCTGTCGCTGAAGCGTCCGTCATGGACGCCGCCCAGTTGGGCATTCCCGGTTGTCTGGACCATCCTCTACATCATGATCGCAATTTCAGGCTGGATGGTCTGGGAGCGGGCAGGGTGGAGTGCCGCCATTGCGGTCTGGGGCCTGCAACTGGTCATCAATGCCGCCTGGTCATGGCTGTTTTTCGGGCGTCGTCGCATGGATCTGGCGATGATCGATGTCTCGCTGCTGTTTGCTGCAGTGGTCGGATACATCGTGCTGGCCTGGCCGATTTCGCAGACTGCGGCCTATCTCTTCATGCCATATGCGCTTTGGGTGGCAACTGCGGCGACGCTCAATTACTCGGTCTGGCAACTCAACCGCGATTCAATCAGCACCTAGGTTCAGACGTGGGGAAGGCGCTGTCCGTCTTGCAATAACCCTGCCATAGAGATCGCTTGCATGAACCACCAGCGCCGCAATCAGCCATAGCGCGATCACCCATGCTCCACCATCCGTCAATGCTGCCCGAAGTGCACCGAGCAGTGCCAGGCCGGAGGCAAGGGTGAGGCCCGTACGGGCCAGGGTTCTGCGATCCATCCAAACGGCGATTGCCACAATCTCCAGCGCAATCACGCCGATTGCAATATCGGCTATCCGTCCGGAACTGACTATTGCCTCGATCCAGCCGGAAATGATCATCGCGGTGCAAGGCCAATCAATTGGCCAAGGTCCTTGATGGCTATACGCAAATGCGCCAGCGGATCGCGGCGAACCAGCTTCTTGTTCAGATAGCCTTCCCAGGTCAGGCGCTGGATATCAGCATCCTTGCAAAGGCTGACAAACTTCTCGCGCCGCTTGTCTGAACTGTACCAGAAATATTGCATCATCCCGAGCACCATGAAGACCCGGCCATGTGCCTTCTTGAAGCGCTTGCGTGCCATGGCCAGATGGCGCGGATTGCCGGTCCGCAGTGTTTCGAGGGCGGCATCGGCAGCAAGGTCTCCCGTATGCATCGCGTAATAGATGCCTTCGCCGGAAGAGGGGGCTACAACGCCTGCAGCATCGCCCGCCAGAAGCACATTGCGCCCGTCATCCCAGCGCTTCATCGGCTTGAGCGGTAGCGGTGCTCCTTCCTCGCGGATTGTCTCGGCATCCGCCAATCCGAACCTTTGGCGCAGCTCGCGCGTCGCAGCCTTCAGGTCAAAGCCCTTGTTGGCCGAACCAACACCAACACTGGTATTCTCGCCATGCGGAAACACCCATCCATAAAAGTCGGGCGAGATTTCCCCGTCATAAATGACCTCGCAGCGATGCGGGTCGAAGTCGCCCGTATCAGCGCCGCCCGGTGAACGAACGATTTCATGATAGGCAAACACGTAAGGCGGGCGCGCCTTGGCGCCAAAGACCTGCCTGCGAACTGCAGAGTTTGCGCCATCTGCGCCTATGACAAGCCTCGCCGTGCGGGTGATCGCTTCTGCCGACTTGTCCTTCGGGTCGAGGGTCACGGTAACCGTGCCATCATCATTGCGCACCAGTTCGCGAAATGTTGCGACTGCGCGTTGGGCGCCAGCTGCCTCAGCCTCGTCGCGCAACCATGGATCAAACACATCCCGGTCCACCATGCCGACATAGCCGATATCGCCGATCTCCATCGAGACCTGATTGCCGCTGGGTGCCGTCATGCGAGCGCCCCTGACCCTCGCCTTTATCTGCGAGGCGGGCAGGGCATATTCGGCCATGGCGATCGATGGCACCGCGCCACCACAAGGCTTGATGCGGCCTTCCCGGTCAACAAGGAGCGTCGCAATCCCGGCCTCTGCCAGTCTTTTGGCCGCAATGGCTCCGCACGGCCCTCCACCAATGACAATGACATCATGATCGCATTTCGGGTCAGGCTTGGTCATCTTCCTACTCCGCCGGGTTCAAGAGGGTGCTGCTGAATTGTTCGCGGTTTTCCGGGCGCGCCTGGGCACGAATTCGCGTTGCCAGAATGGCGGCAAAGACAAACAGCAGGGCCTCGAGGAAAACACGGCAAAAAACGCATTCGCGTCGCTATGGGTGAGCTTGCGGGTGATATCGATGGCAACAGTTCCCATGAAACCGCCAAGCCCGAATGATATGGCTTGTGCTGCACCCCAGACGCCCATGCGAATGCCTTCGCGACGCCCGCCGCCCGCGCCAGCCAAAACCATCATCGAGCCGATGGCTGCGACCGCGAACGCACCATTGGCCGCTCCCAGTGCAAAGATATTGGCCTTGAGCGGCCATTGCGGTGCCATGGTGGCACCAAGTGCAAGGCCTGCAAGCGCCAGGGCCGAAACCATGCAACCCCAAACCGTGAAGAAGCGCAAAATCTGCGGCTTGCGGCTGGCAAGCAGGCTGCCCATGATACCGACAACCGCCATCCCAAGGAGGACGCCGCCATGCTGTACGCCGGAAATCTTCGTGGTTTCGCCGGGCGTCAGACCAAAAAAGCAGACCGCCGAAGGGTTCAAGGATCAGGTCCTGCGTTGAATAGGCCAACATCGACAGAAACACGAAGATCGTGAACAGCCGGGCCTCAGGATCAGCCCAGGTCTCGGCAAGTGCCTCGCGGAAATTGGAAGCAACCTCGTTTTCCGACGAAACGGCCGTGATGGGCGCGGCATTGCGCTCGACGCCCAAACGGCAATGATCGACAATGTGAGCGCAATGGCACCCGCGCCAGCGGTGATTAGCACCGAGCGTTGCAGCGAGAACGGATCAAGCAGGATACCGGAAATGATCGCCGTGACCACGATGCCGGCAATCATCATCATCCAGACGATGGTTGCTGCGGCCGGGCGGCGCGCTGGCGCTGTCCGGCTGGCAAGCAGTGCCAGCAGCGAGGTGCCTGCAGCCCCGATGCCGAAGCCGATAAAGGTGAAGGCGATGATTGCCGCCGTCATGGCAAGCGCGAACGAACTTTCAAACAGCATCGTGGTTGCTGCAGCACCTGTGCCGGCAATCGCCAGCACGGCTAATGCCGCCCAGGATCCACATTGTCCGGATTGCCGCCACGGTCCGACCCGTGGCCCCAAAGCGGGCGCGAGATTTGCACGGCATAATGCAGGCCAACCAGAAGGCCTGGAATGACGGCTGCCAGTGAAAGTTCCACGACCATGACCCGATTCAGGGTAGATGTGGTGAGCACGACAATGGACCCCAATGCTGCCTGCACGAGACCTAGTCTGATGATGGAAAACCATCCAAGGCCAGGCGCTCTTGCTGCGCGGGTTGATCGGTTGTCATTCATTCTGTTTCTCCCCGCTTTGGCGCTATGAAATGGGTAGCAGTCCATCCCTGAGCGCAAAGGCTGCAATCATCATGCCTGTCACGTAAAGACCAACGCCGACCGCCGAATACCAAACTGCATACCGGACCGGATCAGCGATGAAGCGCCGGATCGCCACCAGTTGCGCAGCAACAAGGGCGGCAATCAGCAGCGCTGATACTGTTGCTCCGCCGTGCCAGAGCAGTGCTGCGACGAGGACTTGCGAGCCGAGCATCACCAGGCCGGTCACCTTGGCCGCAAGGCTCGCGCCCAGTTGCACCGGCAATGACGCAACACCCATCTGGCGGTCGCCATCCATGGACTTGAAATCATTGATGGTCATGATGCCATGCGCGCCGATCCCGTAGAGCAGCGCTACCAGCATCATCCGCATGTCGGGCAGGGTGCCGAGCGCTGCCGCGGCGGCAGTGATCCAGGGAAGGGTCTCATAGGAAAAACCGACGGCACCATTGCCGAACCAGCCATTCTTCTTCAGCCGGAACGGCGGCGCGCTATAGGCCCAGGCAAGGGCAAGGCCGACGGACGCCGCCGCGAACACCCACGGGCCCAGAAACCATGCAACGACAAGTGAGAGCACGCTGTTGGCAATCGCAATCCACAAACCCCAATATCCCGGCATCCTGCCGGAGGGGATGACGCGGTCAGGCTCGTTGATTGCGTCGACATGCCGGTCGAACCAGTCATTGACTGCCTGGCTGGTACCGCACAACAGCGGCCCCGCAAGAAGAACGCCAATGGCCAGATAAGGCCAGCGATCCGTTGTCATGGCACCCGAAGACACCGCCCCGCAGGCATAGGCCCACATCGGTGGAAACCAGGTAATGGGCTTCAGCAATGCCAATACGGCATCGGGCGCTGGCCATCTGACGGGTTTTCGGGCAATTTCGTTGATACTCATGCGGGAAGTCTAGGATTGCCCGCAAAAACTGTCAACAAGAATGGACAGTGTAAATCAGTTTTTACACGCCGTGATGTTCACTCTTCGCCGGTGAAATCTTCGAGGTCATGCCTGCGGAGTTTCATGTAGAGACTCTGGCGTGAAACACCGAGCAGGTCGGCAGCGGATGCACGGTTGTTCTCGGTCTGGCGCAATGCCGCCTCGA
Source organism: Nitratireductor sp. (assembly GCA_041397505.1). Taxonomy (GTDB): domain Bacteria; phylum Pseudomonadota; class Alphaproteobacteria; order Rhizobiales; family Rhizobiaceae; genus BOKV01. The sequence goes on from JAWKWN010000017.1 coordinate 11,485, forward strand.
TACAAAGTTTTTCAATCACATCCACGGCTTCGCGAATAAGATCCTTCAACGGCACACGACCGATAAGGGCGGCAAAATCCGAGGATTCTGGATTGCAGACCGCCTGGCCGAACCGTCCACTGGTTCTCGCGCTGGGTCTGTTCGGCAATGAGAATGGTGAAGGTTGCCTCGTCTTCCTCGTCATTGCGGGTCGCGGAAAGGCGCACGGAACGCGTTGCGCCAAGGTCATCCCGTACCATGGTCAGGAAGTGGTGAACCTCGCCTTCGTCCCGCAAGCGCGAGGACAATACCTGCATGTCGACACCGGAAGAGCCGACCGGGTATTGACGTTGCGGCCAATGACCTGTTTGCGGTTGAGGATATGGATCATGTCGAGAAAACGGTCATTGACCTCGCGGACAATGCCCTTGCTGTCAGTAACGATCAGCGCATCGGGAACGGCTTCCATCCAGGCCTGGTGTATGTCGCCATGGCCATTGCGGAACCGCATCGCATGATCGGACGGGAACAGGGTAACCATCAGGTTGATGCGACCTGATTCACGGTAAGGCTCGATCTTCAGATTGTAGCGTGTTTGCATCCCGCAGCGAAGTTGCATGTGCCAATTGGGTTTCGCCGCGAACCAGCGCTTCCTGAAGGGAATCGGCTATGGAATCTGCGGTCCTTCTTTTCGAAAAGGGCGGCAAAGGCTCTCATCGACAAGTTTGGCCGATTGCGCACCAAAACACGAAGCTGCTGCTGCATTGCTGTCGATGATCTTGCGCGATTCGCCTGATACCACGAGCATCGCGCTCTCGGTTTTCTGGAAAATCAGACGATAGCGCGTCTCGGTTTCCCGAATCCGGCGATAGTCGCGTTCCAGTCTCGAACTGGGCATGAATGAGCTGTTGCTGGATTTCGGCAAATTTCCGCAGGTCCTTGCCAAAGGCTACGCAATGCGGGAAGCCGTCGATGCGGGTAAGCACATATTCAACCGGCAAGTCCTGCAAATTGGCAATGCGATTTCCGGGATGATTCACCTGATGGCTATGGCTGGTGCTGCCCTTGGCGCACTCATCCATCAATGCGCCAATCTTTTCAACGCATTCGGAGGTTACGGTGTCGCGCCAGTCGCGGCCAACCCAGCTTCTCAGGCCGTATTGTTCGAGTGTCCCGTCGACAAATGCAATGTCGCGCACGGTGCCATCCGAATTCAGGATCAAGGTTATGTCTGAACCCATTGAGGCAAATTGCCGAGCGACCTCGCCGCTGATATTGTCAAACAGGCCGGTCGGACTTTCAAACAATTTGCGGGACGAACGCGTTGTCGCTTTTTCCATTGCTACTTCAGGCTGGGGCATGAGTGCCCGATGAAAGTAAGCCTGTCCCAATTGCTGCCGATTTGCAAACGGTATCGAAAGCAAAGCTCTCAGCAAGCTTGATCCCGAGATAGGCGTCGCGGCATACCTTGTCAACGCCCTTTCTGGTCAGCCAGTTAACACGATGTTGCGTTGCAGCGCCGCCAGCCATGAAAAATATGTTTCTGCCATTGATTGCCGTCTTGGCAGCCTCGACCAGGCGGGCGACCGGCTCCGCCAGTTCTTCGTCAGACCAGGAGAGGCAAATCGCAATTGCGCCGGATCGGTCCAGCTTCTCGCGAATCTCCTTTGCACAGCTTGTACTGGCAATATCGGTATACCACCCGCGCGCCCTGAACATTTCTTCAATCATGACCACGGGAAACATGTGTTTCTCGAGCTCGCAATGGCAAACCAGTATTGCTGGCGCCACCCCGTTTGCGACCGGCGTGGGTTCCTGGCCAATGCGGCGGATTGCGGCCTGCAATCTGGTGGCCGCAATCGTCAATTGCACGAAATTCAGCTTGTCACAGTCCCACGCGCTGCCCAATCGCTGCATGATCGACTGGATCACTGCAAAGCGGACAAACTTGTCGGGACCCAGATGGGAGAGTTCTGCCACGATATCGATGGGATTGCCGGAGACAATGGCAGCGAAAACATGTTCCTCGATTTCCCGGGCGAGTTTGTGCTTCGCGGGTCGGTGGCTTTCTGCTCGATGATGCGATCATGGAACATGGGGTTGGACAGCGCCTGCAGCACCATGCCCGATATCTGGGAGCGACCCGCTCACCCTCGGAGCTTTCAAAATGAGATGGAACATGTGCCGCGTTCAACGCCGCCATATGCGTCATTTCTGTCCATGCCGTATTCCTCCCGTATTCCCGAGGGCACGACACACATGAAGGATAATGCTCCACACATGCCAATCAGAACCGGTTTCCGCCAATAATATTCGAACCTGGAAACCTGTCCCGAATGCACCCGCCGCGTAATTGCGCAGGTGGTCACCCATTCCGCACAGCATGGACCGGATGGAAGTTCTTGTAAATAATTTTTACGTCAATAAAAATTGACACTTTTCAAATCTGTGACTAACCTTCCAGTCCTGAGCCTGTGGGAGGCGGTCTGAACGCAGCGATCTATTCGTGGTCAGTCGTACAGATCAGGACAATTTGAGAGGCTGGAAACAGGTGCAACAAGCAGGCAAGGCCCTTTATACGGAACAGGAACGGTTACGCCGCGACTCTACCGTCTGGACGTTGGTCCAGGGTGTTCTGGCCCCGGTGCAGTTCGTTGTGCATTCCTGATCAGCCTCGGTCTCATCCTGCGTTACCTGTCCACGGGCCATGGCCTCGAAGCCGCGCAAATCTCGGTCATCGTCAAGACCCTGACGCTCTACGCAATCATGATTACCGGCGCGATCTGGGAGAAGGTCGTTTTCGGCCGTTACCTGTTTGCACCAGCCTTCTTCTGGGAAGACGTGTTTTCCATGCTGGTGCTGGCACTGCATACCGCATATCTGGCTGCCTATTGGGGCGATCTGCTCCGGGCGCACTCATGATGCTGGCTCTTGCAGCCTATGTCACCTACATCATCAATGCGGGGCAGTTCCTCTGGAAATTGCGTCAGGCGAGGCTGCCCGCCGCGCAAGGTGGCAAACGCCATTGCTTCCTCTCATGCAGTGGGAGCTTCGCAATGAACGTCATCACGCGCAACCCAGACATTGCCTGCCAATCCGCAGACAGCAAACCCGGTGATTTGCAGCCATTGAGCGCGGCCAACACGAAGTCTTTTGTGGCCTGACCTCGATAATGTGGCTGCACCGCAAGATGCAGGATGCCTTTTTCCTGATCGTCGGTTCCCGCACTTGTGCGCATCTGATGCAATCTGCTGCCGGCGTCAGCGATTTTTGCCGAACCACGATCTGCAACCGCCATCATCGGCGAGCGTGATCTTGCCGGCATGGCGGACATGAATGACGAGCTGGACAAGGTCGTCGAGCGCTTGCTGGCGCGCCGCCCCGATATCAAGATGCTGGTTCTCGTTGGTTCCTGCCCCTCCGAGGTCATCAAGCTGGACCTATCGCGCGCGGCATCGCGGCTTGATCGCCTGCACCAGCCCCGGCATCGTGTCATGGCCTATTCGGGCAGCGGCATCGAGACCACCTTTACCCAGGGCGAAGACAATTTCCTGGCAGAGCTGGTAACGCGCATGCCAGCCGAAAAGCCCGGCGCTGCGCCATCGCTGATAGTCGTTGGCGCCATGGCTGATGTGGTCGAAGACCAGATGACGCGGATCTTCCATGGGATGGGCATCGAGAATGTGGCGTTTCTGCCCTCGCGCAGCAGTGAATCGCTTCCCGCCATTGGTCCCAACACGGCTTTCCTGATGGCACAGCCATGGGTCAATGCCACCGCACTTGCCATGCGAAGCGTGGTGCAAGGCGGATTGCAGCACCTTATCCGCTGGGTGAGGAGGCCGACTGCATGGCTGAAGGCGGCTGCAGAAGAATTCCGAGTGGATGCAAGCAGGTTTGACGCCATTACGGCACCAGGCCGCGAAAGGGCAAGGCTTGCGGTCGAGCGCTACCGCGAGGCACTGGGCGGCAAGCGGATATTCCTGTTCCCCGACTCGCAGCTCGAGCCCGCACTGGCCCGCTTCCTCCACCGCGAACTGGGTTGCGAAATCATCGAGGCCGGAACGCCTTACATGCATCGCGAGCATGTTGCGGAAGAACTGGCACAACTGCCCGCCAGCGCCACGCTGAGCGAGGGCCAGGACGTGGATCTGCAGATCGACCGCGTCCATGAGAGCAATCCCGACCTGATCGTCTGCGGCATGGGTCTCGGCAATCCGTTCGAGGCAGAGGACGCTCCACCAAGTGGTCGATCGAACTCGTTTTCTCACCCATCCATGGCTATGAGCAGGCAGGCGACCTGGCGGAACTGTTCGCCCGTCCCCTGGCGCGTCGCGGCCTTTTGAAAGTGGGGACCTGATCATGGAACTCACTGTCTGGACTTATGAAGGACCTCCCCATGTCGGCGCGATGCGCGTGGCAACATCCATGCAGGATGTGCATTATGTGTTGCATGCGCCACAGGGTGACACCTATGCCGATCTGCTGTTCACCATGATCGAGCGGCGCAAGGCCCGCCCGCCGGTAACCTATACAACCTTTCAGGCGCGCGACCTTTCAGGGGACACTGCAGAAATCTTCAAGAAGGCCTGTCGTGACGCGGCAGAGCGTTTCAAGCCCCAGACAATGCTGGTCGGTGCATCGTGCACGGCGGAGCTGATCCAGGATGATCCTGGTGGCCTTGCCAAGACGCTTGATCTTGCGATGCCGGTCATCCCGCTGGAATTGCCCTCCTATTCGAAAAAGGAAAACTGGGGCGCGGCTGAGACCTTCTACCGGATCGTGCGCGGCTTCTGTCAAGGCTATCAGCAGGGCGAAACCGCCAATGACCGCAAGCGCGTCAACATCCTTGGCTCGACCTCGCTCGGCTTCCGCAATCGTGACGACATCCGTGAAGTTGTACGGCTCGTGGAAATGCTTGGCCTCGAGGTCAATGTCATTGCGCCTCTCGGCGCTTCGCCAGCCGATATAGCGCGCATTCCCGAGGCCGGTTTCAACATCGTACTCTATCCCGAAATCGCCGAAACGGCGGCACGCTGGCTGAAAAAGACCTTCGGTCAGGAAATGACCAGAACCATCCCCATCGGAGTGGGTGCAACACGTGATTTCATCATGGAAGTTGCCGAACTCGCCGGTGTCGATCCGGCCCCGGCACTGGATGACGATGCCGAGCGTCTGTCCTGGTATTCGCGCTCGATCGATTCGAATTACCTCACCGGCAAACGGGTGTTCATTTTCGGTGATGCGACCCATGCGGTTGCCGCCGCTCGCATTGCTTCGGAGGAATTGGGCTTCAGGGTTTGCGGGCTGGGCACTTACAGCCGCGAACACGCACGCGAGGTGAGGGCGGCTGCCAGCAAGCTGGGCCTCGAGGCGCTGATTTCCGACAACCATCTTGATGTAGAAGACGCGATTATTGCAGCAGCACCCGAACTCGTGCTGGGTACGCAAATGGAGCGCCATGTTGCTAAGCGCCTGCGGGTGCCTTTGCGCAGTGATCTCAAGCCCCGTTCATGTCCAGGATTTTCCCGCCCGCTATTCCCCGCAAATGGGGGCCGGAAGGCGCCAATGTCATTTTCGACAGCTGGGTTCACCCGCTGATGATGGGGCTGGAAGAGCATCTGCTGCAGATGTTCCGCAGCGACTTCGAATTCAACGACGATGCGCAGGCCTCGCATCTGGCGGCAGTTCACGCACCTGCTGCAAATGCTCTCCCGATGAGCATTCTCCAAAGGCTGAAACAATCCAACAAGCTTCCGATCCTTGTCCTGGACAACAGATGCCGAGAAGGAACTCAGGAAAATCCTGTTCTTTGTGCGCGGAAAGGCGCGCCGCAATACCGAGCTTTGCCGCAGAGCGCGGCGTCAACCCGATAACGATAGAGACCCTCTATGACGCAAAAGCCCATTTTGGACGGTGATACTGCCGCTTCCGACCGGCCGGATGTCATTCCGGTCAAGGTCGTGATCCTGACGCTCGACAACCACATGGCAAGTGCGGTTGACCGTGCGGCGCAACGGCTGAAGCGCGAATTGCCGGGGTTGAAGATCAAGCTGCATGCAGTCTCTGGCATTGCCATGAGCGAAGAGGGATCAGCATCCTGCAAGCATGACGTTGAAACCGCGGATTTCATCATCGCCAACATGCTTTTCATGGAAGACCAGATCAAGCTGGTAATGCCCTGGCTCGAAGCGCGGCGCGATCATTGCGACCTGATGGTGGGCTGTCTTTCGGCAGCAGAAATCGTCAAGCTGACCCGTATCGGCGACTTCTCGATGGCCAAGCCAACCGGTGGCGCGCTCGGCATGCTGAAGCGCCTGCGCGGCAAGGGCAGCAAGAACGGTTCTGCCGGACATGGGCAGATGAAACTGCTGCGTTCCATTCCCAAATTGCTGAAATACATTCCCGGCAAGGCGCAACATCTGCGGGCTTATTTCCTGGTGCTGCAATATCTGCTGGCGGGGTCCGACGAGAATATCGCCAATCTGGTCCGCTTCCTGATCAACGGCTACGCATCCGGCCCGCGCAGCGCATTGCGCAAGCAGGTCAAGCCGGCCGACCCGATCGTCTATCCCGATACGGGGCTCTACCATCCGCAATTACAGGGCAGGGTTTCCGACAACATGGAAACCTATCGCAAGGCAACAGGCATCAAGGCCAACAGGCCGTCCGTCGGCCTGCTGGTCATGCGTTCCTATCTGCTGGCCGACAATACCGCGCATTATGACGGCGTTATCCGGGAACTGGAAAAACGTGGTCTCGACGTTGTTACCGCATATGCAAGCGGACTTGATGCACGGCCCGCAATTGAGGCGTTCTTCATGCGCTCCGGCAAGCCGGTGGTGGATTGTGTCCTGTCGCTTACCGGGTTCTCGCTGGTGGGCGGACCGGCCTACAATGATTCAGCTGCCGCCGAAGAAATGCTGGCGCGGCTCGACACACCCTACATTTCCGCATTCGCAACCGAATTTCAGACCATTGGGGAATGGGGTTCCAGCGAGCAGGGCCTGACCCCGGTCGAAACCACGATCATGGTTTCGCTACCCGAAATCGACGGCGCAACCGGACCAATCCTGTTCGGCGGAGGGCAACACCCGGCGCAAGCTGCGTTGGCTGCGAAAGGCGCTGCACCTTCAAGGCGGACAATAGCGGCCGCGACATGCAGTCCTGCGCCGAGCGTACGGAAATGCTGGCAGAGCGAGTTTCGAAACTGGTAGCCCTGCGGCGCAGCCCAAGGCAGATCGCAAGCTGGCAGCCGTCATCTATGACTTCCCGCCCAATAGCGGTGCTACGGGAACAGCAGCCTTTCTCGATGTGTTCACATCGCTGCACAACACGATGAAAGCACTGCGCGACGATGGCTATGACGTCGAAGTGCAGCAAAGCGCTGAAATGCTTCGTGAGGCGATACTTGACGGCAATTCTGCCATTCACGGCATGCCCGCCAATGTTGCGGCGAAGATTTCTGCCGATGATCATGTTCGCAGCGAGCCCTGGCTTGGTGAGATCGAGGCCCAATGGGGGCCGGCACCCGGGCGGCACCAGAGCGATGGCAGCAATATACTGGTGCTTGGCCGCCATTTCGGGAACCTGTTTGTCGGCCTGCAGCCGGTATTCGGTTACGAAGGCGATCCGATGCGCTTGTTGTTCGAGCGCGGCTTTGCCCCGACCCACGCCTTCGCTGCCTTTTACCGCTATCTCAAGACCGGTTTTGCCGCTGATGCCGTCGTGCATTTCGGAACCCATGGTGCGCTGGAATTCATGCCTGGCAAGCAGGCCGGACTTTCGGGTTCATGCTGGCCGGACCGCCTGATTGGCGCATTGCCCAATATCTATCTCTATGCCGCGAACAACCCCTCGGAAGGCTCGATGGCGCGGCGACGTTCTGCTGCGACCCTGGTCAGCTATCTGACGCCACCGGTTGGCCATGCCGGGCTGTACCGGGGCCTGCTGGACCTGCGCCATGTACTGGATCGCTGGCGCGCTCTTCCGCCGGAGGACCATGCCGAGCGTGAACGCATGGTGCCCGTCATTCGCAGCCAGGCAGAACAGCTCGATCTGGTGGGCAGCAATGATGACTGGGGCAGTGATTCCAACAGCCATATCGAGGAACTCGTGCGCCAGGTCAGCGAATTCGAGGCGACCCTGATCCCGCATGGGCTGCATGTTGTTGGCGAGGCGATGAGCGATGATGAGCGCCACGACATGTTGTCGTCCGTCAATGAGGCCCTCGGAGAGGATCGCATCGAGGCAAGTATCGTGAGCGACATGGTCGCTGGCATCCAGCCCGATCTTCGCAAGGCAACGCCCGAAATGCGCACCTCGCTTGAAACACTGGCAAGGCTCGACAAGGACCTGCGCGTTGATCATGAACTGCCCGCCTCGCTGCGCGCGCTTGATGGCCGCTACATTCGTCCGGTAAGCGGTGGTGACGTGGTGCGTTCGCCATCCATTGTCCCCACGGGGCGCAACCTGCATGGCTTTGATCCGTTCCGCCTGCCAAGCGCCTTCGCCGTGCTTGACGGCCGCGAACAGGCCGAAAAGGTGCTGGCGCGCCACGTCCTCGACCATGGTGTGCTTCCGCGCCGCATGGCGATGGTCTTGTGGGGCACGGACAACCTGAAAAGCGAGGGCGGGCCGATTGCCCAGGCCCTGTGGCTGCTGGGAGCAAAGCCGCGCTTCGACAGTTTTGGCAGGCTGGCGGGAGCCGATCTGGTTTCCTGGAAGAACTGGGGCGTGCCCGCGTCGATGTGATCATAACCCTGTCGGGAATTTTCCGCGATCTGTTGCCACTGCAAACCAGGTTGCTGGCCGAAGCCTGCCTGAAAGCGGCATGTGCCGATGAGCCGCTGGAAATGAACCCGGTTCGCGCTCACGCACTCGAATATGCCGCCCAGACCGGTTGCGACATGGAAACCGCATCGCTGCGGGTATTCTCCAATGCGTCTGGCGCCTATGGTTCCAATGTCAACCAGCTGATCGATTCAGGTGCCTGGGAAGATGGCGACGAACTCGCCGAAACCTATACCCGCCGCAAGGGCTTTGCCTATGGTGTAAATGGTGTTCCAGTCCAGCATGAAGGTCTTTGGGCTCGATCCTGAAGGACGTGGACGCTGCCTATCAGAACATCGAGTCGATCGAACTCGGCATTACATCCATCGACCACTATTTCGACACGCTTGGCGGCATCAGCCGCGCGATCAAGCGCGCGGGCGGCGGTGATGTATCGGTATATGTCGGCGATCAGACCTGCGGCACCGGCAAGGTGCGGACCCTCAACGAACAGGTTGCGCTGGAAACCCGGACCCGTACGCTCAATCCGAAATGGTATGAGGCCATGCTCTCGCACGGTTATGAGGGCGTCCGCCAGATCGAAAGCCAGGTGACCAACACGCTTGGCTGGTCGGCAACCACAGGCCAGGTGGATGCCTGGGTCTACAAGCGCGTTACCGAAACCTTCATGCTTGACGAGACCATGCGTCGCCGCCTTTCCGAGCTCAATCCGAAAGCAAGCGCCAAGCTGGTCAATAGGCTGATCGAAGCCAGGGACCGCAACTATTGGACCCCGGATGAAGAAACCTGGAAGGCGCTTTGCGCCGCAGGAGACGAAATCGAGGATCGCGCCGAAGGGCTATCCGTGGAGGCAGCAGCATGAACCTTTATACAAACCCCAAAGTCGCAAGCCATGAGGCCCGTGCAGCAAGATTGCGCGAGGCATCCGGTGGAAACGGCGACGGCGATGGCAGCGTACAGGTGCATATCGACGCCCAACTGGACGCCGACAAGGCAAAGGTGTTTGCCATTTACGGCAAGGGTGGCATCGGCAAGTCAACCACTTCGTCCAACCTTTCGGTGGCCTTTTCCAAGCTCGGGCACCGGGTGCTGCAGATCGGCTGCGACCCCAAGCACGACAGTACGTTCACGCTGACCAAGAGCCTGATTCCACCGTCATCGATGTACTTGAAGGCGTTGACTTTCATACCGAGGAATTGCGCACCGAGGACTTCGTGTTTCAGGGCTATAACGGTGTGCAATGCGTTGAGGCCGGCGGCCCGCCAGCTGGCACCGGCTGCGGCGGCTATGTCGTTGGCCAGACCGTCAAACTGCTCAAGGAACACCACCTGCTGGAAGACACCGACGTTGTGATCTTCGACGTCCTTGGAGACGTGGTTTGCGGCGGCTTTGCCTCGCCATTGCAACATGCAGAACGTGCATTGGTGGTGGCTGCCAATGATTTCGATTCAATCTTCGCCATGAACCGGATTGTCGCGGCCATCAAGGCCAAGTCGAAGAATTACGATGTCCGCCTGGGCGGCGTCATCGCCAACCGCTCTCGCGAGACAGACCAGATCGACCGCTTCAACGAAGCCACCGGCATGAAGCGCCTGGCGCATATTCAGGACTCTGACCGTGTGCGCATGAGCCGGTTGAAGAAATGCACCCTGTTTGAAATGGGCGACGATCCAGAGATCGTCCAGATCCAGAACGAATATCTCCAGCTTGCCGAACAATTATGGGCAGGCACCGAGGAATTGCAGGCCAATCCGATGAAGGACCGGGAAATCTTCGACTTCCTGGGGTATGAGTGAGCAAGCCATGAACACGGCATCCTATCTCGAACGTCGCAACAAGATCGAAGCCTATTTTGATCGTACCGCGCTTGACGCGTGGAAGCGGCTCACGAGCACCGAAAAGGTCAGCGGCATTCGTGCAACCGTGAGGGCAGGGCGCGCCGAAATGCGCAATGCCATCCTGTCGCGTTTTCCCGCGGATCTTGCAGGCTGGCGCATTCTTGATGCCGGCTGTGGCGGCGGTGGTCTTGCGCTCGAACTGGCATCGCGCGGTGCCGATGTGCTGGGTATCGATCTGTCGGCCCAGATGATCGAGCATGCATGTGCTGCATTGCCTGAAATTACCGGTCCGGGTTCCATACGGCTTGAAGCTGGTGACATGTTGTCGGCGAGCCACGGCGAATTCGATGCCGTGGTGGCGATGGACTCACTCATTCACTACAAGCCGGACCAGGCCTGCGAAGCCATTGCCTCACTTGCCGAACGTACAAGGCGCAAGATGGTTTTCACGCTGGCACCGCGTACACGCCTGCTGATGCTCATGCATACGGCCGGTCAGTTCTTCCCCCGCAGTGACCGCTCACCAGCCATCGAGCCGGTAAATGGTCGCCAGCTGGTCAGTTCTGTGGCCAGCCGCAAAGGCCTGGATTGCTGGACGCAGCAATCCTCACAGCGCGTTGCACGGGGCTTTTATATCTCCGAATTGCAGGAGATGACCCGCTCATGAGCCTTGCGACCAGAAATCCGATTGCCCGCGTCAATGGCAAGATCATCGCTTACTGGCAGACCGTCGGTACGCGCTATCTTCCCTTTGCAGACGCGGCAACTGCGGATCTGCCGCTTTCGCGCCTCATGCGTTTGTCGATGTTCCAGTGGTCGATCGGCATGGCTGCCGTCCTCCTGACCGGCACCTTGAACCGCGTCATGATCGTCGAACTGGGCGTGCCGACAAGCTTGGTGGCGCTTGTGGTTGCAATTCCCGTATTGGCAGCCCCGCTGCGCGCCCTGATCGGTTATCGCTCCGATACCTACAAGTCGGTGCTTGGATGGCGCAGGGTTCCTTATATCTGGCTCGGAACGATGCTGCAGTTTGGCGGTCCTGGCGATCATGCCTTTTGCGCTGCTATTGCTGGAATCCCAGACCGTGGGTCCGCAATGGGCAGGCCCTGTCGGCGCCTGCCTTGCCTTCCTGCTGACCGGACTTGGAATGCACATGGCCCAGACGGCCGGTCTTGCCCTTGCAACGGATCTTGCCGCAGAAGAAACGCGGCCCCGCGTGGTTGCATTGATGTATGTGATGTTGCTGGTCGGCATGCTGGTGGCGGCATTGGCATTCTCTTGGCTGCTGGCTGATTTCTCCGCATTGCGCCTGATCCAGGTGGTGCAGGGCTCTGCCGCTCTCACGGTCATCATCAATGTCATTTGCCTGTGGAAACAGGAACCGCGAAACGCAGTGGCCACAAGGGCTGACCGCGATGTTCCCAGCTTCCGTGAAGCACTGGCGCTTTACCGCTCCGACAAGGGTACGACGCGGCTGCTTACAGCAGTGGCGCTCGGCTCCGCCGGTTTTGCCATGCAGGATGTGTTGCTTGAACCTTATGGCGGGGAGGTGTTGCACCTGTCCGTAAGCCAGACAACCATGCTTACTGCCATCTGGTCTTGCGGAACCCTGTTGGGCTTTGCCCATGCGGGCAGGGCGCTGGGTAAGGGTCGGGACATGTACCGCCTTGCAGCGAGCGGACTTCTGGTCGGGATCGTCGGCTTCTCGGCAATTGTCTTCGCTGATCCGTTGCAATCGGCAAATCTGTTCAGGGCGGGTACTGCACTGATCGGATTTGGCGCGGGCCTGTTTGCTGTCTGCACCATGCTGGCGGCAATGGCACTCGCGGAGCGGTCAGACCATGGTCTTGCCATCGGAGCCTGGGGTGCTGTTCAGGCAACATCCATCGGTATCGGCCTCGCAATGGGCGGCGTCATTCGCGATCTCGTGAATTCGGCCGTCGGGAGCAGCGGCCACGGAGCGCTTGTCGCACCGGCCGCAGGCTACGGCATCGTTTATCACCTCGAAATAGCATTGTTGTTTGTCGGCCTGGCCTGCATTGGCCCGCTGGTTGGCAGGCAAACATCACACAAGAATGCCAACGGACAGTCCGGCGCGCGGCAATTCGGCCTCGCCGAATTGCCCGGCTAGAAAAGGCGTATCAAGGAGAACCGCCATGCAAATCGGAGCAATTACCCAATATATAGACGTAGCGCAGGTCGCCCTTTACGCCTTCTGGGTGTTTTTCGCGATCCTGATTTTCTACATCCGTATGGAAGACCGGCGCGAAGGATACCCCTCGAAGCCGATATCGGCGGTGCCTATGACAAGGATCCGTGGCTGTTTGTCCCGTCTCCAAAGAAGTTCCTGCTGCCGCATGGCCATGGCGAGGTCAGCGTTCCCAATGCTGCCCGCGACAGCACCGACCGGCCAATCCCGGGCGAAAAGATCGCCAGTTTCCTGGCGCACCTTATCGTCCGACCTTCGGAAAATCCGATGCTGGACAGCATCGGTCCCGGTTCATGGGCAGAGCGCGCCGACAGGCCCGACATTACCCACGAGGGTGACCCGAAGATAGTGCCGATGCGCGTCGCCAAGGATTTCAGGATCGCCGAAGGCGAGACCGATCCTGTCGGCATGCGCATGGTGGGATGTGATCTGGTTGTGGCAGGCACGGTAGTCGATGCCTGGATTGACCGCTCCGAGCACATGCTGCGCTATCTCGAAGTCGAGACAGAAGTGGGTGAGGCTCCACGCAAGGTATTGGTGCCGATGAACTTCTGCATCATGCGCAAGACCGGCGATGGCGAACGGATATTCTTCGTCAACGCGATCCGCGGCGAGCACTTTGCGCATGTTCCAGACACCCGCAAGAAGACACAGGTCACCTTGCTCGAAGAAGACAAGATCACGGCCTATTTCGGTTCCGGTCTGCTTTATGCAACGCCGGACAGGCAGGAGCCACTCGCATGAGCGGCCATCATCATAGTGAAACCGGCGGCCCGGAGCATGACTTCGAGCCGGTCCCCGGACTTCCCGCCGACCTTCCACAGGGCGAGCATGTCGTTTGGCAAGGCGCTCCAACGGCGCGTGCTGTTGCCAAACGGGCATTGAAGACGCGCTGGATTGCCGGCTATTTCGCGGTTCTGGTCGCGTGGACACTGGCGACTGGCTTTTACGACGGGCGCACGACAGGTTCCATCCTGTTTTCCGCAGCTGCTGTCACCATCATGGGTACGATCGTGATTGCTCTTTTGGAGGCCTTTTCCTGGGGGGTCCACAAGACGACGCTGTATACGATCACCAATCGGCGCATTGTCATGCGCATCGGTGTCGCGCTTTCTGTCACCTACAATCTTCCCTTCAAGCAGATCCTGTCTGCCGACCTGCGCGCTGACAACAAGGGCAATGGCGACATCGCCTTCATGGTGGCACCAGGAGCAAGGCTGTCGTTGCTGGTGTTCTGGCCGCATGTGCGTGGCTGGCGCAAGGGGCGCATGGTTCCGCAAATGATCGGGCTTGAAGACGTTGCTTCGATTGGCAAATTGCTTGCGCACGAACTCCAGGCCCATGGCCAGGAGGCTGCCGTCAGCCATTCGCGCAATGGAGCCGACGGAAAGCTCCGCGAAACCGTATTCATGGCGGCGGAGTAGCAAGATGGCAACGGTCGCACGGGTATCGGGTTATTCGGATCACGCAGGCAGGCGCCAGGAGCCTTCCGGCAATCGTGGCAAGCGCGGCAATAGCCGTTTCCCGATCATACCCTTTTATGCGGTTCTCGGATTTCTGGCCGTCTCGGTCGCTGCGACCGTGTTCGGCACGGTAACCGGCATCGGAAAGCTCGAGGACCCGTTCGGAAAGCCGCAGGCTATCCGGGATATTGTAATTTCGGGCGGAATGGATCTGCCCGTCCAGGTGCTTGACGCTCACAGCGGCAAGACAATCGCCAGCTATCCAGTTGGTGAAGGCGGGTTTGTGCGTGGTTCGCTGCGTGCACTCAGCCGCATGCGTTTCGTGGCTAAAACCGATGAAAGCGTACCTTATCGCCTGATCCGCTGGGAGAATGGCGCAATTTCGCTTTCGGATACGGCAAGTGGCGAACGTCTCTTACTCAACGCGTTCGGACCAGACAATGCGGCCGCATTCGCCGCATTGCTGGACGCAAAAGTTCAATGACACTGTCAGAGGGGAGAAACTGGCAATGAGCATCATGTCGTTATTTTTCAGAACCAGGGAAGAGGTTCCCTGTACGCTGGAAATCAACAATACCTTCGAAGCACTGGGAGCGCATCTGCGCTTTGACGGTGGCGTAGTGGTGCATCCCGGTGACACGGTGATGTTGCATGGCGCGCCGGTCAAGGTTCCCTATGGATTTGAGCAACGGTTTCGCCGCGTCGCCACCATCACGCGCGCAAGTGCCATCGAGCGCGCATGGACGCGCTGGACAGGCGATCTCGAATTCATGGAATTGTGCGAATTCAGCTTTTCGGAAAGGGCACGGGTATGAACCAGCATGTGCAAAGCGCGGAGCTTGCCCGCGATCCTTCAATTGTCAACGAAACCACCCAGGCAGCATTGGAATCGACCATGCTCAATCCGCGGTTCTACACCACGGATTTTGACGAAATGGACAAGATCGATGTTTCTGGTGTTCGCGAGGAATGGGATGCGCTGATCGCGGAAATGCGCGCCGACCCCAACAAGGGCCATTTCAAGCGCAATGCCGATTGGGACACCATTGACATTGATGCCTTGCCCGACGACCTGCGCCGCGAATTCACCGATTTCCTGGTCTCGTCGCTGACAGCCGAATTTTCCGGCTGCGTGCTGTACAAGGAAATGAAGCGGCGCGGTACCAACACGGAAATCTGCGAGCTTTTCGGCCTGATGAGCCGAGATGAATCACGCCATGCCGGCTTCATCAATGATGCGCTCAAGGAGTTCAATATCGGCGTCAATATGGGTTTCCTCGCCAAGGCGAAGAAATATACCTATTTCAAGCCGAAATTCATCTATTACGCGACCTATCTTTCCGAGAAGATCGGCTATGCCCGCTACATCACGATTTTCCGCCATCTGGAGCGCAATCCCGACAAGCGCTTCCATCCGATCTTCAAATGGTTCCAGGAATGGTGCAATGACGAGTTCCGCCATGGCGAGGCGTTCTCCCTGATCATGCGCTCTGATCCCAAACTGATTTCGGGTGCCAACCGTTACTGGATCAAGTTCTTCCTGCTGGCGGTTTTCGCGACCATGTATGTGCGCGACCATGCCCGCCCGGCATTTCACAATGCACTTGGCGTCGAGATCGAGGACTACGACATGAAGGTCTTCCGGCTGACCAGTGAAATCAGCAGGCAGGTATTTCCGCTGGAGCTTGATCTCGACAATCCGGCACTCATGGCGGGCTTCCGCAAGCTGAACCGTATCAATGCGCAGGCACATGGCTGCCGAAGAAGCCGGTGGAATTGCAGGCTGGATCGGCAAGAAATGGCACATGTTGCGTGCCGGGCTGACATTTGCCCGGCTCTACATGCTGCCGACAAAGGCAAACCAGATTCCGGAACACAGCCGGTTGCATCCGGTCTGGTAATCGGCGGGGAAGGGCTCATGTCGGCACTGGCCGCCATATCGGTTGCAGTCATCGCCTGGTGGATATCCACCGGGGCGGTGATATTGCTGGCACGCATGGGCGAGCGCCATGTGGGTATGGTCATGGCCATTGCAACGGCAATAGCCCTTGGCGGCCTTTACGGCCTTGATGCCTCGCTTGATGACAAGAGTGCATTCGGCGCGTATCTGGGATTTTTCAGTGCGCTCGGCCTTTGGACCTGGCACGAAACCGCTTTCCTGCTCGGCATTGTCACGGGGCCCAGGCGCATTGCCTATCGCCAGCATCCGATGGAGGCAACACGCTTCCGCGCTGCCTTCATGGCCGTCCGCGACCATGAACTCGCACTTGCAGCAACTGCACTGGCCCTGCTGGTTCTGATGGCCGGCGGTGCAAACCCTACCGGGCTCTACACTTTCCTGCTGATGTGGGTGATGCGACTTTCTGCCAAGGCGAATATTTTCCTCGGCGCGCCACATGCGATAAGCGACATGTTGCCCGACCGTTTGAGCTACCTGAAAAGCTATTTCTCTACCGAGAAGATCAACCCGTTTTTCTGGTTCTCGATTGCAGCCACAAGCCTGATTTTCATCGGTATTTGCGTGGCGGCAGCAATTTCAACCAACGCTCATGAAACGGCGATGTGGTGCCTGCTTGCAGCATTTGCAGGACTGGCACTGGTTGAACATTTCTTTCTGGTGCTGCCGGTTCGCGACAGCATGTTGTGGGCGTGGGCCATGGCTTCCTGCCCGGCCGTCCAGGGATGATGTGAAGGAAAGAAGAAGTGAATTGCCGGGGGATCCGGCGAACTTGAAAACAAGAGCAAGGAAACGCACGGGCCAAAGGCAGTGCGGCATGCGGAAGGAGCAGTTTCATGAATTTCAACGGGTATTTTGAAGAGCGCCTTTCGCGGCTTCACCAGGCCGGCAATTATCGCGTTTTCGCCGAGCTTGAGCGACACCAGGGCGGATTTCCCCGCGCTACCCGCTACCTTCCGGACGGCACCACACAAGATGTGACGGTCTGGTGCTCCAACGACTATCTGGGCATGGGCCAGAACCCGAAGGTCATGGCCGCCATGCATGAGGTCATTGATCAATGTGGTACCGGGGCAGGTGGCACGCGCAATATTTCGGGCACCAATCACCACCATGTCTTGCTGGAGCAGGAACTGGCTGACCTGCACCGCAAGGAAGCAGCGCTGATTTTCACTTCCGGATATGTATCAAACTGGGCAGCTCTTGGTACGCTGGGGTCGCAAATTCCGGGCATGATCATCTATTCGGATGCTCTCAACCACGCATCGATGATCGAGGGCATTCGCCATTCGCGCGCAGAAAAGCGCGTCTGGAAGCACAATGATCCCGAAGCCCTGGCACGGGCGCTCGCCGCCGATGATCCTGCCGCGCCAAAGATGGTTGCGTTTGAAAGCGTCTATTCCATGGACGGCGACATTGCGCCGATCGCAGAGATCTGCGCGGTTGCCCGTGAATACGGGGCCTTGACCTATATCGACGAGGTTCATGCCGTGGGCATGTACGGGCCACGTGGTGGCGGCGTAGCAGAGCGAGATGGCCTGATGGACCAGATCGACGTCATTGAAGGCACGCTTGGCAAGGCGTTCGGCGTGATGGGTGGTTATATCACCGGCACAAAGGCGCTGATCGACTTCGTGCGGTCCTTCTCCTCCGGCTTCATCTTCACAACCGCATTGCCGCCAGCACTGGCGGCTGGCGCTACAGCCTCTATTCGCCATCTCAAGGAGAGCCAGGACAGAGCGCAATGCCCACAGGGCAAATGTCGCCAAGTTCCGTGCCGCACTCGACCGCAAGGGCATTCCACACATGCCCAATCCAAGCCATATCGTGCCGGTGATGGTCGGGGATGCAAAGAAGTGCAAATGGATTTCGGATATCCTTCTGGATAATTACGGGGTCTATGTGCAGCCGATCAACTATCCCACTGTGCCGGTAAAGACCGAGCGGCTGCGCTTTACACCAACGCCGCTGCACACGGATGCCGATATCGCCCATCTGGCCGATGCGCTGTGTGATTTGTGGTCACAATGCGCCTTGTCGCGCGCGGTAGCCTGAGGTTGGCAGGATGGCAGTAGTGACGTTTTCGCTTTTTGCGTTCGACACCCTGCCTGCAAAACTCTGGGCGTTTTCGCAAATGGGGCTGGCAAAGCCGGCCTTGCGCAAAACGCCCGGCCTTGCCTTTTTCAAATTGATGGGTACCGGCTCGGGTGCCGGTTTCTCAACTTGGCCCAATCTGGGCGTCTATACGCTGCTGTGCGAATGGCCATCGCTGGAGACTGCCAACGAAGCGATTGCAAAGTCACCGGTCTTCAGGCGTTATCGCGCGCGGTCGGCACAAATGGCGACACTTTTTCTTGATCCGGTGACGGCGAGGGGAAGCTGGGCCGGACATGAATTCGATTGCCCCCAAATGCCGGAGCGACAGACCATGCCGGTTGTAGCCATGACGCGGGCATCCATTCGCCTGTCGAAGCTGTTTCGCTTCTGGCCGCGGGTTCCCGCGATCTCCGACAGGGCCGTTGGCGAGCCGTCCCGCAGCTTCATGATCGGAACGGGCGAGGCGCCCTGGCTGAACCAGGTGACGATGTCGATCTGGAGCGATCTCGATGCCATGCGGGACTTTTCGCTGAAAAGCGCTTCCCATGGCGAAGCGGTAAGAAGGGCCTATTCCGAAAACTGGTTTTCCGAATATTGTTTTGTGCGCTTCAATCTGCTTGGAACTGAAGGCGAGTGGCCAGGCGTGAAATGGGCAGAGGCGCAAATCGCCGATTTCGGCATAGCCCCGGCACTGCAAAAGGAAACGACATGAACCACCATCCGGTCATTATCCCCGCCATTGCAGCCGATGGCTCGTTATACCCGGTGGAAAAGCTGCTGGCGCATGTCGAGGGGTTGTTCCACCTGGCGGTTTCGGTGTTCGTGTTTGATCGGGACAGGTTGCTGATCCAGCAGCGCGCCCACGACAAGTATCATTGCGGCGGCATGTGGGCCAATACCTGCTGCACCCACCCCTATTGGGATGAGGCTGCACTTGTGTGTGCCGAACGACGCCTGCAGGAAGAGCTCGGCTTCACCGTGCCATTGAATGAAAGACGGATCGTCGAATATTCGGCCCTGTCGGCAATGGGCTGCATGAGCATGAGCGTGTCACAATGTTCACGGCTTATGTGAATTCAGGCGACTTGAAGATAGCGCCCAATCCTCAGGAAGTGGCTGCAACCAGATGGGTAACGCGCGAAGAGCTGTTGCGCGAAGTCGCACAGGCGCCGGAGCAATTCACGCCCTGGTTCCGCATTTATCTTGAGCGCTATCCCGATCTTTCCTTCTGATCTTCCTGCCGGTCAGAGCCCCGGCAGAGCCCCGATTGCGAAAAGGAAAACCCGCCTTTGCGGTTGCAAGGGCGGGTTTTTCAATGCCTTGGCTGACCACCCATAATTCCTTGGCGCCAGACCAGTCGCGACAAAAAGAAACCGGTCGCTGGATTTGCCAGCGACCGGTCTCCATGTATCCGCCGGACGGGGAGATGAACGGCGGAAACCGTTTGCTGATTGACCGCCCCGCTTATTGCGAAGCAGCCACCCGGGTGGCGGGGGTGAGGGCATTCTCGCTCATCACCTTGGTCTCGCCAGCCTTGTATTTCGAATAGTCAGGAACTTCGACATTGGTCTTCTTGCCAAGTGAGTCGAGATATTCCTGCAGCATCGTCTGGCCATAGAGAGGTTTCTGGACGCCCTGGTGGCAAGTGCCACACCCGACCTTGAACACATCTCCCTCAGGCCCCTTGCGATTGTCCGGGAATACCGGGGCAAGGCCTGTGAGGTAGTCGACATTCAACTGACGGGCCATGCGGATCCCGTGCCATGCGGTCACGCGCTGCGGCGGGCTTTGATCCCAGTCATTGAAGGCGCGGCTGTTGTGGCAGGTAACGCAATTCACTCCAAGGCTCTCGGACATGTGCAGCATCAATGCCCAGGTCCGCTCCGTTTCCTTGGTAGTCGTGGTATTGGTCCGGTCAGGCAATGCCTGGGTCGAATGCACACGGATGTTGTTGGCCTCGACAAGATAGGCTTCCAGTGCGTCCGTTGGCATCGAGGTATTGCCGACAAACTTGCCAACAACATTCTGGCCATCACGATAACCAAGTGCCCCACCGGCAGCCTTGGGGCCATTGTCGCGCCACCAGACATTGTTGGGAACCGGCTGGCCACGATGACAGGTATAGCAGGTCACACCAACATTGCCGACATGCGCCTGCCAGTCGGTATTGACCGTCTGGGTCATCTGGATCATGCGCCTTGCAACGACCTTGGTATAGACCTCGTCGGAAGCCAGGTTTTCTTCGTTGTGGCAGTAGTTGCAACCCTGTTCCGGAGCCACCCATTCGGTGATGGAAGCCATGAACTGGTTGAACTGGTCGGCTGACAAATCGCCCAGGATCTGGACGTTCTCGTAAACATCCTTTGCCCGGTCACCCGTTGTATCGGGTTCGTATTGCGGCTCGGGAAGCGCATTGGCTGCCCGCAGCGCCGCGACGTCTTCGCGGTCATGTGTCAGATACATGCCGGTGCCGCGATAGCCGATCTGGTCGGTGTCGACCGGTGGCGTGTCCCAGCCTGCACCCGTCAACATGGCCGCTCCCAGGAGGATTGCGCCAGCGGCTGCAAATGGTATCCAGATTTTCATTGCCTTATCCTCCCAGTGCCGGGTCAACGACCGCTGGCCACATATCGGGCAGAGGCGCGACGATGCCGTGCTTCATGCCCCACAGGAACCAGTTGTCGACTACTGTTCCCGTCAGCAGGATGCCGATGCCACCGGTTATCGGTGTCAGGACGGCAAACCACCATGCCCAGCGGTGAACTGATTCCATTGTTGCGTTGAATCCCATGGTCCAGCGCCGGAACAGGGCAGCACGCTCTGAAGCGGTGCCGCGATCCGTGATCTGTTCGGCTCGCGCTCACCGCCATAGCGGGTGACCGCCAGGATGGTCGCGCCATGCATGGCAAACAGCAGGACCGGAGCCATACAGGAACACGATCGAAAGGCAGTGGAACGGGTTGTAATACAGATTGCCGTAGCGGATCGACAATGCAGCCGTCCAGTCGAGATGCGGGAAGATGCCATAAGGCACTGCCTCGGCCCAGCTTCCCATCAGGATCGGCCGGAACAGGCCAAGCACCAGGAACAGCCAGATGGCCGCGCCGAATGCCCAGGCGACATGGGTTCCCATGCCAAGCTGGCGTGCTCGGGCATAGACACGGGCCCACCACAACAGCACCGAAGCCAGAAGGAAGGCGCTTGCGATGATGTACCAGCCGCCTTCATTGAGCGGAGGAACAATCGAAAGGCCGTATTTTGCCGGAGGTGGCTCAAGCGCCAGCCAGAAGAGCTGGCGTATGAACTGGATGGGATCCCAGCCAACCGAAGCCAGCATGTTGAAGCCCACCAGCACGAACCAGATGGTGCCGCAGATCAGCGAGGCAGTGCCGAGAAAGCCGAGATAGACCGGACCGATCTGGGCATTGCCGAGCCAGCCGGCAAGCTTGTTGTGAAGGGTTTGCCGATGCGTTCATCATTGCCTGCGGGCAATTTGACGCCGGTTTCCAGCGGACCCTGAACCTGTATTTGCGTGAATATGTTTTGATATTCCATGACCTGTTCCCTCAACTCCAGATTGGCAGGTTAAGCCACCAGTTCCACCATTGCGGCCAGCCCTTGTTCCAGAACGGCCCGCTGATGACGATGCAGACGGCAGACCAGAAGCCGGCATTCAGTGCCGGGATGAGACCCAGCCTGTGGATGCCCAGCGTTCCGACCGAGTAACCGATCGTGTCGCGGAAGAAGGTGTCTTCATATTCGGGTGTCTTCACCTCGTCCTGCTTCGGCGGATAGGTGTCGGTCATTCCCGGATTGGCTGCCGAAAGGATGAGGCCGCCATGCAGGGAAAGCGCGAGCGTTGTCGTGAAGAAGAACGACACTGCGATCATGTGCGCCGGGTTGTAGTGGAAGTGCAGATACTGGTATCCGACATTCGACACCCAATCGAGATGGCTGAAAATCCCATAGGGAAAGCCGTGCCCCAGGCACCAAGCAGTACGGGGCGGACAACCACCAGTGTCACATAGGCAAGGATCGCGAAGCTGAACGCAAACGGTACGTGGAAGCCGATGCCCAGCTTGCGGCAGATTTCCACCTCACGCAATGCCCAGGATACGAATGCGCCTATCGCGCAAACCGTGATGACTTGCCACAATCCGCCTTCCGCCAGCGGCGCAAGTGCTAGGCCGTAGCTCAGATCAGGCGGCGCAATCGAAATGCGCCAGATATTCCATGTCGGTCCGATCGCCGCCCCATAAAGGATGAGCGCTGTGCCAACTGACGCAAAAACGCTGTCGTCAGGCCGAAGAAGCCGACATAGAACGGCCCTATCCAGAAATCGAACAGGTCACCGCCAATCAATGTTCCGCCGCGGACGCGGTATTTTCTCAAAACTCAGCAGTGCCATGTTCTGTCCTCCGATCCCGAACGCGATGCTAATCCATGCGTGCGAAGCCAAATTCTGTAGTCGGCCGCGGGCGGACGATATCCGTCCGGATAGACCCGCCCGCGGCCAGTGTGGTTTTCACTCATCCAATGAGGCTTGGAGCCTGCATAGGTGCCGAGATCGACTGCTCGAGTGCACCGGTTTTCACCGGAGCGCCTTCGAGCCAGTTGAAGCGCGGCGTGCTGAGCAGGACGAGGTGAATCATCACTGCCAGGGCGAAAAGGAAAACACCTTGTACGACCAACGTCTTGCGTGGGTCGAAGATCATCCAGATTCTCCACATTGCGCTTCTCCTTATGCGAGCATCGGCAAGAGTGAGGTGACCGCCTGGTTGATGCCATCAAGAGCGGCATAACCATCGGGACCGGGATCCACGGACGCCACATCCAGACGAGAAGGTGCGCAACGATTGCGATCGCCACGAAAATCATCATCCCTGGATGTAATACCTGTGGAACTCTTGTGCTTCGCCTTCGGACATTCCCGTCAGCGAAACGGTATTTGGACTGGACATAAATTACCTCCTAGTCTCGGCGCTGCGGTGCCCCGCAGCCGGGTTGCTTCAGGTCGCCATCGCGGCTTTCCTTCTGCGTTTTGTCGGCTTTGAGACCGACAAACTGTTTGGCACACGAGGAACGCGTAACCGGCGGCGGCACAGGCTGCAGAGCGTGCTTCCGCAAATACCGAATTGCCCGATTTGGCAGGGCCGGTGGATGAACCAGGCGCTGCGCCGGAGATGCGCCTGACAGCGATCACGGGCAGGCACACCATGAAGCAGGCGAGCATCAGCAGATTGTATTCAAGCCGGTTCATCCAACCCGAGATCCGGCTTTTGTGCCTTTGTGCTTGTGCGCTCATTTTTCCACTCCTTCTTCCTCCGGAAAATGCCGGCAATTGATTGTGCGTCAGGCTGCCCTTCCGAGCGCCAGTCCACGTTTGGCGACTTCGACGTCGCGGATTTCCACGCATTCGCGTCCGTCAGAACGGGCTGCCGATTCAGCGCCATCGCGCAATCTCTTGGCAGCCGATATCCTGACCAGCACAGGCTCTGCGGCGATCAGCGCGTCTAGCCTTGTGCGCGCAGCAATCTCCCATTCCATTTCGGCCTGCTTGCGAACCGGTGTCGGATCGACAGCATCGAGCTGGCTGGAAAGCGGGAGGATGTTGAACAATGCATCGAACAGCGCGTTGCAGACTTCCTGGACAAGCCAGGTGGCACCCGAATAACCCATGACCGGTGTTCCGGTATGGCGACGGATAATGGCGCCTGGAAAGGATGCCGGAATATACATCGCCCGCGAACCCGCCTCGGCCATGTACATGCGTTCATTGTAGGAGCCGAAAAGGATGAGCGGCGGCTTTTCGCGGATCATCTGCCGCACTGCTTCATTGTCCGGCTTCACACCTGCGCGGCGCTGGACCGAGAAAGTGCAGGGCATGCCCATTTCTTCCGCCAGGAAATTGCGGGATGCCACGTTCATAGGTCTCGTTGGCAACGATGGCGAAGCTCGCCGTTGAATAGAAATCCCGGTTACCGAGCGCCACAGGTCCCACAGCGGCTTCAGCGTTGTATGCTTTTCCTGTTCGATGAATGGCTCGGGATCAAGGTCGAGTATCTCGCCCAGCGAGCGCAGGAAGGCGGTCGTGGAATGAATCCCGATTGGGGCTTGCAGGAAGGGCGATCAAGCGTCTCGCACAACAAGCGCCCGAATTCGCGATACAGGCAGACATGGCCTCTGCATCTGCGAGCCTCGGGACATCGGCAAGATGGCTGCCGAGAGGGAAGGTCATGTTGACTTCGGCACCAATTCCTTCGATCAGGCGACGCACTTCGGCAAGATCGGATGGCATGTTGAAAGTGCCATAAGTTGCCCCGATGATGTTGACCTGGGCTTCGGCCTTCCTTGCGTGCCTTGGGCGGGCGAATTTTCTTTGTGCCATATTCGCTCCAGAGCCACTTCAGCGCGCGGTCAGCGGATTGCCACTGATCCTCATCGATGGTGCGTGGCAGGAAACGCTGGATGTTCGAGCCTTCCGGCGTCACGCCACCACCAATCATCTCGGCAATGGAACCGGTGACGACCACGGCAGGCAGATGCGGATCAAGCACCGAGCGTGAGCGCTTCATGGCCCCTTCGGTGCCATGCTGGCCCAGTTCCTCTTCGCCAAGGCCGGTGACAACAATGGGAAGTTCATGCGGGGGCAGGGCGTCGGTATAGTGCAGGACCGAAGTCACAGGCAGGTTCTCGCAGCCCACCGGACCGTCAATGATGACCTGCAATCCCTTGATTGCAGCAAAGACATAGACCGAACCCCAATAGCCGCCAGCGCGGTCGTGATCGATGATCAACATCCCACTGCCTCCCCGGAATCCACCGCATTTTTCGATGCGGCCGTGCGCGCCGCATATTTCTTGCGATAGCTGCTATTGTCGGTCGGGGTCTCTTGCCAGATACCGGCATTGTCGCCCGTGCCGATGCCCTCGAAAAAGGCTGACATCTTGTCGAAGCGGTCCTTGTTGCCAATCGCTGCATTGACGATTGCCGCAAGCGATCCGGCTCCCGCCGGACCCATCAATGGGCGCGCCGAAATCAGGTTGGTGAAATACAGCCCTGGAACCGAAGCCTCCTTGGCCTTCTGCACGACCGGCGTTGTGCCAATGGCGAGGTCAGGCTTGAATTCGTGGAAAGCTGCAAGATCCTGTTCGAGCGAGGCGCGGAAGCGGATCTCGACGCCCTTGTCCTTGGCCACTCGGCATCCGCTGCCGACCATGGCGTTTTGGGGCACGCAGTGCCGACATATCGTACATCTGCGCCGCTTTCGATCAGCAATCTGGCAACGAGCAGTTCCGAGCCTTCATAGCCGGAAAGCGTAATACGTCCCTTGATGCGATTTTGCGACAAGGCACCGCGAATGGCTCCGCCAAATGCGTTGCGCGCGGCATCGATCCGGGCGGGCACGTTGCACATCTTGCCGATTTGCCCCAGCCAGGCATCCGTTCCCTCGAAGCCAACGGGGCCGAGCCTGTGACCGGGCGTCCGGCTTCGCTGAATTCGCGTATTGATGCGGTGTAGAAGGGGTGAATGGCTGCAACGCCAGCGCAATCCAGCGCTGAATAGAGTTGCGCCATTCCCGTACCGGCGCCACGGGGCCAGCCGCCAGGCCCATGGGTTCGAGCATCGCACCAATGGTCATCGGGTCAACCGGAAACATCTCGCCCAGCAGCGTGATCGTTGGACGCTCCTCGACGCCGCCACGTGGCGCCTGGACCGGTCCGGACATGATCTCCTTGCGCGCATAGGAAAGCATGGCAGCCGAGAGCACATCCTTTGCTTCCGCATGGGTCGGAATACCAAAGCCAGGCACGTCGATACCGACAATCCGCACGCCGTTTATGTCGCGCGGCAAGCCCTGAAGCGGGATGCCCGATGCGGTTGGAACACAAAGATTGGTTACAACGATCGCGTCATAAAGTTCGGGGTCGGCCATTTCGTGAACGGCATCGCGAATGTCTTCATAAAGCTTGCCGGTGACAAGTGACTCGGAATTGAACGGCACATAGCCGACAGAGCGCCGCGCACCATAGAAATGCGAGGTGAAGGTCAGCCCATAAACGCAGCAGGCCGAGCCCGAAAGAATGGTTCCCACTCGCCGCATCCGCAAGCCGACGCGCAACGAGCCGAAAGCCGGGCACATGGATTGCGGCTGGTCATGCGGACCCTTGGGGTAATCCTTTTCAAAACGCTCCATGATTTCCGCCTTGCCCGAGGCAATGGCGGAAGCGCGCATCTTCTCCGCTCCCGAATGGCAGCCGATGTCGCCGGTGGCGGCGCTTTCAGCCGGTTCCGGGCTTGCGATGCCGTCGTCAATGAGAGGTGATTGCTCGTCCATAGCTCTTCTCACACCGCGTCATAAACGACTTCGAGGGAAGTCCTCGACAGGCTGGAGGCCGGGCACATGTCTTCGGCGTGTGCTGGCTCAAGCTGATAGTCGGCACCAGTCTGGCTGGCATCGAACAATCCCAGCAAGCCGTCCTGATCGAGCGGCGATGGCAATACCGGTGGCGCAATTCCCAGTGCCTCGGCCAGCCCATGAAAAGCGGGCCCCAGCGATTGTCGGGATGGCCGATGATCTGATAATTGGCCGACTTGCGGCGGATGTCTTCATCCTGCGGAATGGAGGCAAGAACCGGAATGCCAACGGCTTCGGCAAAAGCCGCCGCTTCGCCGGTGCCGTCATCCTTGTTGATGACCATGCCCGCTACGCCGACATTTCCACCAAGCTTGCGGAAATACTGGACCGCCGAGCAGACATTGTTGGCAACATAAAGCGATTGCAGGTCATTGGAGCCGACCACAACAACTTTCTGGCACATGTCTCGCGCTATCGGCAGGCCGAACCCGCCACATACGACATCGCCGAGGAAGTCGAGCAGGACATAGTCGAAATCCCATTCGTGGAAGCCAAGTTTCTCCAGCGTTTCAAAGCCGTGGATGATCCCGCGCCCGCCGCAACCGCGCCCGACCTCGGGACCGCCAAGTTCCATGGCAAACACGCCATCGCGCTTGAAGCAGACATCGGAAATCGAGAGTTCCGCCCCTGCTTCCTTCATGCGGGAGGATGTCTGGATGATGGTGGGGCAGGCGCGTCCGCCAAACAGCAGCGAAGTCGTGTCGCTCTTGGGGTCGCAGCCGATGAGCAGCACCTTCTTGCCCATCTGCGCCAGCATGTAGGAAAGGTTGGCCAGTGTGAAGCTCTTGCCAATGCCACCCTTGCCATAGATGGCGATGATCTGGGTTTCTTGGTCACTTCGCCCACAACCGGAGCATCAGGTTCGATGGATGCCTCGTCGCGAAGCCGGTCATGAAAGCTTTGGCTGTTGCCGATATTGATGCCTTCGGTCATTGCATTCTCCTCCAGTCAATCAACATTTTCACGCATTTCGGATCGTTGAACGCCGTGTTGTAGGCGTTGTGCGCGTCGCCATGGCCGACCGAATGCGATATCAGGCCGTCAAGCGATAGATTGCCCCCTGAAACAAGATCGAGGACTGCCAGCGTGTCGCCGGGCTTGAATTCAGCTGCGATGCGGATTCTCGCCTCGCGCATGAAGGCCGGTACAAACGGGAACGAGAGACGTTCGCCGTAAAAACCGGCCAGCACCGCTTCGCCACCTGGCGCAAGGCGCGGAATGATGGTGTCGAGGATTTCCGGACTGCCACTGGCATCCAGCACACTTGAATAGGTTGATTTGCCGCTGTCGGAAGGATCAATCACTTCATAGGAAAATGTCCCGGCGCGTCGGTCGGGACTGGTTTCCCAGACTGTCGGGGCGGCAAAGCCCAGAGCCACGCAGATCCGCGCCGCAAGACGCCCTACAAGGCCGTGCCCGATGATGAGTTCCGGTGGGTTGGCAGCGAGCGAGACAGCATGGAAGGCGGTGGCCGCAATCGACAGCAGCGTGGCATTGCGCCCAAGCGCCTCATCAACGGCAACAACGCGCTCGCCCGATACGATCAGGCGCGAAGCGGAGGCACCAAACAGACCTGCCGCATCCTTGTAGCATCGCGCACCGGGAACAAAGACCAGCGTTCCAGGGACAAGTTTTCCTGAAGAGTGCAGGCTGCCGGCATCAACGACCCTGCCCACGGTTTCATAACCCGGTACCAAGGGATATCCCATGCCTGGAAATGCCGGCATCGAACCTGGTAAAGCATCTTCTCGGTGCCGGTGCTGATGCCGCTCCACAACGACTCGACAACAATATCGCCCTCGTCGGGATCCACCAGTTCCAGTGAACGTACCGCCAGGCGTCCCGGTTTTTCAAAGATGATTGCAGTACTGTTCATTCAACATGACCAGCCCATCGGACCAGCCCTCCTTTGTGTCATGTTAAGATGACACAGCAAAGTGTCAACAACTATTTACAAATAGAGCAGGGTGATTTGGGGTCAAGGCCTGGCGATAACGACGTTGACGAGCATCGGCGTGCGGCATTTAAGCTGTTCGAAGCGGGTGAAACCGGCTTTTTCTGCCAATTGATGATTTGCTGCGCAGACCGGCAGCGCCCGGACCCCATCGCCAGAAAATAAAAGGCGAAATAGGCGGTTGAGAGTTTTTCGCCGGAACTGTTGCCCGCCATGGGTTCGGCTATCACGAGCTGCCCGTCAGCCGGCAATGCCTTCCTGATCTCGTCATCAACCTGACAACGGCATGGTCTTCATGGTCGAAACAGACCCGAACCAGGCTCATCGTGTCATAGCCCTGGGGAAGCGGATCGGAAAAGAAGCTGCCCCCGTGGCATTCGATGCGTCCGGCCAGCGGCCCGCTGGAAAAGCGTTCCCTTGCGCGATCCGCGACAGGGGAAGGTCGAAGACTCCGAGCCGCAAATCCTTGTGCCGTCGCGCTGCAACACTGGCAAAGACACCCTCGCCACCACCGACATCGAGCAAACCGCGAACCCGGCCAAGATCGACAGCGTCAAGGATCTCGTTTGCCAGCATTTCCTGGCTTGCCGACATGACTGCCGAATATTCCTGTGCCTGCCGGGCACTGACGGATCGCGCTCCGCGCCTGCATAGGACCAGAGCCTGGACATCGCGGTCTCGCCGGCTTCCCCGCGCAACAGGGCAGTGGGATCGGTAAGGTCCCGGTAGAATGCCGCATGATGGCGGATCATTGCAGCAAGGCCCGGGTCACTTGCCACTACAGCACCGGCATCTGCCAGCGTCAGCCACCCGTCACCACTGCGGTGAAGGATGCCAATGGCATTTGCCGACTGCACCAGATGGGCGAAATTGCCGGATGGGATGTCAAGCTGCGCGGCCGCCTTGTCCTCGCGCTGTGGCCCTCGGGAAAGCAGATCAAGCAAACCCGCGTCAAGACATGCATACAGCACTTGCGACTGCACAAAGCCGCTCGTGATCGAGAACAATGCCTCGGCGCGGCGATTGGCTATCGATCGGAGCAATGGCATGCGCGATGCCAGGCTGCGAAAACGCGGATTTTGCACCACCGTCGCGCGCCATGCGCGAAAGCGGACAAGCCAGCCGGGCATGTCATTGGATGAAACCGGCGGGTTTCGATTGCTAGCGGCCGGTTTGGCGGTTTCCAGCATGGTTCAGGCGGCGGTCAACGCAAGTTTTTTCGGCACGAGGCGCTTCGCCTCCTGCATGATCAGTTGCCGCAACATGTCGGAGCCCGGACAATCGGGAATGGAATCTGCCGCATTCTTGACCAGCATCTGCAAATGCGAGACAGCTCCCGCAAGGCCGAATTCGGCGACGGCATTGGGTCTGTTATGCACCACATCCTGTCCCTTGGGCTTGCCGATCTCGTCTTCGTCGCAAACACTGTCGCGCAGATCGTCAGCCACCTGATAGGCAGCCCCAAGCGCCTCTCCAAGGCCCATCCATTGTTGTGGACTGGCACCCGCGGCAATGGCGCCGCTGACGGTTGCGCCGGTAAAGAGGGAAGCTGTCTTGGCCCGGTGATACTCGCTCAGATTGATTTCCGATTCACTTTCCCAGGCCTGACCGGCAATGATGCCATGCGGCATTCCAACGGCGCGGCCGATCGTGGAGATCAGCGGGGCAATGCGATCGGGTGTTGAAATGCATTCACGCGCCAGGGTTTCGAATGCCATCACGATCAGGGCATCGCCAGCCAGAACCGCCAATGGCGCTCCAAAAACGGAATGTACCGAGGGCTTGCCACGGCGCAGTTCCGCGTCGTCAAAGCAGGGCAGGTCGTCGTGAACAAGCGAGGCGCAATGCAACAATTCTATGGCGGTCGCGGCCGCATCGGCCGCTGCGGGATTGGCGTCGCCGGATGCCGCCGCGACAGCAAGGCACAGGCGCGGGCGTATCCGCGCACCGCCTGGAAATACCGAATAGCGGATCGCTTGTGAAATCTTTGCCGGATTGCCGCTTGCCGTAGCGAAGGTGATGGCACGCTCCAGCCCGCGTTCGATTCTCTTTGCATGTCCATCGCGGCAAAACCTCCCATGCGTCAATTTACAAAGACATCATTAAATGTAAACTTATCTTGACACAGGCTTTGTGTTTGTCAACGCCGTGTTGAACTGGAAAACCGCTGGAACGGAATATTGCAGCAGATGGAATCTTCAGTTCAAAGGGATCGGATACTTGTCGTCGGGGCAGGCATGGGTGGATTGTCGGCGGCAATTGCACCCGCTGCAGCGGGCAGGGAGGTACTGGTCCTCGAACAGGCGCAAGGTGTCGGCGGCAAGGCACGCAATGTCGATGTGGCAGGCAGTGCAGTCGCAGCCGGGCCAACTGTGCTGACCATGAAATGGGTTTTTGAAGCACTCTTTGAAAAAGCCGGGGCTGATTTCGATGCCGAGCTTCACCCGCAAAAGGCCGGCCTTTTGGCCCGCCATTGCTGGACGGATGGCGAGCGGCTGGATCTCTTTGCCGATATTGATGCAAGCGCTGCGGCGATTGCTGAATTTTCGGACGGCCGCAATGCTGACGGCTATCGCCGTTTTTGCAGCGACAGTGCTGCCATGTTTTCCACGCTCAAACACAGCTATATCGCCGCTCAGCGTCCCGGCCCCTTTGAACTCATGCGCAGGATCGGTCTGATGAATCCTGGCAGGCAACTGGCGCTGAAGCCGCTATCGACCATGTGGAAAGCGCTTGGACCCTATTTCCCCGACCCGCGATTGCGGCAATTGTTCGGGCGATATGCAACCTATTGCGGCTCCTCGCCCTTCATGGCGCCTGCAACGCTGATGCTGGTTGCCCATGTCGAGCAGGATGGTGTCTGGCTGCTGGAGGGCGGCATTCATTCGCTGGCGCGCATGATGCAATTCAAGGCCGAGCAACTCGGCGTGCAATTTCGATTCGGCCAGAAGGTCGCCTCGATTGCTGCGAGCGGAGGCAAGGCCAGCGGTGTGGTTCTTGAAAACGGGGAGACGGTCCGCGCAAGCGCAGTCATCTTCAACGGCGATGCTTCGGCACTGCCGTCGTTGGCAGGCCGGGCGCAATTTGCCGGTATCAGGCCCGTCGCATTATCCAACCGCTCGCTATCAGCGAAAACCTGGTGCTTGAGCGCGAGAGTGTCGGGCTTTCCACTCGCCCATCATACAGTTTTCTTCTCGCCCGATTATGCCAGCGAATTTGATGCAATCCTGAACCACAGGAAAATGCCCCGGCAGCCAACCACCTATCTTTGTGCACAGGACCGCGACGATGCAGGCCGCCTTGCTGCCACGGCGAAGGACGGGTTTGAACGCCTGCTGTTCATTGTCAATGCGGCAGCGGATGGTGACATTGAGGAAAGCACTGAAAGAGAAACACAACAATGGCTTCACACGATACTGGATTTTCTCGAAAGCAACGGCCTGAAAATCGAACGCAGCACGATGCAGGCCAGGGCAACGGATCCAGCCGGATTCAACCGCTTGTTTCCGGGTTCCGGCGGAGCACTTTACGGCAGGGCATCTCACGGATGGACGGCGTCATTCCGGCGACCGGGAGCGCGAACGGCAATGCCCGGCCTGTATCTGGCGGGCGGCAGCGTGCATCCGGGACCGGGCGTGCCGATGGCAACACTTTCGGGAATGCTGGCGGCGGAGAGCCTTTTGTCGGACCAGCCTTCGATGCCGATGTTCCGCCCGGTGGCTATCTCTGGTGGTATGCCGACGGATTGAGCCAAGACGGCAAGCGCGGCTTTTCCATCATCGCCTTTGTCGGATCGGTCTTCTCGCCCTATTACCATTGGGCAGGGCGGGGCGACCCGGAAAATCACGTCTGCATCAATGTTGCGCTCTACCAGCCGGATGGAAATCGCTGGGCCATGACCGAGCGCAGCAGGATGGCTTTGCACCGCGACCGGACCAGCTTCACGGTCGGCCCGAGCAGCATGCGCTGGCATTCTGGCAGGCTGGAGGTGGAGTTCGACGAAATCGCGCTGCCGCGTCCGCCCGCACAATGGTTGCCACGGCGCATTCGCGGACGGATCACGCTCAAGCCGCATTTCGTTACCGGCACCGTCTTCGACATTGACGCAACAGGCAATCACCGCTGGTGGCCGATTGCCCCGTCGGCGGATGCGAATGTGGAGTTTGACCACGACATGCCCGGCTGGCAGGGCCACGGCTATCTGGATTGCAATTGGGGAACGGAATCGCTCGACAAGGGATTCACCCGATGGGACTGGGCACGCGGCGCGTTTGACGATGGAACATCGGTGATACTGTATGATTCACACCGTCGCGATGGCAGCCGCGATTGCCTTTCAATCCTGTTTGATCCGGCAGGCCAGCTGATGCAACTTGAAGAACCGCAATGCAGCCCGCTAAAGCGCGGCTTCTGGAAGTGGAGCGCCATGCCCATCATGATGCCGGTTGCGAGCCGAAGTCGCTGGAAATTCTGGAGGACGGCCCGTTTTACATGCGCTCGGTGGTTTCCACCCGGCTTTCGGGGCAACCGGTCAAACTGATGCATGAAAGCCTGTCCGGCGACCGCTTTGCCAATCCCTGGTCAAGGCAATGTTGCCATTCCGGATGCCGCGCCGCGCGCGATAGGGATCAGTCCTTTTGCTGCTCAGCCTGGCGTTCGCGTTCCTCGCGCGCCTTCACATCGCGATTGAGCGATCGCAGATTGCCACCAGCCAAACAGGATGATGCCGACAAAGCTGATGCCTACTTCGATCAGACCGTAATAGTTTCCCATGTCACGCCGCAACTTCGTTGTTGCGTCGCCGGTTCTCGGAAAGCGCGATGATCTCCATCATCCTGCCCGCCTTGCCGTCAAAGCCGCGCGGCTCCTGTGGCTTTGCAGATGCCGCCGCATCCACAAGGAACCGGGTTTGCGCTGCAGCTTCCTCGCTGGATACCGAGCTGAAAAGCGTTGGCGAATAGATCGAATAGGCAATCAGTTCGAGCTTGCGAATGGTTGAGGTATGGGCGCGGTGCGAGACACTGTCAAAATTGTTGCGTTCGATCTCGCGCCCGATTTCCCGATAGATGAGTGCGGCACTTCGGATTGCCATGCGGCAGGAAAAGGGCAGGCCGGTGATACCAGTCATTGCCTTGGCATAATGCGCATTGGCAGTTTCAAGCAGCCTCTCTACCACTGCACACAGTCCGGGTGACACAACCGGATTGTCCAGAAGCGCGTTCGGGTTGATATCGGCCTCGGCAAGCCAGTCCAGCGGCAGGTAAATACGGCCGCGCCGCGCATCTTCACCCACATCGCGGGCAATATTGGTCAACTGCATGGCTATGCCGGAGATCAGCTGCCCGTGCCAGAGTGTGGCGGTCGGTCACGCCCATCACCAGCGTCATCATCACGCCGTTTGACGGTGGATGCGACCCGGGCTGCATAGGCGGCGACATCATCAAGCGTTTGATAATCGCGCCCCTGTGCGTCCCAGGCAAATCCTTCGATCAGCGCGTCTGGCAACAGGCGCGGAATATCGAAATGCTTTGCAACGGCATGAAATGCCATGTCGGCAGTGTGGTTTTGCGGGCAGTCGCGGTAAATGGCGTCAAGCCGTGATTTCAATGCCTCGACCCCGTCGGACGGACTACCGCTCTCATCGACCAGATCATCGGCGGCACGGCAAAAGGCATAGAGCGCGCGGGTCGCCAGCCGAATTTGTGTCGGCAGGAGCAGGGACGCCGCCAGAAATGATTTGGACCCCTCGCGAATGGCGTCCTCGCACTGCTTGCGAAGTGCAGGATTCAGTTCGAACCGCTCAGGCGAAGACGCTGGCATGTGGCACTACCTTGTCGAGAATTTTCGCTGACGAAACCACGCCGGGAAGCCCTGCGCCTGGATGTGTGCCGGCCCCCACGATGAAGAGGTTGCTAACCTCCTCGCTGGCATTGTGCGGTCGGAACCATGCAAGCTGCGTCAGGATCGGTTCCATGCCGAAGGCATTTCCCTTGGTCGAAAGCAACCGGTCGCGGAAATCAATCGGCGTCAGCAGTTTGGATGTAACAATCTGGGTCGGCAGGTCCGGCAATACGGTGCTGGCCAGGAATTCCTCGATCCGCTTGCGATACGGCTCGCTCATGCTTTCCCAGTCGATATTGCCGTCAAGATTTGGCACCGGCGACAATACATAGAAGCTGTCACAGCCATCAGGCGCCATGGACGGGTCAGTGGCCGTGGGACGGTAAAGATAGAGACTGAAATCATCGGCCAGGATCTTCCTGTCGAAGATATCGCTCAACAGGCCGTCATAGCGCGGTCCCATCAGCACAGTATGGTGGTCGATATCATCATATTTGCGACGCGTGCCGAAATACCAGACGAACAGGCTCATCGAATACCGGGCCTTGTTGATTTTCCGGTCGGTCCAGCGCTTTCGCGGCTTGTGCCCGAGCAGCCTCGAATAGGTCCAGCCGGTATCCGCATTCGATACGACAATATGAGCGGGAAGGGTGGCTCCGGATTTGAGCGTTACGCCCCTTGCCGTGCCCGCTTCCACATCAATGGATGTGACTTCGGCATTGGTAATCACACTGCCGCCCTGGCGTTCGATGAGCTTCACCAGTCCCTCGATGATCGAATGCGTACCCCCAGTCGCGTAATGCACGCCATATTCACGTTCGAGGTAGGAAATCAGCGACAACACGCCACTGGCTCGCAATGGATTGCCGCCAATGAACAAGGGATGGAAGCTCAGCGCCATGCGCAGGCGCTGATCCTTGATATATTTGCCAACCAGCTTGTGCACCGAGCGATCAGCCCGCCGCAAGGCAAGTCCCGGCAAGGCGCGCAGCATGGCGCCAATCGTTGAATAGGGCTTGTCTATCATGCCGACAAAGCCGGTCTGGAAACAGCGCTCGCTTTCCAGCAGATAACGCTCATAACCTGGAACATCTGCGGGATTGAATTTCGCGATCTGCTGTTTCATCTGGGCGTCATCGGCATTCACCGAAAACGTGTCGCCATTGGCAAAGCGGAGTGTGTAGAACGGGTCTAGCCGCGTCAGCGTAACGTCATCGGCCATGCGCTGCCCGCACAATTCCCACAATTCCTCGAATACGAAAGGTGCGGTCACGATTGTAGGGCCGGCATCGAATGTAAATCCGTCCTGGCGAAATCGTGCTGCGCGTCCTCCCGGTTGCTCGAGGCGCTCGATTACGCTGACGCGGTAACCGCGCGCCCAGCCGGATCGCTGCAGCAAGTCCGCCAAAACCCGCACCAATCACGATTGCATGTGGCCGCTTGTCATGTCCCGTCGCCATTGTCGATGGGGAGGCGCTATTGTCATGGCTGGAACTCCCATAAAAACTCGATGAAGCCAATGCGCTCATGCCGCCTCCGCCTGCTTTTCACTCAGGAGGCCTGCGACCAGTACAGGGTCCA
Source organism: Nitratireductor sp. (assembly GCA_041397505.1). Lineage (GTDB taxonomy): Bacteria > Pseudomonadota > Alphaproteobacteria > Rhizobiales > Rhizobiaceae > BOKV01. The sequence continues at coordinate 47,613 of JAWKWN010000017.1, forward strand.
CCTCGTGCAGGAGGTGGCCTCCATGGTCGACAATCACCAGCTTGCAGCCGGGGACAACCATGGAAGCCTTGCGCGATACCTGCGAGGGAACCATTGGATCATTTTGCGAGGCAATCAGCGTGACGGCCGCATTGATTTTACCCAGATTGCGCAGCAGCTCGCCAAGCTCCCATTTCGCCATCATCCCGATTGCGCCATTCACATGGGCAGGGTGGCGCATCAACATGGCATAGCATTCCCGCCCTGTTGCATCGACGCGTGAGCCGGTAGCTTCGAGAAGCCTTCCGGTAATGCCGCTTACCCTTGCCTGCAGGGAGACAAGCCGCGACGTCAGTGGATTGTGAAACAGCAGTTTGGCCATGGGAGAAAGCAGGGCATTGCCGCGAATGGGTTCGAGCGCGCTGTTCAATCCGAAAATCGCTGCCTTTGGCAGGTTTCCGGCTAGTGACATTTGCAGGAGAATTGCAGCTCCGGCAGAATGTCCGGCTGTTCGAACCGGCTTCGCGCCAATAGCGGTAAGGAGTTCCCCAATGGCATTTGCCATTCCCGGAAGGGTGAGGTCGCGTGACTGTGCCCCGGTGGTAAAGCCATGACCCGGCAGGTCAGGCGCGATTACCCGCCATTCGCGCGCGAGGATCGGCATCAGGTCACGATACGTATGATTGGCAGCGCCTGTGCCATGCAACAGCAGGAAAGGTGGCGCTTTGGCTGGACCCATCTCCTGCACATGCCAGTCATTCCGCCAACCCGGATAAAGCGACTTGCGTTGCGGTTGGGCCAATTGGCGCCGTCGCTTTCCCAATCGGGATATTCCGAGGCTAGCGCCAGCATCTCAACCACCCCGCATCGTGCGCGATACAATGGATGAGATGACGGCAGCATTGACATGCGGCAGTGGCCAGTAATCGGCATTCATGGCGGAGGCCAGTGCGCGGGCTGTGTCCCTTGGGCGCTGCGCAATGTCGATGAAGATCGAGCGGAATCCCATGGCGCCGCACTGGCGGGCAAGTGAGCTGGCTTCCTCTGCCGCGCGCTCGCGATCGGGACTGCCATCCAGCGCGATGTTTCCGCGTCCGTCAGTAAGATAGACGATCAAGGGCGATTGTCCGCGCCTGCGCACCATATTGGCGAGCTCAATGCTTCGCATGATGCCTCCGGCAAGCGGAGTGGCACCGCCGCCGGGCAGGCCCGTGAGGCTGCGCTTGGCGCGCACCAGGGAACGGGTGGGTTCAAGCAGCGTCTCTGCGGCAAAGCCGCGAAAGGCAACCAATGCCACATTGTCCCGGCGAACATAACAATCGCCCAATAGCAGCTCGATTGCACCCTTGGCCTCGGATAGCCGTGAAATCGCGGTGGAGCCTGACGCATCCACCGCAAAGATCGCGGTCGACTCAGTGCGATGGCGAAACCGCATATAGCGAAAATCCGTTGGCAATACGCGCAGCGTGGTTCCCGCCTGCCAGTTTCCGCTTGCCTCGGGGTTGCGCAGTCTTTGCCATGGAATTGCTGCCCGCAATGTGGCAACCACGTCTGGGCGCGCTTCCGCGTATGGCGGACGATTGACAAGGCCAGCCGGTCGGCCCTGCGGCTGCCACTGCGCATGGCACCGGACTTGCCGGTGCGGGCAAGGTTTGTGGCGCGGCCAGTGTCAGCGCGAGCAAGCAAAGCAGAGACAGCCTCGACGCAGCCGCGGCGAGCAATCATCATCTCTTCCGGGACTTCGCCGTCGCGCACGATATCGTGATCCTGATCGGGCTCACCAGGATCATCTGCGGATTGCTGCTCGCCCGGATCACTCTCGCCATTTTCGACATTTGGCGGTTGCTGTTCCTCTTGATGAACATCTTCCTGTTCATCCTCGCTGGCGGCTTCACCGCTCGCAAAGGCACCAAGGCAAAGGCGAATGGCAGCCGCACGATCGGGCGGTGTCACAAGGCTTCGATCATCAATCGCTGCCACCATGCGGGCGAGCCGGGTGACAGCCTGGTATTTCCGCATTGACGTGCCGGGAATGGTCAAGATCGCTTCGCCGAGCGCGGATAGCAATTCATCGGGAAATTCGACCGCTCCAGGAGAAATTGCAGGCCGGGTGACAGCCTCATCATCCGCCATGCAGGTTTCACGCATGGCAATGCCGTTGAGGTTGAGCGCGATATCCAGCCGATCCACCAGCGCCGACGACATCGGCATGTCGCCCTTTTCCGCTTCGTCCAGTGCAATGAGGCAGAAACCGCCACTCCCGTTTTCGCGGGATATGTCGAGCGCCTGCGCGAAAATCGCTGCGACACCGCGCTCCGTGCGCTCGGCCATTGCTAGAACCGCAAATCCGCCATCCGCCCGACCCAGAAGCCCGGTCTCTTCCACGCGCATTCCAGCGCGCAGCGATGCGGCAATGTCGATCCCGCCCTTGAGGCGTGAGGGGGCGACAGAAGCAGGAATACGGATCCAGGGAACGCGACGCCCTGCCATTTGCTGAACGACTTCAAGCCAGCGGTCGCGAACCGGACCAGCACCACTTTGCAATCGAACACCGCCAAGAGATGAACCACCCACCGCCAGCAGTCTTGCGATCAGCAATGCATCTGCCCAGCGGGCAGAAATCTGCGCGTCGGGTGGCAACGGCTCAGGCATTTCCCACCGTCTGGTTGATCATTTCGTCAACAGCCCGCGTGACCCTGGCCG
>JAWKWN010000018.1:0-49625 GCA_041397505.1 Nitratireductor sp.
GGGTGAGCGCTTCCATGTCGGCGGCCGGAACATCGCGAAAGCCTTCGAGCAGCTTGCCAATGCGCGTGCGTGCAACAAGGTCACGACCCAGAATATCGTCGAGCGGCGGCAAGGCCATCGCAGTGTCGCGAATGACTTCGACCGCCGTGCCACCTGTGCCAAATACGATAACCGGCCCGAATACGGGATCGCGCGCAATGCCGACAAGGCATTCACGTGCCATCTTGCGACTGATCATTGGCTGGACGGAATAGCCGTCCGGTTTTTCCCCGTTGCGGTGCCGGGCATAGCGTTTGGCAATGCCAAAGGCTGCCGCCCGAGCCTCTACCGGGGTCGATATGTTCAGCACCACGCCACCAATGTCTGATTTGTGCGAAACGGTTTTGGAATAGAGTTTCACAACGACGCGACCATGGGTCTTGAGGAGTTTGGCTGCTGCGTTTTCGGCTTCATCGAATGTGGTTGCTATAATGGTCTGTGGAACTGGAATGCTATAGGCAGAAAGAACATCCTTGGCTTCGGGCTCAGTCAGGATTGCACGCTTTTCAGCCGATGCCGTGGCCAGAATGGCGGCAACCCTGGCTCGCTGGCCACCGACATCTTCCGACCGGCTTTCAGGAACACGTGACAAGGCAGCCTGGGCGCGTGACCATCCGGCGATGAATGCGTGGGCAGCCACAGCGTCCCCGGGCGTGGAGAAGCTGGCGATGCCTGCCCTTTGCAGGATTGCCCGGGCATCCCGCGCGGTATGCTCGCCAAGCCAGCAAGCGAGAACCGGCTTGCCTGAAATCATGCCCTTTTCCGAAAGGGCGGCAACTGCCTTTGCTGCATCGCTGGCGGAGGCAAGCGCGGTAGGGCAGTTCATCACCAGAATGGCATCAACACCGGGATCGTTTGCGACTGCAGCCACGGCACCTGCATAGCGTTCGGGTGGCGCATCGCCGATGATGTCCACCGGATTGGTATGGGACCAGGTCGGCGGCAAAAGCTGGTTGAGCGCCTCGATCGTATCTGGCGACAGGTCTGCCAACAGTCCCTTGGTGTCGGCCAACTGGTCTACAGCCAGAACGCCCGCACCGCCGCCATTGGTGACAATTGCCAGTCGGTCGCTCTGCAGGGGTTTGAATCGGGTTGTGATTTCAGCGGCGTCGAACAGTTCCTCGAGATAGCGCACACGCAAGACGCCGGCGCGTTCCAGGGCAGCATCGACTGCGCCGTCCATGCCGGCAAGGGCGCCGGTATGCGTGGCCGCAGCCTTGGCTGCCTTTTCATGGCGGCCTGCCTTGATGGCGATTACCGGCTTCAGCCGCGATGCTGCCCTTGCGGCGGTGATGAACTTGCGCGGATTGGGAATGGATCCCAGATACATCAGGATCGCCTTGGGTGGCGGTCATTGGCCAGCATGTCGAGGCAGTCGGCAACATCGACATCGGCCATGTCACCCAGCGATACCAATGAAGAAAATCCGATTTCCTTGTCGGCTGCCCAGTCGATGATCGACGTGATCATCGCTCCCGATTGTGAGAGCAGGGCGATGCCGCCGACATTCGCATTCATGTGCGAGAAGGAAGCGTTGAGCCTTGCATGGGGAAGGATCAATCCGAGAATATTGGGACCGAAAATTCGAAACAGATGCGGATATGCAGCATCCAGCATCTGCTGGCGAAGACCGTTCTCTCCGGTCAATCCGGCAGTAAGGCAGATTGCGGCACGGCAGCCGGTTGCGGCAAGGGCCGTGATTATACCGGGAACAGTTTGCGCAGGTGTCACGATGATGCCGAGATCCGGCGCGGAGGGCAATTGGCCCGCATCGGCATAGCATTTGCGGCCATGCACTGCGTCATATTTCGGATTGACTGGCCATATCTCGCCCTCAAACCCGCCCGTAATGATGTTCGACATGACGACATTGCCGACCGAACCGGGTTTTTGCGAGCCACCAAAGACGGCAACGCTCGTTGGATGAAATGCCTTTTCCAGATTGCGGATGGTCATGGGCTGCGGCTCCGATTCCAGTGCAAGGGCTTCAACTTGCCACCATAACAGGCTTTTGTTGCGGTGCAGCAACAATTATCCCCGAAAATTTGTTGTCTTGAAGTTGTCGGGATGCGGGGTGTAAAAAGCGGTTTCAAATCGATTTAAAAGAAAGCCCTGACAGGACTATCATGAGCACGCACAAAATCGCTTTCCTGACTGCGGGCGGACTGGCCCCGTGCCTTTCCTCGGCTCTGGCGGAACTGATATCGCGCTATCATGACCGCGTTCCGGAAGCAGAATGATCGGCTATCTGGGTGGCTACAAAGGCTTGCTGCTTGGCAACTCCGTCAATGTAACCACCGAGGTGAGGGCCAAGGCGCATATGCTGCACATGCATGGTGGTTCGCCGATCGGCAACAGCCGGGTAAAGCTCTCAATGTCGCGGATTGTGTCAAGCGCGGGCTGGTAAAGGAAAGGCGAAGTGCCGCTTGAAGTTGCCGCAGCAGCTGGAACGCGACGGTATCACCACTGCACACGATCGGCGGCGATGACACCAATACAACGGCAGCGGAGCTGGCTGCATGGCTGCACGAACATGGCTATGACCTTACGGTGGTTGGCATGCCGAAAACGGTCGACAACGACATTTATCCGGTGGTCCAGTCGCTGGGAGCGCTGACGGCGGCGGAAGAGGGCGCGAAATATTTCGCCAATTTCGGCAATGAGCAAAGTGCAGCCCCCAGGACGCTACTGATCCATGAGGTAATGGGCCGCCATTCCGGCTGGCTGACGGCAGCGACGGCGAAAGCATATCGCGACATGCTGAAAGGTCGGGACTATCTGCCGGACTTCAACCTCACCCATGCGCAGCAGGATATTGATGCGGTCTATGTTCCCGAACAGCCGTTTGATCTGGAAGCAGAGGGCAAGCGATTGAAACTGGCGATGGATCGCAATGATTGTGTCAATGTGTTTGTCAGCGAGGGCGCGAATGCGGAAATCATCGTCGAGGACATGATTGCCCGCGGCGAAGAGGTGAAACGCGACGCCTTTGGTCATGTAAAACTTGATTCGGTAAATGCGGGCGAATGGCTGGGCAAGCGCCTTGCGCCGCTGGTGGGCGCAGAGCGCACACTGGTTGGAAAGTCCGGCTATTTTGCCCGCTCGGCCGCCGCCAATGCGGCCGACCGCAAGCTGATTGCCGAAATGGCTGAACTTGCGGTGCGTTCGGCCCTTGCAGGTGTCTCGGGGCTTGCCGGCAATGACATGGACAGGGATGGCGAATTGCGGGCAATTGAATTTCCCAGGGTCAAAGGCGGCAAGCATTTCGATCCGTCCGAGCCGTGGTTTGTGCAATTGCAGCGCGAAATCGGCCAGTTGCCCGGCTGAGAACATTGATATTGTAAATTTTGGGCTTTGCGCCTTGGCCAGCTTGTGCTTGTTTCCGCACAATCGAAGCTATTACTGCGAGGAATATCATGACGCCCGAGGAAGCCCGCGCCAAACCGCCCGAACTCGATTGGCAGGACCCGTTCCTGATCGAGGAGCAATTGAGTGGCGAGGAGCGCATGATCCGCGACGCCGCCAAGGCCTATTGCCAGGACCGGCTCGGATCGCGGGTGATCGAAGCCAACCGGCATGAAATCTTCCATCGCGAGATCATGAACGAGATGGGGAACTGGGTTTCCTCGGACCGACCATCCCCGAGGAATATGGCGGGGCGGGCGTCAACTATGTTTCCTACGGCCTGGTAGCGCGCGAGGTCGAGGCAATCGATCCGGGCTATCGCTCGGCCATGAGCGTCCAGTCTTCGCTGGTCATGCATCCAATCCACGCCTATGGCTCGGAAGAGCAGCGCAAGAAATATCTGCCCAAACTTGCAAGTGGTGAATGGATCGGCTGCTTCGGCCTGACAGAACCCGATCATGGTTCGGACCCTGGCGGCATGGTGACGCGCGCAAAGCCCGTTGATGGCGGTTATCTCGTTTCGGGAGCGAAGAACTGGATCACCAATTCACCGGTCGCCGATATTTGCGTCGTCTGGGCGAAGTCGAGCGCGCATGACAACAAGATACGTGGCTTCGTGCTGGAACGTGGCATGAAGGGCCTGGTGACGCCGAAGATCGAGGGCAAGTTCTCGCTCAGGGCATCGGTTACCGGCATGATCCAGATGGATGAGGTCTCGTTCCGGAAGAAAACCTTCTTCCCAATGTGTCGGGACTGGCAGGTCCGTTTGGTTGCCTCAACCGTGCCAGATACGGCATTTCATGGGGGGCGATGGGTGCTGCTGAATCGTGCTGGAAGCAGGCACGCAACTATGTGCTAGACCGCAAGCAGTTTGGCAAGCCGCTTGCCGCCAACCAGTTGATCCAGAAGAAGCTTGCCGACATGCAGACCGAGATATCGCTTGGGTTGCAGGGTTCGTTGCGGCTTGGACGGCTGATGGATGAGGGCAGGGCGCCTGCGGAACTGATCTCGCTGATGAAGCGCAACAATTGCGGCAAGGCGCTTGATATTGCGCGCACGGCCCGTGACATGCATGGCGGCAACGGCGTATCGGACGAATATGGCGTAATACGCCATGTGATGAACCTGGAAGCCGTCAATACCTATGAAGGAACCCATGACATCCATGCATTGATCCTGGGTCGCGCGCAGACGGGTATCCAGGCGTTCATGTAGGCTGCCAGGGTTCTCTGCAAAGCCGGTGAACATTGCGTTCAGTCGCTTGCAGACCATGTCGGGTTGCAATTGCCTTATACGGGTTCCATCTCCCGGTGATATTTCACCGGAAGGAGAAGGTCATGAGCTGGAACCCGATGCTGGATGCCCTTGGGCATGATATGTCAGCGGACGCTATCGAAACGGTTATTGTGCCAGGCGCGACCTTGGCGGCTTCGAGGTGCGGCGTGCATTGCCTGCACCGAAGCGCCAGATGGTCGGCCCGTTCATTTTCTTCGACCAGATGGGGCCGGTCGAGTTCCTGACCGGACAGGGTATTGATGTTCGCCCGCATCCCCATATCGGCCTGGCGACGGTCACCTATCTGATGGACGGCGAATTCCAGCACCGCGATTCACTCGGCACAAACCAGATGATCCATCCCGGTGACGTCAACTGGATGATTGCAGGCAACGGGATTACCCATTCCGAGCGCACCAGCAAGGAGACCGTCTCGGCACGCACAGGCTGGCTGGCATCCAGACCTGGGTGGCGCTGCCTGAAGATGCCGAAGAGAGCGACGCGAGCTTCGAACATCACGGCAAGGCGAATCTCCCGCTGCTGGAAGGCGATGGCAAGTCCGTGCGGGTGATCCTCGGCGATGCATGGGGAGCGGTTTCACCGGTTACCACATCGAGCCGTATGTTTTATGCCGATGCGATATTGCAGGCCGGTGCAAGACTGCCTTTGCCGCAGGACCACGAAGACCGGGGCATTTACGTGCTTGATGGCTCGATCATGCGATTGCTGGCGAGATTTTCGAAGCCGGGCGCATGATGGTTTTCAGGCCGGGAGATCCGATCGCGGTAATGGCTGGAGAGCGGGGCGCCCGGATCATGCTGCTTGGTGGAGACACGATGGGCGGGCCGCGCCACATCTGGTGGAATTTCGTTGCATCCTCGCGCGAAAGGATCGACGCAGCGAAGGAAGCGTGGCGTGCCGGTGACTTCGAGCATGGCCGTTTTCGATTGCCACCGGGCGACGATGCCGAGTTCGTTCCGGCTCCCTGACCCCAGGCGTCCGTACCCGGTAGCCGCGCGCGTATTTCGGGCGAACGAGCTCGGGTTGCGCGGTCGATCCGATACCTGGTGGAAATGCTTCGACATTTGCAGACTTCTCCAAAACCGACATGGTGTGGCGCGAAAGGCGGTCGCGGTCTCCTTGCGGATCAGGTTTCGTATCGCGATCAATTTGCCGCCGCAACTGGGAGAAAATCATGCGCTATGGCTATATCGGACTGGGAAATCTCGGCGGTCATCTGGCTGCGAGCCTGCTGCGCGAGGGCTTTGACGTAACTGTCCATGATGTCAATCCGGAGCTTGGCAAGCGGCATCTTGAGGCGGGTGGCAAATGGGCTGCAAGTCCCGGTGAGCTTGCTTCACAGGTTGACGTGGTGATCACATGCCTTCCTTCGCCGGCGGTGTCGGAAAAGGTTCTGGGTGAAATACTCGCCCATGCCAAGCCCGGCACGGACTGGATCGAGATGTCGACGCTCGGGCGTGATGAAATCCAGCGGCTTGCCGCCCTGGCAGCGCAGAAAGGTGTCAGCGCGATGGAACTGCCGGTGACCGGTGGCGTGCATCTGGCAGCACAGGGCAAGATCACCATGCTGGCTGGCGGCGAACAGGAAATGTTCGACAAGCACCTCCCGGCGCTTCAGGCCATGGGAGACCAGATATTTCACATGGGGCCGCTCGGATCGGCTGCGATCATCAAGGTGATTACCAACATGCTGGCTTTCATCCATCTGGTGGCGGATGGCGAGGCGCTGATGCTGGCAAAGCGCGGTGGCCTCGATCTTGGAAAGGCCTGGGCTGCGATCAAGGCCAGTTCCGGCACCAGTTTCGTGCATGAGACCGAAGGCCAGTTGATCCTCAACGGCAGCTATGACATCGCCTTCACCATGGACCTTGCCTTGAAGGACCTTGGTTTTGCGATGAATTTCGGTCGCGAATTCGGCGTTCCGCTTGATCTTGCCGGGCTGACCAACCAGACCTTCGTCAAGGGCAAGGCGGCCTATGGCGGCAACGCCCAGTCAACGCAAATCGTCAAATTGCTGGAAGATGTGCTCGAAACAGACCTTCGCGCGCCCGGCTTCCCGGCGCGTCTTGAGTAGTCTAGCGTCACGGTGCTGACAGTCTCGGTCAGAGTTTGTTTACCATGAGTAATTACAATTCTCCGAATTCGCGGGGGATTGCATGGTAGATATTGAGCAACTTCAAAATGATCGGGATGCATTGCGGCTATTGCTTGAGGAACATCAGATTCTCAAGGAAACCATTGAAAACAGCCCCTTGCAGTTCTGTGTCTATGATCGCCAGGACAATCTGGTCGCATGGAATGATACTTACGAGCGCACCCATCCCGAAGCCTTTGCGGCATTTCGTTCGAAGCCCAAGGGCTCACGGTTGAGCTATGGCGAACTGGTTCGCTATCAGTTGGCAAAAACCCTGCCGCCCGAAGAACTTGACGAAGCAGTTGCTGCAAGGGTGCTCGCGCAGCGTGAAAGCCATGGCGAGCCAGTAGATCGCGAATATGACAGCATCGGCTGGCTCAGGGTCATCAAATATCCGATGCCCAGTGGCGCCATTGCCGGCATGGGCATTGACATCAACGAGCTGAAGCGTCGCGAGTGCGAGCTTGAAGAAGCTCGCACTGTTGCAGAGGCTGCTGAAAAGTCGAAATCGGAATTCCTCGCCAATATGAGCCATGAAATCCGCACACCAATGAACGGCGTCATGGGCATGGCCGAATTGCTGGCCTCAACCGAGCTTGATGCCAAACAGCGTATGTTCACCGATGTGATCGTCAAATCCGGTGCGTCGCTGCTGACAATCATCAATGACATACTGGACTTCTCGAAGATCGATGCAGGGTTGATGCATCTTGATCCCGAGCCGTTTGCGCTGGCTGAAGCGATCGAGGATGTGGAGACGCTGGTGTCCGCGCGGGCAGCGGAAAAGGATGTAGAACTGATCGTCAGGGTCGATCCGGCATTGCCCGAAATGGTGGTTGGTGATGTTGGCCGCATTCGCCAGGTCCTGACCAATCTTGTCGGCAACGTGGTCAAGTTCACCGACCAGGGGCATGTTCATGTCGATGTGAACGGTGATGTTGTGGAGGATGGCAATGGCGGGCGGATTGCTGTTCTCATCGGCGTCGAGGATACGGAATTGGTATTGCAACTGACAAGCTTGCCAAGGCCTTCGACAAGTTCAGCCAAGTGACAGTTCTGCCACGCGCAAGCATGAAGGCACCGGCCTTGATCTGGCAATTGCCTCCTCGCTGATTGATCTCATGGGCGGTGAAATTGGAGCGGAAAGCGAAGAGGGTGTTGGCTCGACCTTCTGGTTCAAGGTCAGCTGCCGGTGCATGGGGCGGCTGAGTGCAAGAAACGTGTTCCCGTGGACGTAACGGGTGCCAATGTCGTCATCATTGACGACAACAAGGTCAATCGGGCGATCCTTGGCGAGCAGATGCGCGCCTGGCGTTTCGAGTCCGCCGATTGCCAGTCGGGGGAAGAGGGGCTGGCACTGCTACGCGCAGCACATGCGGCAGGCGTCGGCGTTGATGCTGTAATCCTCGACTTCCAGATGCCGGGCATGTCGGGCGAGGAAGTCTTGCGTGAGATCCGAAATGATCCTGCGCTTGGCGGTCTGGCCGTCATCATGCTGACATCGGCTGATTATGCCAAATCCCATCCTTCCGTTGCTGACCTTGTCCTTCAGGCAGTGCTGACCAAGCTGACGCGCTCATCGCTCCTTCTGGAAACCATCGTTGACGTCATTTCCAAAGGCGCAGCAATGGCGAGATGATGGCGATTGATGCGATCGAGGCTTTGTGTGAAAGCGCGGGCGACATTGCTTTGCCAGTCGCAAAGTCGCCAATGGCTGGACTTGCACGAAGCGACCAACCTGCCGAAACCGTTGAGCCGCTCGACATTCTTGTTGCCGAGGACAATGAAGTGAACCGAATGGTGCTTCATCAGATTCTGAGTGACACCGGATACAGTTTCGAAATTGTCGAGAATGGCAAACTGGCAGTCGAGAAATATCTGGCGCGCTCGCCAAAGGTCATCCTGATGGATGTCTCCATGCCGGAAATGGACGGGCATGAAGCCACATACGCGATCCGGCAGCTTGAAGCCGAAAGCGGGGGCCATGTTCCCATCATCGCCGTGACCGCACATGCGATGAAAGATGACCGGCAGAATTGTATCGATGCCGGTATGGATGACTACCTCTCGAAGCCGGTTTCGCCCGCCCGGGTGCTGGAAAAGGTCCAGCACTGGATTGACGGGACACGGGCGTTGCTGCGCGCCTGACCGCAAGCGGTCAAGCGAAACCGAGGGCCTTTCCGGTCAGAAAAATTGCTTGCGCTTTTTCTTGAAAATGAAATTTTTCAAAGAAATTTCATTCGGGGCGTTATCCTTGACCCCGACTATCCTGTAAATGCTGGAAAGGCGCAGTCTCATGGCCAGTTCACTTCCGCAAAAGGCCCGTGTCGTTATCATCGGCGGGGCGTTTCGGGCTGCTCGGTGGCCTATCATCTGGCAAAGCTTGGCTGGAAAGACATTGTGCTGCTGGAGCGCCAGCAATTGACCAGCGGCACGACCTGGCATGCGGCGGGCTTGATCGGGCAATTGCGGGCCACCGCCAACATGACCGGCTGGCGAAATATTCAGCCGATCTCTATCTTAATCTCGAGACTGAAACCGGCGTCGCCACCGGTATGCGGGCAACCGGTTCCATTTCAGTGGCTCTGACTTCCGAGCGCAAGGAAGAACTTTACCGCAATGCTTCGATGGCGAGGGCCTACGGGGTGGCGGTCGAGGAGATTTCACCTACAGAGGCAAAGAACCGCTATCCGCATCTGGAAATAGGAGACGTGACGGGCGCTGTGTGGATCGAAAAGGATGGCCAGGCGGATCCGGCCAATATCGCCCTGGCACTTGCCAAGGGCGCGCGCGCCATGGGTGCCACAATCGTTGAACATGCCCGTGTCGATGCGATCCACAAGAAGGATGGCAGAGTGAGCGGCGTGGTTGCCACGCAGGGTGGCGAGACTGTCACGATAGAATGCGAGCATGTTGTCAATTGCGCTGGCATGTGGGCGCATGAGGTTGGCCGCATGGCCGGCGTCGCCGTGCCGCTTCATGCCTGCGAGCATTTCTACATCGTGACCGAGCCCATTGCCGGTCTGGAACGGCTGCCGGTCCTGCGGGTGCCGGATGAATGCGCCTATTACAAAGAGGATGCCGGCAAGATCCTGCTCGGTGCTTTCGAGCCGGTGGCCAAGCCCTGGGGCATGAGCGGCATACCGGAAGATTTCTGCTTCGACCAGTTGCCTGAGGATTTCGATCATTTCGAGCCGATCCTCGAACAGGCGGTCAAGCGCATGCCGATCCTCGCGGAAACCGGTATCCACACCTTCTTCAACGGGCCGGAGAGTTTCACGCCGGATGACCGGTATTATCTTGGCGAAGCACCCAATGTCGGCAATTACTGGCTGGCCTGCGGCTACAATTCCATCGGCATCCAGTCGTCGGGTGGGGCTGGCATGGCGCTGGCGCAATGGATGGATGGCGGCGAGCCGCCATTTGATCTTTGGGACGTGGATATCCGCCGCGTGCAGCCGTTCCAGGCCAACAAGACCTATCTCTACCACCGCTCGACGGAGACGCTGGGCCTGCTTTATGCTGACCATTTCCCCTATCGCCAGATGGCAACAGCAAGGGGTGTGCGTCGCTCGCCCATCCATGAGCATCTCAAGGCGCGCGGGGCCGTCTTCGGCGAAGTGGCCGGATGGGAGCGTGCAAACTGGTTTGCCGAACCCGGGCAGGAGCGCGAATATCGCTATTCGTGGAAGCGGCAAAACTGGTTCGAAAACCAGAAGCGCGAGCATATGGCGGTGCGTGAAGGCGTTGGCCTGTTCGACATGACCTCGTTTGGCAAGATCAGGGTCGAAGGCGGGGATGCGCTCGCCTTCCTGCAACGGCTGTGCGCCAATGACATGGATGTTGCTGCGGGCAGGATTGTCTATACGCAGATGCTCAACCGGCATGGCGGTGTCGAGAGCGACCTGACGATCACGCGGCTAAGCGAAACGGCATTCTTCCTTGTCGTGCCGGGGGCAACCTTGCAGCGCGACCTTTCCTGGCTTCGTCGCAATCTGGGCAGTGACGAATTCGTCGTCATCACCGATATCACGGCAGCCAGGTCGGTGCTGTGCGTCATGGGGCCGAAATCACGCGAACTTATCAACCGCGTCAGCCCGGCTGATCTTACCAATGACGCGCATCCGTTCGGCACCGCGCAGGAAATCGAAATCGGCATGGGTCTGGCGCGCGCGCACCGCGTTACCTATGTCGGCGAACTCGGCTGGGAACTCTATGTATCTGCCGACCAGACTGCGCATGTGTTCGAGACGCTGATGGAGGCGGGCGCAGACCACGGCTGAAACTGTGCGGGCTGCACACGCTGGATTCGTGCCGCATTGAAAAGGGCTTCCGGCATTTTGGCCATGACATCACCGATGAGGACAATGTATTGGAGGCGGGGCTCGGCTTTGCGGTGAAGACCGGCAAGGGCGATTTCATCGGACGCGATGCCGTGCTGCGCAAAAGGAGCAGGGCCTCAAGCGGCGCATGGTGCAATTCAGGCTCACCAATCCCGAACCGCTTGTCTATCACAATGAACCGCTGATCCGTGACGGCAAGATCGTGTCGCATGTAACGTCCGGAAATTACGGGCATTTCCTGGGTGGGGCCATCGCCATGGGCTATGTTCCCTGCGAGGGCGAGAGTGGCGAGGCGGTGCTTTCGTCATCCTATGAGATCGAGATTGCCGGCGAGCGTCATGGTGCTGAAGCTTCGCTCAAGCCGATGTATGATCCGCAGGCACTGCGGGTGCGGATGTAACGCAAAGGCCAATTCCTTCCACAGCCTCCGGGCCACAAATTCAAGACCTGCATGATTGTTACTTGACTTAACAATCATGCAGGTAAACAATCTTGCCGTGTTCGGGTAGTGGAGGATTTGCGATGGGTTCCCAGTCGCCAATGCTGCTTGTCGATGTCGATGGGCCGATTGCAACGCTGACGATGAACAGGCCGGACAAGCGCAATGCGATGTGCGACGGCCTGCTTGAGGACATCGAGGCCTTCTTTGCCAGACCGCCGGAAGGCGTGAAGGTTGCCATCCTGACCGGAACCGCCGGGCATTACTGCTCGGGTCTTGACCTTTCCGAGCATGTCGCGCGCGACGCGGAAGGCACGATGCGCCATTCGCGCGGCTGGCATCGCGTGATGGAAACCATCCAGTATGGCGGTTTGCCGGTTGTCTCGGCGATGTTTGGCGCTGTCATCGGCGGCGGCTTGGAACTCGCAGCTTCGACCCATGTGCGCATCGCGGAACCCTCGACGATATTCCAGCTTCCGGAAGGACGTCGCGGCATCTTTGTCGGTGGCGGTGCGACTGTTCGGGTAGGGCGCATTTTGGGCGCTGACCGAATGATCGAAATGATGCTGACGGGGCGCAAATACAATGGCGAGGAAGGCGTGGCGCTTGGTCTGGCGCATTATCTTGTGGGCGAGGGCGGCGCATTGGCACTCGCAAGGGGAACTCGCTGCGAAGATCGCCAGCAATGCGGCACTTTCCAATTACATCATGATACAGGCGATCTCGCGCATTGAGGACATGGCCAAGGCTGACGGATTGTTTGCCGAATCGCTGTGTGCCGCAATCACCCAGACAAGCCCGGATGCGCAAGAGGGACTGAAAGCGTTTCTCGAAAAGCGCCAACCGGCTTTCCGCTGACAGGAGGGTGGTGATGCAGGACAAGAATTCAAGCCTGGCGCATGGCATCAATGGCGAGGATGCGGGGGAAGCCGACGAGAGCCTGCGCGGCTTTCTGGGCTACAATATCAAGCGCGCAAATCTCGCGGTGCAGGCTGAAATTCGTGCAACGCTGGAGAAGTCCGGGTTTCGAACGGCAGGTTATTCTGCGCTGGTGCTGATATGCGACATGCCGGACATGACGCAGACACAGCTTGCCGCCGCGCTCAGCATCGAGCGCTCGGGCGTCGTGCTGATTGTCGATGATCTTGAAAACCGCGACCTCATTACCCGCAACAAGGTTGAGGGCGACCGGCGCACCTATGCGCTTCGGGCAACGCTGGCGGGCCTGCGCATGCGTGACAAGGTGATGGAGCAGGTACGCGCGACCGAAAACCGGCTGGTTACAGGATTGAGCGAGGACGAAATTGCCATCGCCCGCAAGGTCCTCAACCATATCGAGAAAATGGCAGGCAAGTAGCGGGCAAGTAGCGGGCAAGTAGCGGGCGGGCAGCGGAGGAAAGCCAGGTGCAATCCATGCAGGGTTCTCAAATTCACGGTGAATATCTTCCGCATGCGGTCAATCGGGAGGATCGCGGCGACAACACGATCCTGCTGACCTCGCCGCGCGCGCTTGGTCCGGTTGTGCGCAATACCGGCGAATGGCTGCATCGATGGGCAGCAGAGGCGCCGCAGCGCGTGTTCATTGCGGAGCGTTCGGGAGCAGGCTGGCGCGAGGTCAGCTATCAGCAGGCGCTGGAAATGGTGCGTGCCATTGCTGCATCATTGCTCGGGCGTGGCCTCGGGCCTGAGCGTCCGGTGGTGGTGTTGTCTGGCAACAGCGTTGATCACGGACTGATCGCCCTTGCGGCGCAATATGCCGGAATACCGGTCGTCCCCGTGGCCGAGCAATATTCGCTGATACCAGGTGCACATGACCGGCTGCGCCATGTGATCGAAATGACGCGGCCTGGCCTTGTCCATGTTGGCGATGCCGAGCGCTATGGCGATGCCTTGTCGCTGGATGCGCTGGCGGGAATTGAGGTCGCAAGTTCGCTACCGGGAAATCGCAAGGGCGTAACCGATTTTGCCGAATTGCTGAAAGGTGATGCGGGCGCCGGGCTTGATGCAGTTCATGCCGATGTCGGACCTGAAACGCTGGCAAAAATCCTGTTTACGTCCGGGTCCACATCTTTGCCCAAGGGGGTGATGACAACACATGGGATGATGTGCGTGAACCAGGCGCAGATCGGTGGCTGTTTTCCGTTTCTCCATGCACATCCGCCGAAGATCGTTGACTGGCTGCCATGGAACCATGTCTTTGGTGGCAGCCACAACTTCAATCTCATGCTGTCGAATGGCGGCAGCATCTATATCGATGATGGCAAGCCGACACGCGACGGATTTGCCCGCTCGCTTGAAAATCTTGCAATGCATGCAGGGTCCATCGCGTTCAATGTTCCCCTTGCATATGGGATGCTGGTGCAGGCGTTCGAAAAGGACGCGGCATTGCGCGGCCGCTATTTTGCCGATCTCGACATGATCTTCTACTCCGGCGCCTCGCTGCCACAGGAAATCTGGCAGGCGCTGGAGCGTTATGCGCTTGCCGAGACCGGAAGAAAGCCGCTGATGACCTCCAGCTGGGGGATGACGGAAACCGCTCCCGCCACGCTGATGGTGCATGAACCGGTCACTCGGTCCGGTCTGGTCGGGGTTCCGATGCCTGGCATAACCGTCAAGCTGATTGGACTTGACGAGGAACGGTTTGAACTCCGGGTCAAGGGTCCCAATGTCATGAATGGCTATTTCCGCGACCGGGAAAAATCGGCGGAGGCCTTTGATGGCGAAGGCTATCTGATCACAGGCGATGCTGTTCGTCTTGCTGATCCGTCGCGGCTTGAGGCCGGGCTTTCGTTTGATGGCCGCATTTCGGAGGACTTCAAGCTGCTGAGCGGGACATGGGTGCATGCGGCGCAAATCCGACTGGCGGCCATGGGTGCGCTGGCGCCGCTCGCCCAGGACATTGTCATTACGGGGCATGACAAACGCGATATCGGGATACTGATCTTTCCCGACAAGGCACAACTCGCGCAAGCAGGCCTTGTCGGCGAGGAAGCAGGCGGATGCCTTCATGGAGCGGCACTCAATGGCGAGATCGGGAAAAGGCTGGAACATCTTGCGAAGTCCTCGACAGGATCATCGACGCGGGTCGCTCGCGCCATCATACTTGCCTCGCCTCCCTCGCTCGAGCACCATGAAGTGACATCAAAGGGCAATCTCAACAATCGCAAGGTCTTGGAGGGGCGCGCCGATCTGGTGGCGCGGCTCTACGACGACAATGATCCCGCGATAATCCGTATCTGAAGGAATTCCAATGGTAGATTTCACCAAGGTCAGGGCAATCGATTTTCATACCCACGCGGAAGAACCATGCGGCTGTCATGCCGATGACGGCTATGACGATCTGCAGTCGACAATGGCGAAGTATTTCGGCGCGCCGTGGCAGCATCCACCAGCCATCCTCAAACGGCAGCGCATTGCCGCGAGCAGAACATTGCGGCGTCTTTTCCTGTCGATGCCGAGCGCGAGACCGGTTATCGGCGCTACAAGAACGAGGAGGTGGCGAGACTCGCTGCCGAGAACAACGACATCCTCATTCCCTTCGCCTCCATCGATCCGGCAAAGGCAAGCTGGGTGCGCGCAGGCACGTCGACTGGTGGCAGAGTTCGGCGTTCAGGGCTTCAAGTTTCACCCGACCATGCAGGGCTTCTTTCCCAATGACCGCGGCTATCAGCTCAAGGGGCGATAGCCGAGACGGGCAAACCGGCATTGTTTCATACGGGGCAAACGGGTGTCGGTTCTGGCATGCGTGGCGGCAACGGGATGCGGCTGAAATATTCCAATCCGATGCATATTGACGATGTCGCGGTGGATTTTCCCGACATATGATCATCCTGGCGCATCCGTCATTCCCGTGGCAGGAAGAAGGCGCTGTCGGTGGCGCAGCACAAGCCCAATGTCTATATCGACCTGTCGGGCTGGTCGCCGAAATATTTTCCGCCGATCCCAGTCCGGTACGCCAATTCGATCCTGCGGAAAAAGATGCTGTTCGGTTCAGACTGGCCGATGATCTCGCCGGAGCGCTGGCTGGCTGATTTCGACAAGATCGACATCAAGGACGAAGTGCGGCCATTGATCCTCAAGGACAACGCGATGAAACTGCTGGGTGTTGCCGCCTGACATTGCAACAAAGCCTGTTTGATTTTTGCAGGGCAAAGCAGGCTGGAGGCTGGACAGGCCTATGGTCCATGTGAAGCTTTCCTGAAAACAGGAGTAGCGAATGGCCAATGCAGATCCGGCCCGTACATCAAACCCCAAACCAGGCCCGAAATCAGGTCCGTTGGCGGGGGCTGAAAGTAGTTGAGTTTGCAGGTTTGGGACCCTGCCCATTGGCCGGGCAGATGCTGGGGGATCTGGGCGCAGATGTAATCCTGATCGAGCGAAAATCGGGCAAAGCCGATCCGACCGACATCAACAATCGCTCCAAGCGACGTATCGCGATCAATCTCAAATCCGATGAGGGTGTAGAGGTCGCGTGGGCTGTGGAAAATACCGATATCCTGATCGAGGGTTTTCGTCCCGGTGTGATGGAAAAACTCGGGCTTGGTCCTGACGAATGCCATGCGCGCAATCAACGGCTTGTCTATGGCAGGATGACGGGATGGGGGCAGGAGGGGCCGCTGTCATCGACCGCCGGGCATGATATCAATTACATGGCAATCACCGGTGCGCTTCATGCTATTGGCCGCAAGGGGCGAGCCGCCGGTTCCGCCCCTCAACCTTGCCGCAGATTATGCCGGTGGCACCATGTTTCTGCTGCTCGGCGTGCTTGCTGCCCTTTATGAGGCACAGCGATCCGGCAAGGGGCAGGTGGTTGACGCTGCCATGGTGGATGGAGTTCCGGCCCTGATGGGGCTGTTCACAACTTCATTGCGCGCAGGCAATGGGAGCCGAGCGCGAGAGCAGCCTGCTCGATGGCGGTGCACCTTTCTATCGCTGCTACGAGACTTCGGATGGAAAATATCTGTCCGTCGGGCCCTTGGAGCCGCGGTTTTGCCGAACTTGTCAAGCTGGCCGATCTCCCCAAGGTTATCCTTGAAACTAGTATGATGTGGAAAACTGGTCCGATAACCATGCGCTGTTGGAAAGATTTGTTCATGAGCAAGAGCCGGGCGGAGTGGGAGGAGATTTTCGAAGGTTCGGATGCCTGCGTTGCACCCGTGCTGACCTTTGAAGAAGCGGCGGCGTATCCGGCCAACATGGCGCGCGAGGTCTTCGTCAATGTGGATGGTGTGATGCAGGCGTCCAGCTGCACCGCGCTTTACCCGAACGCCTGCGGCAGGTCGGCCGCACCCAGTGCACCGGGAGCTGATGGACAGGAAGTTCTGGCTGAGGCAGGCTATGGTGAAACCGAGATTGAAGCGCTGCTTTCGTCAAGGGCGTGGTCTGATCGAGGCGAAAGCGCTTTACTCCGGCGGAAAAAGCACCACAATCTACCATAGTTCGGCGCGAAGGTTGTCGGGCATTTTTGCCAATAACAATATGGAGGAGAATTCATGGGAATGTTTGGAAAATCACCACTGCGAAAGACGGTTGGCGCGTTTTCGATTGCATTGTTTGCGATGACCAGCGGCAACCTGTCTGCCAGGGCAGATGAGTTCATCAATATCCTGACAGGTGGCACATCGGGGGTTTATTACCCGCTCGGTGTCGGGCTGTCGAAAATCTATGGCGAGAAGATTCCGGGTGCGCGCACGCAGGTGCAATCGACCAAGGCATCGGTCGAGAATCTCAACCTGCTGCAGCAGGGCAAGGGTGAACTGGCTCTGGCGCTGGGTGACTCAGTCAAGCTCGCCTGGGAAGGCGACGCGGAAGCCGGCTTCAAGGCTCCGCTCGACAAGCTGCGCGGCATTGCTGCGGTTTATCCCAACTATATCCAGATCGTCGCCTCGAAAGAGTCGGGCATCAAGAGCTTTGCCGATCTCAAGGGCAAGAGCCTTTCGGTTGGTGCCGCGAAGTCAGGAACAGAACTCAATGCCCGCAAGATCTTTGCGGCGGCCGGCATGAGCTATGACGATCTTGGCAAGACCCGGTATCTGCCATTTGCCGAATCCGTTGAACAGTCAAGAACCGCCAGCTGGATGCAACGCTGCAGTCAGCGGGCCCAGCGTTGCCTCGATCAAGGACCTCTCGGCCTCGATGGAAGTGACAGTATGGTTTCGGTTCCGGACGTGGTTGCGAAGCTTGGTGCGCCTTATATCGCTGCCAGATTCCTGCTGGCACCTATCAGGGCCAGGATGGCGATGTTGGCACGGTGGCGGTGGCTCAACCTCGTGACCATTCCGATGTGTCGGCGGTGTTATCGGACATTAACTGAGGCTAAAACCTTCAGCTGGAGGCCACAAGGCTAGCAGTCAAACTTGGCACGCTGAACAGGATGCCTGCTGTCAGGAGAGTGGCACCACAAGAAAGAAAGCCTGATATCGTCGTTTTGCGTATGGCGAACAATACCGCCACGGGTCCAGCACCTGCGGCGGATTTTTATGGGGAGGGTGTCATGGCAAGAACAGCAGCAGGCGAAACAACAGCATTGGAGCAGGCGGAACTTTCCCTGCATGATCCGCTCGCATCCGGTTTTCCAGCAGGGCTGGCGGGGCGGTTGCTGTTCTGGATTGCCGTTGCCTTTTCCGCATTCCAGATTTCGACGGCCGCGCATCTGATCGACTTCCCTTCGCAAGTCGTCCGTGCTTTCCATGTCGGCTTCCTGATGCTGCTCGGTTTTCCACTGATCATGATGGCTGCAAGGCGCAGTGTGCCAATGCAGATGCTGGGCTGGATCATGGCATCAGCGGGGGTGGCCGTAGCGCTCTATCAATGGATTGAATATACGCCACTGATCCTGCGTGCCGGTGACCCGCTCACCATCGATATCGTGGTTGGCGTTGCAGCGCTGGTGCTGGTCTTTGCTGCGGCCTGGCTGGTGATGGGACCGGCGCTGCCGATCATTTCCGGGATATTCCTCGCCTATTGCCTGTTTGGGGAATATCTGCCCTCGCCACTCAATCACCGTGGCTATGATTTCTCGCAGGTGATTGACCACATGGCCTATGGGACGGAAGGCATATACGGCATCCCGACCTATGTATCCTCGTCCTATATCTTCCTGTTCATCCTGTTCGGCTCCTTCCTGGAGCGCGCGGGCATGATCTCGCTGTTTACCGATGTTTCGCTGGGACTGGTCGGCGACAGGCGCGGTGGTGCTGCCAAGATGTCGGTGATCTCATCCGGGCTGATGGGAACCATCTCCGGTTCCGGTGTTGCGAATGTCGTGACCACCGGGCAGTTCACCATACCGCTGATGAAGAAATTCGGCTATCGCGCCGCCTTTGCCGGTGGCGTCGAGGCGACCGCTTCAATGGGTGGCCAGATCATGCCGCCGGTCATGGGGGCGGTAGCTTTCATCATGGCGGAGACGCTGGGTGTCGAATATCACGAAGTGGTGCAGGCAGCCGTCATTCCTGCGATGCTGTATTTTGCGTCTGCATTCTGGATGGTGCATCTCGAAGCCGGAAAGCGCGGGCTTGCAGGCTTGCCGCGTTCGGAACTGCCATCGCCGATCAAGGCTATCCGCGAAAAGTGGTATCTGATCCTGCCGCTGGCAGTCCTCGTCTACCTGCTGTTTTCCGGTTATACGCCGCTCTTTGCCGGTACCGTCGGTCTTGCGCTCACCGTGTTGTTGATCCTCGGTGGTTCGATTGCGCTGGGCATGCCAGCCGGTGCCATACGCTATCTCTTCTGGATAGGGCTCGGGGTTGTCGCTGCCGCTTTCTTCAAGTTCGGTATCGAGATCATTGCCGCCGCAATACTGGCGCTGGTCGCCTGGAATGCGGTTTCGAAAGGTGGCCGAACCACACTCGGCATTTGCCGTGACGCACTTGCAGAAGGCGCACGCACCGCTTTGCCGGTTGGCATAGCCTGCGCGATTGTAGGCATCATCATCGGCACAATGACCTTGACGGGCGCAGCGAACACGTTTGGCCAGTTCATTGTTTCTGTTGGCGAGAAGAGCCTGTTCCTGTAGTTGGTCTTGACGATGCTGACCTGCATCGTGCTCGGCATGGGCATTCCGACCATCCCCAATTATATCATAACATCATCGATTGCAGGCCCGGCTCTGCTGGAGCTTGGCGTGCCACTGATCGTCAGCCACATGTTCGTGTTCTATTTCGGCATTCTGGCCGATCTGACGCCGCCGGTGGCGCTGGCCTGTTTTGCTGCAGGACCGATAGCCAAGGAAAGCGGGCTGAAAATATCCTTCGAGGCGATCAAGGTTGCTGCAGCCGGTTTTGTCATTCCGTATATGGCCATCTATACGCCCGCGCTGATGCTGCAGGATGGCGGAGCGCTTGCCAGTTCCATCGGCTATCTGCCAGCCGTTGCCTATATCATCTTCAAGGCAGTGATTGCCATCGGGCTGTGGGGAACCGCAGTCATCGGCTATGCCGGGGGCGATTTGCGGGTGCATGAGCGCTTGCTTGCAGCGCTTGCTGCTTTCACGCTGGTGGCTGCCCTGCCTGCAACAGACGAGGCTGGTTTCGTGCTGGCACTGATCTTTGCCGCTGTCGTCTGGTTTCGCCAGAGCAGGCATTTGCGTCAGGCAGCATGAGCGCGGCTGCCTGCCTGCTGATCGGGAGCAAGCAGATATTGCTTGCTGGCGGGGCTTTTCACAGCTTGCTCTGGACACATTCGGTAGAGAAAACCGAATGGCGTGAAAGCTGGATGGTCAGGGACGGGATGCTGGAGCTCATTGAGGCTCGGGTGCGCGGGTCCGGTGCCGGCATGGATCCGGGCGAGGGCGCACGACTGCAAGACGGGTGGTGGGTCTGGAAGCCGCAAAATCCGCCGGTCAGCGAACTCAATCTCGCTGCTTCCGGTGCAACGGTTTCACCGTGGCGGTTTTGCTCCGGCGATCAATGCCTGGAACTGGGCGCGAGCGCGGGCGAACCCGTCCATCTTGCCCCCTGTAATTCGGCAGGTTGAGGGTTACGCCACTTTCAGCGGCGCGCGGCTCAGGTCATTGCCCGCCTGTGTCGTCTTTTTCAGCAGTGCCAGTAGCGTCTCGCGCTCGCCATTGTCGAGGCCCTTGAGGATGTCTGACTGAACCTTGCGTATTACCGGTTGGAGAGCTGCGAGTGCAGCCTCGCCGTCATTGGTCATGTGCAATACCCTCGCCCTGCGGTCGCGCGAACTGGTCTCGCGCCTGACCATGCCTTTCTGTTCAAGCCGATCCAGCACGCCGCCAATGGTGACACGGTCATAGGCGATGAGACCTGCCAGCGTTGCCTGGTCTATGCCCGGATTGGCCGAGATGGCAACAAGGGCCGCATATTGAACCGGCGTCACATCATATCCGGCTTCCGCAACGCGCTCTGCAAAGACTGAAACGGATATCTGCTGGAGCCTTCGGATGAGGTGTCCGGGCATGTCGTGGATTTCAAGTGCGCCGCTCATGATGGTATCCCGTCAATCTCCAACCCTGCCTACTCGTTGCGATGCATTCTACAGTCAAAGCGGATATTGACAAGCATGCTAATCATAAGCACACTACTTAAATAATCAATTTGAGGAGAAGGCCGTGAGCGAGCAGCTTGGAACCCTGGAGGAACTGCTGCAAGATTATCGCGATGCGATGTCGGCGGCAGGCGTTGCGCCCTTGTGGCCGATGATGCGCAATGGGCTGCCGCATGGCGCGCCGAAGCCAGTCACCGCCGGGATACTGGGCCTATCCCGACTTGCGGCCATTGCTGCTGCGCGCCGGTGAACTGACGCCTGTCGAGAAAGCGGAGCGGCGCGTACTGGTGCTTCCGATCCCGGTCGCGGCACTGGTGCGATGCAGGCCACATCCTCGATCTATCTTGGCATGCAACACGCTGCCGGGCGAGACGGCACCTGCGCATGATACGCCGTTCGCGGTTCGCATCATCGTCGAGGGCAAGGGCGGATTTCGTTGTTGATGGTGAAAAACTGCCCATGGAAGAGCGATCTGGTGCTAACACCAGGGCGAGTGGCAGCACGACCACGGCCACGAGGGCAGCGAGCCGGTGATCTGGCTTGATGCGCTTGACCTGCCGCTGTTTGTCTATCTCGAAGGGTCCTATGCCGCGAGGCCATCAGAAGCGGCAGCGCAACCGGCCTGACGCCAGCCAGGTCGAATACCTGTCAGCCGGTCTTGCCCTGCCTGCAAATCAGGTACCTGCTCGCGGCGCTATCCGATGATGCGTTATCCTCGGGCGCGGACCGAGGCAGCGTTGTTGCAAATGGCGCGATATGGCGCGGACGGCATTGCCGAGCTTGACTATGTCAATCCGGAAACCGGCACTGACGTGCTGCCGACCATGGGCTTTACCGCAATGTATCTGGCGGCAGGGCAGGGTGGATGCCGCCGCTGCGCTCATCATCCGCGGCATTTCTCACGTGGTCAGGGGCAGGGTGCCAGCACCATCAATGGCAAGGTGATCGAATGGAGCGCCAAGGACACTTTCACCGCCCCGGTTTTTGCCGAAATCAACCACATGGCCAGTGAAGATTCCTCCTGGTCCGAATTCATGACCGCCCGCTTCAGGAAAGCTTGGCTATTACGAGGAACGTTCACGATGAGCAATCTGCTGTTTGCTGCCCCCTGAGACCAAAACCGTAGCGGTCAAGGGGGAAGCGGCGCTCTACCCGGTTCACCGCATCTTCTGCGTCAGGCGCACCATGCCGCCCATGCAGCGGAGATGGGGGTGGAAGTGGACCGGGAGAAGCCGTTCTATTTCACCAATCGGTACTAGCCCTACAGCCAAGCGGCACGGCGATACCCTATCCGCCAGGAACATCGAATTTCCACTTCGAGATGGAACTGGTGATCGCGACTGGCAAGCCTGCCTTTCAAGGTGGCGGTCGGCGATGCGCTTGATGCCGTCTACGGCTATGCATGCGGCCTTGACATGACGCGGCGTGACTTGCACTCGCTGAACGCGCTACAAAGGCCTTTGGGATCTGGGCAAGGATGTAGAACAATCCGCAGTCATTTCCGACCATCACCAAGGCGGCGGAATTTGGCGCGGTTGGTCCGGCAACGCATCACGTTGTCTGTCAATGGCGAGACGAAGCAGGATGCGCATCTTTTTCGACCTGATCTGGAAGGTCGAGGCACCATCAACCATCTGTCGGGCTTCACCACCTGGCGCCGGGTGACCTGACTACACGTGGGCACACCAGCCGGTGTCGACCGGTTGTGGCGGAGACCGGATCGAGCCTGATAGACGGGCTGGATCCGATATCGCTGGAAATCGGCCCGGCTGAATAACGACGTTACCATCAACGGCAGGGAACGCGGCGGCATCAGCCGGGCGCGGTTCAGGAACCCTTGCAGTTGTGCCTGCGATCTGCAGGCTGGCGTTTTCCCGAAGGCGTGCTTGTCTATCATCTGGCCGGTGCGCATGCGGAATTGCGGAACACGGTGATGGGGTTGGCAAGATCAGCTGATGACTGGTATGACATCATCGACTGGCTGTAATGGTCAGACCGGACTTGAGGGAGCTGTCTCCAGCGAAACACGTATCGCGTCGTGAGTTGCGTTTGTGAAGGGGCAGTCCCTGAACGCATCTGCCATCTTGCGGACGAGGGTGACATAGAGTTCCGGGCCGTCCGCCAAGTCTGCCCCGAGCGGATCAAGCGTGCCACTTCTGGCACTTGTGCCTTCCACCACGAGTTCAATCAGGGTTGGCTTGAACTGCGGCTCGAAAAGACGCAGCTTGCGCCCACCTGCCCATGCGCTGGCGATTTCGGCAATGCGTTTTGCCCGCATGATCTCCGGGTTGACGGTGAGAGCGCCTGCAGCTTCAAGTCCGAAGCGGTTTTCGAAATAGTGGAAGCCGTCATGAAAGACGATGAAACTTGCCGGCCTTGACCGGTTCCAGATCTGCCGCCACTGCTGATATCAGTGTGTTGATGCGAGCGGTTTCCGTTTTGGCATTTTGACGATAGGTGGCTGCATTGGCCGGGTCAGCTGTCGCCAGGGTGTCGGCAATGCGCTTGACAAAAAGCTTTGCATTTTCAGGATCAAGCCACAAATGCGGATCAATTGCGCCATGTTCGTGGTCGTGATGGTCGTCATCACCGTCCGCATCGGGTTCGAAATTTCCGCCTTCGCGCGGGGCAAGCGTGTAAAGACCGGGCGTATCTTCCAGTTCCACGGCAACGGCATTGGCGGCCAGCGATTCAAGCGGCTTTTCGAGGAAGGCTTCCAGACCATGCCCTATCCAGAATACCACATCCGCGTCCTGCAGTTCCTGGGCCTGTGAAGGGCGAAGGCTGTAGGCATGGGGTGAAGCTGCCCCTTCGACAATCAGCGAAGGAACGCCGACACCCTGCATCACAGATGCGACAAGTGAATGCACCGGCTTGATGGAGGTAACCACCTTTGGGGTAGCCATGGATGGACATGCAGCAATTGCCGCCAAGCCGAGGGCCAGGACAGTTGCGAGGACCGGGTTGGTTGAACGTCTCATCGGAACTCCATCTGATGTTTGAAATGTTATACAGTTACATCATTGCGTAATGATATAACATGTGGCATATGCTGTCGCAAGAAGCTTTTGGGAAGATTTTACATGCCTGTTTCGGATCAGGGTCCGGCACCTGTTGCGCCACTCGTCACCTTGAAAGGCGTGAGTAGTGCGCGATCGCTGGCTGGTTCGTGGAGTGGACCTGTCGATCAGCCGGGGCGAGATCGTGACTTCGATCGTGGCCGGAATGGTTCGGGCAAGTCGACAACTGCGCGAATGGTATCGGGGGTGCTCAAGCCGGATGAGGGCCGTGTTGAACAGGCACGCGGCTTGCGGCTTTCCTATGTTCCGCAAAAGCTGCATGTCGACTGGACCCTGCCGCTGACGGTGTCGCGATTCATGCGGCTCACCGCAAGGTTGGACAGAAAGCGCGGAAATCCACGCGCTCGAACAGACCGGGATTGCGCATTTGCGGCATTCGGAAATCCGCAATCTTTCGGGTGGCGAATTTCAGCGCGCAATGCTGGCGCGTGCACTGGCACGCAAGCCGGATTTGCTGGTGCTGGACGAGCCGGTTCAGGGCGTCGATTTTTCCGGTGAAATCGCCTTGTACGAGCTGATCGGCAAGATACGCGACGAGGCCAGACGTGTTCTGCTGATATCGCATGACCTGTATGTGGTGATGGCGGCGACGGACCAGGTCATCTGTCTCAATGGCCATGTCTGCTGTCAGGGCACGCCTTCCACTGCGGTATGTGCGCAGCAGAATACAAGACATTGTTTGGAACCCGTGCTGCAGCAACGCTTGCTGTCTATCAGCATCACCATGATCACATGCATCTGCCGGATGGCCGTGTGCGCCATGCCGATGGCACGGTCACGGACCATTGCCACCCCGATGACGGGCATCACCACGACCATGATCATGAACGTGATCATGAACATGGGCGTGACGAGGGAAAGGCAGGCACGAAAAATGCTGGATGACTTTTTATCTGTGCGCTGGTTGCTGGTACCGGCATGGCATTGATTGCCGGGCCGCTTGGCTGCCTGGTGGTGTGGCGCAGGCTTGCCTATTTTGGTGACACGCTTTCGCATGCGGCGCTTCTGGGCGTTGCGCTCGGCCTGTTGCTGCAGGTCAGCCTGACGCTTGCCGTGCTGGCCGTGAAGTGTTGGCGTTGCGCCTTTGTTTTGCTGGTGCTGCAAAGGCGCGCCAATCTCTCGTCGGACGCATTGCTTGGGCTGTTGTCGCATGCCTCGCTCGCAATCGGCATGGTAGTTCTGGCATCCATGACCTGGGTGCGGATTGATCTGATGGGATTGCTGTTTGGCGATATTCTGGCGGTATCACTTCTGGACATCGCGATCATCTGGATAGGCGGTGGCGTGGTTCTGGCGGTGCTGGCGACAATCTGGCGGCCATTGTTCGCGGCGACGGTCAGTTCCGAACTGGCCGAAGCCGAGGGAATGAAACCAGCGCGCAGCAATCTGGTCCACATGCTGCCTGGCGGCGGTGGTGATTGCGATTTCCATGAAGCTGGTCGGTAACCTGCTGATCACGGCGATGCTGATCATTCCCGCGGCAACCGCACGCCGCTTTGCCAAAGGACCCGAGTTATGGCTGTGCTTTCGGCGCTGGCTGGCATCATGGCGGTGGCTGGCGGGCTCTTCGGGTCGCTCAGCCTGGATTTGCCTTCGGGGCCGGCCATTGTGGTGGCAGCCTTGTTGCCGTTTCTGGCTAGCCACGGCGTGGCCAGGCTTTGCAGAAGAAAGCGCCGCGAAAACTCGAACGAGTGGATGGTCAGGCATGAAGCAGCCGGTACACGAGCATGGCGAAATTGGAACTGACGGCCTGATGAACCAGATTCTGGAAAGTGCTGGATGCGCTCACCGATGCAGGTGGGCCGCTGTCTGCCTATGGTATTCTCGACCAATTGCGCGAGCATGGCTTTCGAGCGCCCTTGCAGGTCTATCGTGCGCTTGAAAAGCTGGTCGACCAGGGCAGGGTGCACCGGCTTGAAAGCCTTAATGCCTTTGTCGCTTGCCGCCATCCCGGTTGTGAAAGCCAGGAAGCCGTCATTTTCGCGATTTGCACCGATTGCGGCAATGTTGATGAGATGACAGATGCGGGTCTGGGAGAGAAACTTCATC
This sequence comes from Nitratireductor sp., assembly GCA_041397505.1. GTDB lineage: Bacteria > Pseudomonadota > Alphaproteobacteria > Rhizobiales > Rhizobiaceae > BOKV01. The sequence continues at coordinate 26,293 of JAWKWN010000018.1, forward strand.
TGCTGGCCAGCGAGGTGGAATTTTCGCTGGCCAAGTCCACAGTCGAACTACGCGGGCTGTGCTGCAATTGCAGTGGTGGCAAGGCTGTCTGAAATCAGATGAAAAATCTTCGGTGAAACAGATTGGGACTGTATTCGCCGCTTGAAACATAAGCATGCTTATATTATATGGCGCTTATGAAAACGGCCAATGTCGATCAGTTCGGTTTCCTCCTGCATGATGCTGCCCGCCTGCTGCGCAAGCGCTTCGAGGCGCGCGGCAGCGAATATGGCTTGTCGGCAGCGCAGTGGCGCCTTCTGGTGCGTGTGGTCAAGGAGGGTTCCGCTACACAATCCCGGCTGACGGAGTTGCTCGAAATCGAGCCCATCAGCGTTTCAAGGCTGGTGGATCGCATGGAGCAGGGCGGGTGGGTAACGCGCGAAGCTGACCACAATGACCGGCGCGTGAAGCTTGTCGTTCCGACCGGCAAAAGCGTTGAAGCCTTTTCAGCCATCAAGGCGGTGGCAGGCGATGTCTATAGCGACGCGATGGTGGGTCTCGACGATGCGCAAATCAAGACCCTGATGACCGCCCTCCAGACGATTGTCGGCAATCTTTCAAATCAGGAAACGCCCGCATCACATGCGGCAAACCATTCCGGAACACGATCATGAACGCAAGAGTAAGCAAGGCTGCTGCAGCAGAAGCGCAGCCGATCAAGGTTGAGGCATCGTCGACAGGCACTGCGTCACCGGCCAGCCGGTGCGCCGTCCATGGCGCAGGGTGCTGATGATGGCGCTGCTGCCGGGATTGCTGCTCCGGGCGGCGGATATTACTGGCTTGGCGGCGGACGCTTTGAAGAGACCGAAAATGCCAATCTTCACCTGTCGCGTGTAGCGATTTCATCCGAGGTCGCAGGCAGGGTCGTGAGTGCTTCGGTCAGCGACAATCACGAGGTGCACGAGGGTGATGTGCTTTTCGTGGTTGATCCCGAACCCTTCCGCATTGCGCTGGCGCAGGCCGAGGCTGCGGTTGAGGGTGCACGTTTGACGGTCATGCAATACAGGGCTGCATATCGGCAGGCCCTTGCACAGCAGACGATGGCAGAAAGCGAACTGGCGTTTCAGCAGGATAACCTGGCGCGGCAGGAGGCGCTGTCGCAAAAGGGCGTTGCAACCGTCTCTTCGCTTGATGACGCGCGCCACAATGTCCAGAAGGCATCCGAACAGGTTGCCAATGCCCGTCAGGTGGTCGCCACGGCGATTGCTGCACTTGGCCCGTCGCTTGATGGCCCGGTCGATGCGCATCCTTCGGTGGCTGCAGCCATCGCGCAGCGCGAAAAGGCCCAGTACAATTTGAACGCTGCGACGGTACGTGCTCCCGCTGACGGTCTGGTCTACCAGTCGGCGTCATTCCGGCCTGGTCAATATGTGGCGCCAGGTGTTCCCCTGTTCACGATCGTTGAAACCGGAAATTCCTGGATCGAGGCCAATTACAAGGAGACGCAGCTGGAAAACGTCAAGCCTGGGCAAAGTGCCGAGGTGGTTTTTGATCTGCTGCCTGACAGGAAATTCCGCGCATCGGTGGAATCCGTGGGTGCGGGAACGGGGGCGGAGTTTTCCATACTTCCTGCCCAAAATGCCACCGGCAACTGGGTGAAGGTGACGCAGCGCATACCCGTGCGCCTCATGCTCGACAATGAAGGGCGAGATATTCCGCTGCGCTCGGGAATGAGCGCCGCCGTGACGATTGATACCGAAGTGTCGCGCCATTTTGGCGATCTGTTCGCACCCGCCAGAGCGGCCGAATAGGCTATTTGCAGAGCGGAGCACCACAGCCATGCAGACTTCCGCGCCAGGGGAGATACCGCATCGCGGATTGATCACCTTCTCGATCATGCTCGCAACGATCATGCAGGTGCTTGATACGACGATTGCCAATGTGGCTTTGCCCACCATGACGGGTGACCTCGGCGCATCGCAGGATACCATCACCTGGGTGCTGACTTCCTACATCGTTGCAGCCGCCATCATGACGCCCGTGACGGGCTGGATGGCCGACCGGCTTGGTCGCAAGCAGCTCTTTCTGGGTTCCATTGGCGGCTTCGTGCTCACATCCATGGCCTGTGGCCTTGCGCCCAATATCGAGGCCATGGTCGGATTCCGCCTGTTGCAGGGGATTTTTGGCGCAGCCATCGTGCCGCTGTCACAGACCTTCCTGCTTGATATCAATCCGCGCGAACGTCATGGCCAGGCAATGGCAATATGGGGCGCAGGCATCATGGTTGGCCCGATCATCGGTCCGACGCTTGGCGGCTGGCTGACCGATGCCATCAACTGGCGCTGGGTCTTCTTCATCAACCTGCCGGTCGGGGTGATCGCGTTTCTGGGTTCGGCGGCCTATCTGCCGCAAATTGCCACCCGCATTCGACGGTTCGATTTTTTCGGCTTTGCCATGCTTTCGCTGGGCGTCGGCTCTCTGCAACTGATGCTGGATCGTGGTATCGAGGTAGACTGGTTTTCCGCCACCGAGATCTGGATCGAACTCGGCCTTTCACTTTGCGGTTTCTGGATATTTGTGGTGCATCTGCTGACCGGGAAAGATACGTTTGTTGATCCGAAAATCTTTGCAGACCGCAATTTCCTGACCGGGACAATCTTCATCTTCATCGTCGGTATCGTGTTGCTGGCGAGCCTCGCACTCCTGCCGCCCATGCTCTCCATCATCATGGGCTATCCCACGGTCACCACCGGGCTGGTGATGGCGCCACGTGGTATCGGGACGATGATTTCCATGATCATTGTTGGACGTCTGGTGCGGTTGGTCGACGCGCGACTGCTGGTCATAACAGGATTGCTGCTCACTGCGACTTCGCTCCATCTGATGTCAGGCTTCTCGCCACAGATGGATGCAAGCATGGTTGTATGGACCGGCGTGCTGCAGGGCCTTGGCCTCGGGCTTGTCTTCGTGCCACTCTCAACGGTGGCCTTTGCGACGCTTGACCTGAAATATCGAACCGAGGCCACCGCGCTTTTCAGCCTTGTGCGGAATATCGGTTCGTCAATCGGGATTTCGATTGTTTCGCTTTTCCTGGCGCGCAATATCCAGATCAATCATTCTGAACTTGCCGGTGCGCTCACCCCATTCAGTGCACAAGTGCAGCAATTGCCGCCCCAGTTTCTCAACAGCCCGGCGGGACTGCAAATGCTGGACGCGATGGTCAACAAGCAGTCGCTGATGATCTCCTACAACAATGACTTCAAACTCATGATGATCATCACCCTTGCTGCCATCCCACTTGCTGTCATGCTGCGCAAACCCAAGGCAGCGGTGCCAGCCATGGCAGCAGCATCAGCGGAGTGAGGGATCGCGGCTTCACATGCCGTAGCGGCTGTCATCAAGTGGCGAAATCAGCGGCGATGTCGCGTCGATCATCGCGATCAGTTCGGCAAGCGAGCGGGCGGGAACGCCATCGGTGAGTGGCAGCGACAAGACTTCTGCCCGGCCAGAAAAATCCGGCAGGTCCGGTTCCGCACTTTCAGCCTCGTCGCGAAGAAGGGCCTTGATCCCGTTCTGGATGATGGTGGCTCCCAGCGTGCCCGGGCGATTTCCATTCTGTTCGAGGGCCGCTTCGAGCATCAGATAAAGCCAGAGCGGCATTTCGGAATTCGATCGGGTATCATTTTGGCAAAAGGAAATTTCTGAAAGCAGTGCTTTGGGAAGTGCGGCGCGGATTTTCTGCTCTGATAGCGGGGCCAAGCCAAAGCGGGCGCAAATCCGGTCAGGATTTTCAATGTAGTTGAAGGAACTCTCGATAGCCGATGATACGAATTCCGGATTGGCTGCGGCTACCGCCATCGGATCCAGTTTGGTGCAACGGTTGAAATGGATAGCCTCTTCAAGGCGTATGGATATGCTACGGAAGCTGAAGAAACGACGCCAGTCTATGATCCAGTTGGAAGGAACGGGCACAATCCCGCCAGTTCCTGTAAGTGCCTCAAGCTGGGCTGAATCCACCGGCTTTTCCTGAAAATTCTCGTTCAATTCGTAGCTTTGGCGCTGCATGCCTGGCCACAGGCATTGCATCGCCATGACCCATTCGCTGTCAGTGGGAAGGGTTCGGGTGTCGGCACTTTCTGGCTCGGGCTTGCGGGCTGCCGGGCAATTTTCGGCAGGAAGTCCCGCAAGATGATCTGATGGAAATGCCACACAACGAGGTCACGCGCATGAATGGCGGGCTGCGGACATTCATGGGCAGCGAGCCGGTCTGCAATGAGATTGTGCAATTTCATCCAGATCAGCAGGAATTGTGAAAAGAGCAGGTTTTCGTCATTTCCCTGATCGGCAAGATTTGCGCGGCCAGTCTCGTTTCGTGCCAGGTCATGCGGCAGATGTCGTGACGAGTGGCCGACGCCGCCCGAAATCTCCGTCAGGCCAATCCTGAACCTTACGCCGCTGTCATCGCTCAGGCCAGGCAGGATACCTTGCTCTTGACCATAGAGGCTGTCCAGGTTCAGCCTGTGTGACTGCAATGAGGGAATGCGGACAGGATGGATGTCGGAACTCTCCGCGCATTCACCCTTGCGCGATGACCATAGAGCATCCGACAGGATCAGCCTGGCAAGCAGCGAATATCCTGCGGGCGTGACTGAATCTTCTGCCGTCAAGCGCAGATCCGACCTGGAAAGTATGTCGGTCAGACCGGCTGCGCGTTGCGCGCTGGTGAGTCTCTGGTGGCCACCGGCTGATTTGGAGGCGGAAGCCCGGATGCTGTCCTTGTGCATTTTGAAATCGGGCTGCGGGGCGGACTGCTTGTGGAGGATTGACACGCAGTGCAATCCGCCCGCCGCAGCATGACCGGCAGACATGCTCATGCGCAGAATGTCGTCTCGCAATTGAAAAGCAGTGTGACGGCCCATGTTGGTCCCTTGACTTGACATCCGGGTTTGATGCGAACTTCTTTCGCATATCATGCGAAATTCAGCGTGAATCCGCCGGGCCGTTTTTCGCTTCCCGATTCACGCTGAATTCACGCTGCATGGTGTCTAATTCAGCATGGGGATGTTGGAACCGTGCTCTTGCCCCGCACAACTCTGACATGGCAGGAAAAGATATTGAATTTGCAGCAGTTATCGCTGGAGCTTCCGAAAGGAAACGCTTCCGGCGGTCATGGACGTAGCGTTGAAAATCTGGTTTCCTTTGATTCACTGGGTGAGATAAAGGAAGCATTGGTGCGCGCGCGTACTGCATTTCATTTGTTGGGCACTTTTCAGGTTATTTCGCCTGACAAGGTGAATATCACGCCGCTTGGACAAAAGGCGAAGGCCCTGCTTGCGCTCGTGGCAACGTCCAACCATCATGAGCGTAGCAGAGCCTGGCTCAGTGACAAATTGTGGAGCAATAGCGACGCTCGCCATGCCAATGCCAGTCTGCGCCAGGTGCTTCGCCAAATTCGGATCAGTTTTGGTGAGCATGCCGATTCGATCATTCGCACAGACAAGCAGTCGGTCCGGCTGATTTCGGAAAACATCCTTGTTGACGTCGATCAGGTTGCACAGGGAAATTATGTGCCCTCCGACAATGCACAGACGGATTTTCTCGAAGGCATCGATATTCAGGATGACGAGTTCGAGGAATGGCTGAGCGTTCAGCGCAATCATTTCGCCGAATTGCTCGTATCGGTGAAGGCGGCTTCCACCCCTTCTGACACTGCAGAGAAAACTGCGGTAAATGGCCGGGCCAAGGCAAATCGGCCACTGGTTGCGGTAGCGCCCTTCGTCAAGCGCAGCAAGGTTCAAATTGAAGACTATTTCATTGACGGTCTGACGCAGGAAGTCATCGAGCAACTCTCGCGCATCCGCTGGCTTTCGGTCATCGCCCGCAGTTCCTCCTATGCTGTTTCACAGCAAAGCCTTGCCCTGTCGGACTTCGCAAAACAGCTTGATGCGGAATATGTGGTCGTGGGTGAGATTTCGCCCGGTCCCAAGGGTTTGCGCCTGACCGTCGAGCTCACGCGGTTTCCCGTTTCCACGCTGCTCTGGTCGCAAAGCTTCGACTTTGCCGTTTCCGGTTCCATGCCGGACATGGTCTCGATGGTCTTTGACATTGCGGGCAATATCGACAGCATGCTGGCCAGCGCCGAACAGGATGCCGCTCGCCCGGATGCCAATGCCGGAAACGGATTGCGGGATCTGATCTGGCGTGGTCGGTGGCATTTGAACCAGTTGTCGAAAATCGATTCGGAAAAGGCCGAACAGTGCTTTCGAACCTTGCTGGAGCGCGATCCCGGAAACAGCGAGGCTCATATCCAGCTTGCCTGGGCCCAATTGTGGCGGGCCTGGTTGCGCCGGGGAACACGCGAAGAGATTTATGCCGGCAAGCGCATGGGGCAGCAGGCGATCCGCCTGGATGGTTCGGATGGCCGCGGATACTGGATCGTGGGAACTGCGGAGGCGTGGTTGCTCAACCATGCCGAGGCGATTGCCTATGTCGATGAGGCGGTGCGCCTATCGCCCAGCCTTGTGATAGCCCATGCCCAGCAAGGGTCGAACTACGTTCTGATTGGCCAGGCGGAGAAGGCGCTTCCTTCGTTGGAAACCGCATTGCGGTTGAGCCCGAAGGACAAGCAGGTGTTCTTTGTGCATGGTGAGAGGGCAATGGCCTACTGGATGCTCGGCAAGCATGAAATGGCAGTTGCTTCGGCAAAACAGGCAATCATGCTGCGGCCTTCCTACTGGTACGCCCATCTGACCCGCTATCTTGCCTATCGCTCAATGGGTGACGCAAAGAACATGGGCCTTGCGCGCCAGCAGTTGCTCGAACTGCGCCATCGGCTGAGTGCATCCGACATACGCTGGCTGCCGTTCAAGGACCGTGATCTCGTCGAGTTCTTTGTCCGCTGTCTTGAATTCGACTGACAATCTGATTTCGCAATAGCTCATTTCCACAGGTGAGATAATGGCGCTTACACCTAAATACACCAATAAATACAATTTGTTGTTTCAATACTCGCAGGACGATCAGGCAAATCCACCGGACTTGCGGGAAATCCAATTCGACCTTGAGGCAGCCTATAAACTGGCTCTTTGGAAGCGCTTGCTGTTTTCGGCTTACAACTGGCTGAACCGAAACCTGATCCTGCCTTTGCTGATGTGGAGCGGCTGGCGGCTGCGGTTCCCCTTTACATGGGTTGTTCGCTACGACGAAGTCGTGGCGATCCTCTGCGAACCAAAAATCTTCAACGTTCCCTTCGGCGTGGAAATGACGGATCTGGGAGCTGGCAGGAATTTTGCGCTTGGCGACGATGGTGCCCTGCATCATCGCCAACGCGCCATCATGATGGACCTGTTTTCAGATCCGGCGATTGTGGAACAGGTCTGCCGAGCCACCCGTCTGGCAGGCGAGGCAGTGCTGGATGACTGTGGCGGGCAGATGAATGTCGTGCGCGACTATATCACGCGTGTGACAACGCATGCCTGCTTCGACACCTACGGGATTGAAACCGACAATGCCGATGATTTTGCCGAATATTCGATGGCCGGGTCATCGCTGCTTTTTGCCGATCCTTTTGGAGATATCAAATATCGCCGGCAGGCGCTGATTGGCGCAAAACGGCTGAGGGAAATCATTGCAGCCAATATTCGGCGAATAGAAGGGCTACTGGATCAAGGGCAGGATGTTGGTCACGGCATGCTGGCAAAGCTGGTAATTGCGGCAAGGGCGGACCCGCAAAAGATTGCAGGGACCGGCTCCGATTACCGCCAGGCCGTGAGCGAGATCATTGCGATGATGCTCGGCATGATTACGGGCTTTGTCCCGACCAATTCGCTAGGCGCGTCCCATGTGCTGGAGGAACTCTCACGCAGGCCGGAGCAGTTTGAAAAGGCTTGTGGCCTTGCCACGCTGGTCGCAGGTGGGGAAGGAGATGCAAAAGCGGCGCGCCAACAACTGAATGACCTGCTGCTGGAGGCAGCGCGGCTCAACCCGGCGCTCTTCCCCGGCCAATTTCGCCATGTGAATGGAGCTGCGGACCATGGCGGCGTTTGGCAAGGCTGGGGTTTCGCGATGACGAGACGATCATGGTTTCAACCGGAATGGCGCTGCGTGATCCGTGCCAGTTTCCGTCTCCCAATGCCTTCATAGCGAGCAGGTTCAACGGAAAAATCCGCCGGTCAACCTGCTTTTCGGCTATGGCATACATGCCTGCATTGGCCATGTGGTGGCGATGGAGATCATCACCGAATTGTTCGCGACACTGCTTGCGCGCAAGGATATCAGGTTTGCGTCTGCCCGCCCGAAGATGCGCAAGTTGGTCCATTGCCATGGCAGATGGACATGGCATTCGAACCCGATCGCGGTGATTTGCGCCGGGCCATGGTGACATCAGCGATCCCGCTCAAGGCGGGAGCAGATGACGCGGCTCTTCGCCAGATGTTGAAGGATGGCTTTCACGACGAGGTGTGAAATCGGCCATTGACGCAAGCGGCATCGTTCATTTCATGAGCCTGAACGTCGTTGATCTGGGCGAGGAGAACAAGCCGCGTCCGACCTTGCTGGTGGAAATCAATGCCGATGGAACGGCCGAAAACGCTGTCCGCAAGATCGTTGCGCACTGTCCATCCTTCTTTGAAGCGATCAGGCCGTTTCTCGACTACAAGCCGATGCAAGGCGGAAATATCGCCACAAGGGACCAGGGTATTGCCAATCACATCATCGACCATATGGTGACTTTCCGTACACGGCCATTTGGCGCGATCGGATTGAATTTCCCGGGTTCGGGAGAGTTCTCGGTTGACCAGCTCGAGAAGGAACAAAAGCTTTTCGACTGGGTAAAGCGTAATGTGTTTTCGTCCGCCGCGCCTGCCGGATCTGGCACATTTGACAGCATGCTTGATGCTGCACGCCATGCGCTGAAACATGGTGGAGACGAGGTTGCGGATTTGCGAGCCTTGCTGATCAGGCCAACTTCGCGGCGCCCGGCATTTTCGCGGGTAAAATTTTCGAATTTCAACACATTCCTTGTCAGGCTGTTCACATCCGCACCGTTCACGACTGCCGCATTGCTCTTCTTGCAATGTCGTTCGTCGTTCCAGCGCTGGTCGGGTTTCGGGCACTGGTCAGGCATCCTGCCTGCCTATGTCGATAGCTTGATGGTGCCACTCCGCTGCTGGCAACAGCTGTCGCGGCCTTTTGTTTGGGTGCTGCGGCGCCACGAAACAGTCATCGACAAGCCGGATGACCGCTTCGCCTCGCGCGAGCACATGGAAAAATCCTCGCCGGAGAGGATATCGCAGGCTATGCGCAAAACCACCTGATATCTGTCAGCCAGATGAAGCCCGGCTCTTTCCGGCTGATCACCATGGCGCTGGCTATGTATATCATCAAGCGGATGGCTGAAATCTGGTTCAAGCCGGGCTGTCACCGATTTCGCCACCATTCACTATGCCAGTGGTTCCGACTTCCCGAACGCGCAAGCTGATTTTCCAGACCAATTACGATGGTAGCTGGGAAAGCTATCTGGAGGATTTCATCACCTTGGTGCATGGCGGGCAGACCATGGCCTGGAACAATGGCGTCGGTTTTCCGCGCACCAACTGGTTCTTCCTGGATGGTGCAAGGGACGGCGACAGGTTCAAGCGCTTGGGTGCGGCGCCAGCAGGTGGAAAACCTGTTCTGGTATAGCCGTTTTCCGCAGCTCACCCTGGCGCAGAAACATGTCAATGCGCTGGTGCGAGACGGACTGGCGCGGGCGAGCACTGCTTCGGAAAAGGAAGGCTGGGCCGCCTTGTTCGGGTCTTCGCAGAAGGCTGCGACTTCGATCGAGAGCGACCAGATACAGAATTTGCTGTTTGGCGGTCTTGGTCGCCACCCGTACGGCGAACTGATTGCCGTTGCCTTTGACAAGAGTGACAGGCGACAGGCTGGCCAATGGGTCGGGAAACTGCTGCGAAACCGCCTCGATACCGAGAGTGCAAGCACGCTGGATTCCGAACCGGGCAAGGTGATGGCGACCGGCATCGCCTTTGGCGAGGCATATCCCGGCGCGCCGGTGCGGTTTGTCGCCTTCTCGTCATCCGGCGTTCAATTTCTCGGCTTGGAGGAAAAGGGCGAAGCGCAAGGGCTTGCCAGTTTTCCTGCGTCCTTCCAGATGGGAATGGCAAGCCGGGAGCACATCCTTGGCGACGTTGCCATGGACAAGCCAAATGGCAATCATGCCGACACGGATGGCGGCAGTGCCTGGAACTGGTCCGATTGCGGCGAGGTGGATGACGAAAGGGTTTGCCATGCAATCCTCCTGCATTATGCGCGCGACGAGGGGGAACTCGCCAGACTTTCGCAATTGGTGGAGGATGAGGCTTCAACCTTCGGGCTGCGCATTGTCAGGCGGATTGCGATGCCCGCTGGAAGCGACAAGGATTTCAGGGAGCCTTTCGGTTTTCGCGATGGCATTTCGCAACCGGTCATCAGCGGCATGCGCAACTTTCGCAGGTCGCAACCGGACCCGGACAATGTGGTTGGGCCAGGGGAGTTCATTCTCGGCTATCCCGATACACGCGGCTTTATCCCGCCAAGCCCGCAAGTCTCTGTGGGCTATCCGGGCGCAGAGGCCCTTCCGGCTGTCGAGGAAGCGCTTCCGGGCAATGACCTGCAATTCGATCATCCGCAAGCGGGTGACCTGCGCGACTTCGGGCGCAATGGCAGTTTTCTCGTGATCAGGCAACTTGCGCAGGACAGCCGCGCATTCTCGCAGTTTTGCGAATGGGTAGCTGTAAATTCGCCGGATGTCCCGGCAGGCAAGGGCAAGGCGGCGCGCTATTGGCATCTGGCAGAAACGGAGCGGGTCAAGTCGAAAATATTCGGTCGATGGCCCGATGGCAGCACGTTGACAGCCTATCCTGTCATGTCTGCATCGCGGCACAATCGCCAAAAGATGTTCGATCTTGTCAAAGTGCGGTTGGCCAAGGCGAAGAAGGCAACTGCAAAGGCTTTCTCGCAATTTGATCGTGATGGCGTTGTCTGGGATGAAGCCGAATGGGAACGGTTTCTGGCATTTGTGCACGACGACAGCCATTCCGCCATGATCGGTGCCTTGCCGGCGCAATGGCTGCGCGATCCTGTTCCGGAAGTCGATCTGCATCACGGAGCGGATGATCCGCAGGGGCGGTTCTGTCCGCTCGGGTCGCATATCAGGCGCACCAATCCGCGCGACAGCCTGCGGCCGGGAAATCCGGTACAGACCGAAATCAACAACCGTCACCGCCTGTTGCGGCGCGGAAGGCGCTTTGAAGACAATGGCGAAGAGGGCACGCTGTTCATGTGTTTCAACACGAATATCGAGCGGCAGTTCGAATTCATCCAGCAGACCTGGGTCAATTCCAGGGTGTTTCACGGCTTGCGTAATTCACCGGATCCGCTGCTTTCAAGCAAGAAGCCGGGCGATGTTTTCACCATCCAGGGTGCCTTCGGCAATCGGGATATCCCGCTGGACGGAACAGGTGCTGACGGAATTCCAATGGCGAATTTCGTGACCATGCGCGGCGGCGGCTATTTCTTCATGCCCGGCAGACAGGCACTGGAATTCCTGGCCCGCGTCTCCCAGCAATAGTGTGGGGGCTCGTAGTCATTGAAATTGTTATTGCATTCGGGTTTTGTCAGCTGCGCCAGGATGGCCGGTTATTCTAGAATAATTCCAATATTTCAAGGTGCTATTGACATTGCTTGAAGCCGGTTCCAAGGCTTTGCCGCATCTGGCTTCACGAAATCCCCCGGATTTGGCGACATGGCACCCATCGAAAACACCGCAACAGGACCGATTACAGGCGTAATCCGCCTTGGTGACGGCGCTCGCGGTTTGCGTGGTCTCGTCGTTGCCGTGGGCTTTTCGGCGCTATCGAATTTGGCGACCGACGGCAAGGCAAAGCGTAGCGACGGCGAATTCGATGCTGAACTGGAGCGTCGCCTGCTGGAATAGGTTTTGTCGAAGGCGCTCATGTCGAAATCTTGCATGAAGGCCTGTTTGGCCGTGATCCGATCGCGGTGAAAGTGGATACGATGCGCGTGGCGCTGCGTCGCCACGAGGCCAATGCCATTCTGGTTCAGCCGGAGCCTGGAAGGGTGGGGCGGCCATGAATGTCAGCGTTCCAACCCTGCCATCCCTGCTGGAGTGGCCCTTGTCGGTAATCCCAATTGCGGCAAGACGGCGCTGTTCAACGCACTGACCGGCAGCAGGCAGAAAGTTGCCAATTATCCCGGGGTCACGGTAGAGCGCAAGAGGAACTTCGTCTCTCCCATTGGTCGCCATGTCGTGGCAATCGACCTGCCGGGCACCTATTCGCTGAGGGGGCGCAGCTGATGAAGTCGTTACGCGTGATGCGATCCTTGGCAGGCTTGAGGGCGACCAGCGACCCGACATTCTGGTTTGCGTTGCGGATGCCGCCAATCTGCGGATCATGCTGCGGCTAGTCTGGGCTTCGCAATGCGGGCATTCCCATGCTTCTGGCGCTCAACATGATGGATATTGCCGGTATCGTGGCATCGCCATTGATGTGGGCGGGCTTTCCACCGAGCTTGGCATTCCGGTTATCTCCACTGTTGCGGTCAGCCCTGACGGTACGCAGGCACTTCTGCAGCAGATTGATGCGATGGCCAATGCCGGACTTGCAAGCACAGGCGCACTGGCATGCGCTTGACGCAAGCGAGGTGCGCGATGCCCATCACCTGGCCGACCGGCTGGTTGACCGTTTCGTGTCGCATCCTGCCAATGATCGTGACTGGACGCGCAGAATTGACCGCATCCTGCTCAATCCGGCCGGTGGACTGCTCATCCTGCTGGCGGTTCTCTTCCTGGTATTTCAGGCAGTTTTCTCCTGGGCGACATTGCCAATGGAATGGATTTCGGCAGGCTTTGACTGGCTTGCGCAGACCGTAAGCGCAATCTTGCCGGCGGGCCTGTTGTCGAGCCTCATTACCGATGGCGTGATCACCGGTGTCGGCAGCGTGCTGGTTTTCCTGCCGCAGATCATGATCCTGTTCTTCTTCATCATCCTTCTGGAGGATTTCGGCTACATGGCGCGGGCTGCCTTCCTGATGGACAGGATTGTTGGCGGGGCAGGGTTGCATGGCCGCTCGTTCATCCCGCTGCTTTCGAGCTTTGCCTGCGCCATTCCGGGCATCATGGCGACGCGGGTGATCGAGAACAGGCGCCAGCGGCTGGCAACGATCATGGTCGCCCCGCTGATGACCTGCTCGGCCCGAATACCGGTCTACACGCTGATCATCTCTGCCTTCATTCCCAACCGGCAGGTATGGGGAATGGTCAATCTGCAGGGATTGGTGATGTTCTCGCTCTATGCGGCGGGAATTGTCAGTGCCTTCGCGGTCGCGCTGGTCTTCCGTACCTTCGTTTGGCGCGGCAAGTCGGAACCGTTCATCATGGAACTGCCGGGCTACAAGCGGCCACTGGTGCGCAGTGTGCTTCTGGGCGTGGTGCAACGGGCGATCATCTTTCTCAAGCGCGCCGGCACGATCATCTTGTCGATGATGATCCTGATCTGGTTCCTTTCAACCTTTCCGGCACCGCCTGAAGGTGCGACAGGCCCGGCAATCCATTACAGCTTTGCCGGTATAATCGGCCATGCATTGCAGCCATTGCTCGCGCCCATAGGCTTCAACTGGCAGATTGCGATTGCGCTCATTCCCGGGCTTGCTGCGCGCGAGGTTGCCGTTGGGGCACTGGCGACCGTCTATGCAATTGGCGGCGATGCATCCGGTTCGGCATTGTCGCAGACGCTTTCGGCGCAATGGTCGCTGGCAACGGCATTATCGCTTCTGGCCTGGTATGTGTTTGCGCCGCAATGCGCTTCGACGCTTGGTGTCGTGAGGCGCGAGACCAATTCCTGGCGCTGGCCTGTAGCGATGTTCGTTTACATGATGGTGCTCGCCTATATCGCTTCCTTCATTGTCTACCAGTCGGCAATAGCGTTGGGAGGATAGCTGAATGCATGATCCGGTGATGCTGCTTGATGCTGTCCTGACCTATATGATCGTTTTTGCAGCGGCGGCTTTCGTCCTGTGGCGGATATTCCTGCCCGTACGTTTCAAGACTGTGCTCGTGCACAGGCTTTCCGGACGGAAGGAGCCATGCGAGCCGCAGGCAGAAGAAAAAGGCTGTGCCGTCGGTTGCAGCGGTTGCGCGCTTGGCAGCATTCACAAACGACAGGCCTGAGCGGGCTTTCGCTCAGTCATTGTCGGGCAGGCTGGAACCGGCGCCCTTGAGCCTTGATGCCTCGCTCTCCGGCGCATAGGTGCGCGCGGCAAAGGCATTCAATATTTCCCATGCAGGTTGGGCCATCTGGTGGAGCGGCGGACCGAAAGCGCTCGCAGCTTCGGTTTCCGGCGCAATGTGGCAGGCAAGGCTTTCGCTTCCTGGAGCCAGAAGTGAAGCAGGAGAAGCGTCAGTGCCTATTCCATTTGCCGACACTTGAAGGGAAATGCCGCGCCATTCCAGACGTAGCGTCACATGATTTTCGCTGGCGACCGCCATCACAAATGGCAGCACCAGAAGCGGAAATGCGATTTCGGATGTCCGGATTTCCCGCCCGCCTGCAATGTCCCGGGCAATGTCGCCCAGTGTGGCCCCCGTTGAAACGGGGCAAAGCACACCTGATGCTGAATGCCAGTGCCCGTCAAGCGATGAAGGGGCGATAGTGGCTTCCGACAGGTTGTCGGTTGCCTCCAGCAGACCGGCAAGAAGTTCACCTCCAGGCAATCCCATTTCATGCAATATGCGCACAGCCTTGCCGGCCTCTTCTGCCATTCCCCATGAACGGCCAGCGCCGCGCGTTGCGCGTTTGGATACTGCCTCGATTTCGTTCAGCGACAGATGGGTCATGCGCTGGCTGGCAAAACCGCATAGGGCCAGAAGTCTGCATCCACCGTTTCCAGTTCATGGGGGAAGGGTGCCCCTTGAACATGTTTATCCGGATCCAACGGTCTGATCTCGGATCGAATTGCTGGGCGCCGAAGAAGGACAATTTTGCAGCGCAGCAGGTCAACGGGAAGCATGGTCGCCGAAATGGTGTTGTCGCGGATTTCGGCATAGGGAAGCCTTGATGCGAGCTGTGCACGTCTGGCGACATGGCGATGACGGAGGGTGCTTGAGCAGGAATTCGGCAAGGCGCATTTCAGCGTCGTGCGTTGCAAGGTCCTGCGCCATCATCGCAGCGTCGCGCGCTGGTGCCAGCGGCTGCTCATAGGCGTCAAGCGGCTCTTCCTGTCGCCTGCCGAGGCGTGGCTCGAGCTTTTCCGCCGAATAATACCACAGCCGGGCATTGGCCTGTGGCGTTGACCAGTCCTGTTTGAGCAATTCGCCATAGACGGCTGCCAGCATTTCGCGCATCCCGCCAATCGTCATTGCGCCATCAATGCGGGAATTCAGCACTTTCATCAGCACTCATGGTGGCGGCCAGATTATCGACGAGATCGCCATGCGGCTCAAGCAACAAGGCGGCGACAAGCTCGCGCCCTTCCGCTGAGAGTTCGGCCTCGGCCCATTGATAGAGCGCATTCCATGGCTGCTGGCTGGCGAGCAATTGCCTGACGGTGGCATCATCCAGCCTTGCCAGATCATCATTCAGTTCCGCTATCCGGAGGGTCTGGCGCTCGTCGCTGGAGTGCCAGTCAGCGCAATTCTGGCGCGAGCGTTGCAACAGTTCGGCAAACAGTTCGGTCTGTTCCGGTGTCGCGGTGCCGAGGCTTCTGACGCGTGCCAGGGCCTCTTCGCGAGCGGCAATCCAGTTGTTGAGGAGGGCCGGGTGGTTGACCAGAAACGGTGCCATGCCGAGCCCGGTTGAATTGCCGACGCCGAGGCTGCGGCGCAAACCTGGTTCCAATGGGACCGCAGTCTTCGGCGAGCGCAGTCTTGCCATATGCTCGACGAGATCAGTGATGAAGGCGCGGGTCAGGTAGACGGAAAGCATTTCCACCTGGAATGGTGCGTTGAATTCAGGCCTTTCGGCTATGGCCTCGCGGTCGGCGGCACCGAGTTTGCCGGATCCGTATACGGCAGTTGTACGCATAAGGTAGCCGGTTTCGCTGAGCTTGCGGATATCAGGCTGGCGGCCTGCGGCAAGGCTTTGCACAACATGATCGAACAGGCGCACCGAGCGGTTGGCGCGGGAGACTGACAATTCGCTTGCCGTGACGCGTCCTGCTTCCTGTAGCGGAACGTTGCGGCGCAGTCTCTCGATTGTCTCAGGATCAGCGATGCCGTCATGCAAGCAGAAGGTCGCGTCCCAGGCGGTTGCTATGACCCGGTCGGAGCGCATTTCGGGTGGCAGGTCATGGCCGAAACAGACCAGAGAATAGGCGTGTTGCGGGCCGTGGGCGACATAGACGGCGGTGCCGACGCCCCTTTCGTCGAAATCGAAAATCCTGCGTTCAAACCGCCAGTTCTCCTGGTGCAGGCGCCGCAGCAGGATGCGCATGAAACTGAGGCGCGTTGCATGGGATGCGCCCATTGCAGCGAGGTTCATCACCTGTGCGGGTTGGCGTGGTGCAATGTCGGCAGGTTCCGGACTGGTTCTGATCATGCGGCAGGTCCAAAGGAATCGTCAAAAAAGCGCAACCAGTTTCCGCCCATCAGGCCATCGATTTCAGATGACGAAAAGCCGCGGGCAGCAAGGCCGTTCCGGATATTGGCAAAGTCGCGATTGTCGTTGAACCAGGCAGGTTGCGGCGGGAAGCCGGCATTGTTGGCGCTGCCCTCGCCATAGTCTGTCTGCTTTGTCCAGCGGCCATTGCGCATCCAGGTGACAACAGTGTCGGGCTGGTCCTGGCAAAGGTCGGAACCCAGTCCGAGATTTTCCGCGCCATAACGACTGGCGGCCTCTGCGATCATGGTCGTGAAACTCTCCAGCGTGCAGGCCGAACCGTCCTTGAGGTGGTGGGGATAGAGCGAAAAGCCCAGCATCCCGCCGGAGGAGGTCAGCGCCTTCAACATGGCATCCGACTTGTTGCGCAAGGCGGGATGCCACCAATGCGGATTGGCATGGGTAATGGCGATGGGGCGTGATGACTGCTCGATGGCCTCAAGAGTGGAGCGCTCAGCGGAATGGCTCATGTCAATGACAAGGCCGACGCGGTTCATCTCGGCGATCACCTGTTTGCCCATGCGGGTGATGCCGGTGTCCTCGGTCTCATAGCATCCTGTCGCGAGCAATGACTGGTTGTTGTAGGTCAGTTGCATGAAGCGCGCGCCGAGCGTGTGGCAGATTTCGACAAGGCCGACATCATCCTCGATGGGCGAGGGATTCTGGAAACCGAAAAAGATCGCGGTGCGGTTTTCTGCTTCTGCCCTGCGCACATCAGCGCCGGTTCTGCCGGGGAAGATCAGCTCCGGATATTGCTCGAACCAGCGGTTCCAGCGTTCGAAATTCAGCACGGTTTCGCGGAAATTCTCGTGATAGGCAATCGTCACATGCACAGCCGAGACGCCGCCCTCTCGCATCTGGGTGAAAACCTTTTTCGACCAGTTGGCATATTGCAGGCAGTCAATCACAGGCATGCGGGAAATTCCGTGTTTCGGTTTTTCCCACGGTGGCCTGTGACGTTTGCCATTTCAAGGGTGATTTACGACATCTCTTGGCAAGCGCGTCAGGCGAAGCTCAATCCCACTGATCCGAAGTCGCCGAAATCCGCCTCGAAATGGCTGCCGGACGGCGCTTCAACCGGGCGAATGAACGAGCCGGAAAGCACGATATCGCCTGCCGCCAGGCCGTGACCGTATTTGGCCAGGCGTTTGACCAGCCAAACAATGCCGGTAACCGGGTCATCAAGCACGCCTGCGCCAAGACCGGTTTCCTCGACCACGCCATCGCGCTTGAGGATCGCACCGGTCCAGCGCAGGTCGAAACGGTCTACCGCATGGCGTTCGCTGCCCAGCACAATGCCCGCATTGGCGGCGTTGTCGGAAATCGTGTCGGTGATGATGCGCGCCTTGCCGCTGACGGGGTCCACACGCAGGATGCGGGTGTCGAGGATTTCCAGCGATGGCGCGACATGGCTGGTGGCGGCCAACACGTCTTCGCGGGTCACATCATCACCGGCGAGCGGGGATTTCATGATGAAAGCGATCTCCGCCTCGATGCGCGGCTGGATGAAGCGACCAGCAGGGATGGTTGCGCCATTTGCAAACAGCATGTCGTCGAGCAGGACGCCTGAATCGGGCGTGGTGATGTTCAGCGCCTGCTGCATGGCGCGCGACGTCAGGCCGATCTTCCAGCCAATTGAACTGCGCCCGCTGGCACGCTTTCTGGCAACAAGTGCTGACTGGACGGCATAGGCGTCGTCCATGGTCATGTCGGGAAAGGCAAGGCTCAACAGGCCGCACTGTATACCGGTCGCTTCCGCCTCGAAAAGCATGGCTGCTGCCTTGTCG
This sequence comes from Nitratireductor sp., assembly GCA_041397505.1. Lineage (GTDB taxonomy): Bacteria > Pseudomonadota > Alphaproteobacteria > Rhizobiales > Rhizobiaceae > BOKV01. Next base: position 44,708 of record JAWKWN010000018.1, read on the forward strand.
ATTTCCTGCGGTGTCATTCGTCGACGACCCCGTTGCGCAGGATGCCGATGCCTTCGGCCTCGACTTCCACAACATCACCAGGTACCAGATATCTCGGCGGATCGAAGCGCGCGCCTGCGCCAGTGGGCGTTCCGGTGACGATGATGTCGCCGGGAACAAGCGTGGTGAAGGTCGAGATATAGGCGATCTGGCGGGCTACCGGAAACAGCATTCGGCTGGTGCGGTCATCCTGCCGGGTTTCGCCATTGACGCGGGTCTGGAGGTGAATGTCGGTGATCTGGCCAGAACTCGAAAACGGCACGAGCCACGGCCCCATGGCGCCTGATCCGTCCCAGTTCTTGCCTTGCGTGACGTTGAACTTCGCATGGCGCACCCAGTCGCGCAGTGTGCCTTCATTGGACAGGGTCAGGGCGCCGATATGTGACAGTGCTGCCTCTTCAGCAATCCGGCGTCCGCCCTTGCCGATGACAATGGCAATCTCGCCCTCATAGTCGAGTTGCGGGGTTTCAGGCGGGCGGGTCAACGGCACTTCATGGCCGACAAAGGATCGGGCGAAGCGGATGAACAAGCTCATGTTTGGCGGCGCTTCCTGGCCGTCCTTGTATTCGGCGTTGCGGTCGGGGAAATTTACGCCGACGCAGATGATCTTTTCAGGATCAGGGATCGGGATTTCCCAGCGAAATTCACCATTGCGGTGGGTGATGTCGCGGCCCTGTGCTGCCAGTTCAAGGAGCTGCAAAACCGTGGTTCTCGATGACGTTGCGCAGGGTCTTCCAATGCGGAAAATCCTGTGACAGGGCGATGAACCCATTGTCGGTGACAGCGCCATAAACAGCCCCGGCTTTGGTCGATATGGTAGCGAATTTCATGGATATGGTCATGTTCAGGGCGCAATGATTGGTTGGGCCTTGAGATCGCTTTCGCTCATCTCGACGCCGTTGAAGATGCTGCCTTCCTCGAACCAGGATCGCGGCGCCGGTGCACCCCAGAGCGTTTGACGCTGCGGATCCTTGAGGTCCCATCGGATCGGCTCGAGATCGGGATCAACAGTCTGGTAATCCGAGCAATAGATTTCCGTGCGATGACCGTCATGGTCGCGGATATACAGGAAGAAGGCGTTGGATATGCCATGCCTGCCGGGGCCACGCTCGATATTGGCGACATAACCGGTCGTTGACATCAGATCGAGCAGGTCGATGATGTTGAGCGGTGTCGGCACCCAAAAGGCCGTATGATGCAGGCGCGGGCCCGTTCCGTTGGTAAATGCCACATCGTGCACGCCGCCCTTGCGGTGCATCCAGGCAGCCAGGTGCGGTCGGTTTCCTCGTCGGCAGTGTATTCGGTGACGCGAAAGCCCATTTCGCCATAGAATTCCACCGAAGCATCAACATTCGGGGAGAACATGTTGAAGTGGTCGATGCGCAACGGCTTCACGCCGTTATAGAGTTTGTATTTCTGGTGGATCGGCGGCAGCCGATCCATTCTTGCATAAAATTACAGCGGAACGCCAAACAGGTCCGATGTGCGCAATACCCGACCCATATAGGGCCGTTCGATCCATTCGGTCTTGCGACCCGTTGACTGGAACCAGCTTTCTGCCTTGTCCAGTTCGTGCTCATCCCAGACCTTGAAGCCCAGCACATTGGCGCTGGCGCTGTCCGCCTTTTTCAGGATCATGCAGTGATGGCCGCGCTCTTCCAGCGCGCGCAGATAAATGGAACCTGTGTCTTCATGGGTTACCTGCAGTCCCAGCGTGTCGACATAAAAGGCACGTGCCGATGCGAGGTCGGTGACGTTGAGTTCAACATGGCTAAGCCTGACAATGTTGAAGGGCGGGTAGAGGTTGGCTGGTGGTATCGGCATGGGTGCAGGCCTCTTTACTGGACCGGGAACACGACATTTGTCTGGCCAGTGCCGGACGACGGGAAGTAAGGCGTCACGATTTCGCACTTGGCGCTATAGCGGTCCCAACCGAGTGCACCATACAGCATTGCGGTGTCATGCATCGAGCCTTCGCCGCAGCAGAAACTGGCATATTCAGGCAGCATCTTGAGGAAGGTCGCGTGGTCGCCCCGCTGCCACATGTCAAGCACATGCAGATCAACCTGACGATTGAATTCCGATGAGATCGTGAAGGTGCCGTTGTTTGCGGCATAGTCCTTGTTGGCCCAGATCTTGTGCGACAGCGAGCCGGATGCGACCAACAATACCTTGCTGTCGGAAGCCTCAACCGCTGCGCGGATCGCCTCACCGATCACCCGGCTTTCGTCATGGCTGTGGACCGTGCACCATGCGGCAACCGAAATCACCTTCATCTGGTGTTCGCGGCTCATGAAACGCATCGGGACCAGCGTGCCATATTCCATTTCGAGGCTGTCGAGATGGTGCGCGAGCGTATGGACGCCGCGGGCCATGGCTTCCGTCGCAATGGCGTCGCCAAGGACCGGATTGCCGTCATAGGAATAAGGCATGTCCTGGATGAATTGCAGGAACTCGTTGGAGGTGAACAGACCCTCGAAATGGCTGTTGGCGTTGATATGGAAGCCGGCATTGATCACCCAGTGGGTGTCGCAGATGATTACCGTGTCGGCACCAAGTGCCTTGGCGCGGCGAGCGATTTCCAGATGGCCGTCAATGGCAGATTGACGCTTGCCTTTCACCGGACCTTCCTGCTCCGACATCAACATTGTCGGTACATGCGTGCATTTGGCTGCGAGGACGATTTCACCCATGTTTTCCTCCCAAGGATATATGCTGCGATGCGGTGGTTTTCATACGCCCAGACGCTGAATGGCATGTTGACCCATCGCGAAGGCAACATTCTTCTGCTCCATGTAGAATTCGAATGACCAGTCGCCGCCATCGCGGCCGATGCCGCTTGCCTTGACGCCGCCGAACGGAGTTGGCAGGTGGCGGACATTTCTGAATTCACCCAGATCATGCCAGCTTCAAGAGCGTTGGAGAAACGCAGCGCGCGGGTGACGTCATTGGTCCACAGATAGCCGGTCAGCCCGTATTGCACATCATTGGCAATGGCCAGTGCCTCGTCCTCATTCCTGAAGGTGATCGAGGTGAGAATGGTCAGGCTGCCTTCCTCCTGGGCGATGCGCATGGAAGAACTGGCGCCAGTAAACAATGTAGGGCGAATGAACCAGCCCTTGTCGCCGACCCGCGTTCCGCCCTCGGCCAGTACCGCGCCATCCTGCCTGCCGATCTCGACATAGGACATTACCTTGTCGAAGTGGGTCTTGTGGATGAGCGGGCCGACTTCCGTTGCGTTGTCGAGCGGATGGCCGACCTTGATGTTGCGAACACGTTCCGCGAGGCGGTCATGAAATTCCTCGGCAATGCTTTCCTGTATCAGCAGGCGGGATGACGAAGTGCAGCGCTCGCCATTCAGCGAATAAATCATGAAAATGACGGCGTCGAGTGCGCGCTCGATATCGGCATCTTCGAAAACGACGACCGGGTTCTTGCCGCCAAGCTCGAAATGAACCCGCTTCAGCGTATCAGCTCCCTGCTTCATGATCATCGAGCCGGTGCGGCTTTCTCCAACAAAGGAAATGGCCTTGATGTCGGGATGCTCCGTCAAGGCTTTGCCGGCAGTCTCGCCAAAACCGTTGACGAGGTTCCACACGCCGTCCGGCAGGCCGGCCTCATGGGCGATTTCGGCGAGGATGCGCGCGGACAGTGGCGAGAATTCTGCGGGTTTGTGAACAACGGTGCACCCTGCAGCAAGCGCCGGGGCGATCTTCCACGTCGACAGCATGAAAGGCGTGTTCCATGGGGTGATAACGCCGACGGGGCCGATTGGCGAACGCGATGTCACATTCATGTGGTGCGGCGAGGGCAGCGATTTTCCGTCACGTGCTGATGGGGCCATGTCGGCGAAGAAGCGGAAATTCTCCGCGCCGCGCAGTGCAGCCTTCGACATGAAGCGCCAGGCCTGGCCGGTGTCCCAGCATTCGCACATGGCAATTTCATCGGCGCGTTTGACAATGCCGTCGGCGATCTTGTGCAGGATCGCCTTGCGCTTGGCGCCATCCATCGCGGCCCATGCAGGAAAGGCGGCCTTGGCAGGCCTTGGCGGCGGCATCAATGTCTGACGCCTCGCCCTTGGCAACCGTGGCAATCAGGCTTTCATCGACCGGCGAGCGGGTTTCGAAGCTTGCGCCGAGTTCGCGGCAACGCTCTTCCCGTTGATGAGGTTGAGGATGCCGGTCTCGCGGAAGCGGGCGAGGTGTTTTTCAAGTTCGCCCAGACGGCTGGCAAGATCGGTCATCGGGTCTCTCCTTGATCTTCAGGTGGCAAGTATTGACGGATCGAACTTGCCTTCGGGCTCAGTTCAGGGTCGATGTCGCGCATTTCCATGGACAGCATGAAGGATGAGGAATTCATCACATCCGCACAAAAGGCCTCGGCAGCGGCGAAGATATGGGCGGTCGCCTGTTTGCGGGTTTCGAGCGTGCGACCGCCGCGAAGGCGAACCGACATGTCAAGAAAGGCGTGAGCAGGGTTGCCGTCTGCGATGACGACGTGATCGCAGGCTGTGGCGCGAACCCTGATCCCTGCGAGCGGAAACACACCGGTCTCGGCAGCGGCATCGCGAATGGCACGGCAAAGCCCGGGAATGTCGAGGCGTGTTTCAAGATTTTTCGAATAGTCGATCTGGAAATGAGGCATGGCTGATCCTACCGCAATTTAGTTGCTTTGTTAAGTAATAATTTCATCCTTGAAGCGGCTTGAGGATTTATTCCAAAAGGACGATATGAATACCATGACTGACAAGGATTCTGAAGGAAATCAGCCCGTCAGGGCTCCGTTTGGACCAACTTCGCGTTCCCTGCCGATCGCGTTGCTGCGCGCGCGCGAATCGGTGATGGGGCCAGTGCGCGTCATGTTGCAGGAAAGCAATATC
>JAWKWN010000019.1:0-47671 GCA_041397505.1 Nitratireductor sp.
GCCATTCGGCCAGGCGTCAACCGGCACCAGCACGGACAAGAGCGAGCCCTCCGCCAAGCCTGCCACGAACGAAGAAGACTTGAAAGAGTTGAAGAACCAGCTTGGTGAATTGCAGAAGAAACTCGACAAGCTCGGTTAGATCATCCCGGTTCAGCTGGCCAGACGCTCGGGCTCGCAAACTGCGACATCAGGTTCCCTGCCCCATTGATTGGCAGTGGTAGCAGCTCCGAAATTGTGGCCCTGCAGGTAATTCACACCCCATGCGGCCAACATGGCTGCGGTTTCGGCGTCCTCTACCCATTCAACCACGGTTTTGACTTCAAACGCCTTGGCCAGCATGATCAGGCTTTGGATGAAAACCTGGTTCTGCCGGTTGGTGGGCAGGTCAGCCGCGAAAGAGCCGTCACTCTTGATGATGTCGACCGGCAGCGATTTCAGGTTGGCAAATGAGGTGAAGCCGGCACCAAAATCGTCAATTGCCACCTTGCAGCCCAGGCTCTGGATTGTCGACACGAACTTGGACGCCTCTTCCAAATCGCGCGCAGCGTGGGATTCGGTAATCTCGACAATCAGCCGCCCCGCCGAACCCGGTATCCGGTTCAGCCCCTCGGCAAGCTTGGAAAGCCAAAGCGGATCTTCAGCGGTTTCATTCGATACATTGAGCGACAAGTGGGCCTCGCTGTTTTGTTCCAGCGTATCCAGCGCCAATTCGAGTGTGCGATGGTCGATAATACCGATGAAACCCAGTTTCTCGGCTAGCGGCACGAAATTGCCCGCGTCACCCGGCAGGCCGCTGTCATCGGCAATTCGGATCAGGCATTCATGAAAGGCAATCCTGCCGCTGACCGCATCCACGATCGGCTGGAAAGCCAGCCGCATGGAGCCTGACTCACAGGTTGCAATCACCCTTGCCGCCATCTCTGCATCCGTTCGGCGCTTGGCGGCAAGCTTGGGATCATGGTCATAGACCCTGATCTTGTAGCCGCCATCAAACCGCGCCAGATCACAGGCTGTGCTGGCAGCCGCAATGGCTGCTGTCGGGCTCTTCGCATGTTTCGGCATGAAGCACGCCCCGATGGTGGCATCAAGCGTTACAGGCCCTGCCGAGGTCGAAATGATTTCCTTGCGCAGTGAATCAAGGAACCGCCGTGCGGCGACGTAAATCTCCCCGCCCGAACAATTTCTGAGAATGACGCCAAACTTCGCGCCCGAAAACCGCGCCACGACATCATTCCCCGCATCCGCCCGGAGATGATCGCACCAGCAGTCTTGAGCACTTCATCGCCGATATCAAATCCGTAGATTTCATTGAACAGCGGCATCCGCTCCATGCTGACCACAAGAAGCGCAGCCGAACTCTGGTCGGTCATGCATTCCTGGATGGTCTCCGCAAGCTGCATTCTCAGGAAGCTCCGATTGGGAAGTCCGGTCAGATCATCGAAATCGGATTTCCTGCGAAGCTGGTCCTCGCGCTGTCTGCGATCGCTGACAATTCGCACCACACCTTCGGCGCGCGCGGGCCTGCCATTGGAATCAGGATACCAGGCACCAGTGTCTTCCAGCCACACCTTCTGGCCCGACTCAACCTTGTCGGCTGAAATCGCATAGATGCACTGATAGGGCACCGGACCGGCAAGCGGCTTTTCTTCCGAAGCCGAGAACACGACGCCAAAACGGCTTTGGCTGCCCTCTGCGCTGATCAGGGTCTCGAATTGCCTGCCGCCAAGGGCCGGGCTGAAGTCAACAAGGCCAATGAGAGATTGTGCGTTGGCACTCCAGTCCAGCACATCGCTCTTGATGTCCCAGGCATAACGCGCCTGCCCGGTAAGAGCCAGCAATGCATCATCGCGCAACGATACCGCGTCAACGGCAGGTTTGGCGCTGCTACTGTGTCGAGTTCCCATACTTGCTTCCGTCTGCTTGGCCTGGTTCTGGCAATCAGACCTTTATGCCCCTCAAGGGTTAAGAAGCAGCGAACAAGCGGGCTCAGTGCGATTTCAGTAATGCCCTCCCACGGACACGTCGCGTGTGGCCGAACGAATGGAAACGGAAAAACCGGCAATCACATCGATGAACGTTATCGCCATCAGGATGAAAAACACCGAATGGGCAGCACTGCGCACCAGAAGGAACTCGACCAGATAGGCAACGAAGACGAAAGTGGAAAGCAGGTGATCTATGATCGATCCGGGGCCGACTCTTGTTGCCTTGAGAATTTCGAAAAACAGCAGGAACAGACCGAGCACCACCATCAGATCGCCCATGTCCATCGTCCAGGCCGCACCCGAAACCATGGAAAGGGTCATCACCGTTGCCGCCCAGGGATCAGTACCTGCTACCGGCACCAGGCCAAGCACCACCAGATTATAGACGATGAACGGCACGATCATCAGCGGCACATTGGTCAGTAGTCCCATGTCAGTTCCTGTCTCTCTATACAGCCTTCTGGCTGAACCGGTTTGTGACAGTCTGCCTATCAGAGTTACGGTGTCAACATTGTGGCAGGAGACAAGGACTAGCGGCAGGCACAAAACCAAAAAAACCGGGTGTTTCCACCCGGTTTTCAAATTCAGCCTTCACGACTGGATGGATCAGACAGATTGCTTAGGCTCAAGAATCTGGCGACCACGATACATGCCGGTCTTCAGGTCGACATGATGCGGACGACGCAGTTCGCCCAGAATCCTTGTCTTCAACATAAGCCGGCTGCTTCAGCCCGTCGGCAGAACGGCGCATGCCGCGTTTCGACGGCGATGTTTTTCGCTTGGGTACAGCCATTTCATTACTCCGGAAATTTGTTCCGCCGAAAACTCACCCCTTGAGGCACATTTCCGGTCTTTCAGTGCGGCGCATATACAGCGTCCCGGGTCTTTTGACCAGTCCCAATGCCGGATTTCTTTGCAGTATCTGCCTGATCACGCCAGATTTGGCTACTCTACACAATCAACATATCCCCCGGCCCTTGCAGCCCGACGCTCGATCAGCGAAGCAAGTCGCCGCATTCCGCTTCCCGGTTTGGCAGGATTGCGAAGGATCGGATTGGGCAATGCGACCGTGAGAAGCGCAGCCTGACGTGCCGACAACCTTGCGGCAGAGCGTTTGAAATAACGCTGCGCGGCAGCTTCAACCCCGAAAATACCGTCGCCCCATTCCGCGATATTGAGATAGATCTCCATGATCCTGCGCTTGGAAAGGACAAGATCGAGGTAGATCGCAAGTGGAATTTCTGCCGCCTTGCGCAAAAATGATCGACTGTTGAAGAGAAACAGGTTCTTGGCCGTCTGCATCGTGATGGTGCTCGCACCTCTGGGCTTTTCCCCGTCCAGCGCATCGGAGATCACCGCATTCAACTCCCTGAAATCGACCCCGTAATGACCACAGAACTGGCCGTCCTCTGACATGATGACCGAATGGATGAGGACCGGGGCGACATCATCGATTTCGACCCAGCGGCGGTCCACCGAACCTCCACCAATCCATTGCGCCAGCATCAGCGTGGAAACCGGGCGGATCAACTCGATCCTGTAGAGCAGGCCAAGCAGGATTGGTGACGCAAGCATCACGACAACAACGAAGACAAGGATGCGGAACAGCCGGAACCGCCAGAGTTTTCTTGTCCGGCCAAACCGCATTCCAGATACAACCTCGTTTTGTGTTTCCGATTGCGGATCTTTATCGCTCATGTTCCTGATCGCTGAAACCCTGCCACCACCAAATCGGTGACAGGGGCACCATGGAGGGCGCTTGTCGAAAGTCGCACTTTCATCAAATTAAGCCGCTTTGCACAATAGCGGCAGGCAAGCTTTGTTCTTGACGCAAGGGCGGCGCGATGCAAACAGATTTGCTCGGCAGAAGGACAAAACATGCAGGCAACCGGGGATTTTCACAGTCAGCTGTCGCAATGCGCGACCGAGATCGCAACCTTGCTGGAAGAATTGCTGTCCCGAAAAACCCTCGACGGCGAAACCAACCGCCCCGAAAGACTGCTTGCTGCCATGCGCCATGGCGTTCTCAATGGGGGGAAACGACTGCGGCCATTCCTGCTGGTTGAAACCGCCCGGATGCTTGGCGCTTCGGGATCAGGCCCGATGCGGGCAGCAGCGGCTCTGGAATGCGTGCATTGCTATTCGCTGATCCATGATGACCTTCCGGCCATGGACGATGATGACCTGAGACGCGGCAAGCCGACTGTCCACAAGGCATTTGACGAGGCGACTGCAATTCTGGCAGGCGACGCGCTGCAGACGCTGGCATTCGACATCTTGGCGGATGAAGCAACCCATCGCGATCCGGCAATCCGTTCCGCCCTCGTCCTGTCGCTGGCGCGATCATCGGGTCTGGGCGGCATGGCTGGCGGGCAGATGCTGGACATCGAAGGCGAGGCAACCAACCGGTCTGTCGAGGAAATCCTGCTCATGCAATCCATGAAGACCGGGGCCCTTATCCGCCATGCCTGTGAGGCAGGTGCCATCATTTCCGGTGCCGACCAGCCCACACGGAACCGCCTGGTGAAATTTGGCGAAACCATCGGCAAGGCGTTTCAGCTTGCAGATGACATACTCGACGAAACCGCAAGCACGCAGGCCATGGGCAAGCAGACAGCCAAGGATCGCGACCAGGGCAAGGCTACGCTGGTTTCTCTGATCGGCCTTGATGAAAGTCGCAAGAAGGCATCTGCACTCTTGCACGAGGCCACTTTGTTGCTGGAACCCTTCGGCGCGCGCGCGGCACTGCTGGTCGATGCAGCCCGCTTCACGGTTGAGCGCAGCCATTGACGTCGGCATGATTGATAGCCGATTATTGACGCGCGAAGGTTCAAAAGAACATTTTTTCTACCAACGGGGAGAAAATAGCCAAAACGTTGGCATGATGACCCGTCGTTTCGCTCTATTCTGAAACAGTATTTCAGAATGGAACCACCATGCCGAAACAGACCGCCCTCCCACTGCGCGACAGCCAATTCGATCGCCTGACCGAATTTCCGGTATTCCTTCGGGTTGAGGAACGCTTCGCCGTGATTGTCGGCAATGGTGAAGAGGCACTGAACAAGTCCCGCCTGCTTTCTGAAAGTTCCATTGAACAGCATGTGATTGCCGATGATCCGGAGCCGGTCCTGCAGGACTGGATTACGAAATCAGGCATAACCCATATCAGGGCCCGATTTTTCCCCGAAATGCTCGATGGCGCCGCCCTGGTTTTCGCTGCGACCGGCGACGAGCACGCTGACACAACTATTGTTGCTGCCGCTCGGGAGCGCAATATTCCGGCCAATGCCGTCGACCGGCCCCATCTTTGCGACTTCTACACCCCGGCATTGGTGAACCGGGCACCGATCGCGATTGCCATCGGGTCAAGCGGGTCGGGCCCGGTTCTCACACAGATATTGCGGTCACGAATTGAAACCATGTTGCCGCCATCGACCGGCTCACTGGCGCGACTGGCAAGGCTCTATCGCAATGCCGTTGATCGCCTCGTACCGCGCGGGCAGCCGCGCCGCAAATTCTGGCGCGACTTCTTCGAAGGCGGCGTCGCACAGGCTGTGCATCAAGGCGATCTTCCATCGGCCAGACGGCTGGCAACGCGAATGCTCAAGGGTCTTGATACGGTGCGCGGCGCGGTAACGCTGGTCGGCGCAGGGCCGGGCGCAACGGACCTGCTGACCATGCGTGCAGTCAACGCGCTCCAGCAGGCCGATGTCATTATCCATGATGGCCTTGTTTCGCAGGAAGTGATTGCAATGGGTCGTCGCGATGCCAGGCGTATCAATGTCGGCAAATCCAAGGGGCACCATTCTGCCTCCCAGGAGGAAATCAACCGGATACTGGTGCGGGAAGCTTCACAGGGACACAATGTCGTTCGATTGAAGGGGGGCGACCCGATGGTCTTCGGCCGGGCCGGTGAGGAAATCGCCGCACTGCGCCAGGCAGGTATTCCTGTCGAGATTGTTCCCGGTGTCACCTCGGCGCTTGCCGCGGCAGCATCAGCCCAGATCCCCTTCACCTTGCGGGGAATATCCTCGAGCCTTGTTTTCGCGACAGGCCATGACCGCGAACAGAACACGCTTCCAGACTGGGCAGGCCTTGCCCTCAAGGGCGCGACCGTCGCGGTCTATATGGGCAGAACCGTCGCAGGCGACGTGGCCCGCAAACTGATCGAAGCCGGTATGTCACCGACAGTTCCGGTAGCCATCGCACAGGCCGTCACCACGCCGCAAGAGCATTTCGAAACCGGCACCTTGCAAACCCTGGCGCAACTTTCGCCGGGACGCCCTGACGACCTTCCCGCTCTCATCATCATTGGCGAGAGCATCCGCCATCAGCACCATCAGTGACGCGCCACGGCCACAGGGTCAAATCATCGTACCGCTGCGGATCGCCCATCCCTCTCAATTCACGCTGCATAGGAGAGTTTCATGAAGACCATAACTGCAAACCGCCTCAAGGATGGTGTCGTTGTCTGGTTGACCACATCGGGATGGGAAACATCGATTTCCCGCGCTGCCGTCCTGAGCGCATCCGATGCGGTTGACGCCGGGCGAAACGGCAGCGCGTGCATCGCAATCGCGAAGTCGTCGAAGTTGCGGCGATTGACGGTGACCCTCGACGAGAACCGCCAACCGGTTCCGGTTCGCTTGCGTGAACGCATTCGCGCCTTTGGGCCAACGATAACCGCTGACCCGCATATCGCCCAAAGCCTTGTCGCCTGAAGCTGTATCACCCGGCGCGCCTCGCCAGATGTGAGCCGAACGGAGCCTATCCATGTATCACTACGACGCATTTGACCACGCCTTCGTCGCCAGCCGCACCGCGCAATTCCGCGACCAGGTTGCCAGGCGGCTTTCCGGTGAATTAAGGCGAGGACGAGTTCAAGCCATTGCGCCTGATGAACGGCGTCTATCTGCAACTGCATGCCTACTTATGCTGCGGGTTGCCATTCCCTATCAGCACGCTCAACGCAAGGCAGATGCGGATGCTTGCCCATATCGCCCGCCAAATGGGATCGGGGCTATGGCCATTTCACCATCGCCAGAACATCCAGTTCAACTGGCCTGCATTGACCGATATTCCCGACATTCTCGATGCATTGGCATCCGTCGAAATGCACGCGATCCAGACTTCGGGCAATTGTGTGCGCAATGTAACCACCGACCATTTTGCCAGGGTTGCAGCCGACGAGATTGCCGATCCGCGCGTCTATGCCGAAATCCTGCGTCAGTGGTCGAGCCTGCATCCGGAATTCAGCTTCCTGCCGCGCAAGTTCAAGATCGCCATTACCGGCGCAAACCATGATCGCGCAGCAATCCAGGTCCACGATATCGGCCTGCAATTGCAACGCAATGCGCAAGGCGAGACAGGCTTTGCTGTCCATGTCGGTGGCGGTCAGGGACGCACGCCAATGGTTGCCCGGCTGCTACGGGACTTCCCCTTCCGGAAAAGGACTGCTCGCTTATGTCGAAGCCATCCTGCGCGTCTACAATTTTTTCACGGCCGACGCGACAACAAATACAAGGCGCGCATCAAGATGCTCGTCCACGAAACAGGGATCGATGAACTGCGCCGGGATGTCGAGCGGGAATTCAGTATTGCGTCATGGCCCGCTCGCCCTGCCGCAACACGATATCGATGCCATCGGCGCCCATTTTCGCGCCTCCATCATGGGAGAACCTGCCCGATATCGACCATTCCGATGCAAGGCCGGATTCGCAGCTGGCTGAAACGCAACACCCACCAGCACAAGGCGCGCGGCCATGCGTCGTCACGGTCTCGCTGAAGCCGGTAGGCGGCATCCCCGAGACGCGACAGCCGACCAGATGGAATTGCTGGCCGAACTGGCCGAGACCTATTCACGCGACGAATTGCGTATCAACCATGGGCAGAATGTCATTCTGCCGCATGTCAGGCTACAACGCCACCTCGAGGCTCTGCACGAAAGATTGACCGCGGCAGGCCTTGCAACCGCCAGTACCGGCCCTGCCAGTGACATCATCGCCTGCCCGGGTCTCGACTGTTGTGCCTCGCCAATGCGCAGGTCCATACCGATGCACAAGCTCTCTAAAAGCCTTGTCGCATCGGGACGGGAAGAAAAGGCGGGCGACCTCAAGATCAAGATATCGGGCTGCATCAATGCCTGCGGCCATCACCATGTAGGCCATATCGGCATATTGGGCGTGGATCGAAAGGGCGAGGAATATTACCAGATCACGTTGGGCGGCTCAGCCGACAACACCACCGCAATTGGCGAGATCGTCGGGCCAGGTTTCGGCGAGGGTGAGATTACCGCGGCGGTCGAAACCGTCATTGATACCTATCTCGGCCTTCGCCAGTCGGAGGGTGAGACTTTCATCGAAACCTGGCGGCGCGTCGGTCAGCAACCGTTCAAGGAGGCGCTCTATGGAAGTCCTGCTTGATAATCGCGTTGCCGAGAACCGGCTGGACACCGATGCACTCAACCGGCGTTTTGAAAGCTCCGGAACCCGCAAGCTGATTGCAGCAATCCTTGCTGAAAATCCGGGAAAACGCATCGCGACCGTTTCGAGCTTCGGATCGAATTCGGTGGTGCTGCTGCACCTCATGTCATCCATCGATCCGGACCTGCCGATCATCTTTGTCGATACCGGCAAACTGTTCCCGGCAACCCTGCGCTATCGCGACGAACTGGCAAGCCGTCTGGGTCTCACCAACATCATGGTCGCCCGGCCAGATGAAGTGGAACTGACCTCGGCTGATCCTGCCGGCTCGCTGTGGATGCGTGACCGGGAGGCCTGCTGCAACACCCGCAAGGTCGCTCCGTTTCAAGATGCACTGGAAGGCGTCGATATCTGGTTTTCGGGTCGCAAGCGTTATCAGGGTGGCCTTCGACAGAACCTGCCGCTCTTCGAGGTCGACGGCAAGCGCCTGAAAATCAACCCGCTGGCAAACTGGACGAGCGCCGATATCGAAATCTATCGAAACGCCTTTGGCCTGCCGCAACATCCGCTGGTTGCCAGCGGTTATCGCTCCATCGGTTGCGAACCCTGCACCACGCCTGTTGGCGAGGGCGAGGACGAACGCGCCGGAAGATGGCGCGGCCTCGAAAAGACCGAATGCGGAATTCACGGCATATTTGAAAATGGTGGCGGGATCTGACCATGACCAGCACTACTGATTCACACAGGATTTGGACGCGCTCCGGCTTTGTTGCCGATCGCCATTCCCCTTCGAACGGAACAGTCTTTGTCTCGCCCGAGGAAGCCACAGGCAGGCTGGGCAGCGGGGCACCCATCGTGCTTGTGCTGGCAGCAGGCGATGATCCTCGGCCTGCGCGGGCCGGATCGTGAATTTGCCGCCATCCATATCCGGTTTCCTGTCTTTTCCGATGGGCGGGGCTTTACCGCAGCGCGCATCCCGGGACAGGCTGGGCTACAAGGGTCCGATCCGCGCGACCGGCAAATTCGCCCTTGACCAGATAATCGCCCTGATGCTGCGCACCGGATTTGACGAATTCGCGGTCACCCATCCAGCCACCATCGCGCGACTGGAGGCAGGTGACCTTGCCGAAGTGCCACAATATCTGCAACCCGCAATCGGTGAGGAACAGGCCGGTGGGGGCCGGGCATGGGCGGGCTCAGGGTGTAACACGTCCGGAAATTTCAGGCCGGGTCGCTGTCAACGCAGCTATTTGCGGTTGCCGTCGCAGATAGTTATTGAACTGCCCGCGCAATGCCCCGGCTTATCCCAATCGCTTGCGCATGCCCTCGACAATGGCGTCGGATATGATCTGATCCGCTCCAGCCGCGCATAATCCTCATGCACGATGAACCAGAACGGGCGGGTGAATGAAATCCGCTGCGGCAGGACCTTTTGCAATTGCGGATACTGGTTCGCCATGAGTGTACGGGATGCACAGCCCGCCATCGGCAAGCGTCGCCTCCAGTTGCACATGGACACTGGTAGAAGTCAGATGCGGCTTGATATCCGGGTGAAACCAGCGGAATATAATCGAGCTCCTTGTCATAAATGAATTCCGGGAACATAGCCGATACCGCGCACCTTCTTGAGATCCTCGACACTCTCGATACGGATGGCGGGCGAGATAATCGCATCTACCCGTAAAGATGCAGCGTGTAATCGGCGATCTTGCGGAATTTCAATCGCCCGGACGTTGGAGCAGAAACCGCAATCGCAATATCAGCCTCACGCTTCGACAATGAAAAGGCGCGCGGCAACGTGACCAGCTGGATTTCCAGTTGCCGGATGTGCGCGGCACAATTCCGTGATGATTATAGCCTGCAAGAACCGTTGCTGCCACACCCTCCGGTGCACCAATTCGCACGGTTCCCGATATCACCGCATCCTTGCCGCCAATATCGGCTGCTGCCCCAATGGCCGCCGTTTCCATGCTCTCGGCCACATCCACCAGCCTTTGCCCTGTATCGGTAAGCGCATAGCCCTGTGGTGACTTGTCAAAAAGGTTAGCGCCAAGGGCTGTTTCCAGTGCCTTGATGCGTCGCCCCACGGTCGCATGATCAACACCAAGCTGCTTGGCAGCAAGGGACAGTCTGCCGGTTCTCGCTACAGCCAGAAAATGACGATAGTCATCCCAGTTCATTTGCGCTCTAATCCCCCGGGAAGAATTTCCGCTCATTGTGCATTCCTGCACAATGAAGTTGGATTTTCGGTTGTTGTCCATTGAAAAATGACAGGTTATAGCACCAACAACATGGTTCGGAGCCCCAGCAAGCCAAGCGCTGGTGCCCAATGGGAGAGAGAACATGAAGACTTACGGACATTTCATTGGCGGCAAGCATGTCGCTGGCACCAGCGGTCGCACCGCCGATGTTTTTCAGCCAATGGACGGCACCGTCCAGGCCAAGGTCGCCTTGGCAAACAATGCGGAAATGCGGGCTGCAGTTGAAAACGCCAAGGCCGCACAGATCGGCACTGGGCAGCGACCAATCCGCAGAAGCGCGTGCGTGTGCTGATGAAATTCCTCGAACTCGCCCAGCGCGACTATGAAAAGATGGCGGATTATGCGGCCCGCGAACATAGCAGGAACCATTTCCCGATGCGCGCGGCGATATCCAGCGCAGCCTCGAAGTGGTGGAAGTATCCATCGGCGCTCCGCACATGACCAAGGAGCGAATATACCGAAGGTGCAGGACCTGGCATCGACGTCTATTCGATGCGCCAGCCATTAAGGTGTGGTCGCGAAGCATCACGCCCTTCAACTTCTACAACAATGAATCCCGCTGTGGAAGATTGCCACGCCGATGCCGCCGGCAACGCCTTCATTCTCAAGCCGTCCGAGCGCGATCGGGCGTGCCGATGATGATTGCCGAACTGTTTCTCAAGCTGACCTGCCCGCAGGCATTCTCAATGTCGTCAATGGCGACAAGGACGCCGTCGACGCCATCCTCGACGACCCCGACATCAAGGCCATCGGCCTGTCGGACAACCCCGTGCGCACTACATCTGTTCCCGCGGCTGCGCCAGCGACAAAGCGCGTTCAGTGCTTCGGCGGCGCAAGATACGCCGTTCATCATGCCCGACGCCGACATGGATCAGGCAGTCGATGCATTGATTAGTGCGAGCCACGGTTCTGCCGGTGAACGCTGCATGGCCGTCTGTCGCAGTCCCGATGGTGAGGATACCGCTGACCGCCTCGTCCAGAAGCTCATTCCCGCGTCGAAAGCCTCAAGGTCGGACCATCTACAGACGGCGGATTACGGCCGCTCGTCACGCGCAGGCATGGAGCGCGTCAAGGGCTATGTCGATCTCGGTGTCGAGGAAGGCGCCAGCTACCGGTCGACGGTCGCGGCTTCCAGATGCAGGGCTATGAGAACGGCTATTACATGGGTGGCCACCTGTTCGACAATGTCACCACGGACATGCGCATCTACAAGGAAGAGATTTTCGGTCTCATTCTCTCTCGGTGGTGCGCGCCAGACATGAAGAAGCGCTGAAAAGCCTGACCAATGACCATGAATATGGCAATGGCACCGCGATCTTCACCGCGACGGCGATGCGGCGCGCGGCTTTTGCCCGGGTCAGGTCGGCATGGTCGGCGTCAATGTACCGATCCCGGTGCCGATACCTATTACACCTTTGGCGGCGGAAGAATTCGTCCTTCGGCGATTTGGGTCAGCATGAAGGTGCGAATGCCTTCCGCTTCTACACCAAGGAGACCAAGACTATTACCTCGCGGTGGCCATCCGGTGTCAAGGAGGCGCGGAGTTCACCATTTTCAACCATGAATTGATGCAAAAGCGGGCAGCCTTGTTGGCGACGCGCTACCACACTGAGACCGCAGGAGGAGCGGCCATGGATTTTGCACTGTCTGAAGAACATCAGGCCATCTACGACATGGCGCTTGCCTTTGGCATGGAGAATATCGCGCCAAAGGCCATCGAATGGGATGAAACCGGCCATTTTCGGAATTGATGTCGTGCGCTCCGTCGGTGAGCTTGGCCTTTGCAGGCATTTATGTGCGAGGATGTTGGCGGCTCCGGCGGTCGTCTTGACGCGACCCTGATTTTCGAGAACACTCGCCTGGCCGGAATTATACCCACTCCATCGCTTCCTTCATCTCCATCCACAACATGTGCGCATGGATGATCGACACTTTCGGCACCGAGGAGCAACGCCAGACCTGGCTGCCGAAAATGTGTTCGATGGAAATCATACCAGCTAATGCTGACCGAACCCGGCTCCCGGTTCGGATGCGGCCACCCTGCGCACCCGCGCTGACCGTGACGGCAATCGTTGAGCTCAACGGCACGAAACCGGCATTCATTTCCGGTGGCGGCCATTCCGGTCTCTATGTCGTCATGGCCCGCACCGGAGGCAGAAGGCCCGGGGTGTTTCGGCCCTGCTCATCGAAGATGGCACACCAGGGCTCTCCTTTGGCGGTGCCAATGAACGCAAGATGGGCTGGAAGGCGCAACCGACCGCGCAGTTCGGTTCGACGATTGCGAGGTTCCGGCCAATCACCTCCTCGGCGAAGAAGGCAGGGCTTCCGCTATGCCATGGCGGGCCTTGACGGCGGCAGGCTCCAACATCGCCGCCAGCGCATTGGGCTGGCCAGTCCGCGCTCGACAAGACGCTCGCCTATATGCGCGACCGCAAGGCATTCGGCAAACCGATCTCCGAGTTCCAAGCCTGTGATTGCGTCTTGCCGACATGGAAACCGAACTGCAGGCCGGCACGAATATTCCTGCGCCAGGCTAACACGGAAGCTCGACCAGAAGTGCACCGGACGCCACCAAATATTGCGCCATGGCCAGCGCTTCGTCACGGACCGCCTTCAATGTCGCAAATCCCAGGCGCTGCAACTGCATGACGGCTACGGCCCCATCCTCGCTGATTGCGGCATCGAGAAGATCGTCCGTGACCTTCGCGTCCACCAGATACTCGAAGGCACCAACGAGATCATGCGCGTGATCATCTCAAGGCAAATGCTGGAAGCCGCCTGATGAACCCTACTGGCGAGATCAGCATTCGCCGCGGGGCGAGCCGGGCGCATCACCTGACCCGGCCAAAGGCGCTCAATGCGCGACCTATGCCATGGCCACTGCAATCGGGCTGCTGTTTGCGTGGCGCGATGATCCTGCCATTTCGCTGGTGTTGATTGATGCCGAAGGTGACAAGGCATTTTGTGCAGACGGCGACATCCAGGATTTGTACGAAACCGGCAAGGCCGGTGACTTTGCCTTTGGCAAGAAGTTCTGGCGCGACGAATATCGCCTCAACGCCATGATCGCCACCACCCCAAGCCCTATGTCGCCTTGATGCAGGGATTTGTCATGGGCGGCGGCGTTGGCATTTCATGCCATGGCTCGCATCGCGTAGTGTGCGAAGCATCGCGTATCACCTTCGCCGGAATGTGGATTGGCCTTATTCCCGATGTCGGTGGCAGCTGGTTGCTGGCTCCATGCGCCTGGCCATCTGGGTGAGTATCTGGGGCTGACCGGATCAGCGCATGAACAGCGCCGACACCATTCCTCGCCGGATTTGCCGATACTTACATTCCCGCAGGAGAACTGGCCCGCTCGTCAAGCAGCTCTGCGAGACAGGCGAAGTCGAGATCATCGCGCCATTAAGCGCCGACCCGGGCGCAGCCCCACTTGCGCAGATTACCCGGTAAGGTTGACGCTGCATTCGATGAAGCGAGCGCCATGCAATGTCTCGCTGGCCTTGAGGCTGACACCTCGCCATGGGCAATGAAACCGCCAAGGCAGCTACGTCGCGGCTGCCCGTTGTCGATAGCCTGCGGCTTTGAAATCGCGCAATGCGCGCACCGCTCAATCGCTGGCACAAGTTCTGGCTATGGAATACCGCTTCACTGCACGCTGCATGGAACATGGCGAATTCCTTGAAGGCATTCGTGCAGCGGTCATCGACAAGGATCGCAATCCGCAATGGCAGGTCGCAAGACTTGAGGACATCAGTGCCGAACGCTGAAGCGATGTTGGCGAATCTGGGCGAAAGACAGATTCACATATCGGGAGGAATGACAGATGGCGGATATCGGATTTATTGGCCTTGGCAATATGGGCCTTCCCATGGCTACTCAATCTCGTCAAGACAGGCCACAAAGGTAACCGGGTTTGACCAGGTAACAACTGCACACGACAAGGCACGGGCTGAGGGCATTGCCATTGCACCCAGCGCTTCAGCAGCTGCAACGGACCGTGATTTCGTTGTAACCATGCTTCCCAATGGCGCAATTTCACTCGCCGTTCTCAACAGATTGCCGCCGATGCGGCCAAGGCACGATCATCATCGACTCTTCCACCATCGACGTTGCCAGCGCCCGCAAGGCGCATGAGATTGCATCGGCAGCTGGTCTTGGCTTTCTAGATGCGCCAGTCTCGGGCGGAGTTGGCGGTGCAGCCGCTGGCACGCTCACCTTCATGATCGGCGGCACGGAAGCTGACTTTGCGAAAGCCTCCCCGTCATCGACATCATGGCCGGTCGCATGGTCCATTGCGGCGAGGGCGGAGCCGGACAGGCCGCCAAGATCTGCAACAACATGCTGCTCGGCATTTCCATGATCGGTGCCTGCGAGGCATTTGCCATGGCCGAAAAGCTCGGCCTGTCGCAGCAATCGCTGTTCGATGTGTCTCGACTTCGTCAGGCTCCTGCTGGTCGTTCAACACCTATTGCCCCGTTCACCGGAATTGGCCCGAAATCACCAGCTGACAACAACGACTACAAGCCCGGCACCACCGCGCTGATGCTCAAGGACCTCGGGCTTTCCCAGGAAGCAGCCACCAGACCTCCGGAGCGGCGGCAACCTTTGATGGCGCGCGCGCAACACAAATCTACAAGGCATTCGTCGTGCAGGTGGCGCAGACACCGACTTTTCCAGCATCATCAAATTTCTCGATCAGGTAGTGAGGCAACAATGGCAAAGACGGTATTGAGCGAAAAGCGCGGCCTGCTGAGCCTCGGCTTGCACCATCAATCGTCCCGAAGCGCTGAACGCCGTCAACACCAGCGTAATGCAGGAACCTGATCGGGGCTGCGACCAACTTCGATGCTGATGAGAACATCGGCTGCATCGTCATCACCGGCGCAGGTGAGAAGGCCTTCATCGGTGCCGACATCAAGGAAATGGCCGACAAGTCCTACATGGATGTTCATGGCCAATGCACAGGCATAGGTTGGGAACGCTTTCGCGATCCGCACCCCGATGATTGCTGCGGTGAACGGCTTCGCGCTTGGCGGTGGCTGCGAGATCGCCATGATGTGCGACATGATCTTTGCTTCGGAAACCGCAAAATTCGGGGTCAGCCGGAAATCAAGCTTGGCGTCATTCCGGGCTGGGGCGGCACCCAGCGCCTGACCCGCGCTGTCGGCAAGGCCAAGGCGATGGGACCTGATCCTGACCGGGCGCATGATGGATGCCCGCGAAGCGGAAACTGCGGCCTTGTTGCACGCGCGTCCTGCCAGCCGACAAATTGCTGGAAGAGGCAATGACAGCCGCCGACACCATCGCGGGATATTCGAAACCCGGTGACCATCATCGCCAAGGAAGCCGTCAGCCGCTCACGGGAATCCACCCTCGCTGAAGGTGTCATGTTCGAGCGTCGCGTGAACTATTTCGCTGTTCGCGACTGAAGACCAGAAGGAAGGCATGGCCGCCTTCGCAGAAAAACGCAAAGGCCAGGTCAAACATCGCTGAGGACTGAAGACATGGCCGGATCAATTGTCATTGCAGGTGCCGCCAGAACACCGATGGGCGGCTTCGGGGTGAACTCGCATCGCTATCCGCATCCGAATTGGGCGGTGCAGCCATTGCTGCCGCACTGGCTGGTGCAGGCGCAAAAACTGCAGATGTTGACGAATTGCTGATGGGCAATGTCCTGCCAGCCGGACAGGGACAGGCACCGGCAAGGCAAGGCCGGTTTTCACGCCGGATTGGGTGAGGAAGTGCCTGCCACCACGCTCAACAAGATGTGCGGCTCCGGCATGAAGACCGTGATGCTCGCCCACGACCAGCTGCTGGCAGGCAATGGCAACATGATCGTCGCGGGCGGCATGGGATCCATGTCCAACGCCTGCTGCCAAAAATGCGCGCTGGCGCAAGGCTCGGCCATTCCAGGTCAGGACCATGTTCCTCGACGGGCTGGAGGACGCTTATGAACCCAGGCGGCTGATGGGTTCTTTGCAGAGGACTGCGCTGAAAAATACCAGTTCACCCGCGAGGAGCAGGACGCCTATGCAATCCGCTCGCTCGAAGGCGCTTTGTCTGCCAGAAGGAAGGCCGCTTTGCCCGCGAGATTGCGCCAGTATCCATACGGACCGGTCAGGCGAAACCGTGATCGACAACGATGAACAACCCAGAAACGCGCGGCCTGACAAGATGCCCAATCTCAAGCCCGCCTTCCGCAAGGATGGAACGATCACGCCCGCCAACGCCTCGTCCATCTCGGATGGAGCGGCAGCACTTGTGTTGATGCGCGAGGAAGATGCCGAACGCGGGGAGACCTACCATTCGCGCATCCTTGGCCATTCAAGCCATGCGCAAGCACCCACTGGCTCTCGACAGCGCCGATCCCGGCCGTAAAATCGATGGATCGCATCGGCTGGCAGATGGGTGATGTGGACCTTTGGGAAATCAACGAGGCTTTCGCCGTGGTGCCGATGGCGGCAGAACGCGAAATGGGAATTCCCGCGCGAACGCCTCAACATCCATGGCGGCGCCTGTGCGCTGGGGTCGCCAGTCGGCGCGTCTGGTGCCCGCATTCTGGTGACCTTGCTCAACGCCCTTGAAAGCCACGGCCTGAAGCGCGGCATGGCCGGCATCTGCATTGGCGGCGGTGAAGGAACCGCGCTCGCCATCGAACTCGTCTGACAACCATGATTGGTTGACGCGGAACAATCATCTAATTCAACGCATGAGCTGGCATCTGATAGTGTCAGCCCAAATTCAGACAGGATACCGGGGGCCATGCAGGACATACTCGACGAACTCGACCGACGCCGCCCGGGAAACCCGCATGGGCGGAGGCAACGAGATTGAAGCCCAGCACGCCAAGGGCAAGCTGACGGCCCGCGAGCGGATCGAACTGCTGCTTGATCCCGGTTCCTTCGAGGAATGGGACATGTTCGTGACCCATCGCTGCACCGATTTCGGCATGGCTGATACCAAGATGGCGGGCGATGGTGTCGTCACCGGCTAAGGGCACGATCAATGGCCGCATGACCTATGTCTTCAGCCAGGACTTTACCGTCTTCGGCGGATCGCTTTCGAGACGCACGCAAAGAAGATCTGCAAGATCATGGATAGCCATGCGCAATGGCGCACCGGTAGTCAGCATCAATGATTCGGGCGGTGCGCGCATCCGAGGCGTCGCGTCCCTCCGGCGGCGGCTATGCCGATGTGTTCCAGATGAACACGCGCACTCTGGCGTCATGCCGCAGATTTCCATGATCGCCAAGACCCTGCGCGGGCAAGCGCGAATGTATTCGCCGGCCACTGACCGATTTCATCTTCATGGTGAAGGATACGAGCTACATGTTCGTGATAACCGGACGTGTTGACCGTTCTTAACGGATTGTGCAGCCGAGGAACTGAAACCGGGCCAAGACCCATACGACGAAGTCGTCGGTTGCCGATGGTGCTTTCGACAATGACGTCGAGGCGCTCGCCTCGCTGCGCCGTTCTTCGATTTCCTTCCCCTGAACAACAAGGAGAAGCCGCCGCACCAGCCATTCTTCGACAGCACCGACCGGATCGACTATTCACGCTCGATACGCTGATACCCCGACAATCCCAACAAGCCCTATGACATGAAGGAACTGATCACACGGCTTGCCGATGAGGGCGACTTCTTCCGAATTGCGGAGAATTTGCCAAGAACATCGTCACCGGTTTCATCCGCATGGAGGTTCCACCGTCGTCGTGGCCAACCAGCCAATGGTGCTGGCGGGTGTTCTCGATATCAATTCATCGCAGGAGCAACGCGCTTCGTGCGCTTCTGCGATTGCTTCAACATCCCGATCCTGACGCTGGTCGATGTGCCAGGGATTCCTGCAGGAACTTCCGGGTTACAGCGGCGTCATCAAGCACAGGGCGAACTGCTGTTTGCCTATGGCGAGGCGACGGTTCCCAAGGTGACGCTGATTACCCGCAAGGCCTATGGCGGCGCTTACGATGTGATGGCATCCAAGCACCTGCGTGGCGACGTCAACTATGCGGCCAACGGCGGAAATCGCCGTCATGGGGGCCAAGGGCGCAACCGAAATCCTTTGCGCCTTGAACTCGGCGACAAGGAAAAGATTGCAGCCCGCACGGCAGAATATGAGTATGTCGCCAATCCGTTTGTCGCTGCCGAAAAGGAGGCTTCATCGACGACGTGATCACACCGCATTCATCGCGCAAGCGTATCGCAAGGGCTTTGCATCCTTGCGCAACAAGGATTTGCAGAACCCGTGGAAGAAGCACGACAACATTCCGCTGTGAGGCCATGACCATTCCCCGCGACGAGCGGACTCCGGCAGAACATCGCGATCGCTTCCGCATGTTGCGCTATCTGGCGATCAATGCCGCTGGCGGTGTCGTGATCGGTCTGCTGGTGACGGCAGCGATTTTCGGGTTCAATATCGCCACCCTTGGCGACCGCGTTGCGCATACGCGCCCAGCCCGGTCCTGCCGGTATTTCTCGTTGGCGCACCGCTGGCGCTGCTCTTTGGCGGTGCCGCCGCTACCTCCTCAATCATCCTCCTGCCCTACAGGAAAAGGAAATCCCGATCATGAGCGAAGAAAACGAAGTTCCCGCCTGAAAACAACCTTCCCGCAGGCTATGTCCCGCCGGAAGGTCTGGGACACGGGAAAGGGCAATGGTGGTGCCTTTGCCAATATCAACTAGCCGGCCCATTGCCGGACCAACGCATGACAAGGAATTGCCTGTCGGCAAGCATCCGATCCAGCTTTATTCGCTTGCTTTTGTGGCGTCAGAGTCCTGCTGGAAGAGCTTCTGGCCGCCGGTCACAGTGGCGCTGAATATGACGCACGGCTGATCAGCTATCGAGCACGGGCGACCAGTTTCTTCAGGCTTTGTCGAGGTCAACCCGAACTCGAAGATCCCGGCCATGATGGACCATGCCCCAAGGGCGGCGGTGCCGATCCGACTTTTCGAAAGCGCCTCGATGATGGTCTATCTCGCGGAAAAATTCGGCGCCTTCCTGCCAACCGAAATTCGGGCCCGCGCCGAGGCCATGAACTTGTATTCGCTGGCAGATGGGGTCGGCGCCGTTCCTCGGTGGCGGCTTTGGCCATTTCTATGCCTATGCGCCGATGAAGATCCAGTATGCGATCGACCGCTGCGATGGAGGCAGCGCAGGCGGGACAATGCTCGACCGGCACTGATCATGTTCATGGCGGCCATATGATTTCATGCCGACATGGCGATCCTGGCCCTGGTATGGCAGGCTTGCCGCCGAGCTGCCTATAACGACGCCGGTGATTTCCTTTCGGTCGATGAATATGAAAACGTCCAGCGCTGGATGAAGCAGGTTGGCGAGCGCCCGGCAGCCCAGCGCGGCTCCATGGTGAACCGCACCTTCGGCGAACCATCCAAACAATTGCATGAGCGCCATGATGCTTCGGACTTCGAGCTGAAGACGCAGGACAAGATCGGATCATCAAGCTGATGGCAGCACGGGACATGACCAAGCACAAGGGCTTTCCTTCCGGACTGCCCGGCACCGGCTTCCAGTTCACGATCCGTCGCGCCAATCCGCGTGGCGTGACGCCGATTACGGCGCGCGCGCGCCATGCCGACCGCGATGCCATTGATACCACAGCCGATATCGCCTTTCTGCATTCACTATGGCACCATTTCGGCGATGAGCCCTTCGAGCGGGGCAATCTCGACGCCGGGAGGCTTTGCTGGCTGTTTGGCCGTGAGGTCATTCCGGCTGAAACGCCTTTCGACAACGCTTCCTATTCGGCCTTGCTGCAAATCAATGTCGAAGTGGCGATGAAGAGTTATCCAGAAGCCTTTGATGATGTGCTCGAGATCTGAGCCCACGCGAAAGCAGAAAGGAGAACGGCAATGCTGAAAGTGGGGAAGGAAACCGAAACCCTGTTCACGATCCATCTCGATGGCCGGATTTCGGCAGACGAGATGAATGAGCAGCTTGATCACCTGATTGAACTCTCCGCCGATGTTTCCCAGGGCAAGCTGCTTTATGACGTTCGCAATTTCCGGATGCCGGAATTCGGGGCGCTGATGGTCGAATTCCGCAAATTGCCGGCGCTGTTCGGTCTGCTGCGGCGCTTCGACAAGGCCGCTGTGCTCGCCGACGAGGCATGGCTCAGGAAATTCGCGGAATGGGAGGGAGCGCTGCTTCCCGGCCTTGAAATCAGGTCTTTCCCGCTTGAGGAAGAACAGGCCGCACGGGCTTGGCTGGCGGGGTAGATACGAAGAATATTCGGCACTATGCCGAAAGGCAGGAACGCCTGGACGACGCAGAGTGTCCAGCGGAAACCGGGGAGTATGAATGTTCAAGAAAATCCTTATCGCCAATCGCGGCGAGATTGCCTGCCGGGTCATCAAGACAGCGCGCAAGATGGGCATCAAGACGGTTGCCGTCTATTCGGATGCTGACCGCGATGCACTGCATGTGAAAATGGCGGATGAGGCCATTCATATCGGACCGCCACCTGCGGCACAGTCCTATATCGTCATCGACAAGATCATGGATGCGATCCGCCAGTCGGGAGCAGAAGCGGTTCATCCTGGCTATGGCTTCCTTTCGGAGCGCGCCGAATTTGCCGAAGCGCTGGAAAAGGCCGGTGTTGAGTTCATCGGCCCGCCGGTTGGTGCCATCCATGCCATGGGCGACAAGATCACATCGAAGAAGCTCGCCGCAGAGGCAGGCGTCTCGACGGTTCCCGGCTATATGGGCCTGATTGGCGACGCAGACGAGGCTGTGCGGATTGCATCGGAAATCGGCTATCCGGTCATGATCAAGGCCTCTGCCGGTGGCGGCGGCAAGGGCATGCGCATTGCCTGGAACGAGAAGGAAACCCGCGAGGGCTTCCAGTCGTCAAAGAACGAGGCCAAGGCATCCTTCGGCGATGACCGCATCTTCATCGAGAAATTCGTCACCCAGCCACGCCATATCGAGATCCAGGTGCTGGGCGACAAGCATGGCAACTGCGTCTATCTCGGCGAACGCGAATGCTCGATCCAGCGCCGCAACCAGAAAGTCGTGGAGGAAGCGCCCTCTCCATTCCTGGATGAAAAGACCCGAAAGGCCATGGGCGAGCAAGCGGTGGCGCTGGCAAGAGCCGTCGACTATTGCTCGGCAGGCACGGTCGAGTTCATCGTCGATGGTGAGCGCAATTTCATTTCCTCGAGATGAACACCCGACTGCAGGTCGAGCATCCCGTCACCGAATTGATCACAGGCATCGACCTTGTCGAGCAGATGATTCGTGTTGCAGCAGGCGAAAAACTGCCAATGACGCAGCAGGATGTGAAACTTGATGGCTGGGCGATGGAATCGCGCCTTTATGCCGAGGACCCCTATCGCAACTTCCTGCCATCCATCGGGCGACTGGCGCGCTACAATCCGCCCGCAGAGGGAACGCTGGAGGACGCAACGATCATCCGCAATGATACCGGCGTCTATGAAGGCGGCGAGATTTCGATGTTCTACGATCCGATGATCGCCAAACTGTGCACCTGGGCTCCGACCCGAGAAAAGGCAATTGATGCCATGTCGTCAGCGCTTGACGCTTTCGAAGTGGACGGCATCGGCCACAATCTGCCATTTCTCGCTGCGCTAATGGAGCATCCCCGCTTCCGAAAGGGCAACATCACCACCGCCTTCATCGCCGAGGAATGGCCCGACGGCTTTTCCGGCGTCACGCTACCGAAGAAGACCTGCCAGGCGCTGGCTTCTATTGCAGCATCCTGCAACTACATCATTCAGCTGCGCGCGACCCGGATTTCGGGCGCCATGGAAAACCACCGCCGGGTGGTTGGCACCGACTGGATGGTAACTGTGGGCGGCCACGAGTTTCCGCTGGCGATCACCCGTGATGGCGAGGCTTTCCAGATCACCCATGTAGGCTCCAAGCCGGTAGTGGTTGACCTTGGCGGCTGGCGCCCTGGCCAGAGCCTGATCCGCGCCAGGATTGGCCGCAGCGCCTTCACCGTGAAGATCGAACGCAAGCCGCAGGGCTTCCGCCTGCGCTACCGCGGCGCAGACCTGCGCTGCTTCTGTCGCACCCCGCGCGAGGCGGAACTTGCCCGCCTGATGCCGGTCAAGGTTGCGCCTGACACCTCACGCCTGCTGCTGTGCCCAATGCCGGGCCTCATTGTATCCGTCATGGTCAGCGAGGAGACGAGGTCGAGGAAGGTCGAACCGCTCGCGACCGTCGAGGCAATGAAGATGGAAAACATCCTGCGCGCCGAGAAAAAGGCGAAAGTGAAGAAGATCAACGCAAAGGCAGGCGACAGCCTCGCCGTCGACGAGATCATCATGGAGTTCAGTGATGGCTGGCAAGACCACCCGCGACTGGATTGATCTGGCCGCAAGGGAAATGAAGGGCAAGGACCCCGAAACCTGACCTGGCACACGCCCGGGCATTGCGGTCAAGCCGCTTTATACCGCGCAAGACGAAGGCATGGAACACCTTGGCAGTCTGCCGGGATTCAGAGCCGTTCCTGCGCGGCCCCAAGGCAACCATGTATGCCGGTCGGCCATGGACGATCCGCCAATATGCCGGTTTCTCGACGGCGAAGAAGGCAACGCCTTCTACCGCAAGGCGCTCGCCGCAGGTCAGCAGGGCGTTTCCGTCGCCTTCGATCTTGCCACCCATCGCGGCTATGACAGTGACCATCCGCGTGTTGTGGGCGATGTAGGCAAGGCGGGCGTCGCCATTGATTCCGTCGAGGACATGAAAATCCTGTTCGACGGCATTCCGCTCAAGGATGTCTCCGTATCCATGACCATGAATGGCGCGGTTGTGCCAATCCCGGCGTCCTTCATTGTCGCCGGTGAAGAACAGGGCGTTGACCGCTCGCGAACTCTCCGGCACCATACAGAACGACATCCTCAAGGAGTTCATGGTTCGCAACACCTATATCTATCCGCCGGAACCCTCGATGCGGATCGTTGCCGACATCATCGAATATACCGCGAAGGAAATGCCGCGTTTCAACTCGATCTCGATCTCCGGACTATCACATGCAGGAAGCGGGCGCGACGCTGGTTCAGGAATTGGCCTATACACTCGCCGATGGCCGCGAATATGTACGGGCCGCCCTTGCCAAGGGCATGGATGTCGATGATTTCGCCGGGCGGTTGTCGTTCTTTTTCTGCATTGGCATGAACTTCTTCATGGAAGCTGCAAATTGCGCGCCGCGCGCCTGTTGTGGCACCGCATCATGAGCGAGTTCCAGCCGAAGAAACAGCAAAGCCTGATGCTGCGCACCCATTGCCAGACTTCCGGCGTCTCCCTGCAGGAGCAGGACCCCTACAACAATATCGTGCGCACAGCCTTTGAGACCATGAGCGCCGTATTGGGCAGGACCCAGTCTCTGCATACCAATTCCTTTGACGAGGCAATTGCCCTGCCAACCGAGTTTTCCTCGCGCATTGCCCGCAACACGCAATTGATCCTGCAACACGAAACCGGTGTTACCCGGGTTGTCGATCCACTGGCTGGATCCTACTATGTCGAGAGCCTCACCAACTCGCTTGCCGAGGAGGCCTGGAAGCTGATCGAGGAGGTCGAGACCGTTGGCGGCATGACCAGGGCGGTTGCTACCGGCTTGCCGAAACTGCGCATCGAGGAGGCTGCTGCCCGCAAGCAGGCGGCGATTGATCGCGGCGAAGAGGTGATTGTCGGCGTCAACAAATACCGCCTCAAGGTACAGGAAGATATCGACATCCTGCGCATCGACAACAAGGCAGTGCGCGAATCGCAGATCGCCCGCCTGAAGCGTACCCGCAAGGGCCGCGACGAGGCTGCATGCAAGGCAGCGCTTGCCGCGCTGGAGAGCGTTGCCCGCACGGGTGAAGGCAATATTCTGTCAGCAGCAGTTGAAGCGGCGCGCGCACGCGCAACTGTCGGCGAAATCTCCTCGGCCATGGAAAATGCCTGGGGAAGGCACGAGGCCGAAACAAGGACCGTGTCTGGCGTCTATGGCGGCCAGTATTCCGGTGACGAACGCTACGACCGCATCAGCAAGGCAATTGCCGAAACCGCCGGTTCGCTCGGCCGCAAGCCAAGAATGCTGGTGGTCAAGATGGGCCAGGACGGCCATGATCGCGGCGCGAAAGTGATCGCATCCGCCTTTGCCGATCTCGGTTTCGACATTGTGGTTGGTCCGCTGTTCATGACCCCGCAGGAAGCAGCCGATCTCGCGGTTGCCGAAACTGTCGATGTGGTTGGCGTGTCATCCCATGCCGCTGGTCACCTGACACTGGCGCCGATGCTTGTCGAGGAGCTGGCGAACCGCGATGCGGCAGACAAGCTGGTGATCTGCGGCGGCGTCATTCCTGCCCAGGATTATGCCGAACTGAAAAAGTCCGGTGTGGCAGCCATTTACGGACCGGGAACCAATATTCTGGATTCCGCTGAAAACCTGCTGGCACTTCTGCGCGAAAGGTTGCGTGGCAAGAACCGATAGTGCAGCCTTGGGCGCGGGCAATCATACCGCCATTCCCATCTGGAAGACGCCGGAGCCGCAATTGTTCTTTGTCCTGTCGAAAATCTTCTGGGCCATTGCCCGGCCGCTGAACTTCCTGTTTCTGCTGGCTTTGGCGGCCATGCTGCTGGCCCGACTGGGGTGGCACCGCATTGCGCGAATGGCCATTGCCTTCGCCATCGCCATGACCGCTCTTGTTGGTTTTACGCAGCTTCCTGACTGGCTGATCTACCGGTTGGAGACCACCGCGAACTATTTGCCAATACCGCCAGAGCCTTATGGCATCATCGTTCTGGGCGGCGGACTGGACGCACAGAGCGCTGCGCGCAAGGACGATTATCACCTGGGAGAGGCAGCTGATCGGCTGGTTCTCGCCCTCGAACTCAAGCGCCGCTTCCCGCAGGCCCGACTGGTTTACTCCGGAGGCCTGGCAACCATTGCAGGCGAAGGCATTCCTGAAACCAGGGCAGCGGAAAACATGATGATTGCGCTTTATGGCGATACTCGCGGCGCAGAATTCGAGCCCGATTCCCGCAACACCTGGCAGAATGCGATTTTCACCGCAAGAATGCTGGGCGAGGATCGCAAGAAATCATGGTTGCTCGTCACTTCAGCCTTTCATGTACCGCGTGCACTCGGCTGCTTCCGCAAGGCCGGGATCAATGTCATCGCGATACCAACCGATTTCCGAGCGGATGAATTTTCCTTTCCCTGGCTGACCGGGGACATGGCAGGTCAATTCATAAAGATAAGCCTCTTCACGAAGGAACTGATCGGCCTCGTGGTTTACCGCTTGACCGGAAAAATGGACGCGTTTTTGCCGCGCTGATCTCAGCCCATCGCAATTCAGGTCAATTTCGGCTTTTCTTGAGCAGGCAGCCTTGTTAAAGCACTGCACCCGCCCATGCCTGCTGCACGGGCTGGCAAAGTTGCGTTGGGAAAACAGAATGCTGTCTGAAAAATCGATTTTGATTACTGGAGGTACCGGTTCGTTCGGGAAGCATTTCATCCGGCGCGCCCTGGAACTTTATCCCGATATCAAGCGACTGGTCGTTTATTCGCGCGACGAGTTGAAACAGTTCAATCTGGCCCAGGAATTTCCCAGCGACAAGTACCGCGGAATCAGGTTCTTCCTTGGGGACATTCGGGATGAAAGTCGGCTCAAGCGCGCACTCGAGGGCATAGACATTGTCATACACGCTGCCGCGCTCAAGCAGGTTCCAGCTGCTGAATACAACCCGTTCGAGTTCATCAAGACCAATGTCATCGGCGCACAGAACCTCGTCGAGGCTTGCCTCGACACTGGCGTGAAAACAGTCGTCGCGCTTTCAACCGACAAGGCTGCCGCCCCCCTCAATCTTTATGGCGCTACCAAGCTTTGCTCAGACAAGCTCTTCATCGCAGCCAACAATATCGTCGGCCGCCGTCCCCTGAGATTTTCCGTGGTGCGCTATGGCAATGTCATGGGTAGCAGGGGGTCTGTCATTCCGTTTTTCCTGGAGAAGCGCAAGACTGGTTCGCTGCCGATAACAGACGAACGAATGACCCGGTTTTCCATCACGCTCGAACATGCTGTCGACATGGTCTTGTGGACAATCGAGAATGCCACGGGCGGTGAAATCATCGTCCCGAAAATTCCAAGCTACCGCATCACCGATCTCGCGGAGGCGATCGGACCTGAATGCAGCCGGCCAATCGTTGGCATTCGGGCCGGAGAGAAGATTCACGAGGAAATGATCGTCCCCGCCGACAGTTTCAATACGGTGGATATTGGCGACTATTATGCCATACTGCCGCAGGATAACGAGCGCATCATCGCCCGACTGAAAGAGCGCTTCAACGTGCAGCCGGTCGAGCAAGGGTTCCACTATAATTCCGGAACCAATGACGATTTTCTCACTGTCGAACAATTGCGCAAGCTGATCCGGGAGAATGTTGACGAAAACTTCGCTGTCTGAGGACAGGCGGTTTTCTTCTCGAACCGCGTCATGCCGATTTGGCACGACAGATGCCTTGTACAAAAATTCGGTTGCAAGGTGATCCTGCGCGGCGCAAAGCTGCGTATACCCTGATTGGACAAAGCGCAGAGACATCGTGAATGAAACTGGTACGCCAAATTGTCTTCTCATTGATACTGATAGCCCTGGCAGTCCCGGCGATTGCCTGGCTGTCACCGGATTTCAGGAATTTTCTCGTCCAGCGCGGCATCTGGCCTGAAACGACGGTGGAAAGTGCCTCGAATGGCAAACCGGCGGGCAATGCCAGGAGGCCGGGTCGCGAAGCGCTGGTGGTTATGGCCCCCGTCGAGACCGGCACCATCAATGACCAGATCTCGGCAATTGGCTCAGGGGTTGCCATCAGGACTGTTACCGTACGACCGCAGGTTTCGGGCCAGGTGGAAAGCGTCGAAGTAGCCTCGGGCTCCACGGTAAGACAAGGCGACATCATTGCCATGCTTGACGCAAAGTCCGAAGCCATTGCGGTTGACCGCAGTCGCGTCGCAATGGAAGCTGCAAAGGACAAGATGGAGCGGTTCGAAAGCCTGCTGAAAAACCGCACCATCAGTTCCGTCGAGGTGGATCAGGCCCGCACGGAAATGGAAACTGCGGAATTGGCCAGGCGCGAAGCCGAGCTCAATCTCGAACGCAGGATGATCAAGGCTCCCATTTCCGGATCCATCGGCATATTGGGCATCAACAAGGGCGACTACGTCACCACCCAGTCCGACATCACCACGATAGATGACCGTTCACAGATCCTGGTCGAATTCTTTGTTCCTGAAAAATTCGCCGGTCTGATGGTTCCCGGAACTCCGGTCTCGGCGACATCGGTAGCAAGACCCGGTGAACGGTTTTCAGGCGTCATTCATGCTGTCGACAATCGCGTCGACCAGGCGAGCCGTACCTTGCGGGTGCAAGCATTGATCCCCAACAAGGACGATCTGTTGCGCTCCGGGCATGTCCTTCCAGGTTGCCATGCAGTTCAAGGGTGAAAACCACCCCTCTGTCGACCCGCTCGCAATTCAGTGGGATTCCAGCGGCTCCTATGTCTGGGGTGTTCGCGACGGCAAGGCAATTCGCATCCCTGCTGCCATCGTGCAACGAAATGCCGACAAGGTCTTGGTCAATGCCGAGCTTGCCCCCGGCGACATGGTGATCACCGAGGGCGTTCAAAATGTAAGGCCGGGTGCTGCAGTGCGCACTGCAGGCGAGCAGGGAGACCGGGATAAGCCGGAGAAATCGGGCGAGCCAGGTGCCGCAAAACCGGTTGGCTCGTGACCATGAAAAAAACCTCCAGATCTCAGACTCCGGAGCCAGATCCAGCCATTTCAACCATGACCGGCGGAACAGCACTTTTCATCCGCCGGCCGGTATTGTCGCTTGTCCTCAATCTTCTTATCGTCGTTGCCGGCCTGGCGGGTATGTATGCGGCAGAAATTCGCGAGCTTCCCGATGTCGACAGGCCTGTCATCACGATTACAACGGATTTTGCAGGTGCAGCGCCAGAAACCATTGATCGCGAACTGACGGCGGTGGTCGAAGGCGCCGTGGCGCGCGTCTCCGGCGTATCTTCCATTTCGTCCAGCTCTTCCTTTGGCCGCAGTCGCGTCACGGTCGAATTCTCTGACAGCACCGACTTGTCCGAGGCGGCATCCGATATCCGCGATTCACTTGGCCGGGTCTCCAACAACATGCCTGATGGCGCCGATGACCCGCGCGTCGTCAAGGCCGACGCCAACGCCGACCCGGTGATGCGCCTGGCAGTTACCTCATCAACGATTTCGGTTCAGGACATGACGATCCTGGTCGAAGACGAGATAGTTGACCGGCTTTCCGCTGTTCCAGGTGTCGCTGATGTCAATGTCTATGGCGACCGAAACAAGGTCTTCAGAATTGACGTCGACCAGGCAAGGCTTGCAGCACTGGGCCTGACAATTGCCAATCTGCGCTCTGCCCTTTCCAATGTTGCCTATGATGTACCTGCCGGCTCGCTGACCGCACGCAACAACGACATTGTCGTGCGCGCTACCGCTGACGTTTCCTCGCCGGAGGATTTCGAGAACCTGTTCATAGCCGACAAGATCCAGTTTCGCGACGTGGCAACCGTGACCCTCGGCGCTGATCCCGGCACCACGGAACTGCGCGCCAATGCACAAACCGGTATCGGCATGGGCATTATCCGCCAGGCGAGGTCCAACACGCTCGAAATATCGCAGGGCGTGCGCGCGGCGGTCGAACAGATCCGCACCATCCTGCCCGAAGGGGTGGATATAAGGGTAACCAGCGATGATGCGACTTTCATCAGCGGTGCGATCAGCGAAGTGGTGCGCTCGCTGCTGCTGGCGATCGGCATCGTCATCGTCATCATCTATCTGTTCTTGCTGGACTGGCGCGCGACGCTCATCCCCGCAGCTACACTGCCTGTGGCACTGGTCGGCACTTTCGCCGCCATCTATCTGATGGGTTTTTCCGTCAACATCCTCACCCTGCTGGCACTGGTGCTTGCGACCGGCATGGTTGTCGATGATGCCATCGTGGTGCTGGAAAACATCGTTCGCAGGCGCAATCAGGGTCTGGGCATTCGCGCAGCCGCGGTCATCGGCACCAGAGAGGTGTTCTTTGCTGTCATAACGACCACGGCCACCTTGGCGGCCGTCTTTGTGCCATTGTCATTCCTGCCCGGCCAGGCTGGCAGTCTTTTCCGCGAATTCGGTTTTGTACTTGCCTTTTCGGTTCTGCTTTCGAGCATCGTCGCCTTGACCCTTTGCCCGATGCTGGCCTCACGCATGATCCGCGAATACCGCGAGGACGAGGCTTCGCGCCCAAATCTGTTGCAATCACTGGGAAGAAAGACAGCGAACGGATATCACTGGCTATTGTCCAGAGCGCTCGACAATCCGTTGGTGGTCCTGGTTGCTTCCGCCCTGTTCGCGACTTTCGCGATGTCACTGCTGACCAGTATTCCGCGGGAACTCACCCCGCGCGAGGACCGCGCAGTCGCCTTGATGCGAATTTCCGCCCCGCAGGGCGTAAGCCTTGATTATACCACTGCACAGTTGCGTACACTGGAACGCCTTGTCACGCCCTTGCGCGAAAGCGGCGAGGTTCGCAACATGTTTGCCATAGCCGGAACCGGCGGCAGCGCCAACAGCGCTTTCATGGTGCTGACCCTGGCCCCGTGGGAGGAACGCAGCCGCAGCCAGAACGAAATCGTGTCTGACATAAACCGCCTTGTTTCCACCGTGCCGGGCGTGCGCGCTTTTGCCATCCAGCCCAACAGCCTTGGCATTCGCGGGGCAGGCAATGGACTTCAGTTCGCACTCGTTGGCAATTCCTATTCCGAACTTGCCGACAGTGCCGGCAAGCTTGTCGATCTGATGGAGCAGAATCCGCGTTTTGGACAAGTCCGCCTTTCCTACGAAACCACCCAGCCGCAGCTTTCCGTCAGCATCAATCGTGAGCGCGCAACCGATCTCGGCATCGACATTTCGGGACTTGCCGAGACATTGCAGGCTGTCCTCGATGGCCGCGAAGTGGCGCAGGTTTTCATTCGTGACCGCGCCTATCCGGTCAAGATCGTCTCAACCACCTCACCGATCAATGACCCGACGGATCTTGAAAGTATCTTCCTCAAGACCAGCGATGGCCGGATGGTTCCCATTTCGACCATCGCAACGCTTGAGGAAAAGGCCGTGGCGCCATCGCTCAGCCGCGAGCAGCAATTGCGAGCGGTTTCCATCACCGCAGGCCTTGTTCCAGACTTCGCTCTGGGCGACGCCTATGACGAACTCGTCAAGCTGGCTGAACCGGTATTGCTCCCCGGAATGCGCGTCATCCCACTCGCCGAGGCCGCAACGCTTGACCAGTCCTCGCGTGACATTCTTGTCACCTTTGCCATCGCCATCATCGTGGTGCTGCTGGTATTGTCAGCACAATTCGAAAGCTTTGTCAGCGCGCTCATCATCATGGCAACCGTGCCGCTCGGCCTTGCCTGTGCAGTTGTCGCGATGAAATTCACCGGCGGCACATTCAATGTCTACAGCCAGATCGGACTGGTCCTACTGGTCGGGGTGATGGCCAAGAACGGGATCCTGATCGTCGAATTCGCAAACCAGTTGCGCAATGCCGGGTTGTCGATCCGCGAGGCGATTGCCGAATCATCCCGGATTCGCCTGCGCCCGGTGATGATGACCATGATCTCGACCGTCCTTGGTGCCCTGCCGCTGGTCTTTGCATTCGGCGCAGGGGCGGAGGCGCGCGAGGCGCTGGGATGGGTCATCGTCGGCGGATTGGGCCTTGCAACCATTGCGACGCTTTTCCTTACGCCTGTAGCCTATCTGCTCCTCGCCCGGTTTTCCGAACCTGCGATCAAGGAAGAGCAACGCCTGCATCGTGAACTCGAACATGCTTCATCGCGACTGGAAAGATAGCACCGATCAAGCGCCATGGTGGTTGACAAATCCGGGCTGTCAGATTCCCTTGGCGGCGAATTGCGGAACTCCCGCATCATCCTTCTTCGGGAAAATCCATGAAACGATCACAAGTCAATGAAATCATGTCGCAGGCCGATGAATTCATCCGTTCCTTCGGCTTTGTGCTTCCCCCATTTGCCTATTGGTCGCCAAATCAGATGCAGCAACAAAGGCAATCCATCAGCGGCATTGTCAACGCCCGTCTTGGCTGGGACATCACGGATTACGGCAAAGGGCGATTTCGACAATCTCGGCCTGTTTCTCTTCACGATACGAAACGGATCACAGGAAGACCTCAAGCGTGGCGGTGGCATGTGCTATGCGGAAAGATCATGATTTCCCGCAAGGAGCAGATGTCTCCGATGCACCGCCATATCGTCAAGGCAGAGGATATCATCAATCGCGGTGGTGCCAAGCTGGCGCTCAAGCTTTACAATTCCCTGCCGGACGGAAGCATTGACAAGAAGTCCGATGTTACTGTCGCGACCGATGGCGTGCTGCGCACCCAGCCGGCGGGAGATGTCCTTCGGCTCGATCCCGGCGAAAGCGTTACCCTGCTTCCCGGCAACTGGCATGCATTCTGGGGCGAAGGCGGCGATGTGCTGATTGGCGAAGTCTCGACCGTGAATGATGACCTTACGGACAATATCTTTGCCGAGCCACTCGGCCGCTTTTCCCGGATCGAGGAAGACGCCGAGCCAAGGCATCTGCTTGTCAGCGACTACCCCGACTGGCTCTCCTG
Source organism: Nitratireductor sp. (assembly GCA_041397505.1). Taxonomy (GTDB): domain Bacteria; phylum Pseudomonadota; class Alphaproteobacteria; order Rhizobiales; family Rhizobiaceae; genus BOKV01. The sequence continues at coordinate 32,370 of JAWKWN010000019.1, forward strand.
AGACAACAGCAAAGGGCGGCACTTCATGGAGGCGCCGCCCTTGTCTTCATGATTGACGAACCGCTTGATCCGCGCCTGAGTGATCAGGCGATGTCGAACCGGTCTGCGTTCATCACCTTGGTCCAGGCCGCGACGAAGTCATTGACGAATTTCTTCTGCGCGTCACCCTGGGCATAAACTTCGCTGAGTGCACGAAGCTGGGAGTTCGAACCGAATACCAGGTCCACCCGGGTTGCCGTCCACTTGACCTTGCCGGTCTTGCGGTCATGCCCTTCAAAGACATCCGCGGCCTTGGAGACCGGCTTCCACTCGGTTCCCATATCCACCAGATTGACAAAGAAGTCATTGGTCAGCTTGCCCGGCTGCTTTGTGAAGACACCATGCTTTGAGCCGCCGGTATTGGCGTTGAGCACGCGCATGCCGCCGACCAGGACCGTCATTTCCGGGGCCGTCAGCGTCAGAAGCTGTGCCTTGTCAATGAGCAGGGTTTCTGCCGGTACCGTATATTCGGTCTTGAGATAGTTGCGGAAACCATCCGCTGCCGGCTCCAGGACCGAGAAGGATTCAGCATCGGTCTGTTCCTTGGTGGCATCCGTGCGGCCAGGAGTGAAGGGCACTTTCACCTTGTGCCCGGCTGCTGCTGCCGCCTGCTCAACTGCCGCACAGCCGCCGAGAACGATCAGGTCAGCAAGTGAAACCTGTTTGTTGCCGGTGGCATTCTCGTTGAACGCCTTCTGGATTGCCGCAAGCTTCTTCAGCACCTTGGAAGTGCGGGCGGGCTGGTTCGCCTCCCAGTCCTTCTGTGGCGCAAGGCGGATGCGAGCACCGTTGGCACCGCCACGCTTGTCAGATCCGCGGAAGGTCGAAGCAGATGCCCATGCGACGAACACCAGATCCGACACCGACAACCCGCTTGCCAGGATTTCTTCCTTGAGCGTGGCAATGTCCTTGGAGGAAACCAGCTTGTGCGTAACCGGTGGAACCGGGTCCTGCCAGATCAGGTCTTCGGCTGGAACTTCCGCTCCCAGATACCGCGACTTCGGACCCATGTCGCGATGGGTCAGCTTGAACCAAGCGCGGGCGAAGGCATCGGCAAACTCGTACGGATTGGCATGGAAATGGAGAGAGATATTCTCGTATGCCGGATCCATCTTCATCGCCATGTCCGCGGTCGACATGATGATCGGTACCCGCTTCGACGGATCTGCCGGATCGGGAGCCATGTCTTCCTTCTTCAGGTTTTTCGGCGTCCACTGCCACGCGCCAGCCGGGCTCTTTACCAACTCCCAATCATATCCGAACAAAACGTCGAAATAACCCATGTCCCACTTGATCGGGTTGGAAGTCCACGCGCCTTCCAGACCGGAAGTGATCGCATCACGGCCCTTGCCACTCTTGTAGGTACTGAGCCAGCCAAAGCCCATGGCTTCCAGTGGAGCGGCTTCCGGTTCGGGACCAACATGCTTTGCGTCACCCGCGCCATGTGTCTTGCCGAAAGTATGGCCACCCGCCGTCAGCGCCACGGTCTCGTAGTCATTCATCGCCATGCGAGCAAAGGTCTCGCGAATGTCACGACCTGAGGCGATCGGGTCCGGCTTGCCGTCCGGGCCTTCCGGATTGACATAGATGAGACCCATCTGCACCGCAGCAAGCGGGTTTTCCAGTTCACGATCACCAGTGTAACGGCTGTTGGCCTTGTCGCTGGTCGCCAGCCATTCGGCTTCCTCGCCCCAATAGATGTCTTCTTCGGGCTCCCATACATCGGCGCGTCCGCCACCAAAGCCGAAGGTCTTGAAACCCATGGATTCCAGCGCGACATTGCCAGCCAGGATCATCAGGTCAGCCCAGGAAATCCGGTTGCCGTATTTCTGCTTGATCGGCCACAAAAGGCGACGCGCCTTGTCGAGATTGCCATTGTCCGGCCAGCTGTTGAGCGGAGCAAAACGCTGCGTTCCCGAGCCAGCACCACCGCGTCCGTCACCGGTACGGTAAGTGCCGGCACTATGCCATGCCATGCGGATGAAGAGGCCGCCGTAATGTCCGTAGTCAGCTGGCCACCAATCCTGACTGTCGGTCATCAGGGCCGTGAGGTCCTTCTTGAGCGCCTTCAGATTGAGCTTTGAAAACTCCTCGGCATAGTTGAACACCGGCCCCATCGGATCAGACAAGGCCGAATTCTGATGCAAGATCTTCAGGTTCAACTGGTTTGGCCACCAGTCGCGATTGGAGCGCACTGCCGCTGTGGCGTGCATCACTGGACATTTGATCATTTCATTCATGCTATTCTCCGATAACAATCTGGATTTCAATCATGGAAAAATGGCTTTGCGGAAGATTATTCCCGCCCGCCGGATGGCGCATTGATCAGGAGCAACAAGCTCCGGAAACTTGATGATCAGGTAATTTTCCTCATCCCTGCAGATAGTTTGAATTCTGCCGATTTCCACGACAAATTTCCGGCTCTCCCAGCACTTTCCGGCATTCCCGGCACAATGGAACGCATATCATGCGCTGAAGCCGCTTCGAACCTGCGCAAACAGACCCCTCAAGCCTGACCTGCGTCTGGACTATCAGAATTTGCCGATTAATTTAAGTTTGTTTTTCTGATCAAGCTGATAATCTCCACTTATGATAAACCTGACTCTCAAACAACTGCGCTATTTCGAGGCACTGGCCAGACATGGCCATTTTGGCAGGGCTGCCGACGCATGCGCGATTTCGCAGCCGGCACTTTCCATGCAGATACGCGAACTTGAGGAAACCCTGGGCACCACCTTGTTCGAACGGGCTGCGCGCCAGGTGCGTCTGACCAGTTTTGGCGAGGAATTCGCGATCCGCGCCCGCGAGACCTTGCGCTCTGTTGATGAACTGGAAGACCTCGCCAGGGCATCGCGTGATCGGCTGATCGGCAGATTGCGGATCGGCGTCATCCCGACCATCGCACCCTATCTGTTGCCTGCCATCATCAGCGATCTGACGCGGGTTCACGAAGGGCTGGACATCCATGTTCGCGAGACCATGACCTCGAGGCTCGTACAGGAACTTCTGGAGGGTCGACTCGATACCGCCATCGTCGCCCTGCCGGTTTCCGAACCGACACTGAGCGAGGTTGCACTTTTTACCGAGAATTTCGTGCTCGTGCGGCCCGGAGGGGACGCTGGAAAACCGGTGCCTGACCAGGAAATGTTGCGGCACATGCGATTGCTCCTGCTGGAAGAGGGGCACTGCTTTCGGGATCAGGCCCTGTCATTCTGCAATCTCCAATCAACAAGGCCGCGCGAATTGCTGGATGGCAGTTCCCTGTCCACGCTGGTGCAGATGGTAAGTGCCGGGATCGGCGTTACACTCATTCCTGAAATGGCTGTGCCGCTGGAAACACGCTCCAGTTCCGTTTCCATTGCCCATTTCAAGCCACCCAGACCATCACGCACGATTGGCATGATCTGGAGAAAGACCAGTCCGCTTGCCAAGCAACTCACACAGATCGCACAGGTCGTGCGCCATGCAGCCAGTGGAGCAGGACAAGGATAATGGAATTCCGGCAGAAATTTCGCATACCGGAATAGCCTTGGAATCCGATTGTGTTGAGCAGCAATTTTGCAAGCTACCAGTCTGCCTTTCGGGATTTCGTTCTTGGAAATCGACCAGTCTCCCCTCACCCTTGCCGGGTGCCCCATATCGAACTGCGCCAGATCATTCGATGCATTTGGCGACGCCTGCCGTCTCGACCCATCATGGCACTGCGATGGTCGCGCGACCAGGAACCGCTGCTTTACAGCCCGAAGCTTGGATACCGGATCGTCTCAAGATATGAAGACTGAGCGCCTTGCCAGGTGAAGCCGACCTTCAAGAGGCCGGACGCGCGAGCCACTCTTCAACGGCGGCAGTCACCGCTGCCGGGTTTTCCAGGGTCGAGATGTGCCCTGCTCCGGGCACGATCACCAGTTCGGAATTTTCGAGCAACCCTGCCATTTCCCTGTGCCGGTCAAGCGGGCACAATTCATCTTCTGCACCGCAAAGCACGAGGGCTGGTTGCTTGCAGGCGGCAAGAGTGGCTGATTGGTCATCGCGATCACGCAAGGCGATGGACTGCGCCACGAATGCGTTGGCTCCGCAATCCATTGCCATGGCGACCAGCAAATCCAGCAGTGGCTGGTTGCTGCGATTGGCCTTTGCGAGATAGACCGGCTTCATTTCATCGACGATAACCTCACGCAAACGGCCGACGCGAACATCATTGATCTGACGGTTGCGGATTTCAAACCGACCCGGCGCATCGGCCAGATGGTTGGTATCGAGGAGCGCCAGCCGTTCAATACGGTCAGGCGTGATGCCGGCCATCGCTATGGCAACGATGCCCCCATGGAAAGACCGGCCAGCGAAAACCGCGCTGCACCGATTTCCTTCAGCACCTCCAGCGCCATTGCATTGATGGAAGGCGCTTCCAATCACGGAACAATGATATCGAACCGGTCACGCAGTGCCTCGATCTGCGGTGCGAACAGCCGCGCGTCGCACATCATGCCCGGCAGCAGGACCAGTGTTTCGCGTTGCATTGCGATCAGGCAGATTTCGCAGCAAAGTCAGCGCCGTCGCGCAAGGCCTTCAGCTTGGCATAGGCGATGTCGGGATCGACTGCGCCAAAGCCCGCAAAGGTACCGAAGCCGCAGTCAGACCCGGCAATCACCCGGTCCTTTCCGACGATGTCGGTGAAGCGCCAATCGCTGCGCCACCAGTTCGGGATGCTCGACGAAATTCGTGGTGGTGTCGACCACGCGGCACCAGTACCCTGTCATCGGGAATCTCGTTCCTGCGATCACGAAACACCGTCCATTCATGCGCATGGCGCGGGTTCGATGTTTCAAACAGCAGATATTGTGCCTTGACCTGCATCAGCACCGGAAAAACCTTGGCCATGTCGATGTCGCAGACATGCGGTCCCTCGTAAGTGCCCCAGCAGATATGCACCCGGACTTTTTCTTGCGGAACATTGGCGAGAGCGTGGTTGAGCGCCTCGACATGCATTTGCGCGACCTTGACGAATTCCTCGTCGCTGAGATCGGTGAAAAGCATGTGGCGCGACAGAGCCAGGTCAGGGCAGTCAAGTTGCAGATCAAGTCCTGCCGCGACAATCGTCTCATATTCTTCACGCATGGCATCGGCTAGTGCTGCCAGATAGGCTTCGCGCGTCGGATAATGGGCGTTTTGCAGGAACAGCGATATCACACCTGGCGAGGCTGCATTCATGAAGCCCCTGTCTGCCCCGTTATTGGCCATCGCCGCCTTGAGATTGTCGATGTCCTTGCCAAGCTCGCCCTGCCCCTTGGAGCGGACCTCACCGGTGCACATGGGCCGCGCATATTGCGGCGTACCGCCTTCATCGGACAGTCGTTGCAGAAATCCGGGAAACAGCTTCAGGTCCGCGGGCGCGTTGCGCGGGCTGTCACCGGAAAAGCCGGTATAGCGATCCTTGACATAGGTCGCATAGCTGATCTTCGAGGTTTCGCCATCCGAGACGATGTCGACGCCAGCCTGTTTTTGCCGGGCTACTGTCGCATCCACTGCCTTTGTCATTGCCGCATCGAAAGCGGCGGTATCATACGGTTTCTCTTTTTCCCGGGCAAAGATGAAATCGACGACTTCCTGGCTGCGCGGTAGCGAGCCGACATGGGTTGTTGCTATGCGTGTCATGCCTGTTTCCTCAATCACGTCTTGTCAGGTGGCTTTCCAGGTGGGGCCCGCCGGGTCGTTAGTGGCAATGATGTGGTACAGCGCTGCCTCGCCGGTCATGGACGGCACAGCTCCGTGCGCCAGACCCGCAGGAACGGAAGCCGTATCGCCCGGGTTCAGAACAGTTTCACCGCCCTCAAAGAACAGCCGCCAATGGCCGCGCACCGGCATCAGCACGCTTGGCCGGTCATGCACATGCATGGCGTCACTTGCCGACTTGCGGGTGATGAAATCCACCCTGAAGCCCGGACGGTCACGCAACAATCCGTTTTCGCCAATCACTTCAACCGGTTTGCTGTCTGCATAGGCAACCAGATCCCAATAGCGCGCCACATGGTTGGGGATAACGTCGCGCGTGGCGACCTCGGGATATTGTTTCAATTCAGCATCAGTGAGCAAAGGCATCGGATCCACACCCTCCGGCAGGGTCTGGCCCTTCTTGCTGTCATACAATTTGCCATTTGCACCCAGAACCAGGCCGTGATCGCGTGCGGCCTCGATCACCTGCGGTGCCCATATCACGCCACCGCCAGCGTCATCCCCGCCGAGGATTGCCATGATCATTCCGTAATCCGTGCCGATATTTTCAAAGCCACGGAAAATACCGGTTGGAATATTGAAGATATCGCCCGCTTCCATCACGACCTCGCCGGCCGTGCCATACCTGCCCCAGAAAAAACGCCAGCGTCCGGACAGCACGAAAAACACTTCGGCGGTGCGGTGCGAATGCAGCGAGTTTCGGCATTTCGGGGGTTGCCCGGCGGCACCTATGTTGAAGCCGTGCGGAATGGAAATATGCACATGCTGGTCAGGGCTTTCCGACACCCCGCCGCCAATGATGGTGAAATTCTCCTTCTGGTCCGAGCCCGGCGTATGGGCGTCGATGAAAGCCGTCTTGCATGGCTTGAGATCGCCATAGCGTACAATACGCGCTTCCATTTCCTGCGGTGTCATTCTGCGTCTCCGGTGTGAATGTGGATCTGTTTCCAGATGGCAATTCGTCATCCAGCGTGCATTCGCGGCGCAATCCCCAGGGTCGAATTCCACATGTGACATGCCAAAGACATGGACGCGCGCCCGTCGGCCTGCCAAAGGCACCATGCCCCTCATGCTTGCCGTCAAGCGACCAGCGAATGGCTGCGCGGGGGACAGCATGTCGCCATCCATGCCGATGCGGTGATGTATCTTGAAGCTGGCATTGGGGAAGGCAGAACGAAGTGCGACCCAGAATTCGGTCACCGGCCCGTGCGAGATGCGGCGCTGGCCACCGGCATATTCGCCAATCACCGCGCGGTCATAGTCACGCGATACGACGTTGAAATCCTTGTCCATGATGCGGGTCAGGATTTCCTCGTAACGCTGCCCCCATTCATTGTCGTTTCCGCTTCCGCGATACTTCCCCTGAACGTCATTTTCCGGCAGGAACGGGCGTGCGCATTTTTCAATGCCGCCCTCGCTGGCGATCAGGCTGCGCGCAAAGTCGCGCGGTTCCATGCCGAGTTGGCGTACAATGCCGCCATAGTCACGCACCAGCCATTCATCGAAAATCGCGTTGTCGCGGGCTGCGCAATCCGCAATCACATTCACGCCAAAGCGCTTGCCGCTGGCTTTGCCAAACACGCCGTCATTGGCATGCGTGCCAGTTGAAAGAAGGCGATGCGACGACAGCAATCCGCTTTCATGCTCTGACCAGATGACATTCCTCGCACAGCAATTCCGGTCCGGAAATTCGTGGATCGTTGCCATTGTTGATGCGATGACAGCCTGGTTGCCGATCTGGATTCCCATCGGTGAACGCACAGGAATATCGGGCGTGTAATAGTGATTTAGCGTACCAACGCCGCGCCCTTCCCAGATTTCCCGCGTTACACCGATTATGTAATCGGGAAAATCCTTCCATTGTTGTGAAAATCCCTTGAGGCCCATGCCTTCTCCTAACCTGCGGTCCATCCGCCATCCACCAGCATTGAGGTTCCCGTCACCAGCGCAGACGCGTCACTGGCCAGGAACAGCACCGCGCCCATGATGTCCTCAACCTCGCCAACTCGCCCGAGCTTGATCTTTGAGCGGACCCAGGCCACCCGCTCAGGGTCATCGAAAGTGGATTGGGTCATCGGGGTCCGGATGAAGGTCGGCGCAATGGCATTGACCCGTATGCCATGCGCGGCAAGTTCAATCGCGCTCGCTTTGGTCAATCCCTCGATGGCAAATTTCGATGCGCAATAGACCGCCCGGTCAATGCCGCCGACATGCCCCATCTGGCTGGAAGTGTGAATGATGCTCCCCTTGATTCCAGCGCCAATCATCCCCTGCGCAACGGCCTGCGCAACAAAGAACGCCGCCCTCGTATTGACGCCGGTGATCCGGTCGTAATTCTCTTCGCTGACTTCGACATAGGGCATTGGCTGGTTGGTGCCGGCATTGTTGAACAGCACATCAAATGGACCACGCGCCTTGACCGCCATGCGCATGGCGGCGATATCGCTGACATCCAGTGTCAGCGCTTCGGCACTATATCCCGCCTGACGAACAGCATCTGCAGCAGCCTCGATATCGTCCGCGCTTCGGGCCGCCATGACGACATGCGCACCCGCTTCCGCCAGAGCCACCGCCCCGCCAAGTCCGATCCCGCGCGAGGCGCCGGTCACCAGCGCGCGCTTGCCATCCAGGCGCATTGACGGCGTCGAGGGCAGGTTCATGCGGCAAACTCCCTTGTGCCGAAGCGGGCCTTGTTGAATTCGCGAACCCTGTCGAGCACATCCACACCAATTTGCCTGTAGAGGTCCAGCAAATCGACCAGAACCCAGTTCTCGCGGATCAGGCCGTCTTCCATCCGCCAGAAATCCAGACTGCGCAACAATACTTCCCTCCCCGCCGGCGCTATGCCCATCCAGCCGTCATCGGTAAGTGTCAGGCGCATGTTCGGCCAGCCGGTTTCACAGACATACGCACCTTCGGCAATCCAGTTGGACATCAGATCGCCCATCGAGTCGAGCTTGCGATCGGGCATGGCGCGCAGGAACGGGATCTGGTGCCAGTTGCGGAAGCCGTAAATCCCGCGCCCCGTGCCGATACCCGCCGGGCCATACCAGTTGAATTGCGGATGCCAGTATTTTTCCAGCTGCATTACCGCCGGATCTGGATCAGCGGGGTGGCGGCAAAGATCAGTCAGCATCGCAATGACATGCTGCATGGCAAGCGAACCGTCACCGGCAGCCACAAGGCCGTCGCCACTCATCGGGGCAGGCGTGCACAGGAAGGCACCAAGCTGCGGAGCCATTGGCCATGCATTGGCCTGCATCATCAGTTCCGGCAGGTCCCAGATCGCCTGCACTTCAACGATGCGGCCTTCGCGCAGGCGATAGAATTCGTGATATCGCATATGCGCGAGATGGCCGCTCGGCAGAATGCCGAGGAAGGGTGCACGATATGTCCCCATGTAATTGCCCATGCAGCCAACCCAGTCGTCACCCTGTGGTGTCGTGCCTGCCATGACGATCATGTCGCGGCGCTCAAGGTCTGGCATGGCATCAAGCAACGGTACGTAAGCCGCTTCAAGAAAGCCGTCCGGGCCGCGCAACTCGCCAAACGGATGGCAATGCCGGATCACGGCATCGCCGGACATCACGGCAACGAGCGCTGCACGCATCGCAGACATATCTCCCCGTCCTGCTGCCTTTCTGTAAGGGTCAAGCAAGGCCTTGAGTGCTGCAGGTTTCATTCAGCAGCTTTCATCGGTTCGGCACCCTCTCCATAGGGAATGTTGCGCCCGCCAAAGCGCCTGACCCGAATATTGGCCTGTTCGGCATGACCGACAAAGCCTTCCAGGATGCAAAGCCGGGAGCAGTATTCACCGATGGCAGCCGCAGCCTCGTCGGTGATCACCTTCTGATAGGAATGGGTCTTGAGAAACTTGCCCACCCACAACCCGCCCGTATAGCGACCGGCCTTCTTCGTCGGCAGGGTATGATTGGTGCCAATCACCTTGTCGCCATTGGCAACATTGGTGCGCGCGCCCAGGAACAGCGCGCCATAGGAATGCATGTTTTCCAGAAACCAGTCGTCCCGGTCAGTCATGACCTGAACATGCTCGGATGCGATGTCATTGGCGACATCGAGCATTTCCTCATAGCTTTCGCATACGATGACTTCGCCATAATCTTCCCAGCTGCGCCCGGCGGTTTCTGCCGTCGGCAATATCTTGAGCAATCGGGCAATTTCGGCCATCGTTTCGGTGGCTAGCCTTCTCGAGTTGGTAATCAGTACGGCGGGAGAATTGTATCCATGCTCGGCCTGGCCAAGGAGATCAGTGGCGCAAAGTTCCGCGTCAACCGTTTCATCGGCGATCACCATGGTTTCGGTTGGCCCGGCAAACAGGTCAATGCCAACGCGCCCGTATAGCTGCCGCTTGGCTTCTGCCACATAGGCATTTCCCGGTCCGACCAGCATATGCACCGGTTCGATGGTTTCCGTTCCGATTGCCAGCGCGCCGACGGCCGGATGCCGCCAAGGCAATAGATCTCGTGCGCACCACCCAGATGCATGGCAGCGATCACGGCAGGGTTCGGTTCTCCTTGAAGGTGGAGTGGCCGCAGCAATTCGCGGCACTCCTGCCACCGATGCGGTCAGAACTGACATATGGGCTGATGCAACCATGGGAAACTTGCCGCCCGGCACATAGCATCCCACCGATTGAACCGGGATGTTCTTGTGACCCAGAATGACACCTGGCAGGGTCTCGATCTCGATATCAAGCATCGAAGCCCTCTGTGCCTCGGCAAAACGGCGAACCTGCGCTTGTGCGAAGCGGATGTCTTCCATTTCGCGGGTCGTGACCCGGTTCATCAGCGCTTCGATCTGCGAGGCTGACAAGCGGAACTCGGCCGGTGAGTATTTGTCGAACTTCTCGAATATTCACGAACCGCCTTGTCGCCATTGGCCTCGATATTCGCCAGGATTGCTTCAACGCTCACGACCCTGGCATCATCAGCATCACGTTCGGTAACCGGTTTGCCGCGCTTGAGATATTCGATTGTCATTGCCTTGCTCCGCTTGCAACCGCCATTGCCGATATGCCCGGCACCGATCCTGCTGATTTCAAATCGCCCCGGCCCCTGCCGTCATCCTTGTCAGGCAGCATCGAAACGCTCTCCGGTACCTGCATCAAACAGATGGCAAATGTCGGCGGGGATCGAGAAATGAACCGTGTCCCCGATCTCGCCTGAATAATCCTTGTCGGCCTTGACTGCGACCAGTGCCCCGCCAGCCTTGACCGTTACCATCGACGCCTCGCCCAGCAATTCCAGGGAATAAATGGGGGCATTGATCTCGCCCCTCTCGGAGGTCAGGCTGGCATCTTCCGCCCTGAATCCGAGCGTGACTTTTCCCCCATGCTGTTTCGGCAGGCCGGCAACCTCGATATTCGAGGCGCGGAATACCCCGTCCTTCAACTCGCCATCAACAAGGTTCATCGCGGGTGTTCCCATGAAACCGGCAACGAAGGTATTCTTGGGACGATTGTAAATCTCCCGCGGTGTCCCGACCTGTTGCACCAGGCCTTTGCGCATCACCACAACCCGGTCCGCCAGTGTCATCGCCTCGATCTGGTCATGTGTCACATAGATCGTCGTGACCTTGAGTTCGTGATGCAGGTTCTTGATCTGCGCGCGGGTCGAGACCCTGAGTTTCGCATCAAGATTCGACAAAGGTTCATCCATCAGGAAGACCTTCGGCTTGCGCACGATCGCCCTGCTACAGTGCAACGGCTGGCGCTGGCCGCCGGAAAGTGCTGCGGGTTTCCGATCCAGAAATCCTTCCGTTCATTCATGGCGTTTTCATCGCATTACCCGCTCATGGTGGCTGGCTGGACTGACTTCGGCGGATTTTCAGCGGAAGCGGATGGCTTTCATAACGTCATGTTGGGATAAAGCCCGCAGGACTGGCATCCATGGCGATGACGCGATCTTTTGGGCTCAAGGTCATTGACCTTCTGGTCACCAATGAGAACGTCACCCGAGGTGATATCCTCCGTGCCTGCAATCATCCGCATGGCTGTCGTCTTGCCACAGCCTGAGGGTCCGGTTGTGCACCAGAATTTCACGGTCCGCAATTTCGCTGAAATTGTCGACGCCGACAAAATTGCCCCAGCGCTTGCACAGATTGGTAAAGAGTGATGCCAGCCATCGGTTATCCTTCACGGCGCCAGCGCAGCAAGGCCGCTGATAATCTGGCGCTGGAAAAACATGACCGCAGGAAGAGCGGTGCCGTTGCGGATACCACCGCGGCAACGGCAAACATGATGTTGCCCTTGGTCTGCGTGGTTCCCAGAACGAAATCTTTGCAACGAGGGTCTGGTTTTCCTCTGAAAGGTTACACCGTCACCGCAAAGTCGTTATAGGCGAGCAGAAGGAAACAGTCCGTCGTGGATGACACCGGCTGCATGGGCTACCGGGGATGATGACATGGCGAACGGCCTGTCGCCGTACAACCGTCGACGCGTGCGCTCGTCGAGCCTGGAATGCTTTTTGAAGAAGGAAGTCAGCATCCACAGCGTGAAGGGCTGTTGATGGCGACAAGCACGATGATGGCAGTCGGCAAATGGCCCCACAGGTTCCACTGAAAGAACGGCAACAGACAACCCGAGACCAGGGTATAATATGGGGCATTGCACGAAAGCATGAGCAACAATCAGATCCAGAATGCATAACGATGGCTGACCGCGACAAGGCATAACCACTGAGGTGCCGAAAGTCAAAGAAACGTCACTGGACGCAGACAACGACAATCACCGTGTTGAACCGCCTCCGCAAAACTCTTCTTGAACCCAGGCACCACCACAGGCAGTACCTGTAAAGGAACTGCCGGTCTCGACAGTGGTCATGGTGCCGTAAAGCGCATTGGCCCAGTCCGGGCTCGAGAAGAAATCGCCTTCGACCTTGAACGAACCCCACAGCGTCCACAGGAACGGGAATGAGGCGATGACAAGCCAGATGAGAAGAAACTCCACAACAAGGCATTGAGAACTATGGGGCGATCCTTTACGCTGGCCATTTTTCTGGCTCCCTAATTGCCGTATTGACGCTGGTGCGTGCATGATGACTGGCGAAAGCAGGACGCAGACGCCGAGGATGGTCAGAACTGGTTGCTGCAGCAGAGGACAGGAGCTGTGTCTCACCGCTCAGGTCCTGATAGATGAAGCCAGACAGCGACTGGGCATGGGCCGCAGCATTGAACGAGACGATTGGCTCGAACACGCGGAAATTGTCCATGATCTTGATCAGGACAAGAAATGTCGTCAGCGGCAGCAGGTGCGGGATTACGACATGCCTGATCCGTTCCCAGCGCGAAGCACCATCGATCATCGCCGATTCCAGCGTGTCCTGCGGCACGGTCTGAAGGCCCGCATAATAGACGACAAAGGCAAAAGGCAGGGTGCTCCAGATACCATAAACCATCAGCATGATCCAGGTTAGCGGTGTCGAGGCTTTCAGCGACAGATCCGGATCATTGGCAAGATACTGGATAAACGAACCGATGATGCCGCGCGCATCAATCATCCAGAACAGGATGAGCGCGCCAATCAACGGCGTCACGATCATCGGAAGCAGGGAGAAGAAGATCATCGGCCCTTTCAGCAGCCGGGGCAGCGTGTTGACTGCAAGGGCGATGAGGAAGCCGAAAATGATCGCGCAGGGCGTGACAATGGCCGTGTAGGCCAGCGTGAAAGCAAGTGCTGAATAGAACGGAAGATTCATGACGGCCGACAGAAAGGCGCCAACCGAATCCGAATTGCGCCAGGCATCACCAATTTCGGCAAAAGCCAAATGGCTCCGATTCGTGTAGATAGCGCCACCGACAAACCGTCCGAGCGGCTGCTCATCGCGCAATTGTTGCGTCGCATTCTGGTCGACCGAGGTAGACTTCGTGCAGCCGAACGGGCCGCAATTCTCGACTTCTACAAGCACCTGTTCGTGTGGCGCATACAGCGACTGGAAAACAACCGAGACAATTGGTGCGGCGATGAAGAGAAGCATCGCAACTGCGGATGGCAGGATGAACCAGATGAATGTTCTGTGCTTCATGGTACCTCTCCCCTTTCCTCCGCTGACCTGGAATCATGAGACGTGCCGCCGCATGGCGCCGGGCTTGACCGATCAGATTTACCGATCAGATTGGCCAATGACACGAAACAGGCGGAATGCGCGACGCCGGTAGTGGACCGGCGTCACGCCTGGTTCTCTTCTTACTGTAGGTAGCCTTTTTCCTTGGCTGCCGTGGCATAGGCTGCCTCGGCATCGGCAAGGGCCTGTTCGGCGCTTTCCTTGCCCTGCAGGAAGTCGGCAATATTGTCGCCAAGGGCGGTGTGCATCAGACCGATATAGGGCTGCATCGGATAGGGAATTGAACCGGCGGCGATAGCGGCAGCAACGCCATTTGCGGCTGGTGCCGGCTTGTAGCCTTCGATCATCCAGACTGCGAGAGGCATTGTCTCGTCATTGAGGATTGACGGACCGGAACCGTTCTTCATGGCAAGGAATGTCGCGGTCGCATCCTCGTCCGAGATGTTCTTCGCAACGGTCCAACCGTCCCACCATAGTGTGGTTGCTGGAATCGAACCACCGCCAACAGTCATTGGACCGGCTGCTATCGTGTTTTCGGCCACACCCTCCACAGCACCTTCATTGTCGGTCAACGGCCCCATGCGCGATCCCCACATGTTCATCAAGGCAGCATTCCCCGCTTCCCACTCGGCAGCGGCAGCATTCGAGTCATAGGTGAGGAAGTCCGGATTCATGTACTCGCTCAGCGCCTTCATCATGTTCAGGGTTGCGACACCCTTCTCGTTGTTGATCGACGGTTCCGCCGTGCCCGCCTTGAAGAACTCGCCTCCGTAGCCGAGATACATGTTCACGAATTCCTCTGCGAGGTTCCATCCCGCCTTGTAGGTACCGGTTACCGGATATACCATCAACCCGGCATCCTTGATCGCCTTGGCAGCAGCGAGAAATTCCTCATAAGTCTTCGGGGGCTGCACACCAGCCTTTTCGAGAATGTCCTTGCGATATACCAGGTGCTGGGCATTGGCCATGAATGCAACGGCCATCACCTTGCCATCGATCGTGATCAGGCGGTTCTTGGAAATGTCGGCACCATGGGCAGCCACGAGGTCATCAAGCGGACGGACAACGTCCTTGTTGATCAGTTCGATGACCGAGGAATTGGCAACAACAGCGCTTGTATATTCGGCTGGATTGCCACTCATGCCCGCAACGTTGATCTTCTGGTGGTCCGCGGTCAGGTTGGCCTTCACTTCCACGCCATCGCCGGCGCAGGCCTCGGCACCTTTCGCTACGGTTTGAATGGCCGGAAACTCGTTGCCAACGATGCTGACACGGCCTTTTTCAATGCCGCAGCCCGCATTTGCTGCAGCAGAGCCAGCCAGCAAAATTGCGCCGGCAAGCAGAGATTTCTTGAAGTGATGCATTTCTATCTCCCGATCTGGGCGCAGCCTTTTTTCCTGGCGCGCAACGCTTCCCTCCGGCATTCTTGACTGCCGTGAAAGCAAGACTGGC
>JAWKWN010000020.1:0-43405 GCA_041397505.1 Nitratireductor sp.
CGCGCCAGCGTTACGAGGTGGAATTCTCGGTCGCCTATGACACCGATATCGAGAGGGTGCCGGACCTGATTGTCGAGGCGGTATCAAAACATCCGAAAGTGCTGGACGCCCCGGAAAGACCCGACTGCGAATTGCGCGGTTTCGGGGACAGCTCCATCAATTTCGCTGTCGAATTCTGGATCGAAGGCATTGACGACGGCAGGAACCGCATTTCCTCGGATGTGCTTTTCATCATCTGGCGCACCCTCAAGGCCAATGGCATCGCCATCCCCTTCCCGCAGCGCGAAGTTAGGCTTGTCGGCAACAATCTGCCCATACCGGAAATTCGGCATGTCGACACCCGCAAGAAGGACAAGCGCGACAAATGAAAAAGGCTGCCTGATCAGGCAGCCTTGATCTGGTTCGATGCAAAAAGGCCTAGCGGGGCTTCTTGCCAAACACCTTGATATATTCAGCCTCACCGCCCTTGGCGAGCGCCTTGGCCTGCTTCACCCAGTCGTCACGCTCGATACGACCCTTGAACTTCAGGTAATTGTCGACCCATTCGCGCTCTGCCTTCTTCCACGAAGCGACCTGCGCGAAGGTGTAGATGCCAAGGCCGTTGAGCACGCCTTCGAGCTTTGGTCCAACGCCTGCAATGAGTTTCAGGTCATCCGGCTTTGATGGCTTCTTCACGGCCGCCGGACGGTTTGCATCAGCTTCCTTTTTGGCTGGTGCAGGTTTGGATGTCGCCTTTGCGTTCTCAGCCTTTGCCTTTTCAGCCTTGGCCGGTTTGGCCTTCGTGGCTTTGCTTGCCTTTGGTTCTGGCATGCTTGCAAGCGCAGCTACCGCCGCCGGTGCCGAAGCCGCAGATGAGGAAGCCTTGGTTGATCCCGACTTCGCTGCCTTGGCCTTACCGGTCTTTTCGCTGGCCTTCTTGCCAGACTTCGCCTCGTCATTGGCATGTAGCGTGATGACCGCCTCCATTTCGTTCAGCACGTCAGCTGACAAATGGCACTTGATCATGTGGTCGTCGCCGAGATCGACCATGGGCGGAACTTGCTGCTCGCACAAATTGCCCGGCACCCTGCTCTTCCAGCGGCAACGCGTCTGGAACGGGCAACCCGATGGCGGATTCATCGCCGAGGGTATGTCGCCCTCCAGGACGATATGTTTCTTCTCGACACTCGTATCGGCAATCGGGATCGCCGAAAGCAGTGCCTCGGTATAGGGGTGATAGGGGGCGGAAAAAATCTTGTCCGTCGTGCCCTGCTCCACGATATGCCCCAGATACATCACGACCACGCGGTCAGCGATGTAGCGCACGACCGACAGATCGTGACTGATGAACAGCATCGTGGTCTTGGATTCGCGCTGGATATCCATCAGCAATTCGGTAACAGCCGCCTGAACCGAAACGTCCAGCGCCGATACCGGCTCGTCAGCCACGACAACCCTTGGCCGTCCGGCAAAGGCACGCGCAACACCGATGCGCTGTTTCTGCCCGCCGGAAAGCTGGCGCGGCATGCGCGTGGCAAAGGCGCGCGGCAGCTTCACCATGTCGAGCAGTTCAAGCATGGTCTGCTTGCGCTCTTCGTCATTGTTGCCGATCTTGAACATTTCCAGGGTTCGGATGATCTGCGATCCAACCGAGTGGCTTGGATTGAGCGTATCAAATGGATTCTGGAAAACCATCTGGATCGACGAGATGGTGCGGGTATCACGATCCTCGATGGCCGTGTTCTGGATCTCCATTCCATCAAGCTTGATGGTGCCATCGGTTGCGGTCTCAAGACCGAGCAGCATCTTGGCAAGTGTGGACTTGCCGCAACCCGATTCACCAACAATCGCCACGGTCTCGGATTCTCGTGCGTTGAAGGTAATGGTTTCGTTGGCCTTCACGGTGCGCGGATGCGTACCACCGAAGATCTCGTTGGCAGCGACGCTGTAATATTTCTTCAGGTTCTCGATCTGCAGCACCGTCTTGCCCGGAGACACCGGCTCGCTGACCTTGATGCCCTCAGGCATCGCTGACCAGTTGATATCGGCAAAGCGTTCACAGCGCGAACGATGGTTGTCATGGCCGGCAACCGGCTGCATCGGTATTTCGCGGGCGTCACAAATACCCTTGACGAAATGCTGGCAGCGCGGCCCGAAATTGCAACCGAAAGGCCGCTGATGCGGCAACGGCAATTGGCCCGGAATGGCAATCAGCGGCCGGGAATTCTTGTCTGCCCCCGGCAGTGGAATGGAGCGGAACAGACCTTGCGTATAGGGGTGGCGCATCCGGTCGAACACGTCGGTGACGCTTCCCGTTTCCACCGCCTCACCCGAATACATGACCGTGATCTTGTCACAGGTTTCCAGGATCAGGCCCAGATTGTGCGAGATGAACAGCATCGATGTGCCGAACTCCTTGCCCAGATCCTTGACAAGATCGACGATGCCCGCCTCGACCGTGACGTCGAGCGCAGTCGTCGGCTCGTCAAGAAGCAGCAGGGCAGGCTTTGACAGCAATGCCATTGCAATGACGACGCGCTGCTGCTGGCCACCTGACAACTGGTGCGGATAAGAACCCATGATGCGATCAGGATCAGGCAGGCGAACAGACGCCAGCATGTCGCGCGAGCGGTCCTAGGCGACCTCTTTGGACACGCCTTCATGCAGGATCGGCACTTCCATCAATTGCGGGCCGATCTTCATGGCCGGATTGAGGCTCGCCATCGGCTCCTGATAGATCATCGCGATCTTGTTGCCACGAATGTCGCGCAATTCCTCGTCCGACATCTCCCCCATGTCGCGGCCCATGAACTTGATGGTGCCCTTGGTGATCTTGCCGCGATTGCCCATGTCCCGCATGATGCCAAGCGCGACGGTGGACTTGCCACAGCCCGATTCACCGACAAGGCCCATTGCCTCGCCAGGCATCACCTTGCACGAGAAATCCATCACCGCGGGAATTTCACCCGCCTTGGTGAAGAAGGAAATGTGCAGGTTTTCAATCTCCAGGATTGGTTCAGCCATTTGTTTCCTTCCTAGGCCGTTAACGCACGAACATGGTTGAAATGGTCGGCGCGGATTTGTTCGGATGCGAGGAGCAAGTTTGCAGGAAGGCTGTAGCCTTTCAATAACTTGCGACAAAGCAGACCGGGCAAATGCGCCCGATCCAAAGGATCGTTCGAATTGACGGCGACCTGCAGCGTCAAGCCGCTTGACCGGGGAGATCACCCCGCCCAGCGCGCCTTTCCTTGCATCTCCTGTCATCTCGAACGCCATATCAATCATGTTCACGTGTTAACGGCCTAGTCTCTGAGCGATTCTTCGCGAAGCGTATCCGCCAGCAGGTTAAGTCCAAGCACCAGCGACATCAGTGCCACCGCCGGAGCAACACCCTGCCAGTAATAGAGGCGAAGCTGGGCCGTCTGCGAACCGTCCTTGATCATGGTTCCCCAGTCCGGGCTTTCCGGACCCATTCCAAGGCCGAAGAACCCCAGGGTGCCAAGCAGGATCGTCGTATAGCCAATGCGAAGGCAGGCATCGACGATCAGCGGGCCACGGGCGTTTGGCAATGTCTCCCACAACATGATGTACCACGGGCTTTCACCGCGCGTCTGGGCAGCCGCAATATAATCGCGGGTCTTCACGTCCAGCACCAGGCCGCGAACAATACGGAACACGCCCGGGCTCGAGGCAAAGACAACCGCCACGAAAATGTTCAACTCGTTCGTTTCAATACCGAACATGTTGAAGACCGGCCATTGCAGGATGGAACCCAACCAGCCAAGGCCAACCGTTCCCAGTTTTTCGATGAAAAGATCCGATGACATCAGGTTGAGCCATGCCCACATTCCGATGGCGATCGTCGCCGTAAGATAGATGGCCAGCTTGCGTGGCGCCGACGAGTAACGCGTGTAAAACATCACCGAGAAGAAGATTATCGGCACCAGGAACAGCGTTCCGCCCATCACATAGGGTGGCCATGTCTCCATGATCCCGGGCGTGACCAGAAGGTAAAACAGCAGGATCACCGGAAAGGCCAGCACCAGATTGGCGAGGAACGACAGCGCGGAATCGATCTTGCCGCCGAAATAGCCGGCAGGCAGGCCGAGCGTGATCCCGACAATGAAGGCGATCATGGTTGCCGCCGGTGCAATCAGCAAGACAACGCGGCAGCCATACATGACGCGGGAAAACACGTCGCGGGCCAGATGATCTCCCCCCAGCAGGAATGCCGAGGCGCTTTCGCTTTCGATCACGCCGGGGACCGCATTCTTCATGATGGCAATCTGGGTTCGCGGACCGAATGGCGCAATGATGTCGGCAAACATGGCCGCAAACACCCAGAACAGGCAGATGGATACACCCACGGCGCCCGTCCAGCTGTTGAACAATTGCCCGAACAACCCAAGCCTGGGCTTGTAAGCCCACACGATGGCATAGACCAGGGCAAGACCTGCCCAGACCGGCCACAGGCGCATCAGGATGCCGAAGACAACACCGAAAAATCCAAGGTTTTCCATGAGTTACTCCTAGCTTACCCGAATGCGTGGATTGAGGAAGGCATAGCCGATATCCGAGATCAGCTGGGTTACCAGGACGAGCACAACAGCAACCAGACCACACGAAAGAACCAGGTCAATGTCATTGTTGGAAGCCGCAGCAACAAGCATGTAGCCGAAGCCCTTGTAGTTGAAGATGGATCTGGCGATGACAACGCCGGTCAGCAACCACGGGAACTGCAACATGATGACGGTGAACGGGGCAATCAGCGCATTGCGCAGCGCATGCCTCAGCACGACCGTGCGGAAATTCAGGCCCTTCAGGCGGGCGGTTCCTGGATATATTGCGCTGTCATCACCTCGGCCATGGAAGCCCTTGTCATGCGCGCTATGTAGCCAATGCCATAGACTGCCATGGTCAGGACCGGCAAAGTGAAATTGTAAAAGCTGATGCCTTGCGTAATCGCTGTGGCTGCCGAGCCGTTGAAGTAGAAATTCGCCGGCCAGAATGCGTAATTGTCAGCCATGTATTTGAAGCCGCTGGCGAACAGCACGACGAAAATGACGCCTGAAACATATTCGGGCGTTGCGGTGGATGCGATGGATGCGACCGACAGGCCACGATCAAGTTTGGAGCCTTCCCGCATGCCGGCCAATACGCCGATCAGCAGCGCTACCGGCACCATCACGATCATCACCCAGAACATCAGGATACCCGTCGCTTTCAACGCATCCGGCATACGTTTGTTGACGGTGGTTCGATAGGCAGTGGAGCAGCCGAAATTGCCCTGCAGGATGCCGGAATAGACCGGAACGGAAGCTTCATCACAATAGCGGAACCGCGGCGCGATCTCACCGGTATTGGGATCAATGACGGGTTTTTTCTGCACCACGCCGATCCAGCGTCCATATTGGGTAAAGAAGCCGTCTCGGTAGCCATTACGCTTGAGCCAGCTTTCCTTTTCGGCGTCAGAAGCCCGTGTTTCCGTCTGGAAAGTCGCAAGCTTCTTGAGGTTCGGCAAGATTGACGAAGTAGAAAACAACCATGCTCAGGCACAGCATGGTCAGCACCATGACGCCTAGCCGACGCAGGATAAAGGAAATCATTCCCACCCTCCCCTCATTGTTCTAGGTGGTATCTTGATCCGGCACTATTGTTGTTTTCGCCGGAGGCAGTGACGAAAGGGCCAAAGCCCCTTTCGCAGTTTTGCAGATATTACTTGTCCAGCCAGACGTTTTCGAGGTGAACCTCGAAGGTCTGGTGCATGTACATGCCACGCACATAGGGCTGCGAGTGGCGATAGATCGAGCGCCAGAACGACTGGATGATCACGCCTGAGTCCTGGAAGAATGGATTCGACATCCTTCATCACTTCGCGGCGCTTGTCGGCATCGGCAATCGACAGTGCTTCGGCAAGCTTCGCGTCAAAGTCCGGATTTGAAAACGCGGACTCGTTCCAGGCTTCACCCGTACGATAGGCCAGTGCCAGAACCTGAACGCCGAGCGGACGCATGTTCCATTCGGTTGTCGACCAAGGATACTTGGTCCAGTCATTCCAGAAGGACGAGCCAGGAATGACGGTCCGCTTGATCTTGAAACCGGCTTCGCGGCACTGCGCAGCAATGACGTCGCCCGGGTTCTTGACGTATTCGGCGTCATAGGAAATCAGCTCGAATTCAGTGTCCATCTGACCGGCTTCGGTCATCAGTGCCTTGGCCTTCTCGATATCGCGGGCCACCTTCGGCAGTTCCGCATATTCGGGATGGATCGGGCAGACATGGTGGTTTTCAGCAACCGTGCCGGCATCGTTGTAGCCGAGCTTCAGAACAGTGGCATTGTCCACCGCCAACTGCAGTGCATTGCGGACGCGCTTGTCGTCATATGGCTTGTTGGCCACGTTCGTGCGCAGGACGACGGTCGCGGAAGTGGAGACTTCCGACTTCTGCATGCCCATGGAGTCCATCAGGCCGACGGTTTCACCGACTGACTGGTAGGCGGCATCGATTTCGCCCGGACTCGAGTGCGGATCACGGCATTGCTGGTGTCATCACCATAATCGATGACCGATACCATCGAGATAGGGCTCTGCCTTCCACCAGGTGAAAGTTTTCGCGACGCTTCAGCACGGCGCGTTCACCAACCTTGTATTCGACGATTTCGTAAGGATCGTGCCTGGCATCTCTCAGCGTGTCGCCGCCCATCTTGTCGAAGTCGCGGTGAACGATCAGGGCCGGAGCAACTGGCAACGCCCGGAATGATGGTGATGTCGGAAGAACCGAGTCAGCTGACGGTATGGTCGTCAACCTTGGTGATCGCACCATCGGCAGCCTTGCCGGTATCGGCATTGATGAGGGCGCCAACGCGGGCCGCCATCGAGTTGCCTTCGGCAGCCTTGTCGCACCAGCGATTGAGGTTGTAGATCACGTCATCGGCGTTGAAGTCATCGCCATTCGACCACTTGACGCCCTTGCGGACATTCAGCGTATTCGGTGGCGTCTTCTGCTGATTTCAGCTTTCGATCAGATGGCCTTCAAAGGTGAAGTCCTTGGTGTAGCGAACCAGGTAGTCATTGCACTGGCGGGTGACATTGGCCATTTGATCAGCCATAGCTGCGCGGGTCCTTGGCTTCCTTGATGCATCATCTGCATCTTGAGGATGCCGCCCTTCTTTGCCTTCCTGCGCGTGAGCAAGTTGTTATGGCATAGCAGCCGTAGGCTTGCTCCAGCAGAGGACAGCGCGAGACCATGATCCATTGCGCCTTCACGGGCTTCGCTGGCCCATTTCGCAATTTGCTTGTGAAGGGGTTTGCCCCTCAGGTCTTTCCACATTTTTTGTCATCAATACTTCCCGATGACGTTTGATTTGTTCCAGGCACCGGTTCCCTTTCGGCGAGTTTCTACTTTGGAAACGGCGGTGTTACCCCTTTTTGGTACGCCAGCGATCTTCCACCGTGACTCGTTTCGCCTGGCGCAATCGCAACACATGCTGACCGCAAGGTCAACACCCGCCACGATCAATGCCGTAAGATCAACAACTCTGTGCCGTTTATTGGCACAAATGCTGGCACATGCGTATCCACATACACAACATGAGTAACAATTCCCGGTCAAGGGAAGCTGAATCACGACGCGGAATATCGCGACATCGGCGTCGCTTCCAAGACTTCAGCAAGCCATTTCGATCTGTCATTCTTGCCTGATAGCGACACGCCCTTCAACCGACCTGAAAGCCAACAAACACAATGTTCATTCCTCAAACAATGTCACCCGCGAGGAGCTTGAAAACGCTTCTGCACTCATCGCCATGGCCCAGGGCCTGCTGAACTGGCTTTATGCCGACGCGGCGTCGACGCAGGCTGAAGCAGCCAGCTGCCCGTCCCAACTGGACCGGGATCGAAGCTCGTCAAGGATGTACCCAATGTCGGCGATGTGAAGCCGATCACCTTCCCTCGGGCGAACCGCTGCTTCTGGTACGCGATCGCGACAACCAGGTCCGCGTCTCCAGAATTCGCCGCCATCGTGGCGTGGTCCTCGTTGATGAGGCGAAGAATACGACAGGCCTGATCCGCTGCCCCTATCACGCCTGGTGCTAATCTGAAGGGTGAATCCAAAGCAGACACCGCATGTCGGTGGTCCCGGTATCCACGAACACCCCTCCATCGACAAGTCGACCCCCTGGGACCCGTCGAAATTCGCAGCCATGTCTATCTCGACGTCGTTTTGTCAACCTGTCGGGCGACGGTGCCTCTTCGAGGAATATTTCGCGACCGAGCGATGGAAGCGATTACGACAGGCCGGTCTATCACGGCGGGCCGGAATCATCCAAGCTGGAAGTCGACACCAACTGGAAACTAGCGGTCGAAAACTATTGCGAAAGCTACCACCGTTCATTCACCCCGGTCTCAACAGCTATAGCCGCCTTGAGGATGAGAACATTCTGGAACGGACCGCGTCGGGGCAGTTGACCCGCCCTGCGTATCCTACAGCTTTGATGCTGAAGGTCGCAAGTTCAAGGAATTTCCTGACCTGCCCGCACGCTGGAACAGCAATGCCGAATATCTGGCGATCTACCCCAATGTACTGATGGGTGTTCACAAGTGACTACTGCAATCATTCTCGAACCTGTCGACAATGGCAGGACCATCGAGCATGTCACGATTACACCGACCCGGCCATTCAGGGTGAAGACTGGTTCGACATGCGCAGTCGCAATTCCGAACTTTGGAAGAGCGTCTTCGTCGAGGATGTGGGCGTCGTCGAGAGCATGCAGCGCGGGCGCAAGGCGAGCGCCTTTGATGGCGGGCATTTCTCCCCGGTGATGGATGAATCCACCCATCATTTTCATTCCTGGATTGCATCGCAATTCCTGGGATCAAAGGCCCTGGAAGAATAGTAAATTTGCGACACGCCCCACAGCCGGATCGCAATATTTCCATTAGCATTCGCAATGGAACATGCTATTTGGCGTGAATTATTCGCGCTGGAACCCGCACAATGCCAGACAGAAATGGCGTGACCCATATGAGCTTCCTGCTCATCGATGATTTCTCGGCCCTGTGCCTGATGTCAGCGATAGAAGGGTTGCGTGCTGCCAATTACGTTCTTGGACGCAAGACCTATGACTGGCACTTGCTGAGCCATGATGGCAAACCGTCACGCGCCTCCAACGGCATAGTGATGGCGGTCGAGGGGGATATTGGCCAGGATATTCGCTCCGACTATCTGTTCGTTGTTTCAAGCTATGACAATAATCCGCCCTACAGGTCCCGCCTGCATTCCAGGTTGAAGCAGTTCGACCGCTCCGGGATCAAGCTGGGAGGCATATCTTCCGGCACCTTCATCCTTGCGCGTGCCGGATTGATGAACAAGGCAAAGTGCACTTTGCACTGGGAATACCAGCCGGCCTTCCAGGAGGAATTTCCAGACATAGCCATGGTCAGCGATCTCTATGTCATCGACAACAATCGCTACACCTCGTCAGGCGGCATATCGAGCCTGGAACTTGTCCTGCAGATCATTGGCGAGGATCATGGCGAAGGCGCTGCACTCAAGGTCGCAAACAATTTCCAGCTTGACCGGATCCGCAATGCCGGTGTCTCGCAGCGCTCCGGTTCGGTTGCGCGGATGGAGACAATGCCTCCCGCGGTCCAGACAGCAGTAAGGCTGATGCTGGCCAATATCGAATTTCCCCTGTCCAATGTCGAGATCGCCGAAAAGATCAACACCAGCGTTCGCAATCTCGAGCGCATGTTCAAACGCAACCTGAAGGCTTCGCCAGCCAAATACTATCTTGCCCTGCGGCTGGAAAAGGCGCGCGAATTGCTCATGCACACCAACATCTCCACAATGGAAGTGGCGCTGCAATGCGGCTTCTCATCCAGTTCCTATTTCGCCCGCTGCTTTCACCGCAGCTTTGGCAAACGACCCTCGGATGTAAGGCGAAACAAGCCTTGAGGCGCCTTTAGGCCCCTTGAGGTCTTGCAGCCCCTCATGCCAATGACCGGCGGCTACGCCTCGGGAGCACTTGCCTGCATGGATGGGCGGCTGGAAATTTCCGTGAACCATTGCGCCAGCTTCGGATGCGTATCGCGCCAACCCATATCGGCAAAGCGATAATCGAGATATCCAAGCGCACAGGCAATGGCAATGAGTCCCATGGTCGGCTCACCCTTGAGCATGGCGCTCAACGGGCCTTCCAACTGGTCGAGGGAGGAAGTGACTTTCGCCATCTGGCCCTCGCTCCATGCAGCCCAGCGTAACGGCTCCGGACGCAAGGCAGCTTCATATCTGGCAAGCACCGCAGCATCCATGATGGCGTCGCCGAGCGCTTCCAGCATCATGTCCTGAAACCGGATCGGGCCATCCTGTGGCGCCAGCTTCTTGCCGGAATGGCGGGAATCGAGATAGGCGCAAATCACCCGGCTGTCAAAAAGCACGGTTCCGTCATCTAGCACGAGTGCGGGGATCTTTCCCGAAGGATTGTCCCGGACCAGTTCCATGTTGCGATTGACTGCATTGGTGGATGCATCCGTGACCTGAAGATCACCCATCTGGCCGGTTTCATGGGCAACGACCAGAACCTTGCGAACAAATGGCGAAGCGGGGGAGTACCAGAGTTTCATGGGATTCATCCAGATGGTTGGAACTGTTCCCATTGAACAGATTTGGAACGGTCGCGCAAGCTCCCCAGACCGCAAGCTCTTCTAGACAGCAAAACCAGGTTTTGTCGCCTCCGCCCTGTTTTGGTGTGGGGGTCGGTTCGTCGAGCCTGCGACTGGCCGGGTGGTGTGGTGTGGGGACCCGGCCTGAAACCTGATACACTCAATACTTGTATCAAGCGCTAAGTGTTTCGTTAAGACTTGATTCAAACTTTCGCCATTCAGTTGCGAAGCGGACGACCGGTTGAAAGCATGTGCGCAATGCGTGCCCGCGTTTCAGGCGTTCTGGCCAGCGAGATGAAAGCCGCGCGCTCACGGTCGTAAAACTCCCAGTCGCTTTCAACCTCGAACGGCTTGGCATCCGTGAAGATCGAGGCAAGCGCCCGCGCCACCGTTTCGTCATGTGCTGTGAAATTCGCACCATGCAGCGCCTTGCGCGCAGCGATCAGTGTCTCGACAACCTCGGCCGGGGCGAGAGGAACCGGCCATCTGCCGCCTTCGTCGAGATGATGGTTGAGCGAGGTAACCCGCTGCAGGGCCGCAGTAACCAGCCTGTCGCGATTGGCGACGATCATGTCGCGCCCCGATACGCCATCCCCCGTGCCGGAATTGAAATAACCAAGCCTTGCCGAAAGCAACGGCGAAGTGCCAGAGACGCCGTCAAATATCTGGTCAAACGTCTTGATGGCAGCCTGTGATGCATCGCCGCTCTGCTTGTACCAGCGGCGATAGGTTTCCTTCACGCCGCCGCCCGCCGGTATCACGCCGACCAGCGGCTCGACCAGGCCCATCACGCAATTGGCATGCACCATCAGCGACTTGCAATGCAGCAGGACTTCCAGCCCGCCGCCAAGTGCAAGGCCCGTCGGCGCTCCCACCACCGGCTTCTTGAGTTGTTGCAGTTTGTGAACCGCATTCTGGAAGGCAAGGAGGAAGCGTTCGATGCCGTCCCAGTCCTGCGCATCGATCATTGTCAGGAAACGGTTGAGGTTGACGCCGGACGAGAAATGCTGGGCGTCATTGTGGATGATGATGCCATTGCCGGGATTTTCCGCCGCATGGTCCAGCGCCTCGACAGACATTTCGTCCAGCGCATTGGCCTTGGAATGAAACTCCACGAGCCGCACATCACCATCGAGCGTAAAAACGCTGGCGCTCTCATTCTCGTAATCGGGCTGCAAGGTTCTGCGCAGCATCGAGAAGCGGACCGCGCCTTCCGGCAAGGCAACCGGATGATAGTCGCCATTGCCATGGCGAACCGTCAGGCGCCATCCTCAACCTCATAAAACGCGCATTGGATGCTGCCTTGAGAAAGGCCGGAACCGCCCTGCTCGGCTTCGAGCCGGGCGACAAAGGCCCCTGTTCCGATACGGTCGAGCAATTCGAACGGCCCTTCGATCCAGTTATAGCCGAGCTTCATCGCGTCATCGATGTCCTGCGGACTGTCGGTCACTTCACCGATCAATCCCGCCGAATAGGTCAGCACCCGCGCCAGCACATTCCAGGCGAATTGCCCGGCCTTGCCTTCGAGGGCAATCAGCGCCGCTGGGTCTACCGCCTCGCCAACCGCAACAATGGCATCCGCCGGCTTTTGCCGCTCGCGCCATTGCCCGCTCGGGTAAGGGTCAAGCGCCATCGGCTTGCCATCGATACGGGCATAGAAACCGCCCTTGCCCTGTTGCCGTTGAAGCTTCCGATCTGCGAATTGATCAGCGCATTTTCCGCACCCACTTGTGAAACGGGTCCTGCGTGGGAAGGATCGAGCGCAGCGAGCGCACCACATCCGCCATCAGGTCGAGCCCGATCAGATCGTAAAGCGCAAGGCACCGGTCTTGGGAATGCCAAGCGGACGCCCGAAAACCGCATCGGCATCCTCGATCGGCAGGCCAAGCGAGACGGCTTCATGGATCGCCGACTGCATGGCGAAAACACCAACACGGTTGCCGAGAAACCCGGGCGTGTCAGCGCAATGCACCAGCCCCTTGCCGAGCAACTGGTCGCAATAATCGCCAACACGCTTGATCACATCATCAGAGGTTTCCGGCCCCTGCACCAGTTCCAGAAGGCGCATGTAACGCACCGGATTGAAGAAATGCGTGATGCAGAAACGCTTGCGCACATCTTCGGGCAGGCCTTCTGTCAGCAGTGCCAGCGGAATGGTCGAGGTATTGGACGAGATGATCGCATCGGGTTTGAGATATGGCAGCATCGCGCGATAGAGCGCCTGCTTGACCGGCAACCGCTCAACCACGGCCTCGACGATCCAGTCGGCATCGGCAATCATGGCGAGGTCATCCTCGACATTGCCGAGCCATATCCGGTTGATGTCGTTTTCGCTCAGCAGCAGCGGCGGATTGGACTGCCGAATGCGCTCCAGCCCCCGTTCGGCAGGCGCATTGCGCTCAACTTGCGGCCCGGCAATGTCGAGCAGCACCACTACCTGCCCAGCACTCGCGGCAGCTGCTGCAATGCCCGAGCCCATGGTGCCAGCACCGATGACAACCACCTTTTCAATATTGTTCATGATCATAACCTGCCAAGAAATTCGCGCATTGCCGCATTCACTTCACGCGGACGCTCCGTGGGAATGGTGTGCCCGCTATTGGCGACGATAACCAGTTCCCGGGCTGGCAGGGTGTCGGCAAGCGCCTTCCGGCCTTGAGTGGCGTCATCTTATCCTGGCCTGCAAAGATGCAAAGCACCGGACATTTGACCGCAGCCGCAGCTTCCGTTCCGCCTGCATAATTTGCGCATGCCTTGAGATCGGCAAGGGTACCCGGTGCGTTGAGCCGCATCACGTCGATGCCGAAATTGACATGACTGCCGCCCGGCCAGGTATTGTCGTGCATATGCGCATCAGCCCCATGCGCCCAGGATATCATCGACTGGAAAGCCTTGTGTTCAGCACTTTCCGCCATGCCGATCAGCGCGGCATTTACCGGGATCGCGGCGGCAGTCGCAACAAAACACCATTGCCCTGACACGCTGAGGTGACAGTCGTGCCATCTCCAGCGCAATAAGCCTCGCCCATTGAGTGCCCGCAGACTACCGCCTCTCCTGGCAACCGGCAGCATCCATTGCGGCAAAGGTCCATTGCGCCATCGAGGTGACATCGCCCATTGCTGTCCCGCTGCTGATTGTGCCCCGGCAGATCTAGCGCCAGGAATGTTCCAGCCATCATAGGCAAGCGCCCTTGTCTGCAGCACCCAGGTCAGATGGCTGAAGCCTGCCACCATGCAAGAACACGATCCACGGCTTGTCCGGGTCATGCTTGCGCCCGCCGGTTGACGCATAAGTCGGAATTCCATTTACTTCAAAATGCATTACATGGCCCCCGCTGCGCGCGCGGCAATCTTCAGTGCCCGGTCAAAATCAGATTTCAGGTCGTCGATATTTTCAAGCCCTACCGAAAGCCGGATCATGTCGTCGGACAATCCCCCCGTCTTCATGTCTTCGGCAGAGATATGCGAATGCGTGGTCGATGCCGGATGAATGACCAGCGTCTTGGCATCGCCAACATTCGCCAGATGCGAAGCCACCTGCACATTCTCGATGAATGAAGCACCTGCCTTGCGCCCACCCTTGACGCCGAACGCAATCACGGATCCAGCCCCCTTCGGCAGCAGCCGCTTTGCGACCTCGTGATCGGGATGATCTTCGAGCGAAGGATGGCGCACCCAGCTCACCGCGTCATGGCCTTGCAGGAAGGCAAGAAGGTCAGCCGTGTTGCGCATGTGCCGTTCCATGCGCAGCGGCAGCGTCTCGATACCCTGCAGCAGCAGGAAGGCGCTGAGCGGTGCCAGCGACGGGCCGAAATTGTACATCGCTTCCGCGCGGATGCGTTGCGTCAGTGCAATCGGGCCGAACTCTTCCCAGAATACGATGCCGTCCAGCGCATAATGCGCCGCCGTCAGAGTTGGCCAGCGATTATTGCCTTCGCTGTCTTTCTGCCCCCAGTCGAAATTGCCGCCATCGACTATCGCCCCGCCAATGGTGGTACCGTGCCCACCCATCCATTTCGTGACCGAGTGAATGACGACATTGACGCCATGATCGAGCGGCTTGATCAGATATGGCGTGCAGAAGGTGGCATCCATCACCACCGGAATGCCTGCCTCACGCGCAATCTTCACGATTGCTTCGACATCAAGCACGTCCAGGCCCGGATTGCCGATCATCTCGCAGAACAGAAATTTGGTGTTCGGACGGATCGCCGCAGCAAGGCCGGCATGGTCACGACCATGCACGAATGTCGTTTCAACTCCGAAGCGGGGCAGCGTGTTCTTCAGCAGGTTTATGTTCGCGCCGTAAAGCTGTGCGGTCGAAACAATATGGTCGCCAGCACTTGCAAGCATCGTCGCCACACAATGCAGTGCCGCCATGCCCGATGCCGTGGCAACGCAGGCCGCCCCGCCCTCCATCGCCGCAATGCGCTGTTCGAGAACGGCGACAGTCGGGTTGGAAATCCGGGAATACAGGTGGCCTCCCTCTTCCATGTTGTAGAGTGCAGCCGCATGGCGCGCATCTTGGAACACGTATGAGGTGGTCTGGTGAATGGGGACGGCCCGCGAGCCGTGTTCGCTATCGGGCACATGCCCGGCATGGAGAGCCAGCGTCTCCAGATCATGAAACAATGCCATCTTTTTCGCAGTAATTTCCCTTGATGACGATGACCGGCTGCGTATAGCCGCCATCCGTCCGGTTGAAGGTAAAGGACGGCCATTCGCCGTCCAGCGTGCATCCCGTCAGGCCGCATTGCCCGTTTGAATAGTATAGTCCATCCTTGATGATCCAGCGCCCGTCGAACTTCTCGCCAGAGCGGATAACGCTGACCGATTTGCCCGACGGATCATAATAAACACACCCGAAATCGGGAGAAATGATCGAATTTCCCGACAGCACGGAACGCATCTCGGGTTCCGAAAGTACTGCCGCCATCAGGGATGACGTGCCCAGCAGCCAAAATGTCAAAACCCTGATGATCCACATTCCGGTCTCCGTCTGTCCCCGGCAACACCCCTGTGCTCGTTCCAACACAACAGCTTTTGCAATCCCAAGGCAAGCCCCGGATGGACTTCTCCACGCCCTGCCGTGAAATGGCCGGAATTTCTCCCGCAACTTACCCCGATTTGACCGATACCGCGCCTGATTTGACTGCAAATCTGCGCAGGTGTTGGGGAATGACGAGGAACGAGGGACCATCATGAAAATCCACGACTTTGCAAAAGACACCGAAAACGCATCGGACAATCAAACCGCTGCTACGCCGCGTCAGTCATTGGCCTCGCTCGCTGCGGCAGCCTTCTTTGCGGGTGCAATGGCGCTCGTAAATCCGGCAATCGCCGGGGAATGCGACGCAACCACCGAGCTTGTCAGATCGGCAGCTCGCGACAAGGACCTGTCGAGCGATCTCATGGCAAAGGTTGAAGTCGCATTGGAGCGCGCGCTCGACCGTCAGGCCGATGGCGATGATGCCGGATGCCTTTCCGAGCTCTCCGTGGCACGCCGTATTCTCGAAGGGTGATCACCCTTCAAACTGCTCCAGCCATGCCCGCATCGGACCGGGCATGGCGGGTCTGTTTCTCCCGGCCCAAAGGCCATGATGTCTTCGAGCTCGCCGTCGCTTTTTCGGAGCGACAAAATTCCAGCATCTTCCGGCGCAGCGTTTCGGCAGTTTCCTCGAAGCGATATTCGCGGATCAGCGCCGCGACACCGCTGCCTTGCCACAGCATATATCTCTGGCTTGCCCTCGCATCATTCAGATCAAGACCGGTCTCTTCCTGCACTTCGCGACGCATATTGCCGGCGAAATCTGCCATGCCATCGGTGAAATCTTCCCGCTCCATCGAACCCGAGGGAAAATAGATGCGCCCAGCATTGGCTGTATGGGCAGCCATCCGCCCCATGATGGCCTTTCCGTCACCGGAAATGATGGCTGGCGCCGCATAAAAATGCAGCGGCACCGCCCGACCATCCCCCTTTGGTCCCTTGAGCCAGTGAAGCAGGGTCGCGTAATCGACCTCTCGGCAAACCGCGCTGAAAATCCCGTCATGGACATTCCAGCTTTCCGCCAGTACCGTTCGCCCATTATAGAGCGCCGGATTTTCAGCCCGCAAACGCTGCCAGGTGGCTGCAATGGCGTCGTGATTTTCAACCTCGAACGGATGCAGGCCCTTGACCAGAATTGCCTGGGCATTCGACAGGTGAACGAGATCGTTGCTCATGTCATGTTGAGCGTAACGGCAACAGGGCAATGGTCGGAGGCCTTGGGGCGGTCCCAACCGATACGCGGATAGCGCTCAACCTCCTGTCCGGGAGGAAACGGCGTTCTCCACGGCTGGCCATTGCGGATGATCGACGGGCTGGCCTTGGGG
This sequence comes from Nitratireductor sp., assembly GCA_041397505.1. GTDB lineage: Bacteria > Pseudomonadota > Alphaproteobacteria > Rhizobiales > Rhizobiaceae > BOKV01. Next base: position 17,011 of record JAWKWN010000020.1, read on the forward strand.
TTGCGCTCGGCAAGCGAAGGCGAGGCAAGGATGTAGTCAAGCTGGCACAGATGCTGTTCCTGCGGGCCGCGCGAATGATAGAGCGTCCAGCGATCCATCGGCTCCAGCCGTTCAGCCAGGTTGACGGAAAACCCGTCCGAGACCAGCGGGTCAAAGCCGGCCTTTTCCTCCCGCACATGCGCGTAGCTGTAGCCCGAATGCCGGTCACCAGCCACCGTGATCTTTTCGCGGTAATCATTCATGTCACCGCAAATGAGCCAGCGCTTGTTGGCAGTCTTGCCCTGGAACTTGTCTTCAACGATCCGCCGCACAGTGCGCGCCTCGGCGAGGCGGATCGGCATGGTCAGTTCCTGCCCTCGATACCATTCTTGGCAGGACCCATGGATTTGAGATGAACAACAAACAGCGAAATCGGCTTGCCGCCAACCCTGAGATCGATCTCCGGCAACGCGGCGGAACACCCGTTCATGCGGTAATTCCCCTATTTCCTTCAATTCCCTGTTGAACACACCCGCACTCTCATAGGTGTATTGCGCATGGCTCTGCAGGCTCACGAATTTGATTTCGTCGCCATCCGCAGTCTCGTCACGGGTCATGACCGCTACATCGATACCGCGCCCGTCATTTCCTCGACCAGGTATTTTGCGCATATAGCCAGCGCCCGCCATCTTGAAGAGATAGCCATATTCGAAAGACTGCAATGCAGACAGGTTTTCCACCTCCTGCAGGCAGATGATGTCGGGCATTGGTGTCACTGATGGCAAGTGCCGTGAGTTGCATCTTGTCATCGGCATGGGCGATGACGCGCGCCTGTTCCAGATCCCTGAACTGCTGCTCGTCCTTCACATCGATCATCTGCAAGGTGCGGTCACGCCGCAACTCGTTGCGATAGCCTGAAAATCAAAAGCGCTGCATCAGGTTTTCGGCGTTGAAGGTGGCAATGCGCAGGGCCATGAACAACTTTCTGAAATTGCTTGCAGGAATCGTTGCCAGCCTAGAGCATGTGGCACCAGCGCTCAACTCATGGCGCAGAACCTGCTGGCAGGCTTCGATTCCTGCCGCATGTCAGACGAACCTGATGCCCGCTTCGTTTTTCAATCGCCATACGATGCGCATCTTGTGTTCCTGCGACTTGCCGGTTTCGTCCTTGAACACCGCCACGCCTTCATGGGGAAGGCCATGCGGCTCCGTCAACCTGATCTTTGCACCATTTGCATTGATGTCACGAATGACGGCTTCGGCTTTCAGCGTACCGCCATTGAAGGACAGCAATGCCGGTCTGAGCGTACGATTGCGCCGCTCGCCGCGTCGTTCTTGCGTCATGACGACGGATCGCATGCCTGCCTTGAAACTGGGGGTAGCATCCTGTGCTGTAGCTGCGCCCGCGCCGACCAGATTGTTCCCTTTTGAGACAGATGTACCAAAAAAGCTCATTTTTCCTGCCTTTCCTCGTAACAGATTTCCTGTGGGGAAAAGACAGCAATCCTTGTGCCGAATGGTCCATCATCCAGTGGTCAGGCAGCAAAGCTCAAACTTCGCTGCTGACCAACCTCGCCGAGCCGCTTCATGCCTTCGTTGATCTTTGCCGCATCGGCGCAGGAGAAGCTGAGCCGGATCATGTTGGCACCATCTTCCATCTGCAAAAACGCCTGACCGGGGACGAATGCCACACGCTCGCTTTCCAGTGATTTTGCCAGCAACCTGGCGCCATCCATACCCGGCGGAAGCGTTACCCAGACAAACATGCCACCTGCCGGTTGCGTCCAGCTGACGCCGGCCGGCATGAACTCCGCAAGCGCATCCAGCATTGCATCCCGCCTCGCCCCATATGCCTTGCGGACCTTGGCCACTTGCGCATCAAAACCGCCGCGCGCCACCTCGAGAATTGCCATCTGGTTGATCGTCGCGCTGTGGAGGTCTGCCGCCTGTTTCATCAAGACCATTTTGCGTATGACATTGCTGGCAGCCACCACCCAGCCAACCCGCAAGCCGGGTGAAAGCGTCTTGGAAAAGCTGCCGCAATAGATCGTGCGCGTCCTTTCGATGTCACCGCCATGTCGCGCGAGGTCAAGCGACAGGATTGGCGGCACTGGTTCGCCACCATAGCGCAAGGCCTGGTAGGCACCATCCTCGATCACCGCAATGTCGAGCGCCTCGGCAAGGTCAAGCAAGCGGTTGCGTCCCGCCTCTCCAAGCGTCTCGCCGGTCGGATTGGCAAAATCCGCAGACAGATAGGCAAACTTCACCTTGCCGCCCTTTTCAGACGCAGTCACGGCAATGGCTGCCGGATCGCGATTGGCCATCACGTCGAGCCGATCATAATTCGGTTCATAGGCGTTGAACGCCTGCAGGGCGCCCAGATAGGTCGGCCAGCCGACAAGGGCGGTATCACCGGGGGAGAGAAACAGTTTTCCCAGATAATCAAGCGCCTGTTGTGAGCCGGAAGTGATGAGAATGTTTTCAGCCGTGCAGGCAATACCAATAGACGCCATGTGCTGCGCCAGCCACTGGCGCAAGGGCAGATAACCTTCGCTGACCGAATACTGCAACGCGCTGCCTGCTGCAGTGCTGCGCAAAACGCCGGAATAAGCGGCATCAAAATCAGCCGCCGGAAACAGCGCGGGGTCAGGAATTCCACCCGCAAACGACAGGATGTCCGGCTGGTCCAGCAATTTCAGCAATTCACGTATTTCGGACGCACGCACACGCTCCATCCGCGTGGCAAAAAGCTGTTCCATGCCCATTGAAAATTCCTCCGGCAACAAGCGGAGAAATCCTCATCACGCTTTTCAATTTATGTCAACATTGCTGACCTATTTTTCTGCCCGGCGATATTGCACAAGCTCGGCTCCCAGCGCATGATTGCAGCAATGCCAATTGGAGAAACCCTGATGTCATCATTCAAATTCGTCGCAAAGATTGCGCTTGCCACTGCCATTCTGGCACAGGGCGTTGCCCTCTCACACGCCCAGCTGGCCCCGATCATGTTTGCCGACTGGTACATCAAGGAAACCACCAAGAAAGCGATAGCGACGCCCGGCCATACACAATGGTGCGCAAGCAGCAAGCCCGGCTACCGCGCCAAGTGGAACAACTGGCGCACGGCTGATGGCCGCGTTACCTATTGCTCATCCCCGTATTTTTCCGTGCCGTGGAACCCCTACAAGGGTTGAGCAAGCGCACTGATATAGTGAAGGAAATGCAGTGACCGCAGTCGACAAGCTTTCACAATGGCAACACGCCGCACGGATGCGAACATGGCTGTCGCGCGATGGTGCTGACCTCGCCACGCTTTGCTGCCGAAACCTGCGAGGCAGACGGATCTGGCAGATTGGCCCCATGCGGCAGGCTGTGAGCAGAATGTCCTGATCTATGATATGGCGACGCCGTGCCAAAGGCGCGCATGGACCGGACATGACACGCTCACTGGCCGCGAATGGGCACATGCGCTGCGCTCAGGCCCCGGCGTGATTGTCATCAAGCGCGCCATGGCGGACATCAGTGTGGTGGACCGCGCCACGGAGACTTCTTCGCGCAGATGATCGCCAGCCAGCACGAGACGAACAGGCGGCGGCGATCGCATTTCGCCAAGCCCGGCGCCAATGACCGGGTCTGGAACACGCATTGCAGAAGCACTGCGAGGCGGGCCAGAAAACCTTCCCGCTACTATGCCTCACCCGCAATTGCGCTGGCCTCGCTCGCCTGGCTCGGCCCCGACTACCAGATGACGGCGCAGGTCAACCGCGTGAACCCCGGCGGTGCCGCGCAAAGCGCCCATCACGACTATCACCTTGGCTTCATGAGCACCGATCGAGGCTCGCTACCCGCTTCCTGCCACGAGATTTCGCCCTTCATGACGCTACAGGGCGCGGTTGCCGACTGCGACATGCGCTCGAAAGCCGGGCCGACACTTTTCCTGCCCTACAGCCAGAATTTCTCGCATGGCTATGTGCTGTTCGAGACAGCGGGTTCAGGAGCACTTCAACCGTCACCATGCGCAATTGCCGCTCGAAATGGGCGATGCGGTGTTCTTCAACCAGCGCTGATGCATGCTGCAGGCTCAACCGCTCCACCAATATCTACCGGATGGCAAACCTGTTGCAGGTGTCGTCAGCCTTTGGCCAGGCGATGGAAACGGTAGACCAGTTGCCTGCGCCAGGCGCTTTACCCGGCACTTCTCGACGCAGCCATGAGCGAGGCGAGATTAAACGACGCCATCGCCGCCTGCCGCCGAGGGCTATGCGTTTCCGACCAATCTCGACCACGCGACCCGCCGATTGGCGGCTGCCAGTCTGGGCACAGCCTTCTTCGGAAGCAGTGACCGCGCATGCCGCCAGCCGGGATTTCAACGCCGCGCTTGATGCAATGGCTGCAAAGCGAAAAACCTAAACGCGTCAGCCAGACCTGCACTGCCGGCAATGGCGATGGTCGTGACCCCGCCGAGTGTCGGCATGGCCTGATCAGTCGCGCCCTTTTCCGCCGTGACGGTGATATCGCCATACGGAAACACCTTTGCCACCTCATCACGGTCAACAAGATCAGGCCGCGCGACGCTATTAGATTGCAACGCGATCATTTCCGACGGGTCCTGCCTGGCGCCGCCGCAACAGGTCAGTGAATTGTGCCACAGCGCATCGCGAACGGCGCGCACAACTGCCTTGGTGTAATCTTGTCCGCGCAGGTCGTGCCCATGCCAAATTCAGGTGGCGGCGTTTCAGGGTCATGAAGAAAACTCCGGTGTTCGCAAGGTTGATCCTTTCCATAAAACTTACGGATTTGCCTCCAGCCGAAGAGCTGCTAAGCGCCTTGGCAAAGCGACAGGATTGGTTTTGTCAGCAATTGCAAAAAGTCCGGCTAGAGATCGCTGATTTACTGTCAGCCAACTGTAATCTGAAGTTTGATAGTCCCGGTTTGCGGTTGATTATACTTGAACCAACTTTACACGCCATCAAATCCTTCAGATCAAACCTGAAAAGGTGAAAATCATGAAGCAGTTCCTGCTTGCCCTGGCATTGGTGATAGCACCGGTGGCGGCTTTCACTGCGGAGAAATCTTACCTTGTGCCCCACGCACAGGCAGATGTTTCGGTCAATCATCCGGTTTAGGCGACCTGACTTCGCTTCAAATCTGTCATATCCGATGTTCAGCAAAGGCAGCCAGCAACTGTCGCTGCCGCTAGTGCTGCGATGCCGACTGAAACCGCATACGGGACGCAGCCATAACGGAATGCGTCCGCTAAATCCACAGCCTGGGCATATTGACAGGCCGCTGATGCGGCACTGCACGCGCTCCGCGCGGCAATCCGATCCTGCAGGTCAACACCAACTCAAGGACACTGGCAACGCTCCGTAATCGGCGTCGGCCTGATGGGCTGATGCCAATTCTTTCTTTCCTCGAAAGGCAATATCATGCAAAACCGCGTACCGCTCATCACCCATGATTTCTGGCTTATCAAACTGATGGCCGTGACAATGGGAAAACAGCTGCCGATTACCTGGCAGTCAATCGCTTCGGCCTCACCAATACCTCACTCATCATGACCGCAGTCCTGGCTGGTGCATTGGTGCTGCAATTTAACGCCAGAAGCGTTGCTGCCTTGGGCCTACTGGCTTGCCGTGGTGCTGATCAGCATCGTTGGCACGCTTGTGACGAACAACCTCGTGGACAATTTCGGCGTTCCGCTCACCGTGACTACCGCCTTGTTTACGGGCCTGCTGGCACACTGACATTCGGTTGGTACCGATCTGAAGGCACTCTTTCGATCCACAGGTGCTGCTGCAAAACGTGAAGCCTTCTAAGCTGGCTGGCCATTTCTCTTGAAGCCTTGCGCGGCATCCGCCGGTGACCTGATCGCGAGCAGTTTGGCCTTGAATGCCTTGGAACCAGGATCCTGTTCGGGATGATCATCGCATCCCTGGCATTGGGATATTTCCTGCTAGGCCTTGACGCGGTGATCGGCTTCTGGCTCGCCTATCTTCACCAGGCCGTTCGGGTGCCTTTCCTTCGGAGACTTCCTTTCACAGGCCAAGACCTATGGTGGCCTTGGCACGGCACGGTAATCACCAGCGTGATCTTCCTGGATTTGCTATCATCGCAATCGTACTATTCATGACGCTTACCAACCACGGCCAGGAAGAAATCCGGGCCTGAAGCACCATACCAAAGCCTAAAAATGCGAAGGGGCGCAGTCTGACCGCGGCCCCTTGCTTGTTCTTGCCGATTCCGCCCACGCGAGCGCGCATGTTGAGCCGAAGGCGAAGCGCAAGCGAGCGGGATCGAATGCCGTGGATCGGCCCTTGGTTCTTGGCCTTGTCCACCAGCTTGTTCTTGCCGATCCATGGCATCTGCCGCGCAGCTTTTCGCCGATGGCCTCGATGGGATGTTCGTCATTGAGGCGGCGCGTCGCCTTGAAGCGCGCTGCACCCGAATGCCATTCCTGCATCCATTCAGGGTGAACTTGCCGCTCTGGATGTCATGCAGAACCCGCTTCATCTCCGCCTTGGTTTCGGCAGTGATGATACGCGGGCCGGTGGCATATTCGCCCCATTCGGCCGTGTTGGAGATCGAATAGTTCATGTTGGCGATGCCGCCTTCATAAATCAAGTCAACGATCAGCTTCACTTCATGCAGGCATTCGAAATAGGCCATTTCCGGCGCATAACCGGCTTCGGTCAGCGTTTCGAAACCGGCGCGGATCAGCTCGACGAGACCACCGCAAAGCACGACCTGTTCGCCGAAGAGATCGGTTTCGCATTCCTCGCGGAAATTGGTCTCGATGATGCCGGAGCGACCACCACCAACGCCACAGGCATAGGAGAGTGCGAGTTCCAGCGCATTGCCAGACGCATCCTGATGCACCGCGACGAGGCACGGCACACCGCCGCCCTTCTGGGTATTCGCCGCGCACGGTATGGCCGGGGCCCTTTGGCGCGATCATCACAACGTCAACGCTCGCCTTCGGCTCGATCAGGCCGAAATGAACGTTGAGGCCATGCGCGAAGGCAATCGCTGCGCCATCACGAATGTTCGGCGCGATCTCGTTCTTGATGCCTGCCTGCAACGTCGTCAGGTGGCCATCATCATCAGATCGGCCCGGGCTGCGGCTTCCATAACGCTCATCACCTTGAAGCCGTCGGCCTCTGCCTTCTTGGCCGTGGCCGAACCCGGACGCAGCGCAACGGCTACATTCTGCTGCGCCCAGATCCTTCAGGTTCAGCGCATGGGCACGGCCCTGCGAGCCATAGCCGATGATGCAGACTTTCTTGCCCTTGATGAGATTGAGATCGGCGTCGCGATCATAATAAACACGCATATTGGTCTCCCGTTGGATCACTGGTTGTTGGTCGTCATGCCTTTGGCATCAGCCTCTGGCGGTTTTCTTTCCGCCCGTTCACCCGAACAAGGCGAGAAATCTGTCTGCAGCCGTGACTGCCATTCGTTCCGTTTCCGCCTTGCCATGCCGGGCTTCCTCCCCCAGCAGCAGGCGGTATCACAATATTGTCTAAGCGACAACGAGGCCGAAAAAGCTGCGAAACGCATCTTCCTCGCTGTCGAATTTCAGCGAGCCGGCGTGCTTGCCCGCCGCAAACAGCGGTGACAATCGCCGCGCCATGGCAAAGGGCCGTTATGCAGCACACGATCTCGCCAAGCCGGCTCTTGCCGCTGCCGGCATGACCGACGGCTGCGCGAGTTGAGCGCCACCGACAATTCCCCGGTGATGACGCCGAGCCAGCTCATGGCAAATTCGGCAAGCGCCTGGCGCAGCGCCTCGCGCGTCAGCTTGCCCTCGGGCATTTCCGGCATCCGCACCTTCGCCGCCTGGAACCGCACCGTTGCCGTCAGCAGGCCGTCACGGTCGCCAAACCAGCGATACAGCGTTTCCTTGGAGCAGCTTGCGCGGCGACGAACTGCGCCATCGAGCCTGCATCTAAATCACCGTCAGCGCCAATACCGCATCCAGCACTTCATGCTGGCGCGGCGAAAACTCCGGATTCTGGCTGGACAATCGCGTTCATCCGGTCGCTGTACCGTCGGTACGGTACGGCGTCAAGCCTGCCTGCATCAGCTTCAATGATAGCGGACGCCCCAAAAACCCCTCGATCCTCCGCGCAATCTCCTGCACGCCGTTTCGCTTCCATGTGCCAGTGGTGATGGCCGGGAATGTCAATGCTGGTCAGGTCCGCCACATGCTGTTGTGCGCTTACCCGCGCGGCTTCCATCAGCTTTTTCAGCCGCTCATTATGCGTTGCCCAGATGTTGAGAACCGGCATGGTGAGCGCCTTCAGCATCGCCTCGCACTGGCCCTTGTTGAGCTTGATCGCCGATGCTGCCGACAGGCGCGGATCGCCCCGCCATTCATAGCCGCCATCGACCGGGCGCAGGTTGCGCGTCGCAAGCTGGCGGGCAATGGTTTCAGGTTCACCGCCACGCGCGCGGCGCGACACGAATTCCTCGCGGCTGGCAAATACCCGTACGGGCTTGTTCGCCAGTTTCTTGAGGTCGCTCAGATGCGAGCGCAATTGCGATATCATGCTCGCATCCTCAACCGGATAGGGCAACAATCCGTCGAGCGTGACGAGCGCACTCACGCGCTCCGGCAGTGTCGCGGCAGTAAGAGCTGCAATCATCGCCCCGCGCGAATGGCCAAGCATCACGCATTTTTCCCAGCCCAACTGGTCGAGCACGCCCTGCAATTGCGGCAGGTCATCCCAGATCTGGTATCCGGCATCAACCGAACGATGATCGCTCAGCCCGTGGCCGGGCATGTCCAGAGCCACGAGGCGCGCACCGGGCATGCATTCGGCAAGGCGTGAGAAGCTCGCTGCATTGTCGAGCCATCCATGCAGTGCCAGGATCGGCACCCCGTCAGCCGGACCATGCGCAAGCGCTGCCACGCCCAGGCCATTGACGACCCATCGGCACTCTTCAAAACCGTTGTCAGTGATCGCATTCATATCGGGTTTGTGCCGTGGAACCAAAATGAATGCAATCACCGCATCGCCAAATTCCTGCCGATCGAACCACGGCTTCCAGTCATGACTGATTGCCGTTCGTATCACCTGTGCTATGCATGAACCTGAATTGATGCCAGCCGAAGGGAAACCAGCCAGTGTTCGAAACCGCCATTGCCGGAAGTCTGCCAAAACCAGCCTGGCTTGCAGAACCCGAAAAACTCTGGGCCGCATGGCAATTGCAGGGCGAGGCACTGGAACAGGCCAAGCGCGACGCTGCCCTCATCTGGATCAAGGAGCAGGAAGACGCAGGCCTTTCCACGATCTGTGAGGGTGAGCAGTTCCGCATCCATTTCGTCCACGGCATTCTGGAGCATGTTGCCGGTATCGACTGGGATGTGAAAACCAAGATGGGCATCCGCAATGACCGCTATGTGGTGGATGTTCCAACGGTCACCAGCCCTGTGTCTCGCAAATATCCGATCCACAAGGCCAGGCTGAATTCACCCGCGCGCATACCACCCGCAAACTGAAATTCACCATGCCGGGGCCGATGACGATCTGCGATACCATTGCCAACGGCCATTACGGCAGCAGGGTCGAGATGGCCATGGCCTTTGCCGATTTGCTCAACCAGGAAGCGCTGGAACTCGAAGCAGCCGGCGCCGACATCATCCAGTTCGACGAACCCGCCTTCAATGCCTTCACCGCCGAGGCGGCAGAATGGGGCGTTGCAGCACTGGAGCGCGCCAGGCGCGGCCTCAAATGCAAGACCGCCGTCCATATCTGCTACGGCTACGGCATCAAGGCCAATATCGACTGGAAGGAGACCCTCGGCGAGCAGTGGCGCCAATATGAGGCGTTCTTCCCCACCCTCAACGCCTCCAGCATCGATCAGGTTTCGCTGGAGTTTGCCAATTCGAAAGTTCCGCCCGAGCTGATGCGTCTGCTTTCCGACAAGCAGGTCATGGTCGGCGTCATCGATGTTGCGACCAATGCCATAGAAACACCGGATGAGGTCGCCAGGCGCATCGAAGCTGCCAGCGCCTATGTCGATCCGGCGCGCATCATCGCCTGCACCAATTGCGGCCTCGCACCGCTGCCGCGCAGTGCGTCCGGCAGTGCGGGCCCCGGGAGCGGGCGCAAGACTGGCTGCGGGAGGCTAGTCGTCAATAGCCACGCCCTCAAAAATCGTTCAGCAGCCTCGTCGTTTCAGGGTCCGTGAAACCCCGCCACCGTTGCCTCGGTTTCAAGATCCAGTGCCCGGTTGATCCCGTCCGCCCCGACCTGGTTCAGCACCCGTTTCATCGCCCGCATGGAGAGCACCGGCTGTGATGCGAGGCGTATCGCGATCTTTGCCGCCTCATCCATCAGCGCTTCGTCCTCCACCACCCGCCAGGCAACACCAGCCTCCAGCAGTTCATAGGCACTGTAACGTTCGCCAAGCATCAGCATTTCGCGAGCTTTCAGAGGCCAACCATATTGGGCAGGATGGAGGTCACCGCCCCGGTGACGAACAGATTGAGTGCTACCTCGGAAAGAAGGCCTTTGCACTTTGCGCCCAGATCGGAAAATCGCAATTGATTGCCCATTCAAAGCCGCCGCCCACAGCCCAGCCATTGATCGCACCCACCCCGGCTTTGCCCCGAACACGATCGATCGGGTCGCCCGCTGGATTGCATCCACCAGTACCCGCGCCTGTTGCTCATTTTCAGGATGCCCATGGGCATTGCGGTCATCCCCTGCACAAAACGCCCTTCCCTTGCCGGTAAAGATGATGGCGCGTGTGGCTTCGTCCCCGTTGGCATCATCAAAGGCCAACGACACATCGCGGATCAGCGCCGCATTCATGGCATTGAGACTTTCAGGGCGGTTGAGCGCGATGGTTCGCACACCATTGCCGTCCAGGAGGTCTCAATGGTTTCATAGATGAACTTGCCCATCAGTATCGCCTTTCCACCCGCCGGGTCTTGCCCTCGGTACGCACGAAAGTACCGTGCGGCACTATCCTTACCCGCGCTGATGCGCCCAGATTGCATCGATCGCCATCTCCACCTGACCAGCCTGATCATCAACAGCCCCGACCCCTTCGGCAAGTTCTGCCACCACTGGCAGAAAATCAAACGGCGGTTTGGTTTCAAGCACGATGCGGTAGTCTCCGGAGAGAAAATCAATGCCGTTGAGCACTGCTGCCACCATGGTCGGAAACAGGTTCAGCCGCGAACCACAACCATGTCATCCGAGCGGCCAACCACGCGAAACCGGAACCCGTGCGACCCGCATTGGCAAGGCTCGGTTTCATCAACGCAAATGATGTCTCCGGTGCGAAAGCGCACCAGCGGCTGGCAATCGCGTGCCAGATGCGTCAGCACCAGTTCGCCTTCCTGCCCTGCGGCAATTGCCAGTGGCGAAGCGGTTTCAGGATCGATCAGTTCCGGGTACAACACATCGCTGGCATGGTAATGCAGGCGCGTATCGTGGCTGCATTGGGCAGCGAAATTGCAGAAAACATCCGACACCCCGTAATTGGCGTTCATCGCCTCCATGCCCCAGACATCGCGAAAGCGCTTGCGAAGGGCCGGGTCATCAAGCCCCGCTTCGCCGCCAAACAGGCCGAGTTTCAAACCGAGTTCGGCTGGTTTCAGGCCCGGAAATTTCTCCGCTATCACTTTTTCCAGCACTGCCGGATAGGATGGCGTGCAAGAGATCGCACTGATCCCGGTCTCCATGATCGTGCGGATCAGCGTCTCGGAATTTCCAACACCGAACGGCACAACTGTGGCGCCGGTCCGCTCCAGGGTCAGGTGATCGGTCAGACCACCCATCCACATCTGGTAATTGAGGCAATGCACCACCATCATGCCCGGCTTCAGCCCGGCGGAGGCTTGGCAACGTCCGCCGATCACTTCAGTGATTTCACAGTCCCGCGAAGACATCGCCAGGTTCATCGCCTGGCCGGTGGTTCCCGATGTGCGATGCAACCGCCTGATCTTGTCACGTGGCGCGGCAAGATAGTCGCCAAATGGCGGATGCGCTTCCTGCGAAAGGCGAAGCTGCGACTTGTCGCTCAGCGGCAATTGCGCCAGGTCCTCAAGGCGCTCCGGAGGCCGCTGCCCATCCCACAGTTTCTGGTAAAAGCTCGAATTTTCCGCGACGTGCTGGCGCTGTTTTTGCCAAAGCGCCTGTTGATGGGCACCAAGCGCAACCGGGTCAGTGCGGGTGTTACTGTCAGCCAGATCCATTCAGTGATTCCCCATTGTTTGCAATCAGTCAGTTTTTTGTTCCCGCACGCTGCCAATCGCCCGCCAACCGAAATCAAGAAACGGCATCGACCTCTCAGCCATTGCCACCATGCGTTTGGCGAGTTCGGGTGACTGAAAGATTTCAGGCGTCAGGTTTTCCATGAAAACATGGTTCTTCAGCCGGACCCAGCCCTGCAATGGCGCGTCGTTGACATCCTCGAAACCGCGCGGATTGCGTTTCATCGCGCCTTCCGTTTCCAACTGGTATCCGTGCTTTTCCATGCCTGTGACGAGCTTGCCCATGGTGTCGGGCTCGCGGCAGATCAATTCACGCAGCGCCCGCAATTCCTCGCCCTCAAGCCCGTAAAAGCCTGTCGCAATGAAACTGCGCTCGTTCGAATAATGCATATAGAGGAAACCGTTGTCCTTCTTGGTGCCGGAGCGTGTCAGCATCGCACTGGCATGCGTCACATACGGGTCCTTGTTCTTGGAAAACCGCACATCGCGATTGACCCGGTAGAGCGAATTCTTGCGATCCCCATTGAGCGGTACCTTCTTCGCAGCAAGGCGAACCGTCAGGTCCTCCACCAGATCCCCCATCGGCGTCCTGATTTCGCTCTCATAGATCACCTTGTTCTCATGGAACCATTCCCGGTTCTGGTGGAAGCCAAGCGCCTTGAGGAATTTCAAAGAATCCTTGCCAAATCCGGTAAACTTTACGGGTTCGCTCATTTGACCTCCAGGGCGCTGATGAACCGCCTCACACTGCCGGCCATACCGTGAATGAGTGCGTCCGCAGTCAGGTTGTGGCCAATCGAGACTTCCTTGAGATTCGGCACCGCCTTCGCCAGTGCCGGCAGGTTTTCAACCGTCAGGTCATGCCCGGCATTGACACCAAGCCCGGCATTCCGGGCAAGCGCTGCCGTGGACGCCAGCATGTTCAACTGGTGCCCGGCTTCAACCGGATCATCGAAGCATGAGCCGTAGGGTCCGGTATAGAGTTCGATCCTGTCGGCACCCGTTTCCCGCGCGCGGGCAATCATGTCCGGCCCGGCATCCGGATCGCAAAACAAGGAAACGCGAATACCCCTGTCCTTGAGCCGAGCGACCACATCACCCAGCATTGCGCCATGGGCCACGAAATCCCAACCATGGTCAGAGGTCGGCTGCGAGGGATCATCAGGAACAAGTGTCACCTGCTCCGGCTCATTGGCGATGCACAGCGCCAGAAAGTCTTCAGTGGGATACCCTTCGATGTTGAATTCGCACCCCGCAAACCGGTCATCGATCAGGGCACGTATGGCTGGGACATCAGAAAAGCGGATATGGCGCTGGTCCGGCCTTGGATGCACGGTCAAGCCCGACGCCCCCGCTTCAAGCGCAATGGCCCCAATCCCGGTAACCGATGGCCATGGCAGGTCACGCCGGTTTCGCAGCATGGCAATGGCGTTGAGGTTGACGGAGAGTTTTGCAGACATGATTGGCGCCCTTTTTCAGCAGGTTCGCATATTTACGGCAATTGGCGGCATACCGGCAACTCACTTTCCGTTCCCTTGCTTCGCCATTCCCTGTTTTGCAAACGACGCATTAACCATCCGCTTGGTTTGCTGTCAGGTTTCTTGTCATTGTCTAAAATTTTATCGACCGCCTTATCCCGGAATGCGTGTCTTGCAGGATACCAAGACCGCGGAAGACCGGGGGTAGCAATGGGCGTTTATGAAGCGTTGGGGAACATATCCGTGAACTCGCACTGGTTGATTACAACAAACCTCGTGATGGGTGCATTGCTGCTGCTGTGGATATTGCGTTATTTCCGGCTTTCCGCGACAGCACGCGAAAGCGAATGGCGCAATACGGCAACCGTGGAAAACCTCGCAGAAGGCTTCTATCGTACTTCGGTTGACGGCAAGCAGCTATATGCCAATGCGGCACTGGTGAAAATCAACGGATATGACAGCGCCGAAGAAATGCTGGCCAATGTCAACGATATTGCCAGTGAATGGTATGTCGATCCGGGCCGACGTGAGGAATTTCGCGCAGTGCTGGCCGAACATGGCTCGGTCTCCAATTTGTATCGCAAGTCTACCGCCACAAGACCCGCGAGCCCATCTGGATTTCTGAGAACGCGCGCATCGTGCGCAACCCGCGCAACGGCCAAATCGAGTTTTACGAAGGGTCAATTCGCGAGATCACAGCTGAGATGGAACGCCAAAACTGGAAAGCAGCTGGAAAAACTGGCGCACAATCTCTCTGGCGGTTTGTACCAGTTGCAAAAAGTCTCCTGCTGGCCATTTCTCCTGCACTTATGCAAGTCCCGGTTTCGAGCGCCTTCTCGGCAAGCGATACAAACACTACCCGTGGGCTGCAGACCTATGTGGACAGAATGCATCCCGACGACGCGTCACAATATCTGACAATGCTCGACCGCTCGGCCCGGACGATGGAGATCATTCACAAGGAAATCCGCTACCGCCAGGACGACCAATCCTGGAAATGGATCGAACTGACCGCAACGCCGGAAAAGCTGGAAGATGGAAGCATCGTCTGGCACGGCAGCATTCAGGATATCACTGCCCGCAAGAGCGCCGAGGAGCAGGTTCATCAGCTAGCGTTTTTGATCCGCTCACAGAACTGCCAAACCGGCGCGTCTTCACGCAAAGCCTCGAACAGATGATCGGCGCTTGCCGCCCGCAAGGAACATGGCGCTGTGCTGTTCATTGATCTGGACAATTTCAAGTCGCTCAATGATACGCATGGGCATGAAACCGGTGATGAATTGTTGCGCCAGGTGGCAAAGCGCCTGAAACAGGGGTACGTTCAACCGATACGGTCAGCCGCTCTGGTGGCGATGAATTCGTGCTGTTGCTGGATCGCTTGGCTGCGAGATGAGCGACGCCATCTCGAACGCAACAGGTGCCGCCAACAAGATATTGCGTGAATTCTCCACCGGCTTTGATCTTGGAACCATCGAACACGCGACAACACCAAGCATCGGCGTGGTTGTTTTCGATGGAACCAACCGCAACGCGGCCGATATCATCAAAGAGTGCCGACATTGCCATGTACGAGGCCAAGAAAGGCGGCCGCAACAGCTTTGTGATTTTCGATCCGGAAAATCTCGACAATGTGTCGGACATGTATGTGCTGCAGCGTGACCTTGCCGCCGCAATTCGCAATGAGGAACTGGTCTTCGAATACCAGCCTCAAGTCGATGTGAATGGCCGCATACTGGGCGCAGAAGCACTGGTTCGCTGGAATCATCCCGAACGCGGCCTGCTGGCTCCTTCCGCATTTGTTCCAATGGCTGAGAAGACCGGCCTCATCATGGACATCAACGAATGGGTGCTGACCAATGCCATCACCACGCTGTCGCGCTGGGCAGGCAAACCGGAAATGGCACAACTTAACCTGTCGGTGAACCTCTCGGTGCAGCAATTCCGGCTTCCGGAATTTGTCGACAAGATGAAGGCGCGCATTGGCGAAGCCGGGATTGACGCAAAGCGCCTGACACTGGAACTGACCGAACACGTCATGGCACGCGACCCGAAAAGGGTGGCGGAGAACATGGCCGAACTCAGAAAGACCGGCATACGGTTTTCTCTGGATGACTTTGGCACCGGCTATTCGTCGCTGTCGCAGCTCAACCAGTTTCCGTTCAATGAGGTAAAGATCGATGGTGCCTTCGTTTCGGATATCGAACACCGCGAATCCAACCGCTCGCTGATCGAGGCAATTCTCGGCATGGCCCAGGCACTCGAACTGGAAACGGTTGCCGAGCATGTTGGCAGCCCCTTCCAGGTCGAATTCCTGCGCGAGCGCGGATGCAACCTGTTCCAGGGTTTCTATTTCCATCCACCGGTTTCGGAGGGCATGCTGGAATCCCTGACCATGGAGCAGACCCCGCCGGTCCGAAGGAAGCGGCTTGTGGCTGTTTGAAAAAGCCGGTTTGGATCCATCAACATCGTGACCATGGCAAGGATCCACCTCATCGAACTATCGTCAGCGTCTCCGCAGCCCTCGTGATTGCCGTGTAAAGCCAGCGGGTGCGATGCTCCCGGAAGGCCCAGCCTTCGTCGAACAGCACCACATCATTCCACTGTGAGCCCTGCGCCTTGTGGACAGTGAGCGCGTAGCCATAATCGAAATCATCATGGCGGCGCCTGGTTTGCCAGGGGATTTCCTCTCCGCCTTCCTCAAAGGCTGCCTTGAGCAGTTTGATCTTGGCATTGACCCGTTCAATCCCGTCATCTTCCGACCGGATCATCAGGTTCATCGCAGGCTTGACCGTGCGAGGTGCGCTGACCACTTGCCACAACGAGCCATTGAGCAACCCCTTGGCGGTATCGTTTCGCAGGCAGACCAGCTTGTCATTTGCCGCCGGATAAGGCCCGTCAAATCCCTTCAACTGGCGCAGTCTTTCATTGTAGCGCCGCCGGGTCTTGTTGGTCCCAACCAGCACCTGGTCGGCATCCAGCACCAACTCGCTGTTGACATCGCCCTTGCCGATGACGCGTGCCGTATTGCCATAGTCGCCATACATCAGCTCACGACCCTCGCGCACCATCTGCGCGAGATCGATGATCGGGTTGTCCCTGGCCTGGCGGTGAACCTCTTCGAGCAGGATATCGGGTTCATGCTCGGTGAAAAAGCCGCCACCCGAAACCGGCGGCAATTGTCCCGGATCACCCAGCACCAGAACCGGCGTCCCGAAGGAAAGCAGGTCCCGCCCCAGCGCCTCATCCACCATCGAACATTCATCAATGATGATCAGCGCCGCCTTGGACAAGGCACTTTGACGGTTGAGGGAAAATGTCGGCGTGATGCTCGTCGTGCCCTTTTCCTCATCTTCGACGAGTTCCTCGCCCTTGGGCCGATAGATCAGCGAATGAATGGTTGAAGCACCCTTGGCACCACGTGAGCGCAAGACCTGCGCCGCCTTGCCTGTAAAGGCGGCAAACAGCACATCACCATCAACCCCTTCGGCAAGATGCCGGGCAAGCGTAGTCTTGCCGGTCCCGGCATAGCCAAAAAGCCGGAAGACCTGACGGTCTCCGGCTTTCAGCCAGCGATTGGCGGCAACCAGCGCCTGTTCTTGTTCTCGCGAGAAATCCATGCCCCCTATTGGCACGATTCGAAAGCGGCAGGAATGGAATTGGCGACAACTATCCTACCGGACGACGTGTCGGCACTGCACTGATGAAATCCGGGGCCTCGATCACGACCGGTTCCGCGATCGGAGCGGCCGGGGCTTTTTCTGGTGTCTCTACTGGCGCGACGGCGCGAAACGGTTTTCTCGCTGGCATGGGTTTGGGCGCGAGATCAGCCTTTGTCCTACCCGGATTTGCGATCGCCTCCTCCAGTTCGAACAGCGGCCAGCCAACATCGTTCGAACCATCGCGGAAGACCTCGCCCCGGATTGCAACCTGGCTGCCAAGGCCGCCGGTGGTATCAATCGATGCAACAATCACATGCGAATACCCTGCATCATTGGCTGCCTTTGCAAGACGAATGACGGCAGCTTCGCGGGCCAGATCGACATCCGCCGCCCTCCAGACGGTAGCCGTGGACTGGAACTGCCCATCCTCGCCAATCATGACGCCGCCAGCGACATGAACGCCCTTGTAGGTAAAGCTTTCGCCTGTCGGCCTGGTCGCGCAAGCAGCAAGTAACAACGCAGCAATGATGACAAATATCCGCATGATGCCCCCGGCGAAAATGAGTTGCCCCGATGCTGCCCGTCGGCACTTAACGCGCAGTTAACCACGTTTGTTAATCTTCGAGTGTCAGTGGCTCGAATTCAGCATCGGCCACAAAGGACGCGTAAGCAACGCTGCCATGGACCAGTTGAAATATTTGAGCCGGAGGGATCGGCGAGGAAGCGCTTTTTAGGCCGACACCATGCCGCACCAAACCGCGATGGATGGCAGGTTGACAGTCGTGAACACCGCAACAACTATCAGCACGCTCTTCGTAAAGGTACGCCATGGCTGGTATAGACCGTCATTGCAGAAACGGCCATTACCCAGGCCTTCGGATTGACCCATTGAAACGCGGCTGCCTCAGAAAGGTCATCAGGCGCTTGACGGTATCGCCTGCATCCGGCGCGCCGGAATTGGCAATTTTCCAGGCGAGATACAGCAGATAGGCGCAGCCTGCGGGTCAGCACCAGGAAAACGGTTGGCGCTCGCTCGAAAACCTGCGCAAGACCCAAACCGATACAAGCCAGCAGAAATGCGAAATCCGCCAGTAATGCCAAGCATGTGCGGAATTGTCTTGCAAAGCCGTGATTGACGCCGGATGCGAGCAGCATCAAATTGTTCGATCCAGGGTGATGGATGAAACAAGACAGAACGCGGCAAGCGCCAGAAAGATGTTGAACGACATTGGGATATTCCAGTTTGGGTCAGCATTGCTGACCTGTTTTTGAATGCCTGTCAACTGCCTTTACAATTGCCTCGGGCGGTCGCCATGCTATGAAGTTTCCATGATCATGAGGCAGCCAATCATGCGCCCTGCCCTGCAAGGCGGCACGGGCGCTGAGTTTTGCCAGTGCTCGATGCAGCGCAAGCCGTTGTCTTCGGCAACTGGCTTCAGTTCCTGGACCTTCGTTTCAGGTCGGCTTTCTGGTCTTTGCGATTACCTCGGCTGTGGCATTGATCTGGATTTCGTGGGCAAGCCCGGGTCAGCTTCGCCTTGCTTTCGCCAATCCGCGCCAGTTGCTGGGCCTCAATGTCAGTTTGCCAGCTGGGCGATGTTCCTGTTGTCTGTGCAGCGCATAGAGCCGGCAATCGCCTTTGCACTGTTTACCGGATCAATTCCGCTCGCAATGCTGGCGCAGAAATTGCGGTTCGCAGCGAGCGCGCAATCCGGCAAACGGGGCAGAGACCCTTGGCAATCTTTGTTCTGCTGGCGGCCTGGTCCTTTCAGGGCGCAACACTGCGGCCAGTCGGGTTTGTCAGGGAGGCATTGGCGCGGCCACCATCGGGCTGCTGCTGGCAACTGGCGCAGGCATTTCAATTGCCGTCATGCTGGTTTTCTCGAACCGGTTGCACAAGGCAGGCGTGGAACCGGCAACGCAATTTGCCACCCGTTTCGGCATCTATCTCATTCTCGCACACGCTGGCGGGCTGGCGGTGGGGCTGGACACAAAGGCAGGCGACATCGCGCTGGTTACAATGATTGGGTGCTGTCGCCCTTGGAATTGGCCTGATGGCCCTGCCCGTCTTTGCGGTCCAGAAGGCGGTTGCCCTGGTCAGTCCGGCAACGATCGCAGCATTCCGCGACCACATTTAGATGTTCGTTTTCATCTTCCAGCTTGCGGAAGATCGCGTCTTTTCCATTCCGCCATGACCCTTGCAGGACTGGGCGTCTGCTTTACCGGCTCCATCATCGCAGTGATTGGCACTTCGATCGGGAAGATGGCAAGGGCTGACGTTCCTGGTCAGGACGCTTTCTTGGCGTTGTCTTTCACACGCTTGGCAAGGCGCCGGACATGGTCCTGCTGGCTTTTCAGCTTCAGCGCACCGAGCGCGAGATCCAGTGCTTCGTCCGAAATCTTCAATGCTTCCTGCAAGGACATCATCACCAATGAGCGCCAGCGAAGCGAGCGTGTTCTGCAGGCGCGCACCGACTTCAACAAGCCCTGCCCCATCGCAGGCGATGGCGGCGCAAACGCATCATCTGCAAGTTCGCTTGCAGCCAGCAGCTTCTTCGATCCGGTCATGCTCCGCCTCACCTTCATCGGCACTCCGTCGATTGTCCGACCAGCGATGCAGGACCGAGCGCATGACATCAAGAACAATGATGGCAGTGCCGGATCATTTATTGCAGACGAAAGCGCCGCAATGACAACTTCCGAGAGATTGATGATGTTGAACCTCAGATCATTGTCCTCGTTGCGGCTGCGATAGAGCTTGATCTTGTCAGCAATTGCCCTTGCCTGGTCATCATCGGGTTTGTTGTCGCCGCAAAACCAGGCAATCGGATAGCCCGGGTCACCAAAATCACCGGTTCTGACCGGCAAGATGATCTTGCCGTCCAGTTCTTCCGCGAGATTCTGCAACGCCTTCATCTCGATTGCTGTGATATAGCCGAAGTCGCCCGGGAAAATCGCCACAGCCCCTTTTGGCAATTTGCCATCCCATTGTGTTCCGCCGAGCGAACCCGAATAGGTGTTTGCTGCCGAATTGATGGCAAATGCTGCAAGCTTGTCGATAATGGTTTGCTGCCTGCCGAGCTTGAGCACACTGTCGATCCACTGGATGAAGGAAACCAGCACCACACCAACAATGCCGATCAGCCCCATGAACAGCAGGAATCGGCCACCCTCGCCATAACGCAGCGCCTTGAGCGCCAGAATCGACACAATCGAATAGATGAAAGCAGCTACAAAGGCCGACAGGACAAATTGCGAGCGGCCATCGGACAGGATGAGGCGCGAGGCCCGTGGTGTCGCTGTATTGGCAATCGCGGAAGCAGCGGAGACAATGGCAGACACGGCGAAGGTCGAGACAATAAGCATGCTGGAGGCAGAAGATGCCCAAAAGCGACACAAGCAGATCTTCACTGATCGATACCGACGAAACATTCTCGAGCAACCCGCCAGTCCAATATGCAAGAGACGCGAAATTGCAATCGATATCAGTGCGGCGAGCGCCGGCGGGAGCTAAAGGCTCTCCCGCAACTGAAGTCGAAACTGGTCTCCATGGCGAACGCCTACGGCGTCAGGCTACATCCCGGCTTTGCCCCTGCTCATCGCGGCCACACCGGTGCGGCGTACCTCGACCAGGCTAGCGGTTCCATGATCGCAATGAACTGCTCGATCTTGAGAGACCTATCCCGTGTAATTTCGAATGTGAAATGCTCGGTCGAAGCGTCAATCACCTGTGCCGGAAGGCATCGGCGAGCATGGCTTCAACCCGATTTTCGCCCTTGCCTGCCACCTTTACAGCGCGAGAGTTCACGCTCAAGCGGCTTGTCATAACCCTTTCTCGTCGGCAAGCAGCGTCAGGTCCACCACCTTGTGCACTGAAATGGAGCCGCTCAGCAGTTTCTTGATCTGCTCCAGCACATGCACGCGGTGCCGGATGAGACGATGGTGATGCGTGAGAGGTGCTTTTCGTGGCTGGTTTCGAAACCGTCGACTTTCAATGTTGTAGCGACCTGGTGAGCCGATCACACGGGCGAGCACGCCCGGTTCGTTGTTGACGATCACAGATAGCACATGCGTGCGCGGCTTTTCGGTATCCTTGACGATGAAATATGCCGAACCGGTAGCAGTTTTTGAGCGTTCATTGAATTGTTTCCTGTCCTGCCCGGTTCACACCAGCGCCTTGCCCTTTTCGTCGATTGCGCGCGACAGCTTCGTCGGTAGCCTCGTCCGGCAACAGCATCTCGTTATGCGCCTTGCCTGACGGGATCATCAGGAAACAGTTGGCGAGATTGACCCGGCAGTCGAAGATCACCGGCTGACCGAGATCATTTCGTTGATCGCATCGTCAAGCTCGTCGGCTTCTCGCAGCGAATGCCAACCCCGCCATAGGCCTCGGCCAGCTTGACGTCCGGCGAACACCTCCGAATAGGAATGCGACAGCCGGTTGCCATGCAGCAGTGCCGCCGCGTTGGCGCACCATGCCCATATACTGGTTGTTGAGGATGAAGATCTTGATCGGCGCATCATACTGCACCGCCGCCGACATTTTCCTGGATGCACATCTGGATCGAGGCGTCTCCCGCAATATCGATGACCAGCGCATCAGGATGCGCAATCTGCACGCGGTGCTGCTGGCAGGCCATGACGCCCATGGTGCCAAGCCCACCGATGTCATCCAGCGGTTCGGCTCCTCGAAGCGGTAAGAACTGCGCTGCCCACATCTGGTGCTGGCCAACCTCGGTCGTGATATAGGTCTTGCGGTCCTTGGTCAGCTCATACAGCCGCTCGATGGCATATTGCGGCATGATCATCAGCGCGATTGCTTGTAGGCAAGGCCAGTTGCGCGCCTTCCAGCGGTCAAATCTCTTCCCACCATTTGGCCGCGGCACCCTTTTCCGGCTTCGCGGTATGCGCACGCCACAGCCGGATCATGTCTTCCCATCACATGCGCAGCGTCACCGATGATCAAACTGCACGGACATGGCGGACATTCTTGATGGATGACGGATCAATGTCGATTGTAGAATTTCTTTGATTTGGGCGAGGGCGCATCGATGCGACCGGTGATACGATCATCAAACCGCGCGCCGATGCAGATCATGACATCGCAATCATGCATCGCCACCCTGTCCGGCTTCATAGGTGCCATGCATGCCGAGCATTCCGAGCCAGTTCTTGCCTTCTGCAGGATATAGGCACCCAGTCCCATCAAGGGTCGAGGTGATCAGGAAGCGTTCATGTCGACGAGTTCACGCAACAAATGGCTCGCCTCGCGGCCGGAATTGATGACGCCGCCACCGGTATAGAAAACCGGCTTCTTGGCGCTGGCCGCATCAATTCGACCTGCTGGATCAGTTCGATATCGCCAGACACCACCACGGCTTGCAGCTTCTCAACTTGAACTGCGCCTTGGGAACATAGGTTCCTGTCGCGAACTGCACATCCTTGGGAATATCGATCAGCACCGGCCCCGGCCTGCCCGAGGTCCTGTGCAAAAGGCTTCATGCAGGATCAGCGGCAGTTCCTCGATGGATCGGACCAACCAGGTTGTAGCGGTGCAGGCCGTGTGATGCCAGCGACATCTGCTTCACCGGAAGGCGTCCAACCAATCAGCGCCGTAGGCACCTGCCCTGTAATGCGGTCCAGCGGATCAGATCATCAGCGCGTCCTGCAACGATCACGGCATTGGTGGCACAGGGACCTGAAAGGTGACCAGAAGAACACCGGGCTTGCCGGTCGACCGCGCATAGCCTTCGGCTGCATGACCGGCACCCTGCTCATGGCGCACCAGAATAGCGGAACCTTGTCCTGCTGGAAAGTGTCGTCATAGATCGGAAGCACTGCGCCACTCCAGATATCCGAAAATCGTATCGACGCCATTTTCGACCAATGCCTGGATTACCATTTCCGCGCCGGTCATCTGCAGTTTCTTGCTCATCTTCACGTTTTCCCGTTCGAGCCTCAGGCCCTGTATTCAAGATTTGGCGTTTTCTATGCTGAAACACGCCGTTTTGGCCCAATAAAAAGGCCCCTTCCGGAGCCCTTGGTCTGCGCACACGCTGAAAAAGCAGCGGTCCTACTGTCCCGCCACGCGTGTGCGCCTCATCACCACAAGAATGTTGTTGTTCACGTCAGTTTCCTGTCATTTGTTGCCCAGCCACAGCGCGCGAACCATATTCACACTGACCAATCGGTCAACCAGGAAAAAATCGGGTTTTGAATTCACCGGTCAGGGGAAGCCAGAGTCACCAGGGCCAGTCACAGGGCTTGGCACGGCACTTGTCGACCACTACCCGGTTCCGGCCATTGCGCTGGCCTCATAGAGCTTCACCGTCGGCAGACTTGAAGAGATCAGCCGCCTCCAGTCTGTTCCGCCTTGGCATTGGTTGCCACGCCAATCGAAATAGTCGGGCTGAGATCACCTTGCCGATATCGACTTTCAGCGAACCGATCATCTCGCGATAGCGCTCGCAACCATGAGCTTCAGTCGCGATTGGCATATGGCGTGATGACGGCAAATTCCTCACCCCCAATACGCGTACAATGTGTTTGTCCACTGGAAGTAATGGCCTTGAGCCGCAGGGCCACTTCATGGCACGATGTCACGGTGGCATCATGCCCGTGGGTATCATTGACCGGCGAAGTGGTCGAGTCGAACCACCAGAAGGCCAAGCAGGGCCTGCTGTTTGTTGAACTCGGTCAGCACATCCTGCAATGCGGTTTCGAAATGGCGCCTGTTATGCAGCCCACGTGCAAGCGGATCGGTCGAGGCTTTGGCGCTCCAGCGACGCTGCGCAGCCTCGGTCATCTCCTCACGTTCCTTGCTGCTGCGCTTGATCATCGGGAAGATGATGCCAAGCACGCACATCAATCGGCAGCAGCACCGCACAGGGTAAAAACCGCTTGCTGATCGTGCGGGCATATTCGTCGCCAACAGGGCAACTGGCCTCGCGCACACCAATGATATCGCCGATCTTGTAGTCCTCGACACCGCGCGCGATACAATCGCGGCAATTCACCGGCGAGCGCCAAGGCACGATGGCGCGCTGTGCCGAGCCACCGCCCGCCTGCTCTACCAGGATTCAAATACCTGGTCTTCGCCCGATTTCGCCCGTTGCAATGCATTTTCAGCAAGCTGGTCAGGCTTGCCGGAAATCTGCTGCGCGAAGTCGGGATGGTCAGAGAATATAACGTCACGCTCAGAACCGGGCCGAATGAAGCCAGCCTGCTTGCGCGCATTCTCAAGCCGGTCTGCAGATCAATGCGTGCCATTGCCAGTCCTCAGATCGGAAAGGGCATCGGATCTGGAAGTCGTCCAGAAACAGCGAAATGGTCACCGCCATCTCCTGTGCATGGCGCACAGGGGCGTTGTTGACCTCTTTGTAGGCCATATAGATCAACATGCACGCGAGCGAAATTAACACCGCATCGGTGACCACGAACAGGTCTAGTCGGGCACTACTGTTCTTTCCAAACATCTTTCCTGCCTAATCAGCCCCCGGCTTCTCCCCGACAATCGCACAGACCGTCTGAAAATCTGGTGAACCGGCATGGTGTATAAAATCTAAATATTTGAAACAGAAAGACATTTTCAAGTTGCATATGTGAACTAAAATAGCTCATCTAATTGATGCCGAAACCACGTAGATTGACGCTTTGCATATTGTCTGCTTGCAGCTTTCGAGCGTTCAATTGCAGTATTCAACGGCATTTTCCCGCGGATATATTCACCCAGTTGAGGCACACCAATAGCTTTCATCACCGGTAAACTGTCCGGCAAATCCGCTTCAACAGCATCTCGACCTCACCAAGAGCGCCCGCCGCCATCATCATGTCAAAGCGCTGGTTGATACGCGCATGCAATTCTGCGCGGGGTGGCGAAACCAGATGGGCTTCGATGCTGGCACCGCCCGCTGAATGGCCGTTCAGCACTTTCGCGGTGAAACTGATGAATGGACTTTCCTGTGGTATCAAAGACTTCCAGCGCCCGGATGATGCGCTGTACATCCTTAATACCGTAGCAATGCCGCGCCTCCGGGTCTCAACTTCTGGAGGCTTCAGCCACCAAGCCCTCCGGTGCTTCCAGTCCCCTTTGTCGCCAGTATTGGCGGATTTCGGCGGCGGGTTGGGAATATCGGATATCCCCTTCACAAGAGCTGCGGTAAAGGAGCCCGTGCCGCCAACAAATACCGGCACGCGCCCCCTCTTCCCGCAATTGCCGATGGAGCCCTGCTTGCCTCCTCAAGCCACCGGGCGACGGAGTGGCTGCGCTCGGTTGGACATGCCCATAGAGCAAGGTGCGGCGCTGCAGCGAGATCATCATGGTCAGGCCTTGCCGTGACAATGCGCAACCCGTCATAGACCTGCATCGAATCGGCATTGACCACAACACCGCCCAGCGCGCGCGCGCGGGCAATGGCCAAAGCGCTCTTGCCGCTGGCCGTCGGTCCGGCTATCAGCACCACATCAGGACGACCAGCCAACGCCGCCTCCTCCCTGACCGGCCCACCAGTGAAGGACATTGCCTGCGATCATGCCGACACCACTTGTAGCCACCCTGATTTCCAATCCGGCAAACCCTGCCATTTCCGCTGAACTGGCTGCGCGCGCTGCGGCTGCAGTCAATGCAAGTCAAACCAATTGGCTCGCCGACACCATTGCCTGCGACCTTTGCCTGTCGGATAGCATGGACAAGGCAATCGCGGAAACCATCCTGCGCGAACTGCTCGATGGAGAAGCTGTTGATGTTGCGGTTCAGGAACAGCAATTGCGCCGGAAGCAGGCACTGATTGCCGACATGGATTCGACCATGATCGATCAGGAATGCATCGATGAACTGGCGGCGGAAGCAGGCTTCGGCGAGCATGTCGCAAGGATTACCGCCCGCGCCATGAACGGCGAGATAGCCTTCGAGCCTGCCCTTCGCGAACGCGTGGCACTCTTGAAGGACCTGCCACTGTCAGTCATAGATTCCGTTCTGCGCGACCGAATAACCCTTGCAAAAGGCGGACGCGAACTGGTTGCGACCATGCGGGCCAACGGTGCCTGGA
>JAWKWN010000021.1:0-40659 GCA_041397505.1 Nitratireductor sp.
GCCAGGCAGAGGTCTATGAAGTTGCCTCATTCTATGATCACTTTGATATCGTGAAGGAGGGTGGGGCCGGTCCCGCACCGGTAACGATCCGCGTTTGCGACTCGTTATCCTGCATGATGGCAGGAGCGGACGCGCTGATCGGTGCACTGGAAAAAGGGGCAGACCCGGCGAAAGTGAGGGTGATGCGTGCGCCCTGCATGGGCGGTTGCGACGTTGCCCCGGCTGCGCGCATTGGCGACCGCGAGGTCGGTCATGCCAGTGCTGCGCAATTGCTGGAACTGGCCGCGACTGCGAATTCGAACCGCGATATCGCCGCCAACAAGCCGACCTATACCGGACTTGCTGCCTATCTTGCCGGGGGCGGTTATGACCTGCTGGCGCGTATAAGGACAGGGGCCATTCATTTTGATGCGATGCTCGAACTGCTGAAGGACAGCGGATTGCGCGGACTGGGCGGGGCTGGCTTTCCCGCCCACATGAAATGGAAATTCGTCAAGGGATATGCCGCACCGCGGCTGATGACGATCAATGGTGACGAGGGTGAACCTGGCACCTTCAAGGACAGATATTATCTGGAACGTGATCCGCATCGCTTGTTCGAAGGAGCGCTGATTGCAGCGCATTTCGTCGAGGCGGAACGCATTTATCTGTACATGCGTGATGAATATCCGGCGGTTCTGGAAATCCTGCGCACCGAGATTGCGGCACTTGAAGCCAAGGGGCTTGTCGCGAAGGGTTTCATCGAACTGCGTCGCGGGGCAGGCGCCTATATCTGCGGTGAAGAATCGGCGATGATCGAGAGCATCGAAGGCAAGCGCGGCCTGCCACGGCATCGCCCGCCCTTCATTGCCGAAGTCGGCCTGTTCGGGCGGCCAACGCTCAACCACAATGTCGAAACGCTGTGGTGGTTGCGCGATATCGTCGAGAAGGGGCCAAAATGGTTTGCCGATCAGGGCAAGCCCGGCCATCCCGGCATTCGTTCATGGTCGGTATCGGGCAAGGTGCGCAATCCCGGTGTCAAGCTTGCTCCAGCCGGCGTGACGGTTCGCGAGCTGATCAATGACTACTGCGGTGGCATGATATCCGGGCACGAATTCAAGGCTTATTATCCCGGTGGGGCTTCCGGCGGCGTGCTGCCAGCCTCGATGGGCGATATCCCGCTCGATTTTGGTGGCGAACTGGCCAAACTGGGGTCCTTTGTCGGCAGCCATGCCATCGTGATCCTGTCGGATCAGGACAGTGTCAAACAGGCGGTTCTCAATACGCTGAATTTCTTCAAGCATGAAAGCTGTGGCCAGTGCACGCCATGCCGGGGCGGCACCGAAAAGCTGGTGGCACTGCTGTCAAAATCCAGCAAGCCGGACGAGGCAACCATTCGCGACATTGAGCAGGTGATGCGCGATGCTTCCCATTTGCGGCCTTGGCCAGGCGGCCCCAACCCGGTGAACCACCTGTTGAAATATTTCAGCGAGGAATTGTGATGACCAATTCAATCAAATTCATCTCTCGATGGCCGCGAAGTCAGCGCTGCACCGGGTGAGAGCATCTGGGAAGTTGCCAAGCGCGCGGGGACCCGAATTCCGCATCTTTGCCATCTCGACAAGCCGGGTTATCGCGCTGATGGCAATTGCCGCGCCTGCATGGTCGAGATCGAGGGTGAGCGTGTGCTTGCAGCGTCCTGCATTCGCAAGCCGACCCTCGGCATGGTGGTGAGGACTGATACCGAGCGGGCAGACGTCGCGTCGCATGGTGTTCGAACTGCTCGCGTCCTGACATGCGTCCACAGGCTGGCCCCGACCCGCAGGCCGATTTCTGGCTCTGGGCAGGTTCGATGGGATTGCTGGAAGTGACCGGCTGCCTTCGAAATTCGATGGCGACGACCATGTCGGTCATGACGTCAGCAATCCGGCGATTGCCGTGAATCTCGACGCCTGCATTGCCTGCGGTGCCTGTGTCAGGGCCTGCCGCGAAGTGCAGGTGAACGATGTAATCGGCATGGGCGAGCGCGGCAGCCATGCCGTGCCGGTTTTGACCTCGCGGACCCGATGGGGCTTACCTGCGTTACCTGCGGTGAATGCGTGCAGGCATGCCCGACGGGCGCGCTCTATGAAAAGACGCTGATGGACGAAGCTGGCGACAAGCGCGCCATTGCCGAGTTCGACAAGTCGGTCAATTCGGTCTGCCCCTATTGCGGCGTAGGCTGTCAGACCACGGTGCGCGTCAAGGACGACAAGATCGTCCAGATTGACGGGCGCGATGGTCCGGCCAATGAAAAACCGCCTCTGCGTCAAGGGCCGGTTCGGCTTTGACTATGTGCGCCATGCCGACCGCTTGACCAAACCACTGATCCGTCGTGCCGATGCACCCAAGCGCGGCGACATCGACCTCAAGGGCGTCGATCCGATGACGGTGTTCCGCGAAGCCTCGTGGGAAGAGGCGATGGAACTGGCGGTAGGCGGGTTCCGCAAGATCATCGAGCGTGATGGGTGTCAGCGCTTGCCGGCTTTGGCTCGGCCAAGGGCTCGAATGAGGAAGCCTATCTGTTCCGGCTGGTGCGCAGGTTTTGGTACAGAACAATGTCGATCACTGCACCCGTCTTTGCCACGCGTCCTCCGTATCGGCGCTGCTGGAGGGAATAGGTTCTGGTGCGGTATCCGCGCCCTTTACCGATGCGCAATTGTCGGACTGCATCATCGTCATTGGTGCGCGGCCCAACACCAACCATCCCGTTGCAGCCACCTATCTCAAGCAGGCGGCAAAGCGCGGCGCGAGGCTGATCGTGATGGATCCGCGCAAGCAGGCGCTGATGCGCCATGCCAGCCATCCGGTGCAGTTCAAGCCCGGAACGGATGTGGCGCTGCTGAATGCAATGCTGAATGTGATTGTCGAGGAAAAGCTTTATGACGAGCAGTATATCCAGGCCCATGTTTCCGGCTTCGAGGCGCTGAAGGGAAAAGGTCAGGATTTCTCGCCGGAAGCCATGGCTGCCACCTGCGGGATCGAGGCTGACTATATTCGCGAGATTGCCCGAACCTATGCCACGGCAGAACGGTCGATAATCTTCTGGGGAATGGGTGCTCGCAACACACGCATGGAACGGACAATGCGCGTTGCCTGATTGCGCTGGCGCTTGTTACCGGCTGTCGGCCGGGAAGGCACAGGCCTGCATCCGCTGCGTGGCCAGAACAATGTTCAAGGCGCGTCCGATGCCGGGCTTATCCCGATGTTCTTTCCCGACTACAAGTCGGTGGAAAACCCCGATATCCGGCAGGGCTATGTCGATCTGTGGGGAAGGACGCTCGATCCGAAGCGCGGCCTTACCGTGGTCGGATCATGGATGCAATCCATGCCGACGAGGTCAAGGGCATGTATGTGATGGGCGAAAATCCGCAATGTCGGATCGGACCAGATTCATGCCCGGGCGGCTCTGGCGCATCTCGATCATCTGGTGGTGCAGGATATCTTCCTGACCGAGACGGCATGGCATGCTGATGTCGTTCTTCCGTCATCCGCCCATGCGGAAAAGCTCGGCACCTATACCAACACCAATCGGCAGGTGCAGATTGGCCGGCCGGCGATATCGCTGCCGGGCGAGGCGCGACAGGACTGGGAATTGATCCGCGACATTGCCAATGGGCTCGGCCTTGGCTGGGATTACGGCCATGTATCCGATGTCTATCGCGAGATGCAAAAGGTGATGCCGTCGCTCGACAATATCAGTTGGGAGCGATTGGAGCGGGAGGATGCCGTCACTTATCCCGCCGACTCTCCCGACAAGCCGGGCAATGCGATCATCTTCCGGGAGAAATTCCCGACGCCGGACGGGCGGGGCAAGATTGTACCCACCGACCTGCTGCCGCCGGACGAGGTTCCCGATGACGAATATCCGATGGTTCTGACAACCGGTCGCTTGCTGGAGCACTGGCATACGGGATCAATGACGCGGCGTACGGATGTTCTTGATGCGATCGAGCCGGAAGGCATTGCCGCTATGAACCCGCGCGAGATTGCCAAACGCGGCCTTCACGCCGGTGGAATGGTCCGGGTTGCGACCAGGCGCGGCACGGTGGATGCGGTGCTGCGCGAGGACCGTGAAGTGGCGGACGGAATGGTCTTCATTCCGTTCTGTTTCATACGAAAGCCCGGCAAACCGCCTGACCAATCCAAAACTCGACCCGTTTGGCAAAATTCCGGAATTCAAGTTCTGTGCGGCAAGGGTGGAACCCTTGGCACAACGCGAAGCGGCGGAATAGGGAAAGAAAATTCGGCAAATCGTGAAAAAATCGGCGTGTTAATCAGCAGGTAACCCAATTCTAACCTACTGTTTACGTTATCCACCTAAAACGGGTGTCGAGGCGGGCAACAAACCGGCCTCGCCCCGGATCAGGTACTGCGTACCGGGGTCCCTTCTAGGGTGTTGCGTCTCAAAACCGGTTTCTCTTTGGCATTCATGCCAAGTGGAAGCCGGTTTTTGTTATTCCCGCCTGCAATTCACGATAGGTGAACTCCTGCCGGTGCTACTGGCAGCGTTTCATCAATACTGTAATGATCATTGCCACAGAAAATATGATTGATTGGGAATGTGTATCGGGTTATTTGTTTACGTTACGTAAAGTTGGGGCGCCGCATGTATGTTGTAGTCAAACAGTTCCTGGAGCGACTGGGATCGTCGGAAGACGGGCTGATCGAATATACGCATGGCGACCGTCGCATTGCGATGGCGGTTCTGTTGTTTCGCGTCATTACCATTGACGGAAAGATCCGTGAGGAAGAGGTGCGGCGCTATCGCGAAATCTTGGAGGATTTCCTCGAAGTCACGCCTGACGAACTGGATCAGTTCGAGTCGGTGGTGCGCGAGCAGCACAGCAACGAAAGTTCGCTGTTTCCCTTCACCACAATCGTGCGCAAGATGCCGATCGATACCAAACGGCAGATCCTGACCATGATGCGAGAAATCTCGATCAGCGACCAGGAATTGCACGAGTTCGAAATCAACCTGGTTGCCAGGACAGCGGAGCTGCTGGAGATCGATATCGACGAGGAGTGAAAACACTCCATTGTGATTGTGTCACGCGGTTTCATCGGCATCGAGAATCCGTTCCAGATCAGGGGCGGCGGCGACTAACCGCCTGGTATAGTTGCGCTGCGGCGCGTTGAAGATCGCGTCTGCCCGGCCGCGTTCGACGATTTCGCCATGGCGCATCACCATCACCTCGTCGCACAAGGCTCTCACGACGCTCAGGTCGTGGCTGATGAACAGATAGGCAATGCCGAGTCTGTCGCGCAATTCGCTCAACAGATCGAGGATTTGTGCCCGGATCGAGACATCAAGCGCGGAGACCGGTTCATCGGCGATGATCAGCTTTGGCTGGTTGACCAATGCGCGGGCAATGGCGATGCGCTGGCGCTGGCCGCCGGAAAATTCATGCGCATATTTCCCCATATCGGCAGGCTTCAGCCCCACCGCTTCGAGCGCACGGGCAATGCGGTCGCGTTTTTCGTTCCTGCCTAGTTCCGGACGCAGATGCAGCGGTTCGCCGACCAGCCTTGCGACCTGATGGCGCGGATTGAACGAACCATAGGGGTCCTGGAAGACGATCTGCATTTCGCGCCGCGCCTCGCGAATGGCCTCATCGCTGCCGCTTGCAATGTCGAGGCCGTCAAAGTCAATCTTACCCGATGCTGGCTTGTGCAGGCCGAGAAGCGTGCGCGCCAGCGTGGACTTGCCGCAGCCCGATTCCCCCACAAGCCCCATGGTTTGGCGGGGTAGGATGTCGAAGGAAATGGCATTGACCGCCGTAAACGGCTCCGGCCTGTGGAACAGGCTCTTCCTGTGTCCCGGATACTGGCAGACAAGATTGCGGATCGCGAGGAGCGGCGGTGCTGCATCCGGCTGATCACTGTAGACAGGCGGGCTGACGCGGGCAGGCACATGGGCGGATGCCTCGGCTAGCCGCGCGGTATAGGTACGGCTGCGCTGGCGCAGCAGTTCGCGGGCGGGGCCGTGATCGAGTATTTCGCCATGGCGCATGACGGCTAGCGTATCAGCCATGCCGGCGACCACCGCCAGGTCATGGCTGATCAGCAGCAAGGCCATGTTGCGGCGCTTGACCAGTGATTTCAGCAGATCGAGGATTTTCGCCTGGATGGTGACATCAAGCGCCGTGGTCGGTTCATCTGCGATCAGCAGCTTCGGGTTCATCGCGCAGGCTATGGCGATGCCAACGCGCTGGCGCTGGCCGCCCGACAATTCATGCGGATAGCGGCCGAGATCGAATTCCACCTGTGGCAGGCCAACATCCTCCAGCGTTTGCGCAGCACGTCGCATCGCCTCTTGCCGCGAAAGGCCCGCATGCAGCCTGATGCCTTCAGCCACCTGTTCGCCAATCGGCTTGAGCGGGTTCAGGGCTGTCATCGGTTCCTGGAAACCATGCCGATATCATTGCCCCGCAACTGGCACATGCGGCCCTCGTTCGCAGTGGCCAGTTCCTCGCCATCGAAGCGGATCGAGCCGGTCAATCTGGCAGCGTCTGGCAGCAGGCGCATGACGGAAAGGGCAGTCATGGATTTGCCGGAGCCGGATCCACCGACCAGTCCCATGATCTGTCCCGGGACAAGGGAAAGGTCGACATTGCGAAGGACAGGTGTTGCGCCAAAGCGGACAGTCAGGTTCGAGACTTCGAGAAGCGCCATTGTTCAGCGCTCCCGCCGCAGGCGCGGATCGAGCAGATCGCGGAGGCCGTCACCCATCAGGTTCAGCCCAAGTACCGTCACGAAAATGGCGAGACCGGGAAAGATCGCCATATGCGGGGCGAAGGCGACCATGGTCTGAGCCTCGTTGAGCATGCGGCCCCAGCTGGGCCATGGCGGCTGGGTGCCGAGCCCCAGATAGGAAAGGCCCGCCTCGGCAAGAATGCCCAGCGAAAACTGTATCGTACCCTGCACCAGCAGCAGATTGGCGATATTGGGAATGATGTGCTCGATGGTAATGCGTGCAGCACCCTTGCCGGAGACCTGTGCCGCCATGATGAATTCGCGCGACCACAGGCTCAGCGCGCCGCCGCGCGCCACACGGGCAAAGACCGGGATGTTGAAAATGCCGATGGCGATGATGGCATTGAACTGGCCGGGTCCGAAAATCGCGGTGATCATGACTGCGGATACAACGGCAGGAAAGGCGAAGACCACATCGTTGAAACGCATCAGAATGTCATCGACAATGCCGCGCCTGGCAGCGGCCCATGTGCCCAGCGGAACGCCAATCGCGATGCCTATGCCAACCGCCACAAATGCCACGGCGATCGAGTTGCGGGCACCGACCATGATCATCGAGAAGATGTCGCGGCCAAAGTGGTCGGTGCCAAACCAGTGCAGGGAAGAGGGCGCTTTCAGGCGGTCGGCAATCACCAGTCTGGTGACGTCGAAAGGGGTCCAGACAAAGGAAACCAGCGCCGCCATGAGCACGATTGCCACCATGATCGTTCCGGCCACCATTGAGCGCGATTTGAAGCCCCGCGCGAAAAAATTCCCCCGGTCTCGACATGGCTTTCACCGTGATCGGGTATCATGCCGCCATCCATGCTCGATGGCTCGCGCTTTCGCAATCGCGGGTCGATCAGGGCATAGGCTATGTCGACGAGGAAGTTGATGACGATGACGGTCGCGACAAGCAGCATCATGACATTCTGGACGACCGGCAGATCGTTCTGGGTGATGGCTGGAAAACGAGCCGACCGAGACCCGGCAGATAGAAGACATTCTCGATGATGATCGTTCCGGCCAGCAAGAAGGCGAATTGCAGACCCATGATGGTAACAACCGGGATCATTGCATTGCGAAGCGCATGGCGCCACAACACAGCATTGCGGTTCAGGCCCTTGGCGCGAGCGGTGCGCACATAGTCCTCACCCAGTGTCTCCACCAGTGCAGAGCGGGTAACACGCGAGAGGATCGCTGCCTGTGGCAGGGCGAGCGCAATGGCGGGAAGTGCCAGGGCAACCAGGCCGTCAAGCAAGCCCTTGTCCCAACCGGGAAAACCGCCGGCGGGAACCAGGCGCAGTGTGACTGCGAAGACATAAACCAGAAGAATGGCAAACCAGAAATTGGGAATGGCCACGCCCAGCTGCGTTGATGCCATGATGGCGGTATCGGCGGCTGTTCCGCGCCGCGATGCGGCTGCAATGCCAACTGGCAGGGCGATGACCGTGGAAAGCAATAGCGCAATGATGGCAAGTGGCAGTGACACCCAAAGCCGCTCGCCGATGAGTTCAGCCACGGGTACCGAATAGGTATAGCTGCGGCCAAAGTCACCGCCAAGCATACCGCCTACCCATGCGAAATATCGGGTGACGGGTGGCAGGTCGAGGCCCATTTGCTGGCGCAACGCGTCGACCGCGTCCTGTGTCGCATTGATGCCGAGCATCAGGCGGGCAGGGTCTCCCGGCACGATTTCGAGCATGGCAAAGATGACGATGGTGGCGAGCGCCAGCGTCACTGCAAAGGAAACCAGTCTTTTGGCGAGGAACCAGGCCAAGGTGCTCAATTCGTGTTGGCAGATACGGAATGAAAACGCCGGTAGCCTTTTGGACTACCGGCGGTATTGATCTCCCGAGCTACTACTCGCTCCAGGAAACGCCGGTCAGGTCATTGGCCTGTACGGGTGAGTTATCCCAAAGGCCCTTGATCCTGGCGTCCCATATGCCGGTCTTTGCCAGTTCGAAAAGATAGACATTGACCGCATCGCGGGAGATGATTTTTTGCGCTTCGGCCATCAATGCGTAGCGCGCAGATTCATCGGTGGTCAGGTTCAGCTTTTCCATGACGGCCTGGAATTCCTTGCTGTCATAGCCAAAATAGTAATCCGGATTGGCATAGATGCCGATATCCATCGGTTCGGTATGCGACACGATTGTCATGTCGAAATCGCCCTTGAACGGACCTTCCAGCCACTGTTTCCATTCGACCGGGATGATCTCGACCTCGATGCCGATCTCGCGCAATTGCGATGCGATGATCTCGCCGCCGCGCCGCGCATAGGTTGGCGGTGGCAGGGTGAGCTTCGCCTTGAAGCCGTTTTCGAACCCTGCCTCCTTCAGCATCGCCTTGGCTTTTTCGATATCATGTGGCCAGGTGTTGATGGTCTCGGCAACATAGGCCGGATGATGCGGCGCGAAATGGGTGCCGATTGGCGTACCCAGTCCGAACATTGCGCCATCGATAATGGCCTGCCGGTCAATGGCGCTGGAAATCGCGGCGCGAACCTTCAGATTGTCAAAGGGCGCGCGCTTGTTGTTGAGCGCCAGAATGGTTTCGCCCTCGGTCGAGCCGATCACCACGGAAAAGCGCGGATCGGCCTGGAAGGCGGGCACTGCTTCTGGTGCCGGGAAATTCGGAAAGCCGTCAACATCGCCTGCCTGAAGCGCTGCAATTGCAGCGGAGGCGTCAGGGATGATGCGGAAGGTGGCCTTCGAAAGCGCTACCTTGCTGCCCCAATAGTCATCGTTGCGAACGATCTCGATGGCGCTGCCCTTGGCCCAGTTCGAAAATTTGAACGGGCCGGTTCCGACCGGATTTTCCTTGTTTCCGTCAGCACTCTCAGGCGCGACGATAACTGCATCACCCCAACCCATGTTGAACAGGAAATTGCCGGCTGGCGAGGAGAGCGTGATCCTAACGGTCGCCGGGTCAACCACTTCGACATTCTCGATGGCCTTGAACAGGCCCTTCTGGGCATTGGTCGAGTCTTCCGCACGGGCACGGTCAAGCGAAAACTTGACGTCATTTGCATCAAAATCCGTGCCGTCGTGGAATTTCACGCCGGTATGAAGCTTGAAGGTATAAGTCTTGCCATCTTCCGAAATGTCCCAGCTTTCGGCCAGTGCGGGAAGGATCTCGCCATTCGAGCCGATGCGGGTCAGGCCTTCGAAGATATTGGCATATACGATTTCATCGATCGCGGCTGCCGCGCCGGCAGTCGGGTCGAGATGCGGTGGCTCAAGGACCACGCCAAGCGTGATCGTGTCCTTGGCGGCAAGGGCGGGGGCCGCCCAGGCGACCGCGACCAGGGCTGCTGCCGCAACAGTGCGAATGAAGGAATTCATGGTTTCTCTCCCTGTTTTTTCGGAGCGCATATCCGGTTTGCGCCTTCCAGACCGTGCCTCTCCAATGCAAGAGTGTTTCAAGCGCAGCGATTATGCAACCGTTTCATGATGGAGGGTTCAAAAACCTTTCGATATGCCGTGGTTTTGTGCTTATCCTGCGCTCGGATGCCTGAAGATGCGCAGGCAATTCGCAGCCAGTGAAATCGCGCATGGGGAGACTTTGATGCATACCGGAATGACGATATGGCCGACACTGGTCATCGCCCTTGTATTGGCCGGGATTGCCGGTTGCATCGTGACGGCGATTTTTGCCAATGCGCTGGCTGGTGTGCCGATGGCGGCGGTGGCGGGCAAACCCGGCAAGCACTTGTGGTCAATCATCTTTGCCATACCTGTACCGGTAATCATCATGGGTTGCGAGCCTGCCGTCGGGAATATTACTGGCGTTCCTGTGGCTGGTATTCGCTCTGGCTACTGCGTCGAAACTGTATTTTGGTCCCAAGCAGGCACCATGGGTCACGTTGTTCGCGTTCCATTCGGGCTATGCGCTTGCAGTGCTGACGGTCTATTTCCTGGTGTTGAGACTTGCCATCTGACGAACTTATGGCGGGGATCAGGCAGTTCGGTCTTAATGTGTGCAGGGCAAGTGCCATGACACGGCCACTTTTCGACCATGTCGTCGATGCCGACAAATTCGTCAGGTCGGTGCGCTGATCCGTGCTGGACCATAGGCAATGCAGTCATGCAGATGGCCGATGCGCTATGCTTCTGGTCTTAGGTTCAGTGAAATGACGTATTCAGGGTTCCTTGCCGAAAACCTTGCGAATGCCGGCTGCCACGGCTTCGGCTACCGGGGTGTCGCGTTCGACCATGATCGGCAGCACCTCCATGACATCGCGAATGGAATAGTCGAATTTCGCCCGGTTTGCCTTGAGGTCCTCGAGAATGGCGACAACCTCGTTCTTGACCTCGCGATGTCTCCTCGATCAGGAACCGACGGTCTCTATAAGTGAGCTTGCAGAGTCGGGCACATTAGGAGAGGGCAGGCCGGAATAGTCGTCCGTCTGACCACCATGGATCAGGTGTTGATGTTCATGGTCGAGCGACGCGCACCGGGCGGGACGACAGGCATGCGGGTTTCCTTGCGATCAAGCGCCGGGAAGAGATCAGCGCTCAGCGTCCAGGACGGCGCCCATGTGGCTTCAGCGCAATCACTGAAAACAGCATGGAGCCATGCGCGATCTCGCCATGGTCTCGTCTCGGCCCACCACACACCGCAAGTGGCCATGGCGATGCTGCAAGTTCGCCCGATGAAGGTTCGGGAATGATGATGACATGGTCGACGCGCGGCTTTGAGAAAAGAAGCCCTTGGCGGCAAGATGAGCGACACCGCCCAAATCCGCGATTCGCATCAACCGTACCCGAAATCTCGATCTTGCTGGAAAATGCGAGGATTATGCCGATATACCGCCTCCACCGCAACAATGACCGAGGCGGCGAGCCCCTTTCATGTCTGAGAGCACCACAGCCAAAGACCTTGCAGGTCACCTGACGGCTGCAAACGGATCAAGGCCAACCCTCGCCTGTATCAACGACATCGATATATGGTGATTGAAATGCAGTGGGGCCCGAAGGCGCAGCCCTCCCTGCGAGCAACAATGGTCCGCGGATAACGGTCACTGTCGCCGGGCGTATCATTATGCCACAGCGGACGTCAAACGATCTCCGCTGTGCGGCGGCCCAGATATTCGGCTTGGGGCGTATAGGCTTCTCGCCGGAGGTTGACAGTCGGAAACGGATGAAGGTCGCAAGTCAGGTCAACCACCTCGCTGCGCCTGTCATTAACCTGATCGACTATCTGCCTGAAAAATCCCGTCATGAAACAAGCTGCCAGCCGTAGTGGAGTGGAAGGTCAGCGTTTCACAGCTTGCCACGGCTCAGAGCCCAGACGCTATGGGCGGGCTGCGGTGTTTTGAGAATGTTTCAAATATTCGTGTCTGAAGTCTGGTGTCTACACGCGTTAAATTTAGCATTGCAAGTCCCGGATTGACGGCGTCAATCGCGATGAAATTTCCGTGTGTTTTTCAGCAGGGCTGGGTGGGTCATGGTGTTTGCGGTATAGCGGACAACAATGGGGCAGAAAAAAGTCAACTGATCGGGATTGATCGCAATCGGAGGGAATAGTGGCTGGTTTTGGCTGCATTGGCGATTCGCCGTTGGCGCGATGCGCCAGCATATTCTGCTGCTATCATCGAGGCGCGTATCGATCTTCCGAGCAGCGCATGCGCGTCTATCAGAACGGCATGTTGCGCTACACCTGGCCGGTTTCCGCGGCGGCATGTGACGCAGCCGGCAACTACCGCCCGACGCATGCACACGATGTGGTGTTGACCATAACTCGCCGATGCCATATTCGATATTCTTTCCATTGGCGGTTATGCTGCAATCCATGGCACGGGCGCGATATTGAGCGCTTGGGCGTCCTGCCTCGCATGGGTGCGTACATGCGTGGACAATGCTGCGCGCGCTGTTCAGCACAGTCGCGCATCAGGTCCCAAGAATACGCGGATCTCCATCAAGCACTGAAAATCCGGAAATTCCGGACGTCAAAACCACGGTCTAGGCCGCGGGGTTTTTCGGCTGTCGCTGTGGCAGCCGATGTCATGGTGGCCAATGGGAATGCATGGGTTATTGCATTGATGATGATGTGCAGTCAGCCAGTCAGGTCCCGTGCCACGGATTTCTTTCCAGCTTGCGCCAGCATCACAATTCCGTGACCAGTGCCTTCTGGAATTTTTCGCGAAATGCAACCTCTGCCATGTAGCGGGTACCATCGTCCGCCATGGCAGGTCGGTACCAAGCAACAGATAAGAATCAGCCAGCCGTGGCGGGCGCGGAGACGGTCTGAAGTGACGTGTTCAAGCCTGGTTTCCAGACCCGCCTTGGCCAGTTCATCCCCGTATCTTCGATCAGCAACGGACCAGCCTCGCTCGCGAGCGCCTCGCGCATAGCGCCGTGCCCGGCTTCGATTTCCGCGAAACTTTCAGCGGTCCATTCCAGCGTCCTGAATGCATCATAGATGCGACCATATTCAGGGACATGGAGTGTCAGCAGAGTGGCGTGCGAGTTCCAGGCAAGGGTCGGTTGCTTGTACTGCTCTCGCGCCCATCAGCTACAATCCGCTTCTGATAGAAGGTCGAACCAGGCCAGGTACCATCTCCCAGTTCGCATAAGGATTATGCGGATGGCGACCAAAGACCGGAAAGGCAAGGCTGGCTCACGGATCGATCAACCGCGGATTTGGCATCCAGTTCCTGCGCCAGACGCATAGCGTGACATGGGGTTCGGAACCGAAGACGGTGTCTATCGGCTCAAGGATGCGCCGTCTTACCGATACTGCACCAGAGATTCCCATGCAGAAATCAGGATGATCTGAGTTCCACCTGGAACATCCTTCAATGAAATGGATAACCCTTGCCTCTGAGGCGCGGCTTCTTCATCCAGCCATATCGGTGCCGTTGATCGGTTCACGATCAAGGGTGCGAACAATACCGTCATCTCATCACAAAGGGCTTGTGCCGTTCTGCACATGAACAGGTGACCGGCATGGGGCGGCAGGAACTTTCCGAGCAGAAAACCGCGCTTCTTCATGCTGCTACTGCAACGCCTTTTGCCATAGAGTTCTTCCAACGCAGATATCCGGCGATGGACAGGCATAGAAACAAAGCATAAAGCGCGGCAGTCGGTGTCAGATCCTTGGTGAGGTAAATTCCGATCGCAAGTATGTCGACTGTAATCCAGACCAGCCAGCTTTGCAGATAGCGTCTTGCCATAAGGATTTGTGCGATGACGCTCAGGACAGTGGTGCAGGCGTCCCAATAGGAAGGGCGGCGTCTGTCAGTGTTAATGAATACTTCGCATGCCGCTTCCTGATTTTCCAACGTCAAGGGCAATCTCATTGCAGCCATGCCTGCCGCGGCGGCAAATCCCTTGCCATCACGAGACCTGTGTCGTCCGACCTTCAGCCACCAGAAAATGCAGAAGATCTAAGATCTAGGAAGAAAATTTGCAGCAATGCATCGCTGTAGAGGCGTGCTCATAAAATATCAGCAAGTAAGGATCACCATCGCGATGCCGAAAGGGTAATTCATGCGCCGGATGATCAAGACGACATTGATGAGAATAGTAGCAGCAATCAATTGCGCGGGTTCCGGAACATCCCGCCCAGAATTCTGTCAGGCTCGGCTTTACGAGATTTATGGAATGGGGGGCACTTGCTACGGGCAAATTGCTATACCGGATTCTCCCTACCTTGCAGAACTTTTGCAAGTTTTGAGCATGGGTGATAAGGGTATTCGCCACCCGCTGGCGGGATGGCTGTCATGCGGGGTGTGCTGGTTGGCATTTTCGCGACTATTTCCAGCGTTTGTGCAGCCACAACCACTGGCCAGGATATTCGCGTACCCAGTCTTCCACCACGTCATTGACCCTTTGGGTGAGGCGTTCGACATCGGGGCGTCCCTTGGCGTCGCGCGGGATCTCCAGTTTGTTCTGGAGCTCGATCCGGAATCTGCCTTCCGGCAAGCGGATACAACGCGCGGGATAAACCGGGCAATCAAATTGGCGCACGAGCTTGGCAAGCAACTGGTTTCCCAGCGTTCGACCAAAAAACGTCACCGGAACGCCGCGCTTGTAATATTGGTCAACCAGCATTCCGACCTTGCCGCCCTCGCGCATGATATCCGCCAGCACAAAAGGCTGCGCCCGCGGCGGATGGAACGAGGTGTCCCATCGCCGTGCGGCGGGCCGCCAGCACGGACCTGGAGATATAGGGATTGTTTGGCGGGCGAAACAGCGCGGTAATATTCAGGCCATAGGCAGCGGCGGCAACGGTCAGCATCTCCCAATTGCCGGTATGAGCGGTAAAGCAGATTGCAGGCCCGTCATGCTCTCGAAGCTCGACAAAATTGTCGATGCCCACAACCTCCGAACCGCCCGCCTTCCGGGCTGCTCCGAGTCAAATCGAAAATCTTGTCGAGATAGGCATATTCAGCGGCAGTGCGGGAAAGATTGCCCCACATGTCATCGAGAATGGTTCGATTTCATCTGCCGGCTTGTCAGGAAATGCGCGGGTCAGATTTTTCGCGCCCTGCGGGTGCGCTGATAACGCATGCCAAACCAGCGGCCAGCTTTCGACGGTGTTGATGGCGGCGTCTGCGGGCAGCAGCTTGACAGAAGCCCCATGAAGCCGAAAAACAGCTGCGCGAGGATCAGTGGCCCATGTTGCGCAAGACGACATACCATTTGGAGTATGCGAGCTGGTGTCCTGCCAAATTTTGCCATGGGTTTCGCTTACGCGCTGACGCGCATGATGATCTTGCCGAAGACCTTGCGGCTTTCCATGCGTGCAAGTGCTGTCGCCACGTCACCGAATTCATTTCCGGAATCGATCACCGGATGGACGATGCCTTCGACATCTTTTCCATTGCATCCACCATGTTGCGCATGTTGCAGCC
The DNA here is from genome assembly GCA_041397505.1 of Nitratireductor sp. Classification (GTDB taxonomy): domain Bacteria; phylum Pseudomonadota; class Alphaproteobacteria; order Rhizobiales; family Rhizobiaceae; genus BOKV01. The sequence continues at coordinate 15,617 of JAWKWN010000021.1, forward strand.
GAATGAGCCGATCAGGCGAAGCTGCTGCTGGAGCAACATCATCAAGGTGGTTTCTGCCGAAACGCCTGGTCGAGCCACAAGTGACGAGCCTGCCGCCCGGCGCAGGGACAGCATGGAGCCCTGCCATGTATCCTTGCCGACATGCTCGAAGACAACATCGACGCCCTTCTTCTTTGTGATCTTGCGCACTGCACCCTCGAAACGGTCAGTGCGGTAATTGATGACGTGATCGGCGGCACCCAATGCGCGGCAGGCCTCGATCTTGTCGTCAGAGCCGACCGTGGTGATCACGGTGCAGCCGATCTTCTTGGCAAGCTGGATTGCTGCAGAACCGATGCCGGACCCGCCAGCGTGAACAAGCACGGTCTCGCCTGATTCAAGCTTTGCATTGTCAAACAGCATGTGCTCGCAGGTGCCGAATGTTACCGGTGCAACGGCTGCGGCGATATCCGACAGGCCTTCCGGGGCCGGCACTACATTGCGGGCGGGCATGTTGGCATATTCGCGCGCATAGCCATCGAGGTGGAAACCATGAACGCCTTTGGGATTTTCGCAGTGGTTGTCGCGCCCTTCACGGCATGGGCGGCAGCGACCGCAGGTCGGTGCTCCGTAAATCGCGACGAGATCACCCGTCTTCAATCCGGAAACGCCGGGTCCGATAGCCGTGACTTCCGCCGATGCCTCTGCACCAACTGTCATTGGCAGCTTGCGTTTGGCAAATGCCATGCCGCGCCAGCCCCATACGTCAATATGGTTGAGCGCCACGACACGAATTTTCAGTTGCACTTCACCTTCGCCAGGTGGCGGTGGGGGGGCAATATCGGTAACTGTTACTTCGCGGTCGGAAACAAGCTGAAGTGCGCGCACGGGTCGGCCTCCGTCAAAACTGGTGAATGAAATTCCGTTTGGTCGTCAAACGTCGCCGCCAAGAACAAGGCAGGCATTCTGGCCGCCAAAGCCGAAAGAGTTCGACAGGATGGTCTTGACGGTGGCCTCCCGTTTCACGTTCGGCACCACGTCCAGCGGAATATCGGGATCCGGATTGTCATAGTTGATGGTTGGCGGGATGACACCCTCGCGCATCGTCAGGAAGGAAAACACCGCCTCAACTGCGCCACCTGCCGTCAGGGTGTGACCGATCATCGACTTGTTGGAGGAAATCGGGATCGAGTGCACACGCTCGCCAAACACGGCGCGCAGGGAATTGTATTCCATGCGGTCGTTTTCAGGCGTCGAGGTGCCATGCGCATTGATGTAGTCGATGTCGTCAAATCCCACGCCCGCAACTTACACACCCAGCTTGATGGCCGTGATAACGGGCTTGCCGTCCGGGCTGGAGCGGGTCCGGTGGAAGGAGTCGGCCTTTTCGCCAACACCCTTGAGCACACCCAGATTGGTGGCGCCCCTGGCAACCGCATGTTCCAGCGATTCCAGCACCAGTGCAGCCGAGCCTTCCGACATCACAAAGCCGTCACGGTCTTTCGAGAAAGGCTTCGAAGCGCGTTCGGGTTTTCGTTCTGTGTAGTCAATGCCGACAACAGCGAGAAGCGGATGAGACCTTCGGCCGTTACCGATCCATCGGATGCAACACAAAGGGCAGCGCCAGTGTCGCCGCGGCGAATGGCTTCAACGCCTGCTGGATTGCGGTTGCGCCCGAGGCACAAGCGGTGGAGAGCGAAATTGGCAGGCCTTTGGTGCCGTATTTCTCGGCAAGCCGGAAGGCAATGGTGCCGAGCTGAACAAGGCTGTGCATGCGCTCGTGGCGGCTTGCCTGCGCTGCTTCCAGCAATTGGCCATAGCCGGGATTGCTGCCGGGTTTTTCTGCCATCAGTTCGAAGCGATGCTGCCATTCCAGTTCCACCGGGGAGGCTGCAAAATATAACGGGCCTGGAAAGCCGCCCTTGCCAAAGCCTGCTTCTGCCAGCGCTTCTTCTGCGGTCAGATCCGCCATGGCATAGGAAATACCGGGGGCGGACACTTCCTCCGGGTTCATGAAATCAACAGTACCGGCAATGGTAGTGTTGAGCCCGTCGGTCGGAAAACGGTTGATACGATGAATACCGGATTTTCCGGCCGTCAGCGCTGCCCAGTTGTCCTTCTTGCCCTGGCCAAGCGAAGTCAGTGCGCCCATGCCGGTGACCCGACAATGGGGCGTCCCAGATGATCAAGATATTTGCCAGACATAATCCATACTCCAGTCAGTTGCGCGCCGGATTTGCCGGTCAGACCTTTTCGACAAGGCCGAAACCTTCACCCAGATAATGCCCGATCGTTGCTGACAAGCACAGAGGAAGGGCACCATCCAGCGGCTTTTCAGCCGCTTCGAAGGCGAAAAAGCCGCCGTTGCGGATAGCCATTGCGGCCAGTGCTATGCCTGCCGGGAAGTGGCCTCAATCGGATTGCCGATCATCGTTGTAAAGGCGCGGGTCGCAATATCCTTGCCGAATTTGCGCTCGATCGCCAGCGGAATTCAAGCTCGGTCGCAGGGCCGTGCCCGCTTGCACCGGAAACAACGGCCGTTCCAGACGGGATTTCCAGGCTGTTGAGCAGGGTGTCGAGGCGTGCCGAAGCCGCCTGTGGATCACGAGAGCCGAGGTCAGATACAATTGAGGACAGTTTTGCATAAGGCGTTGCGCCGCGCTTGCGGGCAAATTCCGCGTCTTCCAAAACGAGGAACGCGCCGGCACTTCCTGAAATCATGCCGCCGCCATTGGCCTGGCGCGCATGGATGCCTGCGAGCTCGCCGCGATAGACAAAATGGCCGAGTTCCATTGTGAGAAACAGGTCAATGCGCTCGGCGTTGAAGGCTCCGCCCACCAGCAAATGGGTGCTGACCTGCCTGGATGCGCGAGACCGCATTCTGGATCGCGGTGATGCCTGCTGTTTCTTCACCCATATAGGTGCGGGATGAGCCGGTGACCTTGTGAACAATCGAGATATTGCCTGCCAAAAGGTTCGACAATTGCGCCAGGAAGAGGTCGGCCGCAAATCGAAAGGCAATCTTTCGTTGAGCAGCTTTTCACGGTCGTTGCGGCTGACAGCATCGGCCATGATCAGATCATCGACGGCAATGTCGCGTTCGCCACCACCGGCGGCAACGACCAGATCCATCGCGCCAACGATTTCCTCATTGTCCTTGATGCCTGCGTCCTCAAGCGCCAGACCGGCGGTGTAGGTGCCAAGGCGCTGCCAGTTTTCCATCTGGCGCTGGTCACCGCGGCGCGGAATCTGCTTCGACCAGTCCATCTCCGGGAGGATGCACGCTGTAGGGTTTGAAGCGTTCGCTGTCGATGACAGGAGCAGGGGGCAGTCTTGCCGCCAAAGGGTTTCCCAGTGATGTCCGGCACCTTCACCGAAACAGGATACCAGACCGATACCCGTAATCCAGACTTCGCGATTGTTCATCGGTTTTTCGTCTATTCCGTTTGATTTTCAGCTGGCCCGGCAGGCAAGCCGCAGGGTGGTTGAAACCCTTTTACCCAATCCGGGCGTGACTGACAGCAAAAAACAGCATTGCCTGTTTTGAATCTGTTCAGTCCCGAGGTGTCTTCATGTCAGCTAACCTGGCCGCTTTATCAATCCCTGCAGGTCAGGCGACGGGAAGGGGAGAATGGTATAGGTCAGTTGCGCATTGGCAATCCGCTTGTTGCCGGAGCGGATTTCAGCCTTTGTCACTGCATAGCCCGAGCCTTCATGCTCGATCTGCGCGCGAATTTGCAGTTCGGCACCGGGGCCGACAAAATCACGGAGCTTGCCTTCCTTGACCCCGGCCAGCAGCGGAATCTTGGCAAAATCGATGGTGTGCATGATCATGATGCCGGATGCCTGCGCCATCGTCTCGATCAGCAATACGCCGGGCACCAGCGGATGACCGGGAAAATGGCCTTCGAAGACAGTGCTCTTGTCCGGCACCGTTGACGTTGCCTCAAGCACTTTCGACGCCATGTCGACGGAGACGATGCGGTCGATCATCTGGAAATATTCAAGTTGCATGAAATACCTGCCGGTTCTTCAAAATGACGAGGCCCCGCTTGCGGGGCCCTGTTCTCTCGCGTTGCTACAGCGCCGTGGCGCCAGGCCAGAGATCAGGCCTTGGCAGCAACCAGCGCGTCGATCTTGGCGCAAAGGTTTTTCATGACGAAATATTCCTCGGTCGAGGCCTTGCCGTCATTGACTTCCTGGGTCCAGGTTTCGAGCGGGATCTTGATGCCGAATTCCTTGTCGACCGCGAATACGATGTCGAGGAAGTCGAGGCTGTCGATGCCGAGATCATCAATTGTATGGCTCTCGGGGGTGATTTCCTCGCGCGGTATTTCGCTTGTTTCGGCGATGATGTCGGCGACCTTGTCGAATGTCGTGCTCACGTTGTGCCTCTTGCTTTTAACTCTGGCTGCAGCATCCCCGAACGGTTTGGATGTCTGCGACCTTGAACCCTGAATATTTGTCCGATGAGCCGGAAGACCGCCTTCGCACGGATATGTCCCCGGCGACTGGCCGGTGGGTAATTGCGGCAGCCCGAAAACAGCTCCGGAAGGCTGAAAAATACCCGATGACTCGGCGCTTTTAGCCACACTGTTGCAAATTGTCCAGCATATGCGTTTTGCTCTGCAACAATTGGCTTGGAATCGGCCGTGCAAAATAGTGTACAAACCGGCTTTGTTGCAATTTCACCACAGCCAGACTGATGGTTTTCTATTCGGGCAACCAGTATTTTGCCTGTTCTGCTCCCTTGTCGATGACAACGAAATTGTTGGCGAAAACCCTGTAGGAAGCGCTCCACTCGCCATCCGGCCAGCGAATGCGGATTTCCGCGCGTTCCGAAACGCCAAGCCCGACATGAACAAAGCCAGCCTTGCCGGACGCATGACCGCCCCCGACCTGAATGGAGCGCACCCGGGTGGTATTGCCGGTCTTGACCGAGACCGATGCGCCGACGGCATTTCTGTTTGCGCCTTTCTGGCGCAATTCGATTTCCAGCCAGTTGCCTGCCGGTCGCGTGCCCCAATCCGCCTTCGCCCCCATGTTTCGAAACAGCGTCACGTTCTGCTCACGATTGACAACCAGAAGGTCGAGCATGCCATCAAGGTTGAAGTCCGATATTGCCGCACCGCGTCCCTTGGTGGGCAGGGCGATGCCAGCTATATCCCCGGTTTCGGTGAACTTGCCGTCAAAACCGCCAAGCAGGAGATTGTCGGGGTCGAAGGAGGCAAATTCCGGCATTTGCTCGACATTGCCCTTGGCGATGAACAGGTCCAGCCGTCCATCATTGTTGAAATCGTCGAATTCGGCATGCCATCCGGTAGAGGGCTTCAATGCATCGCCAGTATAGGCACGATGGGCCGTTGCGCCGCGTTCATAGGCAATGTCGCGGTATACCGGGCGGCCATCCTCGGCATCCTCGTCCAGCGTCTGCAATTGGGTGTCGCCCATCGAGGACAGCGCATATTCGGGATAGCCGTCGGCGTTGAGGTCGGCCTCCGCGATGCCCATGCCCCAGATAGACACCTTGCGCCAGCCATCGGAACTCGAATAGAGCCGCGGCGGGCGAGCGGGATCAATGCGCCAAAGCTGCTCGTCACCACCGGTAATATTGCCGGTCATTCGTCATGCGCAGTGCCGGAATGCCGCTCTTGTTCCAGTCGGTGAACAGGATCGAAAGCGTACAATAGCCAGGTGAAAGTACTGTCTTTTCGAGTAGTCCGGATTCTTGCCGGGCAGGGGGCGAAACAGTTCGTTGTCATGGCAGGTCCCCCATGGCGAACCCGGAGCCGAGCGGTCAACATAATTTCCGAAGGCAAGTGTGGGGAATTCCTGGCCTTCCTCGAAGGTGGCAGCGAAAGCCGTGGTCCAGGCCCTGCCGCCGTCGATCGCGAACAGGCGGTTGGCGCTGGTAAAGCTGCAATCCGGCCCGCCCTTGAGCAGGATGTTTGATCCTACCCTGAGAACCGCCAGATCCATGAAGCCATCATTGTCGATGTCGACGGGATAGGCGCCCGTGACGCTTTTGAGATCGCGGTCGGGCAAATCGATCGCGCGGGCCTCGAACGAGCGCGCCGCCGACTGCCGACTTGTTGACGTAAAGCTGGGCGGGATCGGTGCCGCCGGCAATGAACAGGTCGGGTTTGCGATCGCCGTTGCAGTCGAACACGGCAGCGCCGCCGCCGACGAAGAACTCCCATGGCCCGCGATAGGCATGCTCGATGCCGGCGGCCAATGCCTCTTCATGCATGACGGGAACATCCATTACGGGCGTGGGGCGGTCGTTCGCGGTATCTTCACCGACAGCCCGTGCGGATGTAAAAGGTATCAGTGCCACCAGCATGGCTATCACGAATTGATGCGGTCTCATTCGATCACCAGTGTTTTAAGGAAGGCGATCAGGGCCGAGCGGTCACTTTCTTCGAGCGCCTTGTATGCCTTGGTCACAGGCTCGGCATCGCCGCCATGGGCGAGGATCACTTCGTCGAGGGTCACCATGTCACCGCGATGTCCATACGGTGCGGTAGAGGCTATCCCCCATAATTCTGCGGTCTGGAACACATCACGATCGACGAAGCGTTGCGCCAGCAGTTCATTGCCAAGGGCCGGATTTCGCTGGTCAGCAATGCGATGGCGCTTGAGATCGCCGAAAAGCGGTACAAGCCAATTGCCCTGATCGTCTTTTTCGAGCCGTGATGCCCAGTCGGTCAATGCAAGGTCATAGATCGGCTGGTCAGGCAATTCGCCGCTACGCAGGGTTCCTGCAGCGTCAAAGGGGCCGGGATCGGCAAATTCCAGTGATTTCAGCGGCAGGGCGCGGATATGGCAGCTGTTGCAACCGACTGTGTCGAAGACTTCGCTGCCGCGCCTTGCGGCTTCCTGCCAAGCCTTGTCTGCAGGTACTTCCTGCACAGGCGGGCGCAGCGTTGCCTGCCATGCAACCAGTGCCGAGACGTCACCGGGTACCACCTCATCGGATTTGCCGTCCTCGTCGAAATCCGTCTCGCCTGTCCACCGTATGCCAAAGCGCTCGACCGCCTGCATGCCGTGATGGTGGTTGAGGGCATTGACGGTAGAACTGGCGTAGCGAGGTCATCACGCCCTTCTGGCTGAAGGGGCGGATGGCAAGATCGGTGTCGATGCCGTCAAGGCCTTCAAGGTCGATCATGCCGTCGGGCATGATTTTCAGCGTGCCGAAATCCACTCCCTTGGTGATCAGGCGCAGTTTGATCTCTTCGCCGCTCGCGCGGGCCTTTGCAACAGCGTCGCGGCGCAACTGGTGCAACTCGCTCGTCATCTCCCGAGCCAGCAATTCCACAAGGCCGGAACCAAACAGGTGGTTGGTGTTGCGTTCGTTTGAGAATTGCGGATCAAGGGTATCAAAATCCGCGTTGGTAAAGCCTTCGGAGACAAAGACATTGACGGCGAAATCGCCAGCACCTCCGGCAAATGGCTGGTTGTGGCAACTTGAGCAGCCATTCGAATCCATTCCGGCTGTGCGGAAAAATGCGTCCTTGACCGGGCGCTTGCGCTTGACTGGTGTGATCGCCTGCGTCGCCATCGGCCTTCCAACCCCATCGGCAAGGGTGAAGCGCGCCGAGAACAGCTTTTCGCCCGCATCTGCAAGATCATCGAGCTGTTTTTGGGTGAGCTTGCCGCCAAGCGTTGCCTGGTCGACATGACGGGTTATGGCGCCGCTCAGCCCATGGGACATTGTCGGCAGTAGTGTCTGCTGCCACGGCTGCACCTGCGGCGAGAAACGCCATACCAAGCGAAAACGCGGCAATACCCTCACGAAGCATGCAACATTCTCTCCCTGCGTTGTCCATTCGATGATCGCTTTCCTCAAGCTCCGCTGCCGATTTCTCGGATGGATCGGACAACAGCAAATCCTTTTCGTCCAGACTGGTCAACGCGCTCATGGTTGCACCATGCCTGACCGCAGCGGATACTCATCGCGATAGCAGTGCATCTCGACATTGGGCGTTGCCATGCCGATCGCCTGTTCGCCCAGCGCCTCGCGAATTGCATCTTCCATGAGGTCAAAGGCGGCAGCGCCTGAACCCGCAAATGCCACCGGGAACGGGTCAAAAAGGGCAAACATGCTCTTTAGGCCGGAGCCGATTGCAAGGCCTGCTGCGCGATAGGCGGCCCTTTCAGGTCCGTCGCCAGCCCGCGCCTTGTCGGCAATGGCTTTCATGTCGAGGACTTGCAGATCGCTCTTTGGCGCAGAAGACGGGGGTAGCCCGTTGGCATTTCTCCATATGCCATAGTCACCCGCATAGGCCTCTATGCAGCCCTTGCTGCCGCAACGACAGGCCGCACCAAGCGGCATATGGTTCATGTGGCCGAATTCGGTTGCCGATGATCCTATCCCTGAAAACAGCCTGCCCTTGAGAACAAGCCCCATGCCGATGCCATGGGACAACAGCACTGCCCCGAAACTTCCCGAATAGGTGGAAGGCTCCTGCCAGCGCAGGGCTTCGGCAATCATGCTGCAATCATTGGCAAGTGTTACCGGCGCGCCATGTCGGGTTTCCAGTTGTGCGGCAAGCGGCACATCCTTGCTGTGCTGGATCGGCGTCCAGAGAACGGTCCGGCCCTCGACATCGACTACGCCTTGCACGCCAATTGCGATTTGCATCAGCGGCGCCTTGGTTCCTGCTTCCGCCAGAGCCTGGTCCAGCACCAGCGAGATTGCGTCGACAATTTCCCTGCTGCCAGATTTGCGGGTTTCAATGCGAATGACCTGCTCGGCGCGCAGGCGGCCTGCGTAATCCACAATCGCCGCCGAAATACGGTTCAGCGAATAGGAAATCGCTGCAATGCTTGCGAAGTCCGCATTGAAACTCAGCGAAACCTGCGGGCGACCCCGACGCGAGGAGCCATGATCGGCACTGTCGGCGGGGACCGTTTCAATCAGTGCTCCCGAAGTCATCAAAAGTGCCGTGATCGCCGTTACCGTGGATGCGGAAAGGCCGGTCTGCGAGCTCAATTCAGTGCGTGACAGCGGGCCGCCGCGACGCAGGGCAGCCAAAATCCGCCGCTGGTTCTGACGGCGCAAATCGTCCGACCTCGCAATTGCGGACATACGTGCAGTTCTCCTCGCATTCACCATGGCGCACGGATGAAGCGGCGGGTGACCGCGCATTTCACTCCGGCGTCTCACACAAACGCCAATTTTGCAGTGCAGCGAAAATTCTTGTTGCATTGCAATAATTTAGCTTCCCTGAAAATGATGTTGACACAGGTTCCCAGTTGAGTCACTCTTTTTTTTGATCCTCGAATTAAAGAGGTTCGCGGATGGCTTTGCCGTTAAGCGGGAAGCATGTTCAAGGATGATGCGCTGTGCGCATCGGGCAATCATGGTGCTGGATGCACCGGGAGGAAACAGAATGAAGAAATTCGTGGGAGCGCTTCTTGCAAGCGCCGTTGTGACGTTGTCCATGGGCGGCATTGCCATTGCCAAGGACAAGACCATTGCCGTTTCCTGGAAGACGTTCCAGGAAGAGCGTTGGAAGACCGATGAAGCAGCGATCAAGGCTGCGGTTGAAGCGGCCGGAAACAAATACATCTCCACAGACGCCCAGGGTTCAGCTCAGAAGCAGGCTGCAGACATTGAAAGCCTGATCTCGCAGAAGCCGGATGTTGTTCTGGTTGTTGCATTTGACAGCGATGCCATCCTGCCGTCCATCAAGGCGCTCAGCGATGCGGGTATCAAGTCGATTGCCTATGACGTGCAGTTCGAAGATCCGAACGCGCTCTACATCACCTTCGACAATGTCGGCGTTGGCCGCATCATCGCCCAGGAAATCCAGAAGGTTAAGCCGGAAGGCAACTATGCCTTCATCAAGGGCGACAAGGGTGACCCGAACGCAACCTTCCTGTTTCAGGGCATGATGGAAGTCCTCAAGGACGGCATCGATTCCGGCAAGATCAAGAATGTCTGCGAAACATTCACCGATGGCTGGAAGCCGGACAATGCACAGAAGAACATGGAACAGTGCCTGACTTCGACCGGCAACAAGGTTGATGCGGTTCTTTCCGAAAATGACGGTATGGCTTCCGGTGTTGTTGCAGCACTTACCGCCCAGGCATGGCCGGCATTCCGGTCGGTGGCCAGGATGGTGACCTTGCAGCGATCAACCGCGTTGCACTCGGCACGCAGACCGTTTCCGTGTGGAAGAACGCCAAGGACCTTGGCAAGGTTGCTGCTGAAGCAGCAAACGCCCTGCCGAAGGCACCGACATGGCGGCCATTCCAGGCGTAACCAAGTTCAGCGGCGGCAAGAAGGGTGTTGAAATGAACTCCATCCTGCTCGCGCCAACGCCGATCACCAAAGACAACATCAATGTTGCGATCGAAGCTGGTCATATCACCAAGGAACAGGCTTGTGCAGGTGTAACCGCCGGTTCGGTTCCAGGCTGCTAATTGCCAGCAACTGACTGCGCTAAAGACCGCGTCATTTGCAATAATGGCGCGGTTTTTTTAAATTCGGACTTTGGAGACGGTCATGACGGACGCGCCACAGACGAGCGGGAACCCCGGCTGCAACAAGAGGGCCCATAACACGATTTTTCCGCGCCACTGAAATTGATGCCCGCATGATGGGCATGGTTGTTGCCCTGATTTTGGTCTGGTGCATTTTCGACCTGGCAAGCGGTTATCTGCGGGGCAATTTTGGTGGATTGCTTGGCGGCTCATTCCTGACGCCGCGCAATTTGTGGACACTTCTTGTCCAGACCTCATCGATTGCCATCATGTCCACGGGCATGGTCCTCTTGATCGTGATGCGCCAGCTTGACCTTTCCGTCGGCTCCATGCTCAGCCTTGTGGCTGTTGTTGGCGCCGTCGTGCAGGTGTTCATGCTACCCAAGACGCTTGGCGTTGGTCATCCGGCGATCTGGGTCTTGGGCGTACTGACCTGCATTGCGCTGGGTGCCGCGATTGGCGCCTTCAATGGATTCCGACAGCCTATGCGCAAATTCCCGCCTTCATCGTCACGCTTGGCGGCTTGATCGCCTATAGCGGGCTGGCCTTCGGTAGCGCGCGGCGAAACCGTGGCTCCCATGGACAAGACCTTCGAGATTTTTGGCGGCGGCATACCGGCAAGCTGGATTGGTGACACGTGGAGCTGGATATTGGCATTCGTGGTCTGTGCGATGATCATTCTCGGTATCATCAACAGCAGACGGCAGCGCCTTCGCTTCCACTTTCCGCTGCGTCCGGTCTGGGCCGAGGTATTTCTCGGTGTTGTCGGCAGCGCGGTGGTGCTTGCCACGACAGCGGTCATGAACTCCTATCCCTGGCCTTTCAAGCTGATCGAGAATTATGCCATCGAAAACAATATCACCATTCCCGCAGGCATCGAAAATCGCGACGGCGATGCGATCTGCATGGCGGCTGAAAAGGTTGTGCGCTGCACGGACGGCTTCATTCTTTACACCGGCTACACCGTGCCAGTGATCATCGCGCTTGCCGTCGGTCTGGTAATGATGTTCCTGTCAACCCGCACACAGTTCGGTCGCTATGTCTATGCCATTGGTGGCAATCCGGAAGCAGCGGAACTTGCCGGTATCAATACCAAGTGGATGATCGTCAAGGTGTTCGCCCTGATGGGTGCCCTGGTGGGGATATCGGCGGTCATTTCATCGTCCCGCCTCAATGCGGCGACCAATGCGCTTGGCCTTTCAAACGAGCTCTATGTCATCGCGGCAACGGTGATTGGTGGCACATCGCTGGCTGGCGGCGTCGGCACAATCTACGGCGCAATGATTGGTGCATTGATGATGCAGTCGATCATTTCGGGAATGTCGCTGCTCAACCTTGCTGCTGCCTACCAGAACATCGTTGTTGGTGCGGTCCTGGTGACAGCGGTCTATCTTGACCAGCTTTATTCCCGCCGTGTGAAGTGAGGACATGACCATGAAAACACCCCTCATTGAAATGCGCGACATCTCGATTGCCTTTGGTGGTATCAAGGCTGTCGACCACGTATCCATTGATCTGCATCCCGGTGAGGTGATGGGATTGCTTGGCCATAATGGCGCGGGCAAATCCACCCTGATCAAGATCCTGTCGGGTGCCTATCCGCGCGATACGGGCAAGATCTTCATGGATGGCAAGGAAATTGCCATCCACAATCCGCGTGACGCGAAAGCGCATGGCATTGAAACGATCTACCAGACACTGGCACTTGCGGACAATGTCGATGCCGCGGCCAATCTGTATCTCGGCCGCGAACTCAAGACGGCTTTCGGTACCCTGGATGATGTTGCCATGGAAGCCGAGTGCCGAAAGGTGATGCACCGCCTCAATCCGAATTTCAGGCGCTTCAAGGAGCCGGTCTCGAAATTGTCGGGTGGCCAGCGTCAGTCGGTGGCAATTGCTCGGGCGATTCACTTCAATGCCCGCGTCCTGATCATGGACGAACCAACGGCGGCACTTGGCCCTCAGGAAACCGCGCAGGTGGGTGAGTTGATCAAGCAGTTGAAGGCGGAAGGGATCGGTATCTTCCTGATCAGCCATGACCTGCATGATGTGACGGATCTTGCCGACCGCATCTGCGTCATGAAAAACGGACAGGTTGTCGGCACCGCCAAGGTTGATGATGTCACGCATGACGAAATCCTTGGCATGATCATCGCCGGTAAATGCCCCGAAGGTGCAGTGGCAGGGCCAGGGGCTATCTGACGTCATGTATCTGGGTCTTGATCTGGGGACATCTGCCCTCAAGGGCATGCTGATTGATGCCGGGCAGAATGTCATTGCCACTGCAGATGCACCGCTCACGGTTTCACGGCTGCATGACGGCTGGTCGGAACAGGACCCGGCCCAATGGGCCATTGCCTGCGAAACAGTGCTGGATGCGCTCAAGGCGAGCCATCCGGCAGAACTGTCTGCAGTCAAGGGTATTGGCCTTTCAGGCCACATGCATGGTGCGACCCTGATCGACAGGGCGGACAGGGTCATCCGGCCCTGCATCCTGTGGAATGACACGCGCGCCCATCGCGAGGCGAAGGAGCTCGATGACAACCCGCTCTTCCGTCAGATAACCGGCAATATCGTCTTTCCCGGTTTTACGGCCCCTAAGCTCGTATGGGTCGAACGCAATGAGCCTGACAATTTTGCCAGGGTTGAGGGTCCTGTTACCGAAGGACTATATGCGGCTCTGGCTGAGCGGCGAGCACATGTCCGAAATGTCGGGATCCGGCGGGTACTGCCTGGCTTGATACAGTGCAAGATCGTGGTCACCGGAATTGCTGGATGCGACGCATATGCGCGAGGACAGATGCCGGAACTGGTCGAGGGCAGCCAGGTTGGCGGCACCATGCATCCGGCTGGCTGCACGCTGGGGAATGGGTTCCAATATTGTCGTTGCCGGAGGGGCTGGTGACAATGCAGCATCCGCGATTGGCATGGGTACCGTTGCGGCAGGCTCTGCCTTTGTTTCACTGGGCACATCCGGTGTGCTGTTTGCGGCAAATGACGCATATCTGCCCAATGCCGACAGCGCGGTCCATACTTTCTGTCACGCCATCCCGGACACGGCACCAGATGGGGTGATCCTTTCTGCGATCGAACTCGCTCAACTGGCTGGCCGGTGTGACGGGTGTTGATGCCGGTGCGCTGAGCGATGAACTGGGTGAGAATTTGCGGGCGCCGGGCAATCCCGACTTTCCTTCCTTATATCTCAGGCGAGCGGACGCCGCATAACGCTGCCATTCGCGGCGCGTTTTCGGGACTTGGCCATGACAGCGACAGACCGGCCTTGACGCGAGCCGTGCTCGCGGGGTGTGTTTCGCGTTTCGGGATTGTCTTGAGGCGCTGCGAATTGCCGGAACCGAAATTTCGCGGGTGACCGCCATTGGTGGCGGATCGCGCTCCGATATTGGCTCAAGGCCATGGCGGCAGCAGCGGCCTGCCGGTCGACGTCCCGCAATCGGGTGACTTTGGTGCAGCCTTCGGTGCGGCAAGACCGGGCTGCTCGCGGCTGAAATGCTGACCCGTCGCATGTCTGCATTCCGCCAGTGACTGCCGGACCGTCGAACCGGAACAATCGCTTTCAGGGCGCTGATTGTCACCTATCAGCGCTATGTGAAACTCTACCCGCCATCAAGGGAGCAACGCAATGAGCACCGGGTTTTCAAGGACATCGCAAAGATTGCCTATGAGGGGCCAGTTCGGTCAATCCGCTGGCATATCGCCACTATAACCGTGACGAAGTGGTCATGGGCAAGCGCATGGAAGATCACCTTCGCTTTTGCCGTTGCCTATTGGCATTCCTTTTTGCATGGCAGGGTGGCGACCCTTTTGGCGGGCAGACATTCGAGCGGCCATGGTTCAGAAGCGTCCCAATGCAGGGTCGAGGCTGAAGGCGGAAGTTGCCTTCGAATGTTCTCGCTCTGGGCGTGCCCTTCTACTGCTTCCATGATGCCGATGTGCGCCCGGAAGGGGCGACATTTGCAGAAAGTCGGCGCAATCTGGAGGCGATTGTCGACGTGTTTGCTGCCAAGCAGGAAACCACCGGCGTCGGCCTTTTATGGGGCACTGCAAACCTGTTTTCGCATCGCCGGTTCATGTCTGGTGCAGCGACCAATCCCGATCCGGAGGTGTTTGCCTGGTCAGCGGCAACCGTGAAATCCTGCATGGATGCAACGCAGAAACTCGGCGGCCAGAACTATGTGCTGTGGGGCGGACGCGAGGGCTATGAAACGCTTCTCAACACCGATCTCAAGCGCGAGGATGCGCAAATGGGGCGGTTTCTCAATCTGGTCGTCGAATACAAGCACAAGATCGGTTTCAAGGGCACGATCCTGCTGGAACCAAAGCCGCAGGAGCCTTCCAAGCATCAGTATGACTACGACGTCGCCACGGTCTATGGTTTCCTGAAACGGCACGGCCTCGAGGGTGAGGTGAAGGTCAATATCGAACAGGGCCATGCCATTCTGGCCGGGCATTCCTTCGAGCATGAACTCGCCCTTGCCAATGCGCTTGGCATTTTCGGTTCGATCGACATGAACCGCAATGATTATCAATCAGGTTGGGATACCGACCAGTTCCCCAACAATGTGCCGGAAATGGCACTGGCCTATTACGAGGTTCTCAAGGGTGGAGGCTTCACAACCGGTGGCACCAATTTCGATGCAAAATTGCGACGTCAGTCGCTCGACGCGGAAGACCTGCTGATCGCGCATATTGGCGGCATGGATGCCTGCGCCAGAGGTCTCAAAGCTGCTGCGCGCATGCTGGAAGACAAGGCGCTGTCGAGCCATGTCGAGGCGCGCTATGCCGGTTGGAACGAGCAGGGTGCGAAGGCGATGCTTGATGGTCAGCGTTCGCTTGAGCAGATCGCTGCCTGGGTGGAGAGCGAAGGCATCAACCCCGAACCGCGCTCGGGCAAGCAGGAACTGCTGGAAAACATCGTCAACAGATACGTGTGACGCAATTTCAACGGAAAATTTGCGGCTTGTAGCGCAACCGCGACCGGGCTTCAGGTGCCAGATGGCGGTTGAGCCGGCGATTGGCTGCGCCGAAAACCAGGATGATCAGCAGCGTGAAGAGGATGAAATGGATCGCGATGATCGGATAGGGGACGAACGGGTTGAAGGTCTTCTCGGCGAAATAGCTGGCATAATACAGCGCGTCACCTTCCTGTCGCCAGGCGAGGAATCGGAGAAGAACACCAGCGTCGTTGCATGGAACAGAAAGATCGCTTCATTGGTATAGGACGGCCAGGCAAGGCGGAGCAGGGTTTGCCAGATGATACGGCGAAAACGCGTCCATCCGCCCATGCCATAGGCTTCGGCGGCTTCGATATCACCGCGCGGCACTGCCTTTAGAGCGCCATGGAAAATCTCTGCCGTATAGGCTGAGGTGTTCAGGAAAAGCACGATCAGCGCGCCCAGCCAGGCCTTGGTCAGCCAGCCTGTCTCGACGGTAATCGTGGTGAAGCCAAGCGGCAGGTCGAAGCCGACGCGCGGCAGCAATACGAAGGTTTCGTAGGCGAAGAAGAACTGGATGAAAAGCGGCGAACCGCGAAAGACAAAGATGAACCATTCGGCCGGTTTGCGCGCCTGCGGATTCGCACTCGACTTGCACACGGCAAGGAGTGTCGCGAAGAAAAAGCCGGTGACGACCGCAAGCGCGGCGAAATACAGGTTCCAGAACATGCCGCTGCCGATCAGCACCACCTGTTCGCACAGTGTGATATCCGCTTTTGGCAGCGCTCGGAGGCCGAAGCCGATGGAACGCAGCGCATAGTCCGCAATGGTCTGGCTGCAACTCATCGACCTGCCTCCAGTCTGAGTTCCCCGCCCATGTTACCACCCATGTTACCCCCCATGTTACCCCCCATGTTACCCATAGTCGACTGACCGCGATTGGCACGCGCCGACAGCCGCGCAAACACCTTCTCACTGAGCCAGGTGAAGGACAGGTAGAAAATCAGCAAAGCCAGGAAATACCAGACCCGCCAGTCGGGATGGGGATATTCGAAGAATGTTGTCTTGGAGCCGCCGAGTTCGCGTGCCCAATAGACGATATCCTCGATGCCGAGCAGGAACAGCAGCGGCGTTGCCTTGATGAGGATCATCCACAGGTTCGAAAGGCCCGGCAGCGCATAGGTCCACATCTGTGGCAGATGGATGCGCCAGAAGGTCTGGCGATCGTTCATGCCATAAGGCGCCGCGCGTCTCAAGCTGGGCGCGGGGAACGGCTTCGAGGGCGCCATAAATCGTGTTGGCAGCGAAAGCGCCAAAGACCAGCGCAAAGGCGATGACTGCGAGGACAAAGCCCCAGGTTTCATGCACCCATTGCGCGGCATCGCCAAAGGCGGCATCTTGGCAGCCGGACACACCACGAAATCATTGCCGCGGTAAACCGGCTCCGTCACTTCAGGGCAAAGCGTCTTGTGTCGCAGATATTCGATACCCTGATCCATTGCGATGGGCACGAACAGGAAGAAAATGATATCGGGAACGCCGCGAACCATCGAGGTGTAGATGTTCCCGACGAGCCTCAGCGGCAGGAAACCGGATCGCCTGGCCAGTGCCCCCGAAACCGAGAAGCATGACCACAGGTGCCGTGACAAAAATCAGCGTGAGAACAATGATGAAACTGAAATAGAACTGGAAATGCTTGGGTGTCGTCAGATAGCAGGCCATCCATTGAAAGCCTTCAAGCGCTTTTGGGTCGGCGCAAAATTCCATCATCATGTCACCCTGAAATGAAAAGGGGATCCCAGAGTCGGGATCCCCTTCAAACCTTGATCAATAGGCGTTCTTGATCTTGAACCACTTCTCGATCATCGCGTTGAGCGAGCCGTCACCCTTGATCTGGGTGATCGCGGCATCAAACTTGTCGCGCATCTCGGTGTCGGACTTGCGGATGCCCATGCCGACGCCGCCACCGAGCGGAATGTCATCGCCGATGAAGACGAGGTCGCCGCCCGATTCATCAACGATCTTCTGCAGATAGTCCTTGTCGGCGAAAACCGCATCGGCTTCGCCGTTTTTCACGGCTGCCACGGTTTCGTCGGCGATGGAGAATTCAACGAGCGTCGCGCCTGATTCAGCAACATAGCCGGCCTGAATGGTGTTGACCTGTGCTGCCACATTGCCCTTGATCGCATCAGCAGATGTGCCCTTCAGCGCCATGTATGCGCTGGCTGTTGGCGGGAAATAGTTCTGGGTGAAATCGATCTTTTCCTTGCGCTCGTCGGTGATCGACATGCCCGCCATGATGGTGTCGTAGTTGCCGGAAAGCAGGTTCGGGATGATCGAATCCCAGTCGTTCTTCACCCATTCGCACTTGTAGCCTGCGATCTCGCAAAGCTTGTCGCCAACTTCGCGCTCGAAGCCGTCGATCTCGCCCTTGTCGTTGATGAAGTTGTACGGCTCATAGGCACCTTCCGTGCCCATGCGTACCGTCTGCTGGGCAAATGCAGTGCCCGCGGAAACTGCAGCCACCACGGCTGCCAGGATCAGTCTTCTCATCTTCTTGCTCCCTCTTCTGGAGTTGGTTTGTTGTTCGTATTGGCCCCTAGGCGCCGGTAGCACTGAGAAACTGCTGGAGCCTTTGGGATTTGGTGTTTCCGAAGAGTTCGGCCGGTGAGCCTTCCTCCTCGATGACGCCTTGATGAAGAAAGATCACGTGGTTTGCGACATCGTGAGCCATCTTCATGTCATGGGTTACGATAAGCATGGTGCGGCCCTCGTCGGCAAGAGCCTTGATAACGCGGACGACTTCGCCCTGCAATTCGGGGTCGAGTGCGGAGGTCGGTTCGTCAAACAGCATGGCGGCCGGTTCCATGGCGAGAGCCCGCGCAATTGCCGCGCGCTGCTGTTGTCCACCGGAAAGCTGCGAGGGGTAGTTGTCGCATTTGTCGCCGATGCCGACTTTCTCCAGCAGCGAGCGGCCAAATTCGGCAGCCTCTTTCGTGTCGCGGCCAAGCACGGTGATTGGAGCCTCGGTGACATTCTGCAGGACGGTAAGGTGCGCCCACAGATTGAATTGCTGAAAGACCATCGACAGATTGGTTCGGATCTTGCGAACCTGGTTCATGTCAGCAGGAATGCGGTCATGCGCCCTGGTTTTCCAGCGCACCGCTTCTCCCTGAAACAGGATGTCGCCCTTCTGCGATGTTTCGAGAAGGTTGGCGCAACGAAGCAATGTGCTCTTGCCGGAGCCTGACGAACCGATCAGCGCAGTCACGTCGCCCTTGTGGGCAACCAGATCGACGCCCTTGATGACTTCAAGCGCACCATAGCTCTTGTGAATGCCCCGCAGCTCGATCACGGCCTGTTCATGTGCGTTGGCACCATTTGCTTGCAATGCCTGTTCCCCTTGCAGTGAGCCTTCAATGGTCAAGATTTGCACATGGTCAAATGACTGGCAACCACCTTTGCCCGCATTGCAGCATTTTTACGCGGGCAATTCGCCGAAGTGCAGCGAGCACGGATAATCTGCTGCGCAATATTGCAATTTGGAAAAATCCGGCACTCATGATTGATGTGATTGTCGTAGGAAAGCGGAAGGCGAACGGATTGGTGTTTGATGCGAAAAAGCTGGAGGCGCTGCGCAAACGATATGGCGAGAGCCATGGCGGCAATGTGCATGACCCGAAATTTGTCGGGTAGCTGCCAGGATCTTTTCGGCCTCCGGGACAAGAGCAGCACCCTATTCGGGCGTTCCCACCTTTCTGAGCGCGTCGCACCTGCCGGTCGACAAGGACAATCCCGATTTTGGCGACCTGCAGGTGGCACTTGTGGGCGTGCCGATGGATCTTGGTGTCACCAATAGGCCCGGCGCACGTTTCGGACCACGCGCGCTGCGCGCTATCGAGCGCATAGGTCCCTATAATCATGTGCTGGATTGTGCGCCTGTTCATGAGTTGAGGGTGGCTGACATTGGCGATGTGCCGTTCCGCTCGCGCTACAGCCTGGAAATGTGCCACGAGGATATCGAGGCCTGGTACCAAAAGATCGTGGATGCAGGCGTCGTGCCGCTCTCGGTTGGCGGCGACCACTCGATCAGCGGTTCGATCCTCAAGGCTGTCGGTCGTGGGCAGCCGGTCGGGATGATCCACATTGATGCGCATTGCGACACTGGCGGGCCTTTTGACCATTCGAAGTTTCACCATGGCGGGCCGTTCAGGAATGCGGTTCTTGATGGCGTTCTTGATCCCGAACGCACGATCCAGATCGGGATCAGGGGGCGGCTGAGTATCTGTGGGAGTTCTCGCAAGATCCGGCATGACGGTGATCCATGCAGAGGAAATGCCCGCGCTTGGAATCAAGACCATCATCGAACGCGCTCGCGAGGTGGTGGGTGAGGGGCCTTGTTATCTGTCCTTCGATATCGACAGTCTGGACCCGGCTTTTGCGCCCGGTACCGGCACGCCGGAGATTGGCGGGCCATCGACGCGTGAAATCCTGGAATTGCTGCGGGGCCTGAAGGGGCTGAATATCTGTGGCGGTGATGTTGTGGAGGTAGCGCCGCAATATGATGCCACGACCAATACCGCGCAGGCTGGCGCTCAGGTCCTGTTCGAGATATTGGGACTGATGGCCTTCAGCCCGTTTGTTACCCGAGCAAAGTGAAAAGTTCCGTTGAAAGGCATGAGATGAGCATTACCCGCATTGATACCGGCCCCCGCATGAGCCAGGCCGTCATTCATAATGGCACGGTCTATCTGGCCGGACAGGTTGGCGACGGTGCCAATGTCAGCGAACAGACACGGGATATCCTGGCGAAGATTGATGCGCTGCTGGCGCGGGCAGGAAGTGACAAGTCGCACCTGCTTTCTGCCCAGATCTGGCTTGCCGACATGACCACCTTCGCGGAGATGAACGCAGTCTGGGAGGCCTG
The DNA here is from genome assembly GCA_041397505.1 of Nitratireductor sp. GTDB lineage: Bacteria > Pseudomonadota > Alphaproteobacteria > Rhizobiales > Rhizobiaceae > BOKV01. Next base: position 35,966 of record JAWKWN010000021.1, read on the forward strand.
GGTTGATCCTGCCAATACACCGGCGCGCGCGACGGTCGAATCCTCGCTCGCTGCCCGCCAATATGTGGTCGAGATCATGGTCACTGCTGCCATGAAAGGCTGAAATCATGCTGATGCTGGATGCTGTCACCACCAGGAAGTCGCTGCCGATGACAGGGCTCGTCGAAGCACTGCGCTCGATGTTCCGGCAAGGCTGCGAAATGCCGGTACGCCACCATCATTTCATCGAGATGAAGGGTGAGGACACGGCAAAATTGCTGCTGATGCCGGCATGGATTTCGGGGAATATGTTGGCGTGAAGATCGCAAATGTGTTTCCGGGGAATTCCGAGCGCGGGATGGCAGCTGTCAATGCGTCCTACATGCTGATGTCGGGTGCGACCGGACAAAATCTGGCTCTTATCGACGGCGGGGAACTGACCGCTAGGCGGACTGCTGCGGCTTCAGCGCTCGCCGCAGATTATCTCGCGCGCAAGGATGCGTCGCATCTGCTTGTCGTTGCCACGGGTCGATTGGCATTGAATATCGTGGAAGCCTATCAGGCTGTTCGTGATCTGAAGCGCGTGACCTTCTGGGGGCGCAATCATGCCAAGGCCGAAGATGTCGCAGCCGAGGCGCGCGCAATCGGCATCAATGCGGATGCAGCGAGCGATCTCAGATCAGCTGCCATGGCTGCAGACATGATTTCGTGTGCCACGCTATCCGCCGAACCGCTCATCCATGGCGAGTGGCTGCAACCGGGCCAGCATCTTGACCTGATCGGGGCCTTCACGACCGAGATGCGCGAAAGCGATGACGAATGCATGCGCAGGGCCAGTGTCTTCGTGGATACCATGGCCGGTGGCACGAAAGAGGCAGGTGACATCGTGCTTGCGATCAAGAGCGGTGCGCTGAGTGCCGACGCGATAAAGGCCGACCTTTTCTGCCTGACACGCAAGAGCATCCCGGTCGGGTGTCGAGCGATGAAATCACGCTGTTCAAGTCCGTGGGTGCAGCGCTTGAAGATCTTGCCGGGGCGATCCTGGCCTATGAAACAAACCAGTAACAGGTAGTCCATGTCCTTTCCGGTCGAAGACGTTCGCAAACTCTTTCCAGCCCTTTCCCTGCACGACAACGGCAAGCGCCGTATCTATCTCGATAACCCAGCCGGAACACAGGTGCCCACCTCGGTTGGCGATGCAATCCGGGATGCCATCCTGCATACCAATGCCAATCTGGGTGGCGAGTTCACCACCACGCGGCAGGCAAGCGCCATCCATCATGATGCGCATCAGGCAATGGCCGACATGCTGGGGGCGAACAGCCATGAGGAGATCGTGATTGGTCTCAACATGACGAGCCTCACCTACCCGTTTTCGCGGATGCTGGCGCGTGACTGGAAGCCGGGTGATGAAATCGTGCTGTCGCAGATGGATCACGAGGGCAATGTCGGGCCGTGGATGCAGGCGGCAGAAGACAAGGGCGTGACGATCCGCTGGCTGCCATTTTCGGAAGAAAGCTGGCAATTGGAACCGGATGCGCTGCGTGCTCTCGTCAACGAAAACACGCGGTTGGTTGCCATCGGTCACGCGTCGAACCTGACGGGTTCAATCAACCGCGTGAAGGAGCTGACTGCAATCGCGCAGGATGCGGGCGCGCTGGTATATGTCGATTCCGTTCAGTTTGCTCCCCACGGTTATATTGATGTGCAGGAGATCGGATGCGATTTTCTGACCTGCAGTGCCTACAAGTTCTTTGGGCCGCATCTGGGCATAGTCTATGGCCGCAAGGAAGTTCTCGAACGCCTAAGGCCCTACAAACTGCGCTGCTCATCGAATGAATTGCCCGGGCGCTTCGAAACGGGAACGCCGTCTATCGAATTGCTGGCGGGATTGTCGGCGACGGTGGATTACCTTGCAAGGGTTGGTGAACTTGCAGGATCAAACGGCTCGCGGCGTGAGAAGATCAAAGCGGGTTTTGCCGCTTCGACCGCGCACGAAAACCCACTGGGGCTGCAATTGATCAATGCGCTGAAAGACATACGGGGCGTTGCAATCAAGGGCATTACCGACCCTGCGCGGATGCAGCATCGTGTGCCGACGGTTTCGTTCACAGTGGATGGAATTGCACCATCGTCGCTGGTCCGCCTGCTCAATGACGAAGGTATCTTCTGCTGGTCGGGGCACAATTATGCCTGGGGCGTGGTCCATCAACTCGGCATTCCGGCAGACCAGGGCGTCGTGCGCATCGGGATTGCCAATTACAATACGCCCGGCGAAATCGATGAAACAATCGAGAGCGTCCAGCGCAATCTGGCCATGCTGAAACAGCAACGCGCTTGAGCCAATCCCTGTTCGTGCTAACCTGATCCATGACCCGCAAAGACGGGTAAGGGAGGAAAGCATGGAATTCGATTATGTCATCGTCGGGGGTGGCTCGGCAGGATCAACGCTTGCTGCAAGGCTCAGCGAAAACCCGGGTAATACGGTCTGCCTGCTGGAGGCAGGCGGTGATGGCAAGGGAATTCTTGTCCGTGCGCCACTTGGTATTGTGGCCATGCTGCCAGGCAAGCCGAAGATCAACAATTGGGCGTTTGAAACCGTGCCGCAGCCTGGTCTCAACGGGAGACGTGGCTATCAGCCGCGTGGCAAGGCGCTGGGTGGATCGAGCGCCATCAACGCCATGCTATATGTTCGCGGCCATCCAACCGATTATGACGGCTGGGCGGGCTGCGATGGCTGGCCGGTCCGACGTGCTGCCCTATTTCCGGAAAGTCTGAAAAGAACGAGCGCGGTGCGGACGATCTGCACGGCGATGGCGGGCCGCTCAACGTGGCCGAACAGCAGAGCCCGCGTGAGATTTCCAAGGCATTCATCGATGCTGCCGGCGAGGTGCAAATCCGGCGCAACGACGATTTCAATGGTCAAGTCCAGGAAGGTGCCGGGCACTACCAGTAACGCAATTCTGGGAAAAGGGCAGGGAAGGTGAACGCTGTTCGGCAGCTGCTGCTGCCTATCTGCATCCGGCAATGAACCGCTTCAATCTGAGCGTGATTGGGCCAATGCCCATGCAACACGCATACTGGTCGAGGGAAAGCGCGCCACTGGCGTCGAATATCGCAGCGGCAAGACGTTGAAAACCGTTTCTGCGAGGAGCGAGGTTATCCTGTGTGGTGGGACATTCAATTCGCCGCAATTGCTGATGCTGTCTGGTATCGGCCCGGCTGATCACCTCAAGGCCAATGGCATTGCTGTCAAACATGAGTTGCCGGGCGTGGGAGAAAATCTCCAGGACCATCTGGATTTCATACTTACCTACAAGACCAGCAACACCGATGTGCTGGGCCTGGTGCAGTTGGGAGGTTACAAATTGATCCGCGACATGCTGCGCTGGCGCAAGGACGGCACCGGCATCATCGCGTCACCGGGGCGGAATCGGAGCATTTCTCAAATCCGATCCGTCACTCGACCGGCCCGATCTGCAACTGCAGAGCTTCGTGGCGGCGCTGGTCGATGACCATTCGCGCAAATTGCATCTGGTTATGGCTATTCGTGCCATGTCTGCGTATTGCGGCCGTATTCGCGCGGAACGGTGAAACTGGCATCGGGCGATCCGATGGCTGCGCCGCTCATCGATCCGACATTCCTGGCCGATGAACGCGATGCGCAATTGTTGCTCAAGGGCACGAAGATCACCCGTTCTATCATGGAAGCGCCATCGCTCAAACGCTACATGAAAAGCGAGGTCTATACGGCAGATGCCCGCAGCGACGAGGAGTTGATGGCGCATATCCGCGCGCGAGCCGATACGGTCTATCACCCGGTCGGCAGTTGCAAGATGGGCAAGGATGCGATGGCAGTTGTAGACCCGCAATTGCGGGTGCATGGCATGGAGGGGTTGCGGGTGGTTGACGCCTCGGTAATGCCAAACCTCATAGGTGGAAATACCAATGCGCCGACCATCATGATTGCCGAGAAGGCTGCCGACATGATCAGGGCAGCCTGACTTTTCAGCCAGTCCCTGCGGTCAGGTCGAGGGTTGCGAAAGTAATGCCCGGCTCGTCCATGCTGGAGCGTGCGGTGAAGCCCAGTTCGCGAATGAATTTGAGCATCTTGCTGTTTTCGCTGAGGATATGTCCCTCCAGCCGTTCAATCCCTTCAGCGCGGCTATAGGCAATCAGATGCTCCATCAGTGCGTGGCCGATCCCTTCATGCTGCAAGTCGCTTCGAACGAGGATGCCGAATTCGGCATTGATGCGGCTGGGATCGCAGGCAATGCGGGCAATGCCCGCTATCTCTTCGATGCCCTCCGGCAATGCGATGAATGCCATTTCGCGCTCGTAGTCGATCTGGGTCAGCCGCTTGACCATGGCTTCGGAGAAATGCCGGCGCGGCGAGAGGAAGCGGTAGCGGATATCCTCCTGCGAAACGCCCTCGAAAAAGCGCGGATAAAGCTTGAGATCAACCGGCTTGATCGGGCGCATCATGTAGGGCTTGCCCCCATGCGACTTGAAGGTTGAAATCCAGTCGGCGGGGTAGGGCCGGATCGGCAGATCGCGGTTGGGGCCTGGCTCCGCGGAGCGCGCAAGATCGATCTCGATACGGGCATCGAGCGCAATCACGCCTTCTGCGTCGGCAAGCAGGGGATTGATGTCCAGTCCGCTGATTTCGGGGAAATCGACAATCAGTTGCGATACTGCATTAAGGGACCGGGTGA
>JAWKWN010000022.1:0-40154 GCA_041397505.1 Nitratireductor sp.
CGGCTTCTCGAAATCCGAGGCGACCTTTGCCAGAAACTTGCAATAGGAAAGCCCGACCGAGACGGACAGATGCAATTCATCCTCGACACGCCGGGCAAACCGCAGGAGCACTTCGGCAGGTGATGCCTTGTGCAGCCTTGCGGTGCCGGAGAGGTCAAGAAACGCTTCATCAATTGAAACGGGTTCAACCAGCGGCGTCAATTCGCGCATCATCTCGCGTATCTGCCGGCCAACGCGCGCGTATTTTTCCATGTCCGGCCGCACCACCACTGCATCCGGACAGGCCTCCAGCGCCTTGAACATCGGCATTGCCGAGCGCACCCCGCGAATTCGTGCAATGTAGCAGGCGGTCGAGACAACGCCGCGCCTGCCGCCGCCAATGATCACCGGCTTGTCCATCAGCTCCGGATTGTCGCGCTTCTCGACCGAGGCATAGAAGGCATCGCAATCGATATGGGCAATTTCCAGCGATTTCAGCTCGCGATGGCGGACAAGACGGGGACTTCCGCATTTCGGACAGCGGCGGCGATCATCACCGACTGGCGTGATGCAGTCGCGGCAAATGGCAGGAGAGGGCGATTCATGCCCGGGCTCTGTTTCACTCATGCCGGCTTCGCGAAAGCAGGTCGCGCGCCGTCATGATCTCACTGGGGTCACATCCTGCAGAAGCAGTGAAAGCCAGAAGGGTTGCCTCATTGCCCAGGAAGAAGTCCAGCACGCCAGACAGGAAATCAGGGGATCCAGCAGAATCGCGCAAATCAGCTGGCGCTACCCCGGACAGCGCCAGGAAGCGGGCCAATTGCTCGGGGTCGCCCGCAATGAATTGCAGTCCGGAAATCGCCAGAAGTTCCGCCTGGTCGCGGTCCATTTGCTTTTTCATGGTCTTCAGCCGCAAATTTCCTGTCCGGGTTGAGGTGCGATTGTGCGCCACGTTTGCTTTTCGTCAACACTATTTGCCTAGAAATAACAACGGGACAACTGGAATAGAAATTGGCGTCGGGTCCATACTGGCCGGGCCATCGGGGTACACAATGGCAAAAAGCGTCATGATTGTTGAGGACAATGAACTCAACATGAAGCTTTTCAATGATCTGCTGGAAGCCAATGGCTACCGCACGATCAAGACCCGCAATGGTCTTGAGGCGCTGGATCTGGCGCGCGAACACAGGCCGAACCTGATCCTGATGGACATTCAGTTGCCGGAGGTTTCCGGTCTGGAAGTGACAAAATGGATCAAGGAAGACGATCGTCTGCACTCGATACCGATAATCGCGGTTACGGCATTTGCCATGAAGGGCGATGAGGAACGCATCAGGCAAGGGGGATGCGAAGCCTATATCTCGAAGCCCATATCGGTTGCGAAATTCATAGAAACCATCCGCTCTTTCATTGGCGACGCGTAAGCGAAGGACTGTTGAATGACTGCCCGCATCCTTGTTGTCGATGACATACACGCCAATGTGAAGCTGCTCGAAGCGCGGCTGATGGCGGAATATTTCGAAGTATTGACAGCATATAATGGCCGCGACGCATTGCAGATTTGCGAAAATGGCCAATGCGATCTCGTATTGCTGGATGTCATGATGCCGGAAATGGACGGCTTTGAAGTATGCCGTCGCCTGAAGCAGAACCCGCGCACCACGCATTTGCCAATCGTCATGGTAACGGCACTCGATCAGCCGAATGACCGGGTCAGGGACTGGAATCAGGAGCCGACGATTTCCTCACGAAACCAGTCAACGATCTGGCGCTGATCACTCGCGTGAAAAGCCTCGTACGGTTGAAAATGCTAACCGACGAATTGCGCCTGCGTGCAACGACCGGCCGCGACCTTGGCGTCGAACAGATGTTCAATCTCTCCGAGGTCACTGAGCTGTCACGGCGCGGCAAGGTTCTGGTCGTCGATGACCGCGCCTCGTCCTATGAGCGTATCGTCAAGTTCCTGGCGGTCGAGCATTCCGTGACGGTGGTGACGAACCCGCAGGAAGCCCTGTTTCGGGCGGCCGATGAGGAATTTGATGCCGCAGTCATCTCGATGTCGCTGACCGATTTTGATGCGCTGCGCCTCTGTTCACAATTGCGCTCTCTGGAGCGCACCCGCATGCTGCCAATTGTCGTGGTTTCCGACACGGAGCAGGAAAGCGGCGTCATTCGTGCGCTGGAATTGGGTGTCAACGACTATATTCGTCGCCCGATCGACCGCAACGAAATGTTGGCTCGCGTGCGCACCCAGGTAAAGCGCAAGCGGTATAACGAGAAACTTCGCGATTCGGTGCAGGCGACCATCGAAATGGCCGTTACCGATGGCCTCACAGGCCTTCACAATCGCCGCTATCTCGACAGCCATCTGCCGGGCATGTTCGACAAGGCGACAAGTCGCGGCAAACCCATTTCGCTCATTATTTGCGACATCGACTTCTTCAAGAAGGTCAACGACAATTACGGCCATGATGTTGGTGACGAGGTGATCCGCGAATTCGCCAACCGAATCCGCAAGAACGTGCGCGGGATAGACCTTGCTTGCCGCTTTGGCGGAGAAGAATTCGTCATCGTCATGCCTGATACCGATCTCGCACTGGCCAAGGTCGTTGCCGAGCGCATTCGCAAGGAAGTGTGCACCCATCCCTTCATCGTTCAGGAAGGCAAGGGACAATTGCCCATCACGGTCAGTATCGGCGTTTCGACCATCGAAGGGCAGGAGGATACGCCGGGTCATATGCTCAAACGCGCTGATGTCGCACTTTACAATGCCAAGCGCGGCGGCAGAAACCAGGTGTTTGTCGAGGCGGCCTGATCCGCAATCCGACCCCAAAATCCCGTTTCATCGGTTTGATACATTCGTCCTGCAAGATAGGGCGGTGTTGCAACAGCAATTGGCATTAACTTCAACCAATAACCATGTGCGGAAGTCGATCCACACATTGGTTACCAAATGGTTGATTTGCTTTTCATTTTGGTTCAGATTTGCGCCAAGCTCGCAAAAGGGGGAATTGCATCCCCTTGTTCGCACGGCGTATTCATTCGGGATTGCCACGGATCACATGTCTTGATGTGATTTGCGGTTGGGGAAACAGTCGGGTCCTGGTAGTGGCCCTCAATTCCGAATTATGGAAAATTTGCATACCCTACGGAGTGCTCAGGTCCGCCGCATCTCCTGGGTCCGTGGGGTGCGTCGGTCGGTTGTTGGCATTCTTGGCCTCCTCGTACCATGGCCTACAACCGGCCGACCCCTTTTCAGGCCTCTTCAAGTAGTGCGGAAAATCAAACATCACCTACATTGCAGACAACAAAAAACCGCCCTTGAGGGGCGGTTTTCCATTTCGGCATTCGCATAAACGCGATTACTTGATCTTGGTTTCCTTGAAGTCGACATGCTTCTTGGCAACCGGATCGTATTTGCGCTTGACCATCTTGTCGGTCATGGTGCGGCTGTTCTTCTTGGCTACATAAAAGAAGCCGGTATCTGCGGTGCTTTCAAGCTTGATCTTGATTGTCGTGGCCTTGGCCATGGCGTCCATCCTGGTCTGGAGGGTCCGGAACGTCACAACTGACTGGCCCGGAGCGGATTGCTGGAATTGACTGCTGGCCTCGGCTTGCTTCACTCGAAGCTTTGCCCGCCAAACAAAGCGGGCCGCATTCCTGCGACCCGAACTTGCGGCGGAAACTACTCATGGCAGCGCAAAAGTCAAGTGCGCCTTGGCAATATCAGCGCTTTGGTCCCGTTATTGAGCGGACAATAACCACTACCATGAAGAAAACGAACATCGCGCAAAGCGACCATGCAAAGCCATGCGGATCATAGATGTCCATGACCTGGCCCGCAGCATATGGCCCGACGACCATTCCAATGGCATAGCACAGAATGAACGCGGCATTTGCCTGGGCCAGATCCTGACCCGAAAGCCTGCCTCCCAGATGCGCAAGGCCAACCGTGTACATGCCTGCCGTGACACCACCCCAAACGAAGATACCCGCAGTGAGCAGGGCGGGAAACTGTATGACCCAGGGCAGGGCGCCTACACCGGCAGCACCGACCGCTGCACAGCCAAACAACAGCCAGCGCTTGTCGCCGATTCGGTCCGACCAGAGGCCGAGCGGTATCTGCAGGGCAACATTGCCGAAAGCGAGCACCATCAGCAGCAGCGAAATCTGCTGCTCGCCATAGCCCGTGCGCGAACCATAGACCGGAAACAGCGCCAGGCCTGCCTGCTCGACCGCACCGAAGACAAAGGCAGCAGCGGTCGCAAGCGGTACCAGCAACACATAGCGCAACACAGAGCGCGATTGCGGGTGACCTTGCGCCTGCGGCTCACGCCCGCGTGCCATCAAGGCCGGCAAGACGGATATGAGTATGATCACAATGCCGGTGGCAAACGGGGTAACCCCTTGCTGCCGAGCAGGGCAAGCAGTGCCGGGCCGGTTGCAAAGCCGAGGCTGAGAACTGTCGCATATATTCCCAGAATGAAGCCGCGCCTCTTGGATGGCACGCTGGAATTGATCCAGTATTCACTCAGCACGAAGGATGCGGTGATCGCTCCATGAAAGCTGATGCGAAGCAGGAACCATGCGCGGATATCGGAAAAGACGTAAAAACCCGCCAGGCTGAGAGCGGCAATGATGGCCGACAATACCAGCGTGTTCACGAGACCGATCCTGCGCGCAATTGGATTGACGAAAGGCACAGCTGCCATGGCTGCAAGGCCCGCCATTGCCGTATTGGTGCCAATCAGGGTGGAGGAAAATCCGCGCTGCTCAAGCAGGATCGACAACAGCGGAAACGAAAGGCCAATGGCAACGCCAACTGCCGAGATGGTCGCAATCGCTGCCACCACGGCGCGAATGTCGATCTTCTCCGGCCCTTCGACTGGTCCGGTAACCGGCGTTCCAAATGCGTTTTCAGCGGTATTCATCAATATGCCTGGGCAAGAACGGACTTCATCTGCTCACAAAGTCCTTTCATGATCTATATGATTGTTTTTTGAAAGCGTTTTTGCCGGGCAAAATAAAATGGCGCGGGGAAGGCCGGATCAAGGCCAGGATCTTTCTTCAGGCGGTTCATCAATTCAACCAGCATCACACGGGTAATTTCCCTTGTGTCGCCATTGATTGCATCCTCGGGCCTGATCCATTGCAGGTTTTCGAGTTCGCCACTGGGGTCAAAACCGCTTGCCGGCTGATGTCCGATCGAGCTTGAATGGGTAACAAAGAACCATGTATCGAAGCGCCGTGGCGGTCCTGGCGGGGTGATGGCACGTGCAAGCAGGGACAGACCGGCAAGGGATGGCGCAAGCCCGGCTCTGGCGAAGTCCTCCCACCCCGGATGATCCATGGTCACAGGGGCCTCCTTGCCGATTATGAGGCCGGATTCCTCTGCCAGTTCACGAACGGCAGCCATGCCCAATGCCCTTGCTGCGCGCCTCGTCGGCTTGCCGCGCAATCCGGCAACAATCCTGTTCTCGGTGACAGGGTTCATGTCGTCCGCTGCAGGCACACTGCCATCGCTGCGGTCTACCGACCCACCGGGAAAAACCAGCGCGCCCGGCATGAATTTGAGGTTCTGGTTCCGCTTGCCCATCAGGATGCGATAATTGCCAGCATTGCCGTCAACAATGACCAGCGTCGCGGCATTGCGCGGACGCATGGGGCCATGTTTGGGACCATGGCGGCGCATGTCACGCATTTGCGGTGAATTGATCAGCGTCTCTATGCGGGCAACTTCAGGCTCAACCAGACCTGCATTGTCGCTGCCGGTTTCATTCTCAGTCGTCATGCCCGCCAAATCCGTGCATTGCGAGCGCCCATTGCGCGCCTATGGTGGCTCCCTTGAGCGGGCGCATCACCAGACCAGCAAATGCAAGTGCAACAAAGGCTGTGGCAAAAGTCATCGGCCACATTGGCAGATCGCCCATGGTCATGATCATCAGCATCAGGCCGACAACCACATGGCCGGTGATAAAGATGTTGAGATAGGCTGGCAGGTCATCTGCACGATGGTGATAAAGTTCCTCACCGCATTCCTCGCAGACAGGGCGGGTTCCCAGATAGCCCTGGAAGATATGTCCCTTGCCGCAATGCGGGCATTTGCCCAAAGCACCGTTGAGCATTTGCCGGAAACACTGCGCGCTTGGGTGTTTCCGCTTCGCTGCCCCATTGCCTGACTTTGGTCAATCCGCTCATTTCCGTTTTCCTTTTCCAGTGCCGCGTCCTGTCGGGCCGTAGCGCTTTGCCGGTCCGCCGCGAATTCCGCGCCTTCCGGCGGGCTTGTTTGTCCTTGCCGAGCGTTGCAAGCCCCTCGAGGGCTTGCCCGGCGAAATCATTTCAAATCGCAAGGCGCCCGCAACCGGTGCTGCCTCTACCAGCCTGACTTCGACCGTCTGGCCCATCTGGTAAGTAAGGCCGGTTTCGTCGCCAACAAGTGCATAATTGGCTTCGTCGAATATCTGATATTCGTCCGATACCATCGATATGGGAATAAAGCCGTCAGCGCCAGTGCCTGCCAGCGTGACAAAGAGACCCGCCCGCGAGACCCCGTTGATCCTGCCGGTAAAGCGCTCGCCGATTTTTTCCGACAGATGCATCGCAATCAGCCGGTCAATGGTCTCGCGTTCAGCCTGCATCGCGCGCCTTTCGGTCATGGAAATGTCCGCGGCAATCTCTTCGAGCATGCCTTCCTGCTCACTGGTCAGACCGCCCGCCCCAAGGCCAAGGGCAGCCACCAGTGCGCGATGCACGATGAGGTCTGCATAACGCCTGATCGGCGAGGTGAAATGCGCATAGCGCATCAGGTTCAAACCGAAATGACCCAGATTGTCGGGCGAATAGACCGCCTGCGACTGCGAGCGCAATACAACCTGGTTGACCAGTTCCTCCTTGTCGCTGCCAGAAACACTGGCGAGGATGCCATTGAACATTGAGGGCCGCAGATTGCCGCCGCGCGACAGCGACAGGTTCAGTGACTTGAGGAATTCCTGAAGCGATCTGAGCTTGTCGAGCGATGGCTGGTCATGCACCCGGTAAATCAGCTTCTGGTGTTTTTGTTCCAGTGTTTCGGCGCGCGACATTGGCCTGAATCATGAATTCCTCGACCAGTTTGTGCGCGTCCAGCCTATCGGGCACAATCACCCGGTCGACCGTGCCATCCGGTTTGAGGATGATCTTGCGCTCCGGCAGGTCGAGTTCAAGCGGTTCGCGCGCATCCCTTCCGCGCTTGAGGCAATGATAGGCCTCCCAGAGTGGCTTCAGAACCGTATCGAGCAGGGGCAGGGCCTTCTCGTCAGCACTGCCGTCAATGGCCGCCTGGCCTGCACATAGGCAAGCTTGGCATGGCTGCGCATGATGACGCGGTGAAATGTGTCGGCTTTTCCTGCCATCGCTGTTGAACCACATTTTCACCGCTAGCGCAGGGCGATCCTCATTCTCCCGAAGCGAACACAGATCGTGGAGATCCGTTCCGGCAGCATCGGCACCACCCGGTCGGGAAAATAGACCGAGTTTCCCCGGATCAGCGCTTCGCGATCCATCGCCGAACCCGGCCGGACATACCAACTAACATCGGCAATGGCGACAATCGCTACAAACCCACCCGGATTGTCCGGATCACGATAGGCATGAACCGCATCATCATGGTCCTTTGCGTCCGCTGGATCGATGGTGATGAGCGGAAGGTCACGCCAGTCTTCATGTTTCACACCGTTGGCGCCGGGGCGGGATGGGTTCGGACTCCTGCAACTTCATTCAGCACAGCGTCGGAAAGACATGCGGTATGCCATTGGCGTGAATGGCAATCATCGAGGCGGCCTTTTCGGAAGCCAGCGAACCGATCACGCGGATCACCTTTCCCCGTTTCCAGGCCGCATTCGCCCGATCCTGGAAACCTGAACCTCGACAAGGTCCTCGTTTTTTGCCCCGCCCAGCATGTCGGGATCGATGTCGATTTCTTCCTGGCGCTTTTGCACCGGCAGCATTCTGACAGTCTGGCCATCAATGCGGATCACGCCCAATATGGCATCCTTGCGCTTGTCGATGACCTTGATGACCCGGCCGGAATATCGGCCCATCTGCCCCGTCACGCTCCACCCGCGCCAATACGCGGTCGCCAAGGCCCGCCACGACAGCGGTTTTGCCCTTTGGCGCACGAATTGAAATGATCGGCGGCTTGCCACCGGTCTCCTCGTCCCATGCGGAGGGCCGGGCCAGCAATCCGCCGCCAGAATCGCGTGTCACAATGTCGAGGACGCTAACACGCGGCAGTTCGCCATGGCGCAGCAGTTTCTTCCGCTCTTCTCGATCATGCCTTCTTCGGCAAGTTCCTTCAGCATTGCCTTGAGGTCGATCTTGGCAGCGCCCTTGATGTTGAATGCGCGGGCAATCTCGCGTTTTCCCGTCTCCCCGGATTGTCTGAAATGAACGCCAGCACCTGTTCGCGTGTCGGAAAATGTCCCTCACCACCCGCAGGCCGACCACCGTCCCCCTGATCGGTGCCTGCGACTGCCCGGTGGTTTGCGGCTCTTGACCATTCAGCGCTTTTTCTTCCGCCGGTCGCTGCCTTTGCATCGATCAGCGCAATTGCCTGTTCCAGTGTCACACTTTGCGGGTCGGCACCGCTTGGCAATGTCGCGTTGATCTTGCCATTGTTGACATAAGGGCCGTAACGGCCATCGCGCACCGTGATCGCTCCGCCCAGTTGCGGATGATCTCCCAGCGTCTTGAGCGCGGCGGGGGTTCCCGCTCTGCGGCCGCCACCCTTGCTGGCCTTCTCTGCCAGGGCTGAAACCGCGCGGTTGATACCGACAGTGAACACTTCGTCCGCGCTTTCCAGATTGGCATAGGCACCATCATGAAGCACAAAGGGGCCATACCGGCCAAGTCCGGCAGTGATCATCTTGCCTGTCTCGGGATGCAGGCCAACATCGCGCGGCAGCGACAACAGCCGCAGCGCGGCTTCAAGATCAATCTCTGCTGCATTCCAGCCCTTCGGGATCGACGAGCGCCGCGCTTCCTTGCCATCGCCTGCCTGCACATAGGGGCCGAAACGACCAAGAACGGGCGGTAATTTCGTCGCCGCTGGCCGGGTCATTGCCGAGTATGCGCGGCCCGTCGCTGGCCGCTTCACCTTCGCCATTGTCGCTTGCCCCCAATTGCCGGGTGAAATTGCAATCGGGATAATTCGAGCAACCCACAAAGGCGCCGAATTTTCCGACCTTCAGGCTCAGTGTTCCGTTTCGCAACTCGGGCAGGAGCGGGGGCTTGAGCCATCCTTCGCGATCCAGGAAGGCGACATGCGCCAAATCCTCGTTGAGGATGTCGAGAACCTGACTGACCCGCAAATCCTTGATTTCCTCAACGCTTGCCGAAAACTGTTTCCAGAAATCGCGCAGCACGTCCTTCCAGTCCATTTCGCCGGCTGAAATCCGGTCGAGCTTTTCTTCAAGATCCGCCGTGAAATCATATTCGACATAGCGATTGAAGAAGCCTTCGAGGAAAGCTGGTAACCAGTCGCCCCTTGGATTCAGGAACAAGTCGCCGCTTTTCAAGCCGCACATAATCACGGTCCTGCAGGGTGCCGAGCGTCGAGGCATAAGTTGATGGTCTGCCAATGCCGAGCTCTTCCATCTTGCGGATCAGCGAGGCTTCACTGTAGCGCGGCGGTGGCTCGGTGAAATGCTGCTTGGCCTCGATCTTCTCGCGTTTCAGCGCCTCGTCTTTCGACAATGGCGGCAGGCGCTTTTCGTCTTCCTCGTCATCTTCGCCGGTCTTGACGATTTCATAGGCCGCCAGGAAACCCTCGAAACGGATCACCGAGCCATTGGCCCGCAGTCTTGCTGTCTCGCTGCCATGGGTCGCGAAGATATCAACCGTCGTGCGTTCGATCTCTGCCGATTCCATCTGGCTCGCCAGCGTACGCTTCCAGATCAGCTCATAAAGCTTGCGCTGATCCTCATCGAGGAATTTGCCAATATCCTTAGGGCCGCGCGAAATCTCGGTTGGACGAATGGCCTCATGCGCTTCCTGGGCGTTCTTTGCCTTGGTCGAATAGATGCGTGGCTTTTCCGGCACGAAGTTCGCGCCATGGCGCTTGGCAATCTCTGCCCGGATGGGCTCTATGGCCTCGGGCGCGATCTGTACCCCATCGGTACGCATATAGGTGATGAGGCCAACCGTTTCGCCGCCAAGGTCAATACCTTCATACAGTCGCTGTGCTACCTGCATGGTGCGGCTTGCCGAAAATCCAAGCCTTCTGCTGGCATCCTGCTGCAGGGTGGATGTGGTGAAAGGTGCCCAGGGATTGCGCTTGGTCGGCTTTGATTCAACGCTTTCGACATTGAAACTGGCCGCCTCCAGCATGTCGCGAATGCGGAACGCCTGGGTCTCGTTGCCAATATCAAGGCGCTGGATCTTCTCTCCGGCAAATTCCGACACCCGCGCTTCGAAGGTCTGGGCAGTGGAATTGGCGAGTGTCGCAGTGATCGACCAGTATTCCTGCGTCTTGAAGGCCTCGATCTCCGCCTCGCGGTCGCAGACCAGCCGCAATGCCACCGACTGAACCCGCCCGGCAGAACGCGCACCCGGCAATTTGCGCCACAAGACGGGCGAGGAGGGTGAAGCCTACGAGATAGTCGAGTGCGCGGCGCGCCAGATAGGCATCGACCAATGGCGCATCGATCTGGCGCGGATTGGCCATAGCATCAAGGACCGCCTTCTTGGTGATCGCATTGAATACCACGCGCTCGACCGGCTTGCCCTTGATTGCCTTCTTGTCATTGAGAATTTGCAATACGTGCCAGGAAATCGCTTCGCCTTCGCGATCCGGGTCGGTAGCGAGAATGAGCTTGTCCGCGCCCTTGACCGCCTTGGCGATATCGGACATGCGGGTCTTGGACTTCAGATCAGTTCCCATGACATCGAGAAATCTTCGCTCCGGGAGCACCGAGCCGTCCTTCGCGGGAAGATCGCGGACATGGCCATAGGATGCCAGAACCGTGTAATCCTTGCCCAGATACTTGTTGATGGTTTTGGCCTTGGCCGGTGATCTCACGATCACCACATTTGTGGACATGAAATTTCCCGAACACGAACTTTGACAAAATCAATGCCCTGCAAACCTTTTCAGGGCTTGCAGGCCGGACTGAATTGGCTTTTGCAAGCGCCCACGTCAAGCCCTGCTGGCAAGTCAGGGGCAAAACACGCGCAAAAACACGAATAAGTTGTATATTGTAAATAATCCCGCAATGGTGTAAGTCCGGCTCCGGCCACAGGGATCAGGGCCATCATGTGCAGGGCGGAATCGACAGCGTGATCAACTGCGGGAAGTCAGTTGTTCAAGCCAGTATCAAACAGAGCCAGAAAGGCCTTTCGCCCGTGATGAACCAACCCAAACCCCGCAATCTGGGCGACGCTGCCCGGCCTGTTGCTCCGGACAAGAGCCGGGAAAGCCGATCCGTTCCCTATGATGACAAGCACGCCAAGCTGGAATATCTGGTTCAGCTGATCAAGGAACTGCGCCTGCTCTCCGCTGCGATAGAAGAGCCGACATTGACCTATCTGCTGGAAATGGCAGCAATTGAATCAGACGAAGCCTTGCGGGTCCACGAATTCGGCGCGGAGATCGGTTCCCCGGCCAAGGACGGGTAGCGGCTCTATTCGGGCTGCAGGGATACGCGATTGCCGGAATGGCGCTCGATCCGCCCGGCCAGGTCAAGCTCAATGAGCACGAGTTGAACCTGCCCGGCAGTTGCGCCTGTAAAATGAATGATGTCATCGACGTCGACAGGCGAGGGGCCAAGCGCGTCGCTTATCCTTTGGCGCAAGGCGTCATCCGCATCGACCGGCAGGACACCGCTTCGTTCGCTTATGGTTCCAACAAAACCGTCTCCCTCGTCCTCGCCGGCGATGAACGGGAGTTGCGGTTCACTACCGCCCATCGGAGCCAGAGCCTCGCGGATATCGTCGACGCAGGTAACCAGCATGGCTCCCTGGCGGATGAGGTGATTGCAGCCCTCGGCACGCGGATCGAGCGGTGAGCCCGGCACGGAAAACACCAGCCGGTTGTTTTCATTGGCCAGCCGCGCCGTGATCAGCGAACCGGAGCGTTTGGCCGCCTCGATGACCACGACACCGAGCGCGAGCCCTGCAATGATCCTGTTCCGCCTTGGAAAGTCGATATTGCGTGGCTTCCAACCAATCGGCATTTCGCTGATCAGCAACCCACCGTGATCGCGAATTTCCCGCGCAAGGCCAACATTCTCCTCGGGGAAGGGCTGGTCAATCCCGCCGGCATAAACTGCAATCGTACCGGTTTTCAGCGATGCGCGATGTGCCACCGCATCAATTCCGCGCGCCAGACCCGAAACCACGGTATAGCCGTGCTCACCAATTCCCCGGCAAAACGGGTTGCCAGCTTCTGCCCGGTGATCGACGCATTGCGCGAACCCACAATCGCCATGCAGGCCGATGCGGCAATCGAGGTTTCTCCCATGGAACAGACCAGCGGGGCGGCGCATCCGTGCCGCGCAACATCACCGGATAGTCAGGCTCGCCCATTCCGACAAATCTGGCACCGATCCTGCGGGCCTGGTCCATTTCGCGTTGCGCGTCATCGCGCGAGGCGATGGAAATCGTGCCGCCACGCCACCGCGCTTTGCAAGTTCGGGTACGGCGTCCAGTGCCGCACTGGCGGTTCCAAAGTGATTGATGAGGTCGCGAAAGGTGGCGGGGCCGACATTCTCGCTGCAGATCAGGCGCAGCCAGTTCAGGCGCTGCTCGTCGGTGAGATCAAATCTCCCGCCCGGGCGCGCATTCATCCTTGCTTCCGATCTTGCCCTCGGTACCGTTGATCATGCGCCTGATATTGTCCTTGTGCCGATAAACACAAATGATCGAAATGATCAGAACACGATGCCTGCAGAAGGCATGTCGATCGCAAACAGCATCAGCGGCGAGATCAGCGCAGGCCGTCAGCGCGGAGGCCGAAGAGATACGCGTAACAAATGCGGTGGCTAGCCAGAAGGCTGCAAAGATCACGCCTATCTTCCAGGCAATCGGGAACAGTGCACCAAGATAGGTGGCAACGCCCTTGCCACCCTTGAAGCGCAGCCATATCGGGAAGCAATGCCCGACAAACGCGCCAAATCCCGCAACAAGGCCATATTCCGGACCAGCGTAACTGCCCACAACGACAGCCGCAGTTCCCTTTAGGGCATCGAGAAGCAGCGTGGTAGCTGCAAGCCCCTTGTTGCCGGTGCGCAATACATTCGTTGCACCGATATTTCCCGATCCGATGGCGCGCAGGTCACCAAGCCCGGCTATGCGGGTGAGGATCAGGCCAAATGGCACGGAGCCCAAAAGATATCCCAACCCAATCCAAAGCAATGCGAGCTTTGGCTCGTTCCACAACGACACTAATTCCGACATGCAAGCCCCTGCGCTTATTTGGTGTATATTATGTCGCCTGCGACCATCGTTTGCAATACCCTGCCGGTAAATCTTGCGCCTTCAAACGGACTGTTTTTTGACCTTCGAGATGATCTGCTTTTCATCCAGCACCCATGGTTCGTCCAGATCTGCGATCATGAGGTCCGCCGGACTTCCGGGGGTGAGTGTTCCGCCGGGAAGGCCAAATATCCGGGCCGGATTCACGCTCAGACATTCCACCAGCCGCGAAAGCGACAACTGGCCTGAGTGATACAGTCGCAAACTGGCCGGGAAAAGCGTTTCGAGCCCAATGGCGCCATCGGCAGCCTCGGCAAATGGATAGCGCTTGGTATCGACATCCTGCGGGTCATGGCTTGATACGATGATGTCCAGTCCGCCAGCCGCGAGCGCCTCGACCATTCCCTGTCGGTCTTCCTCGCTGCGAAGCGGCGGCGAAAGCCTGAAAAAGGTTCTATAGCGGCCGATATCGTTTTCGTTCAGCGACAGGTGGTTGACCGATATTCCCGCGGTAACATCGAGACCCCGATCCTTGTATATGGCGAGTGTGCGCACACTTTCCGGTGTCGACAATTTTGCTGCGTGATAGGTTGCCCGGGTCAATGCGGCAATCCGCAAGTCACGCTCAAGCGGAATGATTTCCGCCTCACGGGGAATGCCTGACAGGCCGAGCAATGTTGCCGAGAAGCCGTCATTCATCACGCCATTGGATGTCAGGTCGCGGTCATTGGTTTCCTTGGCGATCACCAGGCCGAAATCGCGTGCATAGGTCATGGCCCGTTTCAGGGTAAGGTTGTTGCGAAGCGAATACCGGCCTTCCGTCAGCATCACCGCGCCTGCTTCCTGGAGCAGTCCGAACTCGCCTCAATTCGCTGCCCCCAAAACCCTTGGTGATGGCAGCGGAGGGGAGACATTCACGCTCGCTGTATCGCGCGCTGCACGGCGCACGAAATCAACCAGCGAAACGTCATCAATTACGGGATCGGTATCCGGCATCATGATGAAGCCGGTCACGCCGCCTGCCGCTGCGGCCCTGCTTGCCGAGGCGATGGTCTCGCGATGCTCGCCGCCCGGTTCGCCCACATGCACACGTGCATCGATCAAACCCGGAAAGACATGTTTGCCGGACGCATCGATTTCGATGCAGTCTTCGGGAAGCACGATCTTGTGGCCTCCTGCATGCACCGCCTCGATCCGGTTGCCGCGAACGAGTATCGTCGCCGGCCCGTCTATGCCCTGAACGGGATCCACCAGATGGCCGCCGATGATTGCAACTACACGCTTAGCCATTTGCGGCCTCCGTGGTCTTGTCGCCAATCAGCGCCTCGATGACTGCCATGAACGGCCACTCCCATCTCCACCTGTTCCTCGATGACACTCTGCGCGCCATCAGCAACCTCGGAGGCAATTTCGACCCCGCGATTCATCGGGCCGGGATGCATGACCAGCGCATCCTTGCGAGCCAGTTTGAGTTTCTCGCTGTCCAGCCCGAAAAACCGGAAATACTCGCGAACCGAAGGAACCAGCGCACCGGCCATGCGCTCACGCTGCAAGCGCAGCATCATCACGACGTCGCAGTCCTTCAAGCCCGCATCCATTCTGGTAAAGACCTCGACACCCAGTTTTTCGATGCCAGAGGGCAAGAGGGTGGAAGGCGCAATCACCCGAACCCTGGCTCCCAGTGCATTGAGAAGCAGAATATTGGAGCGTGCGACCCGCGAATGCAGAATGTCACCGCAAATGGCTACTGTCAGGCTTGAAATCTCGCCTCTGTGCCTGCGGATGGTCAATGCATCCAGCAAGGCCTGGGTGGGGTGTTCATGCGCGCCGTCGCCGGCATTGATCACCGCGCAACCGACTTTCTGTGCCAGCAATTCGACAGCACCTGCCGATTGATGGCGCACCACCAGCAGGTCGGGCTGCATCGCATTGAGCGTCATCGCTGTGTCGATCAGCGTTTCGCCCTTCTTGACCGAGGACGAGCCGACCGACATGTTCATCACATCCGCACCAAGGCGCTTGCCTGCCAGTTCGAACGAGGATTGGGTACGGGTGGAGGCTTCGAAGAACAGGTTGATTTGTGTGCGGCCCTGCAATACCGCCTTTTCTTGTTGCGCTGTCGCGATACTTCCCGACCGCCTCCTCGGCCTTGTCGAGAAGGTAAACGATATCGCCTGGCGTCAGTTCGGCAATGCCGAGCAGATGACGATGCGGAAAACTGGTTTGCGGAAACGTGTTCATTAAAACGCCCGTATAGGATGCCTTGTCCGCAATGCCAACGGATTTTACATGCACGGATCGGTTTTCAACCGAATAGCGTGTTCCAATCCCCCGATTTGCATTTAGAGTAGTTGCATGAGCGAATCTTTCAGTCTTTCAAGCGCCGACACCCATGAGGTGTTCAACCAGTCTCCGCCCTTTGCCGGGCTCAACCAATGGATCGGTGATCCGTTGTTGCGCCGCATTGCGGATGTTTTGCCCGACAATACACAGTCAGGAGCGCAAAACCATGCCGCCTGGTGTTCGCAGGCCGAGACCCTTGAAATGGCCAGGCTGGCAAACCGGCACTTGCCTGTTCTCAAGACCCATGACGCCAAGGGCAACCGCATCGACCAGGTGGAATTTCATCCTGCCTGGCACGCCTTCATGCGCAAGAGTGTCTCGCTGGGGCTCCATTGTTCGATCTGGGATGATGATCCTGCAGAGCGCGGCCTGCGCAATCTGGCGCGCGCCACGCGCTTCTATCTTTCATCCGGTGTCGAGGCAGGGCATCTGTGCCCGATCACCATGACCAATGCCGCTGTTGCTGCCATGATGGGAGACAACGACATCGTTGCGCAATGGTTGCCAAGGATCCGCTCGCGCAAATATGACCCCTCGCATAATTTTGCCCTGAACAAGACCGGCCTGACGCTTGGTATGGGCATGACCGAAAAGCAGGGCGGTACCGATGTGCGAGCCAATACAACCCGTGCAGTTCCGGCAGGCGATGGGCTTTGGTCGCTGACCGGGCACAAATGGTTCATGTCTGCACCCATGTGCGATGCCTTTCTGGTGCTGGCGCAAATGGATGGCAAGGGCAATGAGACAGGCCTCAGCTGCTTTCTGGTGCCGCGCATATTGCCCGATGGCAAGCCGAATGCGCTTCGGTTCCAGCGGTTGAAAGAAAAGCTGGGCAACAGGTCGAACGCGTCCTCCGAAGTTGAATTTCACAGCGCTCTGGCCGGCCGGTAGGCGAGCCGGAGCAGGGTGTTCCGACCATCATCGAGATGGTCACCTTGACGAGGCTGGATTGTGCGGTTTCTTCCGCCGGCCTGATGCGCATTTCGCTGGCTGAAGCGATCCACCATGTTCGCCACCGGATGGTGTCGGGAAAATTGCTTCGCCGACCAGCCGTTGATGCAGCGCGTGCTCGCCGACATGGCGCTTGATGTTTGCAGCAGCGACTGCATTGGCCATGCGCCTGGCTTCGGCCTTCGATCAGGCGTCAGTTGACGCATCACAGGCTGCCTATGCACGGCTGATGACCCCGGTGGTCAAATACTGGGTTTGCAAGTCCGCCGCTCCCTGATCGGCGAAGCGATGGAATGCCTTGGCGGCAATGGCTATATCGAGGACGGCAATCTCGCGCGTCACTATCGCGAGGCGCCGGTCAATGCCATCTGGGAAGGCTCGGGCAATGTGATGTGCCTCGACCTCATGCGGGTCGTCTCGAAAGGCGGTCGGATACTCGATGCAGTTCTGTCTGGCTTGCAGGAAGACCTCGGCGGAGCCGCCGCCGCCAAGTCGATCGAGGTTATCCGCACTGCTGCTGGCATGGCAGAGGCAGATCCCGGTTCTGCCCGCATTCTGGCCGAGCAACTGGCAATCACTGCCGCAGGTGCAGAATTGCGCAGGTTGGGGCTCGGCTTCATCGCCGATGCCTTCATCGAAACCCGGCTCGGTGGCCTGTGGCGCTCCACCTATGGCATGCTGGACAATCGTCATGATGCAGCGGCAATAGTGAATGCGCTCTATCCCGAGATCTGATCGCGTTACGCATGTCGGGATCGGAAATTGTCGATAGAGGTTATCTATCGACGCAATAGAATAAATCGATTTCATTAATCGGCCGCAGCGCACCATCTCCCTGCCATATCAACTGGAGCGGTGACGATGGATATTCAGGAAATAGAATTGGCGACACGCGGCCAGGTCAATGCGCGTCGCAATTATATCATGGGCTTGTGAGGCTGGCCGAATGATCGGGGTCGAACCCCGCAGATTGCCGCATTACGTGGTAACAGTGATGCAATCCGACTACGAAGAACCTGGACCGGGCGATGTCGTTCGCAAGATTTCCCGCGATCTGGTGGCACACGGAATTGACCCTGGGCGAGGCAGAGATATTGCGGCAGCTAAAGGCGGTCGAGCGCAATGTACGGGCAGAATTGCTGGCCACCGACTGACCGGTGACCGGACGACCCAGGCTGCCACTAAATCAATTGTGGGTCAATTGTCGGGGCCGAATGCAGCAGCGGCAGCCTTTTCGGCTTCTATGCCTATGGTCCTGAAGTGATCCTTTGCGAGCGCTGTCTCCGCGCCAGGCAAAAGGATCGTCCTTGACAGTTTCCAGTCGTCAAGTTCGCGCAGCACCACGCGCCCGTCACGTACCGCCTCCGAACGCGCATAGAGGTCGGGAAAGAGCGACAGCCCCATTCCGATTGAAACCATCTGACGCAATGCGTCCAGACTGGTGCCTTCATAGTCCTCGCGCAATTCCGCCCCGTTTCCGAGCACAATCGCTGAACGTGGTCATAAAGCCTGTGTCCCCGGCCAAGTGTCATCAGTTTCTCGCCATTCAGCATCGATGCTTCGATGGTGGAAGATGTGGCAAGCGGATGTTCGCGGGCGAAGCCAAGCCAGAGCCTTTCGGTGCATATTTCCATTCGTTCCAGCCGTGTGTCACCAAGCGGCCCGGGCGTCACGATGCAATCAAGCACGCCCTCGGCCAGCGCTGTTTCCAGTGCAGCCGGCCTTTCCTCGCGAATGTAGATTTCGAGCTGCGGATAGCGCCTGCGCAAGCCCGGCAGAAGCAAAGGCATGAAATATGGCCCGAATGTCGGTGCCACGCCCATCCTGACCAGTCTGCCGAGATTGCCGGTATGATGGTCCGCATGTTCGACGATTTCATCCAGCATCGAAAGAACGGAGCGGGCAATTGGCACGATGGCCGCTCCGGTCGGGGTAGGGCGTATGGTTCCCGGGCCCTCTCGAAAAGGGGTGCGCCCAACTGGTCTTCCAGCAATTTTATCTGGGTTGAAAGCGTTGGCTGGGAAACATTTGCAGCGCGCGCTGCCGCTCCGAAATGCTCTTTCTCGGCCAGTGACACCAGATATTCCAATTGCCGATGTGTCGGTCGATAAGGCATGGGCGCTCCATAGGTTCTGACTATCGATTCAATATGAATAATCAATTTGAATAATCAAGCCTGCGACCTGATCTGTATGTCGTGGAGAGAAACCGGCAGCGACTGAAACGCTGTGCCACAAGGTCCGGATTGTCCCTGATAACCCGATGCAAGGAGGAAACAATGCTTCAACGAATTCAGGGCCCTGCGCGCGAAACATTCTGTCCTGGAAGCCCGCATCCAGTTTGAGCAGGGAAGACCAGCGCCTGATTCACTGCAAATCATGCTGATGAAACGGCTCCGCCTGAAGTTGCGGGACCAGATCAACAGCCTGGAACGCGGCATTGGTGTCCGGGAACCCGCACACTGAGTCACTTTGCACAATCCCGGCGGGCAAACCATGAAAGGAAGAAGGAATGTTTTTCTTGTGGCCCACTATCAATGATCGCACGCTTTCCGGAGCCCGTTCCCCGCGTCAGGATCGCCTCGATGGGCTGGAACAGCGAATGCAGGAATTTCTCGCAGCAAAAGCCGGACGGTCCGGCACTTGCGAAGTAGTCGACAGGGTCGAAGCGCAGCGCCAATGCGTGTCTGAGGAGCGGGTCCGCCTCGCCGGATAGACCCTGCCGCTCTAGCCGGCAACCCAGTGTGCGACCGCAAGGACCAGCGGTATTGTCAGGAATGACAATACCGTCTGGGCCGTTGCCATTGCTGCAAACAGCGGGGCGTCACCACCCATTTGCCTCGCCAGCAGATAGGCATTCATCGCAGACGGACCAGCCCCGCACAGGACAACCGCTGCAAAATCCGATCCCCTTATTCCCGTTGCCCAGGCCGCTACTCCCAGAAACAGCGGCATGATCAGCAGCTTGATGAAAGTTGAGGCAAGAACGGCAATCACATCATTGCCCGGCATTCTGATGCGCAGGCCCCGCGCCCACGAGCAGCAGTCCGAGCGGCAGGGCGATACGCGAGAGCAGTTCCAGCGTTGTATCAACCGGCTTGGGAATTGGCAGGCCAATGAAATTGATCGCAAGGCCGGCAACAACACCGATGATCAGCGGATTTCGGATGATCTGCCGGGCAAAGGATACTGGCGGGCCGTCCTTGCGACACAAATGGGTCAAGACGACAATATTCACCACATTGATCGGCACGATCATTGCGCCAATGCCAATCGCCACGATAGCCAGCCATTGTGTGCCGCCCAATTGTTCGGCGATGGCGAGAATGACAAACGCATTCCAGCGTGTGGTCGCCTGGTAGAAGCTCGAATAGGCCGGCGATGAAAGCCCGAGCACTGGCTGGAGGAGGGGCCGGACCACGATCATCAACGCCAGCAGGCAGACGATCGCAGCAACAAAGGCGAGGGCCGCCGAGGCGGCCGAAATGGCCCCGAAATCCGTGCGGTAGAGCGTGCGCGCCAGAAGCACCGGATAAAGCAGGAAATAGCCGATCCGCTCCATCCCCACCCAGGCATCCTCACTGGTCAGCAAATAACGCTTCAGGATGCCTCCCAGCACCATGATCAGGAAAATGGGCAGCAGTGATTGAAGCAGGGCGTCCATGTTGATCCGGCTGATTCCGTGATGTGATGATGAGCCGTGACCGAACCTGGCGAGGCTTGCGAGTGCTTTGCGGAGTGCGTTTTTGCACATCTGCCTGTCGCGACAAATCCCATGTCAGGGCTGTGCAGGCAAGTGCAATCGAAAAATCGCCTGCTTGAGAACCTGATTTGGAACAGGAGAAAGCCGGTCACTGTCATGAGACCCGAACCCAACCAGTTTCGCGCCCTGTTGCGCCTGCTAGCAGCGCTGCTGCTATTGGCAATTGCCACATGGCCGGGCAGAAGCTGAAGCACGTCTCGCACTGGTGATCGGCAATGATGACTACACCAACATCACGCAACTGAAAAAGGCGGTGAATGACGCAACCGCGCTCGGCAAGACACTCGCCAGCATGGGATTTGAAGTAACCACGGCCACCAATGTGTCGCGCCGTGACATGAACCGTGCCATCCAGACTTTCGTGTCCAAGGTAAGGCAGGGCGATGTTGCCATGCTGTTTTACGCAGGCCACGGCATTGAAATCGGCGGCAAGAACTATCTCCTGCCAGTTGATGTTCCCGATGCTGATAGCGGCGGTGCGGGCTTCATCGAAGCCGAATCCGTTGCCCTTGACGACATCCTCGAGCGCCTGCGCGAGCGTGATGCGCGGCTGAACATTGTGGTGCTCGATGCCTGCCGCAACAATCCCTTTGCCAATTCGCGCACCAGGGCCTGGCAGCAGGGGCGGTCTCGCACGCATTTCTGCGCCCCAGGGCACTTTCGTGATGTATTCGGCCGATATTGGCGAGACGGCACTGGACCGCCTCGGCGACGACGATGCCAATCCGAATTCGGTCTTTACGAGAACCCTCATTCCATTGCTTGGCCGTTCCGATCTTGACCTCGTGGACACTGCCCGCGAGGTCCGCCGCCGGTCAGGGTGCTTGCCCAATCCGTGCGTCATGAGCAGACGCCAGCCTATTATGATGCGGTGTTGGGTGAGTTCCGCTTCGGCGAAGCCGCAGCCAAGGACGAAAAGCAGGAACCCGGTTTTCGAAGTGGCCAGTCTGCCTCCAGCCTCCCGGATGATAATGTCAAACTGGAGACGGAGCTTGCCGAAACCCGCGAACAGACGGCGTCAGACCCGCAGATTGCCTCCCGCGCCATGGTGGTAACTGGCGGCGAAAAGGACACGATCCGCCTTTGGGACGCATCAAGCGCCAAGCTGCTTTCCGAACTCGAAGGTGAAAAGATTGGCATATCGACCATCCGTTTCACCGCCAACGGAACGCGGCTGGTGGTAGCGACAACCGATGGCGGCCTGTTTTCCTATGCCTTGCCGCAATTCAAGAAGCGCAATGCCATCTATCCCGGTTTCAGGGTGACTGCAGTCAGTGAAACGCAGGATGGCCATCTGCTGCTGGGTGGAGAAGAAGGCACGCATGCCCTTGTCGACGCGGAAACATTCACAATCCGCTGGCAGGCGCAAATCCATTCCGACATCATATCACCCATTCTGGTTTCCGCTGACGGCAAGACCGCAGTTACCGCCTCCGGCGACGGCACCATCGCCGTGACAGATATTGCGGACGGAGACCTGGTTTCGCGAATTGAAACCCTGCCTGGCAAGGAAATCACCGACATTGCGTTTCTGGGAAGCGCCATCATCATTGCGACCCATGAGGACGGCACCATCGCCCATATCAACTACAAGACCGGCAAGGTGATCGCGGCCTTTGACGCCGGGCATGGCTGGATTTCGTCGATCGATATTGTCGGCAGCGGCGCGGAATACGTCACCACTGGCGTTGACGGAGTGCTCTCATTCTGGATCGCCGGGTCGAAATTGCCGCTCCGCCAATTGCAGGCCCACAAGGATGTGGCCTCCGGGGCCAAGTTCATGAAGGTCGGCAGCACCGAGGTGATGATCTCGACCGGCTTTGACGGATCGCTGAAGCTTTGGGACGAGGCCGGGCGGACCGTTATGGCTGATCTCGACCATGGCTCTGCCATCCTGCATTTCGATTTCCACAATGGGGGCGAACCGCAAGTTTCAGGGGCATCACCGTCGGTGAGGAACCGACAACAAAAGCGGCGCGATTGCGCCTGATCAGGAGCAGAACCATGAAACCGAAATCCGTGTTTGCAAGCTTGCCCGCATTGGGCGCCATCCTCGGCCTGTCATTGCCCTTGGTAGCGTTTGCGGGTTCATCCGCTTTGGCGCAGACCGTCTTTACGCAGCGCCAGATCATCGTGCAATTGCAGCAACCTCCGCGTGGCAACCCGCGTATCATCAAGCGCCGCGCACCATCCCGCAGCAGGGCGGCCGCGTGGTCATGCGGCGAGCACCGGAACCGCAGGGTGGCCGGGTGCAGGTAATGCGCCCGCCACAGGCGCAGCGGCCACCAGTCGCCGAATTCAGGGCACCGGAAGCGCATCCGCCACGGGTGGTGAAGCGTCGCGCACCCGAACCGCAAGCGCCAAGAGTGGCCAAACGCCGGGCACCTCAGCCGCAGGAGCCAGCGGTCGCAGCACGCCGCGCGCCCGACCGGGTGGAAAGTCGGTCAAGGTGGCCAGCACCAGAAAGCGTGACAGCAGGACGGATGTGCGTGGCATTGATGTCCGCCCGGAAGTCATCGAGGAGATGTGTCCACCATCGCATCCAATTATCCCGACAGCGGCCGAATTGATCTCGAAATCCTGTTTGAATATGATTCCGACCGGATTGATCCCAAGTCGGTGCGCCAATTGATCATTCTGGGCGAGGCACTCAACGACGAGAGCCTTGGTTCGGAGCGATTTGTCATAGCCGGTCACACAGATGCGGCAGGCAGCGACGGTTACAATGACGATCTGTCCCTGCGCCGCGCGCGGGCCGTTACCGAGTTCCTCGTCAACTATGCCGGGGTTTCCGAGGATCGGCTTGAGCCGGAAGGCTATGGAGAGCGGTTGCTGAAATATCCCGACGCCCCCAATTCCGGTCAGAACCGCCGCGTCGAGATCATCAATCTGGGGGCGGGCTGATCTCAGCCACACCCCGATTGCCGGCTCTTTAAACTGGCCCTGCACATGCGTGCAGGGCCGTTCCTTTCGATTATGATCGCGGTTCGATTCGGCAATTCGGAGAAAATCATGCGCAAGGCTCGACTGAAGGAAATCAGGCTGCCGGAATTCGGCCAGTCAGTGGAAATGCCCGAGCTTGACGCTGCCATCTTCCACAGCCGACTGGACCGCTTGCGCAGGCGCGCAGTTGAGGCCGATCTTGACGCGCTGGTGATTTATGCCGACCGCGAGCATTCGGCGAACTTGAGCTGGCTGACCGGGTTTGATCCGCGCTTCGAGGAGGCCGTGCTCGTGCTCCCGGTCCAGGGCGAGCCGGTGATCCTGGCTGGCCTTGAAAACCACGGCGTGGCGGCTGCCTCTGTCTTGAATCCGCGAACCGTTCTCTATCCGCCGATGGGCCTGATGGGTCAGGACCGTACGCAAACGCCTGTGCTCGAAACCGTGTTGCGCGAAGCAGGCCTTGAAGGCGGCAGGACAATTGGCGTTGCCGGCTGGAAATATTTCGACCACTGGAGCAGCCTGCAGGTCAAAGCTGGCTCGAAGTGCCGTCCTATCTGGCCGACACCGTCCGCATGATTGCCGGCAAGTCGGGCAGGGTGGTCAATGCTGGGAGCCCTGTTCATGGATCCTGAGACCGGCTTGCGCGCCCGGCTTGAACTGGAGGAGCTTGCCCGGTTCGAATTCGCCGCCTGCCACACTTCCGAGGCGGTAAAGCGGGTTGTGCGGGGAACGAGACCCGGCATGCGTGAATTCGAGGCGGCATCGCTGATGCAGCCCAACGGCTTGCCGCTGTCGTGCCATGCCATGTTTTCAAGCGGCGAGCGCGCCTGGTTTGGCCTGCCAAGCCCCACATCGAAGGTCATCGAGCGCGGCGAAGCCGTGACCACGGCCTTTGGCGTTCAGGGCGCATTGAATTGCCGCAATGGCTGGCTCGCTGAAAGTGCTGATGACCTGCCGGAGAATGTCCGCGACTATGTCGAAAACTTGCCGCGCCCTATTTCGAGGCGGTGGCAGCCTGGCTGGAAATGATCGCGATAGGCGTGCGTGGCGGCGACTTGTACGAGGCGGTGATGACCAGGATTGGCGATCCGTTTTTCGGCGTGACGCTCAATCCAGGCCACCTGATCCATCTCGACGAATGGATGCATTCACCTGTTTCCAAGGGCAGCAAGGCCCGACTTTCTTCAGGCATGGCGATGCAGGTCGATATCATTCCCGCGACTGGAAGTCCCTGGTTTACTGCCAATATGGAAGATGGAATTGCACTGCTTGACGAAAGGGGCAGGGCGGAATCGCCGAACGCTGGCCGCAGGCATTCGCGCGCATCGAGGCACGGCGCAATTTCATGCAAGAGCAATTGGGCATCACGCTGCATCCGGAATCATGCCGTTTTCGAACCTGGCATCGCATCTTCCGCCATTCTGGTTGTCACCGGATCTGGCATTCTCGCTGCGCTGAGCGTTAGCTTCCGGTTAACCATGATTGTTAACCTTAATGAAAGGTAAACATTGCGCTGCCCCTCCATGCAATCCATGATGCCGGGAAGAAAGAGGGGAAACATGCGCATCATCCTGGCCCTGTGGGCAGCACCAATGTTCCTTTTCTGGAGCTGGTATGCGCTTAGCGCAACGATATCAGTTTTGGAACCGCGTTCTTTTCCCGCGACATTCACGATCTCGTCTTCAATTTGTATGGCAAGGTGCTGGAGTTCCCGGAGACCAGGTGCCTGCCATGATCGCAAGTGCCTGCGCCTTTGACACGGCAATCGTCTTTGCCATTGCAGCTTTCCGCTGGAGGGCCGCCTGGTATCCCCAGACCCGTGAATGGCTGCGCTCGCAATTCAATCGCGACGAGCCGCGCCACTGCCGATGAGGCTACAGCCTTGCCAGATACGGTCCAGCGCAGTCTGCAGAATGACCGCTGCCGCGGCAGCATCTATGTTTTCCATTCGCTTCTTGTAGCGCACGCCCGCCTCGCTCATGGCTTCATGGGCGGTAACGGTTGACAGTCTTTCGTCCTGAAGTGCCACGGGAAGATCCAGTTTGCCCCTGAGATTGCGAATGAAGGCCCGGCTTGATTGTGCCCTTGGCCCCTCGCTGCCATCCATGTTGAGCGGCAGGCCGACCACCAGTCCATAGACATTTTCGATTTCCACCATCCGCGCTAGTTCGATCACATCTGCGGTATATTTCGTGCGCCTGATCGTATGATAGGGTGTTGCGATCGAAAGGCCGCCATCACAGACTGCAATGCCGATGGTTTTCGTGCCCGGATCAATGCCAAACAGCCGCTTTCCGCGCTGGTGCAATGATTTCAGTGTCTCCAGATCAACCGGGTTTTCCATGATCGTCGGGAACTTTCAGTCTTTTGTGTCCCCGCGTCTTGCCGGAACGGTCAGCCAGCCTATTATCGCAATCGAACCGACTTTCCAAACCCGTCTGAGCATTGTGTAAAAGTGAGGATCAAGAGATGAAGATAACCTGGTACGGACATTCGGCCTTTGGTCTGGAATTCTCTGGCAAGAAGGTCCTGATAGACCCGTTCCTTTCCGGCAATCCGAAATGGAATGGCGGCTGGGAAGAAGTGGCCGAAGGCGTGACCCATGTGCTTTTGACCCACGGACATGACGACCACATCGGCGATGCGGTGGATATCTGCAAGAAGACAGGCGCGCAACTCGTGGCCAATTTCGAATTGTGCATGCATCTTGTGTCACAGGGTGTCGATGGCAAGACCCTCAATCCCGGCAACCATGGTGGCACTGTCGATTGCGGCAGCTTCACGACCACTTTCGTCAATGCGCTGCATTCCTCCTCCTCGAACGGAGTGTATCTCGGCAATCCGGCAGGCCTCGTCATTCACGCCCCTGACGCGCCAAGCGTCTATCATATGGGTGACACCGACATTTTCTCCGACATGGCGCTGATCCAGGAACTGCATCAGCCGCAAGTGGGCATTGTTCCGATTGGCGACCGCTTCACCATGGGTGGCGCGGTCGCAGCGCTTGCCTGCAGGCGTTATTTCAGGTTCGAAAACCATCCTGCCATGCCACTCATGCGACATTCCCGATGGTGGATCCCGATGCGTCGAAATTCCTTGCCGCCATGGAAGGCGACGCAAGCAAGGTGAAGGTCATTGACGTCGGCGCTTCCATTGATGTGTAAACGCCTTGCATGTTGAAACTGCAGCGCTTGGCAGCTATAGGCTGTCAGCAGAAAATCGAACCATTGTCGGAAAATCCTGATGTCCGTTGACCTGAGCACCGTCAAACGCGTTGCGCGCCTTGCGCGCATTGCCGTTACTGAGCCCGAAGCCGAGAAGATGGTTGGTGAACTCACCACCATTCTCGGCTTTGTCGAGCAACTCGACGAAGTCAATGTCGATGGCGTGGAGCCGATGACGTCCGTCGTCGCGATGTCAATGAAGAAGCGTGCCGATATCGTTACCGATGGCAGCAAGGCGGCAGACGTGGTTGCCAATGCCCCCATCAGCGAAGACAATTTCTTCATGGTGCCCAAGGTCGTGGAATAACGGAGAACTGCAATGTGCGTGAAGTGCCTGTTGACCATGGCTGGAGCCGCGGTTTTTGCCTGTATCCCCGTGGGTGCCAAGGCCGGTGAAACGCCGCCGTTTTTGTCGAACGGCCAGGTTTACGGTGAAAATACCCAGGCTTGCGATGACGCCAGCAATGATGGCGGCGAGGGCGACGGCCTGTACATCAAGACCAATGGCATTTTCGGCACAGAATGGGCCGCACCTTCCTCGATTTTCTGCCGATCCGTTACGAGGCCGGGGGCGAAGTCAACGGCTACATCGCCATCACCTCCTGCGGCGATGATTCAGGAATTTCGCGGCCAGACATGTTCGAGCTTCGACTACTATGACGGCATCATTACCGTCACGTCGCAGAACGATTATACCGCCGCCAATGCCAAGCCCTATGATGACAAGGAAGACCCGTTCTCGATTGGCATCATCAACAAGCAATTCGCGCTCTGCAAGAAGTAGCGATGGACAGCCCGGCAATCGCGATTTCGGTTGAGACCCTGCTCCAGGACGACATCCGCGTCCTGGTGCGCGAACTCAATGACTACATGATCCCGTTGACACCGCGTGAGTTTCAGTTCCAGCTCACCGTCGAGCAGATGGCAGAGCCGACGGTGACGCTGTTCGTTGCCCGCGATGATGCGGGCAGGGCAGTTGGCATGGGTGCGCTGAAGCAGCATGATGACAGTCTTGGCGAAGTCAAACGCATGTACACGCTGCCCGAAATGCGCGGCAAACGCCTGGGCTCGCTGTTGTTGCAGCACATCGAGGCGCTTGCACGCAGCAAGGGGCTGAAACTGCTGGCACTGGAAACCGGCGAAGCGCCGGGTTTCGAGGAGGCCTGGCGACTTTACGAGCGCAACGGCTTTTCCACCCGTGGCGCATTCCACGACTATCCCGATTCCGGCTATTCCCGATTTTACGAAAAGAAACTGACCTGATGCCCGATACAACAAGCCTGACCAGCCTGACCATTGCCGAAGCGCGCGAAAAACTCATGGCACGCGAATTTACCGCGCTTGAGCTGACGGACGCTTATCTCACAGCCATTGACGCGGCCAATGCCCAGTTCAACGCCTATATCACCGTGACCCATGACAAGGCGCGCGAGATGGCGAAAGCATCGGATGCGCGCATTGCGGCCGGCAATGCCGGTGCACTCGAGGGTATTCCGCTTGGTATCAAGGACCTGTTCGCGACGCAGGGCGTTCACACACAGGCGGCAAGCCACATTCTCGACCGCTTCGAGCCGCGCTATGAATCAACCGTGACCGCCAATCTGTGGGCAGATGGCGCCGTCATGCTCGGCAAATTGAACATGGACGAATTCGCCATGGGTTCGTCCAACGAGACCAGCTATTACGGCCCGGTGGTAAACCCGTGGCGTTCGCGCGGCTCCAACGCCAAACTGGTGCCCGGCGGCTCGTCCGGCGGCTCCGCCGCAGCCGTTGCTGCCCATTTGTGCGCTGGCGCGACCGCAACCGATACGGGGGGCTCCATCCGCCAGCCAGCAGCCTTCACCGGCACGGTCGGCATCAAGCCGACTTATGGCCGCTGCTCGCGCTGGGGCATTGCAGCCTTCGCCTCCTCGCTCGACCAGGCAGGACCGATCGCCCGCGATGTGCGCGATGCGGCGATCCTGTCTGCAGTCGATGGCGAGCGTTGATCCGAAGGACACCACTTCGGTCGAAGCCCCCGAGGCAGATTATCTGGGTGCTATCGGCAAGTCGGTCAAAGGTATGAAGATCGGCATCCCGAAAGAATATCGCATGGACGGCATGCCTGCCGAGATCGGCGATCTGTGGGAACAGTCGATTGCCTGGTATCGCGATGCAGGCGCAGAGATCGTCGAGATTTCCCTGCCGCACACCAAATATGCGCTGCCTGCCTATTACATCGTCGCACCTGCCGAAGCGTCCTCGAACCTCGCGCGCTATGACGGCGTGCGCTATGGCCTTCGCAAGGAAGGCCGCGACATCGTCGACATGTATGAAAAGACCCGCGCCGCAGGCTTTGGTGCCGAGGTCAAGCGCCGCATCATGATCGGCACCTATGTGCTTTCGGCCGGCTATTACGACGCCTATTACCTGCGCGCCCAGAAGGTGCGTACGCTCATCAAGAAGGATTTCGAAGACGCATTCGCACTCGGCGTCGATGCCATTCTGACACCGGCAACACCGTCTGCCGCCTTCGAGATCGGCGACAAGGAAATGCACAACGACCCCGTCAAGATGTATCTCAATGACGTCTTCACGGTGACGGTGAACATGGCCGGGCTTCCCGGCATCGCGGTTCCTGCCGGTTTGTCGGCGAACGGCCTGCCGCTTGGCATGCAGCTGATCGGCAAGCCTTTCGAGGAGGAAACGCTGTTCCAGGCAGCCCATGTCATCGAACAGGCCGCCGGAAAGTTCACCCCGCAGAAGTGGTGGTAGGGTTGCGAAAGGCGGCCCTTGTTCCGGGCCGCCCGCTCTTTCTCAGCGCTTCACCAGTCTCAGCAGCACCAGCAGGATCACCGCACCGATTGTGGCGTTGATGATTGCAACCACACAATTCCGCCGCCGATGAAAGAGGCCAGCACGTGGCAGCAGCCAGCCGGCGATGAATGCGCCGACTATGCCGACGACAATATTGCCGACCAGGCCAAAACCAAAGCCCTTGACCAAGAGGCCCGCAAGCCAGCCAGCAATGGCACCGATGATCAGAAAAATGATCAGACTTTTCAATTCCCATGACAATTCTCCCTGTTTTTGCGCACAAGGATCATACCGCAAGTCCGACGCGGACGCAGCCCTGGATCGGAAGTCGCTTTTGCAATTGCGGCGAAGTCATGCAAACTCGGCGCATGTTCAAATTTGGACCAGGATCAGACCATGACGAAAGAACCAGTTCCTGCCCGCGAACCATCGCTGTTCACGAGGGTGATGAGCCTGATCCCAATACCTTCAAGCAGGGCCTTCGATCCGCATGTCATCCACTTTCATGGTGCGGGAGAAGGCGGGCTTTTCCGCGCATGACCTTGGCGATGAAACGCCCTTTGTCTATGGCCGCTGGGGCAATCCCACGGTCGATGGCCTGCAACGCAAGCTGGCGGCACTGGAGTGCACGGATGCAGCGCTTTGCTTTTCCTCCGGCATGGCGGCGATGTCGGCGATCTTCTTCTCTCTGCTATCAGCCGGCGACCATCTCGTCATTTCAGATGTCAGCTATGCCGGTGTCGCCGAACTCGCGCGCGATACACTGCCGCGCTTTGGCATCGAGGTCACTGCCGTCGACATGACCGATCTCGATGCATTGGAAAAACAATCCGCGCCAATGCGCCTCATCATGTCGAAACGGTAAACCCCCTGCTGCGGCTGACGGACCTTGAAGCCGTCTGCCGGATCAGCGCGGGCTGCCGGGCGCTGGCTTGTTTCCTGCGATTCAACCTTCGCCACTCCGCTCGCCACCCGGCCAGCGCAATTCGGCGTTGATCTCGTCATGCATTCGCTGACCAAATATGTCTGTGGCCACGGCGATGCCATCAGCGGCGCGGTCTGCGCGAGTGCCGGGTGATATCGCGCCTCAATGTCGAAACCGTCATCCACCATGGTGGCGTGCTGTCACCCTTCAATGCACGGATGATCGCAAGGGCGCGGGAACCCTGCCGGTCAGGATGCGCGCGCATGAAAACCCGCGCTCGCCATGTGACTGGCTGGAAAGTCATCCATCCGTGACAAAAGTGCTTTACCCGGACTGGAAAGCCACCCGCAACATGATCTGGCCACCCGGCAGATGGACAATTTTTCCGGCATGATCGCCTTTCAGGTCGGCGGCGTAGCGCAGGGCGAAGCAATTGCTGAGCGGATGATGAAGGACTTCGAGGTCATCCATTACGCGGTCTCGCTCGGCCACCACCGCTCGCTGTGCTTCTGGATGGAAACCGCAGGCCTGATGCAAACCTCATTCCGTCTTGAGGGCAAGCAACTCGAAAGCTATCGCGCCTTTGCCGGTGACGAATTTTCCGTCTGTCGGTGGGGGCTGGAAGACTGGCCGACCTCATCCGCGATCTCGACCGGGTTCTCGGTTAGGCCGCGACTGTCGCAATATCCCGCGTGCAGGTCGTTTTGATGCTTGCCAAGTGATGTCAATCCCGTGACGTCCGCAACTGCGCAGGCATATGGTCCAATGCGCGGGAGGCAAAGACAATTGGTCCAGCGCAGAATTGCCTGACGGTCTATCAGCCGGCGAAGCGGTGTGCAATCCTTTGCGATACTGGCAGCGTTCGAGGCCGCGTCCCGCGCGGTCGTGATTTCAGTCTATCCGGTGCTGATGTATCGCAGCCTTGGCGACGCCAAGACCGTCTCCGAATTCTATTTCCTGATCGGGCTTGGCTCGCTGGTAATCGCCCTGTTCACACCATGGCTCAACCGACTTATTCCCCGCCGCTGGCTCTATACCTGCGGCTCGATCGTGATGGTGTCAGGTGGCCTGACCGGCCTTTTCGGTGGGCTGGATCTTGTGCCGCTTGCAGTCTTTCTCAATGCCTCTGCACTGGTGGTGCTGACCATCTGTTTCAATGCCTATGTGATGGATTATATCGAGCGCCATTCCATGTCTCGCAACGAAACCATGCGGCTCCTTTTCAGCGGTGCAGCTGGTCTGTCGGCCCCTGGCCCGGTGTGTGGCTGATGGATCACGAGCCACGACTTTTCCCTTTATCGCGTCCATCTTTTTTTCGCTGTGCCAGTTGGCGTTTTTCTGGTTCCTGCGTATGGGTAATGGCAAGGCGATCAGCCGGGCAAAGCGCCCCGCTGCCAATCCGCTCGCCTATCTGGCACGGTTTCTTCCATAACCAACCCTCGCTTGTCGCAGGCTGGACCTTTGCGGTCATCCGCTCGGTCGGCTGGGCAATCTACATCATCTATGTGCCGATATTCGCTGTTGGGGGAGCGGACTTGGCGACCAGTTGGGCGGGATATCGCTATCGGTGTCCAATGCCTTCCTGTTCCTGTCGCCTTTCATGCTGCGCTTCACTGCACAAGACCAGCGTGCGGACAACGATCATAGCCGCATTTTTCTGCGCATCAGCTCTGTTCATTCTCGGATTCCTGCTGTCATCCATTCACCGCTGCAATTGGTGCAATGCTCGCAGCGACCCTGTTCCTGGTGGTGCTTGATGTCGCCAGGAGGTTTGCCATTCTGTTGACGGTCAAGCCGTCCGAGCGCACGGAGATGGCGGCGGTCTATTCCACATTCCGCGACGTATCTGCCGTTATTTCTCCTGCCTTTGCGCGACTTGTGCTGGTCTTTGCGCCAGTCGCAGGTGTCTTTGCGGCAGGTGGGGCTGCACTGCTCGCCTGTGCCTTTGTCGCAGAGCGCATTCACCCCAGACTGGGCAAGAAGCGGCTTTCCTGAGATTGCCCGCCCGCTGGTCTGGACGGGTTTGGAAAATTGTTGTTCTGTCACCCCTGTCATTGAAGGGGGAACCATGGAAATCGAGCAACCCGGATCAGCGCGCTACCGTCCACCGCAATAGTGACGGGCTGCTAATCGACATTCCTGCAAAGCGCCAATGGCCTGTCATGATTTTCCTGGCTGTTTGGCTCACCGGCTGGACATTGGGCGGAATTGGTGCGATCGCAGCATTCCTCGTTGGAAACGACGACCCGGTTATCATCAGATTCCTGGGTCTCTGGCTCATTGGTTAGGCCAATTGGTGAGGCGGTCGTGGCAAGCACATTGGGATGGATGATTTTCGGCCACGAGCGAATAATCGTTACAACCGGTTTCGTGACGATCCAGCTGGTGGTTTATGCCATTGTCAGAAAGAAAAGCTATGCAGTTGCCCATATCCGGAACACCGGAATTGAACCAGACTAGCACCTCCTGTCCGCAGTAATGGCAGGCAAGGATCCTGACCGGACGTCCATCGCTTTCCTTTGACTATGGGGCCAAGACTGTCAATTTCGGCCGGGGACTGGACAAGGCCGAGAGGCGCGCGCAGTAATCGATGTTCTGAAAAAAGCCATTCCATCGGTTTTCAAGACGCCTGAAAACAGCTAGTTGATCCCATTCCTTGCCAGAGCAGAATCCGGAAATCCAATGACCACGATCGACACTCGCACACCTGAACCAAGCGCTAAATTTCCCGGTGCCGGCGACTGGGAAGTCATTATCGGCATGGAAATTCATGCGCAGGTAACATCGCAATCCAAGCTGTTCTCCCGGAGCGTCAACCGAGTTTGGCGCTGAACCGAATGCCAATGTTGGCCTGGTTGACGCGGCAATGCCGGGAATGTTGCCGGTCATCAACGAAGGGTGCTGGCGCAGGCCGTTCGCACCGGTCTCGGCCTCAAGGCGAAGATCAACAATCGCTCGGTTTTCGACCGCAAAATTATTTTCTACCCCTGATCTGCCACAGGGCTATCAGATCAGCCAGTTCAGGACCCGATTGTCGGTGAGGGGCAAGGTCATTGTCTCGGTCGGCCCGGACAAGCAGGGCAATTTCGAGGATATCGAAATCGGCATCGAGCGTCTGCATCTCGAACAGGATGCCGGCAAATCGATCCACGACCAGCACTTCACCATGAGCTTTGTCGACTTGAACCGTACCGGTGTCGCGCTTCGGGTGATCGTTTCCAACCCGGACCTGCGTTCGTCGGAAGAGGCGCGTGCCTATGTGACCAAGCTGCGGACAATCCTGCGCTATCTCGGCACCTGCGATGGAAACATGGAGGAGGGATCGCTGCGCGCTGACGTCAACGTCTCCGTGCGCAAGCCAGGTGGCGAATTCGGCACGCGCTGTGAGATCAAGAACGTCAACTCGATCCGCGCTTCATTGGTCAGGCCATCGAATATGAGGCCCGTCGCCAGATCGCCATCCTCGAGGATGGCGGCTCCATCGATCAGAAACCCGGCTGTTCGATCCCGTCAAAGTGAGACCCGCTCCATGCGCTCAAGGAAGATGCGCATGATTATCGCTATTTCCCCGATCCGACCTGTTGCCGCTCGAATTCACGCAAGCCTATGTCGCTGAATTAGCGGCACATCTGCCGGAATTGCCGGATGACAAGAAGGCGCGGCTGATTTCGACGCTGGGTCTTTCCGCCTATGACGCGTCGATCCTCGTCTCCGACAAGGCGATTGCCGATTATTTCGAGAAGAAAACCGCCGAGGGTCGTGACGGCAAGATGGCGGCCAACTGGGTCATCAACAACCTGCTGGGCAAGTTGAACGAAACCGGAAAAGACATTGAAACGACTCCGGTTTCACCCGATCAACTGGGTGGAATCCTCGAACTCATAAAGGCGGGCGACATTTCCAACGCCATTGCCAAGGACCTGTTCGAGATCGTCTGGAACGAGGGCGGCAACCCGGCCGAGATTGTCGAGGCGCGCGGAATGAAGCAGGTCACCGACACCGGCGCCATCGAGGCAGCGGTTGACGCTGTCATCGCCGCCAATCCGGACAAGGTGGCGCAAGTGAAGGACAAGCCGTCCATGGCAGGCTGGTTCGTCGGCCAGGTGATGAAATCCACCGGCGGCAAGGCCAATCCGCAAGCCGTACAGGCGCTGGTAAAGGCCAAGCTCGGCATCGATGAATAAGCCTGCCGCATCCTTCATCATCCGGCCGGCACAGCCTGGCGATGTTGCAGCGATTGTGCCCTTGGTGAAGGCAAGCTGGGCCCGCACCTACGACCCGGCGATTGGAGAGGCTGCGCGCCGCAAGATCAGCGACGCCAAGCATGTCCCTGATCTCTTCCTTGCGGAAATCAGGGATCCCGACAAGGCGGGGCTGCTCGCCGAAAGCGATGGCAAGGTCATTGGCCATGTCGGCGGATTCAGCTGGAAAACGGCAATTTCTATGTTGACCACTTGCATGTCGACAAGGCATCGCACGGGCAGGGAGTTGCTGCAGCCTTGATGGACGGACTGCGCGATCATCTCAAAGCAGAAATGAAACCCGCGCCAGGTGCAATCGAACTCACGGTTTGGCCGGCAATGAGCGTGCACTTGCCTTTTATTCAAAGCCACGGCTTCATTGAACTGCAGGCGAGGCTGAAGGCCTAAGCTGATATCCCGGCCATTCACCTGCTATGGTCGATCTGATGACGGATGCCGTTACCATTCGCCTGGCGACCCGCGATGACGTGACGACCATAGCCGCCATGTTTGCGACCGATCTTGAGGGCGGCCACGGTGACACCGCTGATCCTTCGGCCTTGCCGGATTACTTCGCTGCCTTTGACGCGATTGCGGCAAGCCCCAATGACAGGCTGTATGTCGCTCAGCTCGATGGCTTGATGGTTGGAGACATTCCAGACCACGCTGATCCGTTCGATGACGGGCAGGGGCAGTGCCAATCTCAATGTCGAGGCAGTGCATGTGGACCACCGTTTAGCGGCAGAGGAATCGGTGAGGCGATGATGCGCTTCGCCATCAATAGAGCCAGGTGAATCCGGTTGCACCAAGGTACAGCTCTCGTCGAATGTCAGCCGCAAGGCGGCGCATCGCTTTTACGAGCGACTCGGATTCTCTCGCTCGCATGCGGGATTCAAGATGAAACTGGGCTGGAAAGCTCTGGAAACCGGCTTGAAAATCTCGAAAAACAGCGGGCTTTGGTGCAAAATCCGCAGTTCAGCGAAATTTTCGTTCAATTGTCTCACT
This sequence comes from Nitratireductor sp., assembly GCA_041397505.1. GTDB lineage: Bacteria > Pseudomonadota > Alphaproteobacteria > Rhizobiales > Rhizobiaceae > BOKV01. Next base: position 35,619 of record JAWKWN010000022.1, read on the forward strand.
CTTCGTGCGAGACTTGGCGCAAGACGCCGGATATCGGCGCGCGACGGGAAGACGACAATGAACCAGCATTTGAAGAACAGGCTTTCGCGACAGCGTCAACCGGCTGTTTGAGCGTGCAGTATCGCATATGAATCATTCACCGGGACTGGTGGAAAAGATCAGGGTGGTCAACTCCACCTATATTGTACGCTTCGGCGTCAAGCTGCGTGGCGATATCCACCACCTTCACCGGCTACAATTCCGTGCGTTCCGAACATGCCGAGCCGGTCAAGGGCGGCATCCGCTATGCGATGAGCGTCGATCAGGACGAGGTCGAGGCGCACGGCGCTGATGACTTACAAATGCGCATTGGTGGAAGGAATACCTTTTGGTGGCTCCAGGGCGGTTTGCGCATCGATCCGCGTGAATGGGAGCCGGACGAGCTGGAAGGCGCATTACCCGGCGCTTTGCCTATGGAGAGTTGATCAAGCGCGACCTGATCCACCCCTCGCAGAATGTTCCCGCGCCCGACATGGGAACGGGCGAGCGTGAAATGGCATGGATTGCAGACCAGTATCACCGCATGGCAACCACCGACATCAATGCGCGTGCCTGTGTTACCGGCAAACCGCTCAATGCAGGGGGCATTCGCGGCGCACCGAAGCAACGGGCAGGGGCGTCCAGTATGCCCTGCAGGAATTCTTCCGCCACCCTGCCGACATGGCGGTGGCGGGCTTGAACGGCGATCTCAGAGGCAAGCGCATCGTCGTTCAAGGCCTCGGCAGTATCGGCTTCCACGCCGCAAAATTCCTGTCCGAGGAGGATGAGGCAAAGATCATTGCCGTGATCGAATACAATGGTTCGCTGGTCAATCCCGATGGCATCAATATCGAGGAAGCCAAGGCGTGGATGACCCGCCAGCTGGCTCATTCGAAGGCTATCCCGGCGGCACTTTCGTCGAGGACGGTTCCAGCTCCTCGAAATGGAATGCGACATTCTCATTCCCGCAGCCATGGAAAGTGTCATCAACCTCAACAATGCCGACCGCATCAACACAAAGCTGATCATCGAGGCAGCCAACGGCCCTATCACCGCAGGTGGCGACGAAATACTGCGCAAGAAGGGCGTGGTCATCATTCCCGACATGTATGCCAATGCGGTGGTGTCATAATCTCCTATTTCGAATGGGTCAAGAACCTGTCGCATATCCGCTTCGGCCGGATGCAGCGGCGCGAAGAGGAAGAGGCGCGCCATCGCATGCTCATAGACGAGCTGGAGGCAAGTTCAGGCGTCAAGCTCTCGGAAAAATTCAAGAGCCGCTACATTTCCGGCGCCGACGAATTGACACTGGTGCGCTCCGGCCTGGACGACACCATGCGCGGTGCCTATGCACAGATGCGCGAATTGTGGCACGAGAAGCGCGCGACGATTCCGGATTTCGACTTGCGCACCGCCCGCCTACATGATCTCCATCGGGCGAGTGGCAGACAGTTACAAGTCGCTGGGCCTGTAAGCTGAAATTCTAACGCCGGATGATCACGCGGGAACCGGTTTGGCGTCCCGCGTTTTCATCAGCAGGAAGAGCATGATCGAGATGTTCATGATGTTCCATGCGATACCGTTGAGAAAGGCAGCCTGGTAAGAGCCGGTCAGATCATAGATCCAGCCGCTCATCCAGCCGCCGAGCGCCATGCCGACGACGGTGGCCGTTACGACGATGCCAACCCTTTGCCCGGCCTCACGGGCAGGCAGATATTCGCGCACGATGATCGCGTAACTCGGCACAATACCGCCCTGCGACAACCCGAAGACCAGTGACGATGTAGAGCGATGCAGCCCGTCAAACGGGATATACAGGAACAGCGCCATGCATTGCAGCACCGAGCCGATGAGCAGCGTGCGAACGCCGCCAATGTAATCAGCAATGAATCCACAGCAGCCGCGAGACAATACCCGCCGCTAGCATGGTCGAGCATTTGCGCTCCCGCAGTCACGCCATAGCCGAGATCGGCACAATAGGCGACGATATGCACCTGCGGCATCGACATGGCGACACAACAGCCAATGCCCGCCACAGCGAGGAAGCGCCCCTGCAAGGCGGCAGGCGAAAGATTGATGCTTCTCGTTCCGAAGGCAACACTTCCCGCAACTGGTGCTGCTTCATGCGGAACCCTGCGCCGCAACATCATGGCAAGCGAGATGATGCCAATGCAATCAGGCAGATCGCCGCGATGAAAACGAAAGCTGCGCGCCAGCCCTGTTCGGCGATGATGCCCTTGAGCACCTGCGGCCACAATGCGCCCGCAAGGTAGTTTCCTGCCGCTGCTGCCGCAACTGCAATGCCGCGCCGCCGCGAAAACCAGTGCGAGACATCGGCAATCAGCGGACCAAAGCCCGCCGCTGTGGCAAAACCGGCGAAGAATTGCAGCAGTGCAAACAGCCAGATTGAATCCACCAGCGACCCGATGCCGAAGCACTTGCTGACAGCAAAAGTGCTGATCCGGCAAGAACGGGCGCAATGCCAGACCGGTCAAGCAAACCTGCCAAGCACCAGATTGCCAGCAGCGAAGCCTGCCATCACGGCGTATACGACATGGACGCGTCAGCCCGGTCGACGCCGAATTCCGCCTGCACGGCAGGCAATACCAGGATGGCCGCCCACATGCCGATATTCGTGAGCGTGCCTGCGAGCACGGAGATTGCCAGGCGCAGCCAGGAATAGGAGCTGTCGGTATGGGATGTAGTCTGAATTCCTGTCGTGTCGCCCAGCATGGTTTCCTCCCGAAACACGTGGCGACATTACAGCGAGTACCAAATCGTCGCGATACAGCGGTTCATCGCTCTTGCGCTGGACTTTTGCGGTCTCGCGTTCATAAAGCGCATTCAGTGCTGCACTGCGATATCTGCAGAAATGGAAGACTTCGATGAAAACACTGCTTCAGATTTTCACCTGGTGGAACGGCTCCACGATCGGAACGCGTTTCCATACATGGCGCAATGGCAAGCGCGTCGGTGAAGACCAGATGGGCAATGTCTATTACGAGGGCAAGGGCCGGCGCTGGGTGCAGTATGCAGGTCTGGCCGAAGCCTCCGCCATTCCGCCCGGCTGGCATGGCTGGATGCATTACCGCACGGATGTTGCTCCATCGCAGGAAAAATACGAGGCCCGCGAATGGGAACTCCCGCACCGCGCCAACCCCACCGGCACTGCCTCCGCCTACACGCCAAAGGGTGCCATTGGCAACCGCGCCGGCCGTCCGGAAGTCTCTGGCGATTATGAAGCCTGGCGCCCGTGAATTGACGGCGCCATCAGACCGCCTGCGAGCGGGGCGGGTGATCCATGTTTCTGGGTGAAGCCATAATTCCCGATGGACAACGGGTTTACGCAATCGGTGACATTCACGGTCGCCTCGATCTGCTGGAGCGAATGCTGGGTGTGATCGATGCCGACATTGCCGCAAACCCGGCTTCGCAGCCAACCATCATGTTTCTCGGCGATTATGTTGACAGGGGCCCCAACTCGTCGGGCGTTGTCGACAGGCTCGTATCGCTTGCGGATGATCCCAGACATGTCATGCTGCGAGGCAATCACGACCAGAGATTGCAGGATTTTGTCGACGATGCCGACATCGACGGCGAGGCATTCCTCTATTGGGGCGGACTTGCCACTGTCGCTTCCTATGGTGTCGATGTGACTGGCGAACATACGCCACAAGTGCTGTCGCGCGAATTGGCGCGGGTCTTTCCCTCAAGGCATCGCCGCTTCTTGCAGAACCTGCCTTATTACCACTCCATCGGGGACTATTTCTTCGTTCATGCCGGTGTCCGCCCGGGCGTGCCGCTGGACGCGCAGGACAGCCATGACCTGATGTGGATCAGGAGGGACTTCCTTGTCCATCAGGGTTCCTTCGGCAAGGTGATTATTCATGGTCACACGCCTGTCGACTGGGTGGACGCACAGCCAAACCGGATCAATGTGGATACATGCGCCTATGACAGCGGTGTGCTCAGTTGTGTGGTCCTTGAAGGCAACAAGTGGCGTTCCTTGCATGCCGAACTTGCGTGACTGGCGGAGCGCAAGCCTTGGAGATGCCCGAATCGCATGGTAAGGAGCCTCTAATGCGGCATATGGGAATTCTTTTGCGATGATATCAATGAACAGCCGGACGGTTCTCGCGGCAAGCCTTGCTGTTGCCATGGCTGTGGCACCTGCGGCTCCGATTGTGGCCCAGGAACAGCCCGCACCCGATGCCGAGGGGCGTATCGCCAATACGGTTGCCGAATTCTATGGCATCGACAAGATCACCGGGCGCATCATTACCTTTGATGTCTATGTCGATGAGACGGTGCGCTTTGGTGCCTTGCATGTGACACCACGCGTTTGCTATTCGCGCCCCGCGACCGAAACGCCGAAGACCACAGCCTTTATCGAGGTGGATGAAATCACCCTTGACCGACAGATCCGGCGCATCTTCACCGGCTGGATGTTTGCAGACAGCCCGGGCCTCAACGCCATCGAGCACCCGGTTTATGACATCTGGCTCAAGGCCTGCAAGA
>JAWKWN010000023.1:0-38539 GCA_041397505.1 Nitratireductor sp.
CCAGTTCCTTCCGACAACGCGGATGGACAAGGGCCTGCAGAATTCGCTGACCACCGTTTTCGGCTATGTTGGCCTCGTTATAGCCTTTCTGGTCGCCATCAGTGCTGCAGGGCTCGATCTTTCAAATCTTGCGATTGTCGCCGGTGCGTTGTCGGTCGGTATCGGTTTCGGGTTGCAGAGCATTGTCGGCAATTTCGTGTCAGGCCTGATCCTGCTGGCAGAGCGCCCGATCAAGGCGGGTGACTGGGTGGTGACGGGTGGCGGCGAAGGAACGGTGCGCAGGATATCGGTGCGCTCAACGGAGATCGAGACCTTCGACAATGCCACGATCATCTTGCCGAACCAGACGCTGATCACCGATCCGGTCATCAACTGGACGCATCGCAACAAGCTTGGTCGCATCATCATCTCAATTGGCGTGGGCTATTCGTCTGATCCACATCGGGTTCGCGAAATTCTGCTCGAATGTGCCAAGGCGCATCTGGGAATTCTCGCCAAGCCTGCTCCCATGGTGGTATTCACCGATTTCGGGGCAGATGCGCTGATGTTCGAATTGCGGGGCTGGCTGTCCGACATTGCAGACGGTCTGATGGTCAAGAGTGACCTCAGATTTGCGATACTGGCGGCATTGCGCGAAGAGGGAATAGAAATTCCGTTCGCACAGCGCGATATCCATATAAGGTCGGGGTTGGAGGCGCTGCAGCCGCCGAAACAACCGGCAAGGACTGCGGTTCCATCGCAACCGCGCAACAAGGCGAAAGATGTCGGCAAGGCCAGGGAATGACGGAATGCTGAGCGAGCGTGATACACTTGAGGACGTAGCAGCAGCATTTCGCTGGGATTTGCCGGAGAACTACAATATCGCGGTGGAAGCGTGTGACCGGCACGCAGAATTGACGCCAGACAAGGTTGCGCTTCTGCGTTGGAGCGATGCTGCCGAACCGGTTGCTACCACCTATGGCGAGTTGCGCGATGCTTCCAACCGTCTGGCCAATCACCTTGTCTCGCTGGGGATCAAGCAGGGTGACCGGGTAGCTATCATCCTGCCGCAGAGCGTTGAGGCAGCGATCAGCCACATTGCCATCTACAAGGCAGGCATGATTGCCGTGCCGCTGGCACGGCTTTTTGCGAGCGATGCTATAGAATTCCGGTTGAAACGTGCTGGTGTCGTGGCGGTGATTTCGAACGAGGAGGGGCTGGCCAAGATCAGGCCCGTGCGTGAAAATCTCACCGACTGCAGTTTCTGATTTCCACCGATGACGCAGCAGATGGGCAGGGCGCGGCATTTCACGACCTGCTGGCCTCAAGCGATCCGCATTTTGTTCCGGCAAGGACCGGGCCCGACAGTCCGGCGCTGATCATTTTCACTTCCGGGACGACCGGTCCACCCAAGGGCGCCCTTCATGGACATCGGGTCCTGGCGGGTCATTTGCCGGGAGTGCAGACCCATCATGAATTCATGCCCAAGCCGGGGATGTGGCGTGGACCCCAGCCGATTGGGCATGGGCTGGCGGTCTGCTGAATGTCCTCCTGCCCTGCCTGAAGCTTGCAGTCCCCGTTGTTTATGGCGGGCTTGAAAGGTTCGATCCGAAAAAGGCTTTCAGGCTCATCAGTGAGATGAAGGTGAGAAATGCTTTCATTCCGCCCACCGCCTTGCGCTTGATGAAAACGGTGGAGAAACCGCGCGAGCGTTTCAGCTTCGATTTGCGAACACTTGGCTCAGGCGGGGAAAGCCTGGGTCGGGATACCTATGAATGGGCGCAGCGCGAACTGGGCATTACCGTCAACGAATTTTATGGACAGACGGAATGCAACCTCGTGCTGAGCTCGTGCAGCAAATTGGGTGTGAGCCGGGCCGGGGCAATTGGCAAGGCTGTGCCGGGGCACAATGTGGCTGTCGTGTCACCGGACGGCAGGCTTTGCAAACCGGGCGAACGCGGCGGTGGCAGTGAAGCGGCCTGATCCGGTGATGTTTCTCGAATACTGGCAGGATCCGGAAGCGGCTGCCGGGAAATTCATCGGCGACTGGATGCTCACCGGTGATCAATGTGTCGTTGACGATGATGGATATTTTCACTTTGTCGGGCGTGACGACGATATCATCAATTCGGCCGGTTACCGGGTTGGGCCGGGCGAAATCGAGGATTGTCTTGTTTCCCACCCGGCAGTGAGACTGGCTGCGGCCGTGGGCAAGCCGGATGCCTTGAGAACGGAAATCATCAAGGCCTATGTTGTCCTGGCCGATGGCTATTCGCCATCGACGGAACTGGCGCAGGAAATTCGCGAACATGTGAAACGGCGCATGGCTGCAAATATCTATCCGCGCGAGGTTGCATTCGTGGAGGAGATACCGTTGACCACGACCGGCAAAGTCATTCGGCGGGTATTTCGCGAGATGGCGCGGCTTGAAGCGGAAACAGCGAGTTCCAGTCCCGCCTGAGGATGCCTTTTGCAACACGCCGCAACTGATGGTTTGTTTCAAGGACATTCCTGATCGTGCTGGTGCGTTTTTGCGAATTGGAAACAATCAGGGTTTCCATCGTTTGGCGGCCGGTCCACAGCCGATCCATCCATCCGTTTTCGGCTGCAAGCGAATCCGCGAATCTGAACCCCGGCTGTTGCAGCATCCATTGCGAGGCTGACAACATAAGATGGGTGCCGGGCGAATAGGTCCGGTAATGCTCGTCAAATGCGGTTTTCCAGGGATAGTAACGTCCATCTGCTTCGAGCACGATCAGGGAAGCGATTGCCCGGTTGTCGACGCGCATCGTGTGGATTGATGCGTGGCCGTTCTCGGCGAAGCCGGCTACCGCCTGCCTTGCAAAGGCTGCTGTCTTTCGAATGATGTGAATGGAAGTGCCCTTGCGGCCCTTCCAGCCGCGCGTTTCAAGCAACAGGAATTCCTCGAACCGAACCAGCGAGTCCCAGAAGTCGGTGGAAACGGTCAGGGATACCTTGCCCAATTCCGACAGTTTGCGGGGCTGGCGGGTCAGTTCCCTTCTGCGCTTGGCTGACTGTCCTGCCACGGGGTCATCACCGGGCAACAGCGTGGCACGCCTCGATGTCACGTCGCGCGCGACATGCAAGCCGTTTCTTTGCAGCGCTTCAACAAGGACCTTTGCCGATGCCTCATCATGCGGGAAATCCTCGAAAACGAGACCGCGCGCTGCAAGGGCTTCCGCCTTTCGGAAAAGCCCGGCAAATCGTTCACAGGTTTCGGCAAGATCGCTGGTGTCGACCATTGGAAGGGAGAGCGGCGCGAAGGGGTGGCTTGCGACCCGCAGTGTCTTGACGGGGGGGATGCCAACGGCAGTCAGCCCTGCAGGCATTGCGAGCCTGACTTCGCGGTTCTCGTTCAATGTTTCAACAAGCAGCAGGAGGTGGCTGTCTGCAATTCCCAGTCTGCCGGCCGATGCCATCAGGAACTTGCCGGTGAAGAACGGGTTCAGGCCGCCGGATTTCAGGCCAAGGCCGTCCAGAAGACCGCCAGCAAGAATTTGCTGGCCAAGGGGCCATAGTTCCAGCTGCCAGGTGCTTGAGCCGATGGTCTCCTGGCGCGCAAGGATCTCGGGCGATGGAGCCACAACCGGCTGTTCCCTGATCCAGCTCTGTCCGGCGCCCCTACCAGCACTTTTGGCGCGGAAAACCATTTTTCACGCCGCGCCGTTGGGTGCTGCCGTTGCAGAGCGGGCAGGCACAATGAAAATGTGAATGCCGAGACGCCTTTTGGCAGCTGCATACAGTGCAATCGCCTCGAACAGCAATGCGCAGGTTGTGGCTATTGCAGCGCCCTTGAGCCCGAAAACCGGAATCAGCGCAAAATTGAGAACGAGATTTACTGACAGGCTTGCGGCATAGACCGCGGCGCAAGTGCCCTGTTCGCCTGACATGGTCAGAACGCTTTCAGCGGCGCCAACTGTCGAACGCATGACAACGCCTGCCGCCAATATCCACAACAGGCTTTCACCAGCCGCGAAACTCGGGCCGAACAGCATCAGGAAATATTTGCCCAGCACCACCATTACTGCGGCCAGTGCCAGCGATGGCCAGAAGGTCCAGCGTACGGTTTCCTGGATGAATTCCTCGTAGCGCTGCTGGTTGCCTGCCGCCTTGTAGGAGGCGAAGCGATGCGCCGATCCTGCCTTGACCGCGAAATAGACAAAGTGAACCAGCGCCAGCGTCTTGACCGCGGCGAAATAGATACCAACCTGGTCTGGCGGCAGATAATAGCCGACAAACAGGATGTCGGTATTGGTCAGCAGGTTATAGAAACCCTCGACCAGAAAGATGGGTGCGGCAACCGCCAGCCACTGGTTTGCCTTGTAGGCGCGTTTGCCTTTCGGAACCGTCTTGCCCAAGCGTTTCCACAGGGCAAAGCCCTGGTAAAGAGAGGCGATATAGGTCGCAATAATGGCTGATGTCATGGCTGTAAGCGCATCGGCGGGATAGCCGGCGACAATCGCGATTGCCATGACTGCCAGAATGAGAAGCGGACGCATGATGAAGGTTGGAACCAATGCCACGCCTGGCCAATTGAAGGCACGCGCTACACCGTCCTGCACTTCCTGCAGGGACATCATCGGCAGGCAGACTGCCGCAAGAAGGATGGGGATCACGAAGTAACTGGTCAGATGCTGCGAGAACTCGAAGACGACAAAGGCGCCTGTGGCAGCCAGCATTGTGGACCCGGCTAACGACCAGACCAGGCTTCCCCGGATTGCTCCACGCAGATGCTCCATGTCGCCTGCGGCCCTGTATTCGGAAATGAAGCGTATGATGCCGGTCTGGAAACCGAGACAGGCGATGCCGCCCAGAATGACTGCTGCCACCCATACCGCAACAAAGATACCGTATTCGAAGTCGCCCATCCACCGGGCCATCAGGACTTGCGAGAAATAGGCAATGGCGGCACTTGCCACGCGAATGGAAAATGCGATCAGCGCCGTGCGCTGCGAAATGGCGCTGTCGCCCTTGCCATCGAGCAAAGTGTTGATGAGCTCGTCCGCGCGGCTTGCAAGTGGCAATAGCCGTTTTGATGCCGATCCAGGCAACCATCGAACCGTGTTTGAAATGTTGATGCGCAAGTTCTGCTCCACGTGAATTGAGCGCAACTTTGCACAAATGCTTTAAAAAACCGTTCGGGATTGCCAGAAAAAAGCGTAAACAAACAAATATTTCAATGGTTTGTTTACCATGTCTTGAGGCTGCTTACGCGGAAAACCCGCCAGCGTCGAGGAATTCCTGTTCGGCGTGGGTCATGTGGCGTCCAAGTGCCGGATTGCGGTGCGGAAAGCGTCCGAATCGGCGGATGACATTGCGGTGAATGATTGCGAATTTCAATGAATCGGGATTGTTTGCGGCATGAAACAACCTTACGCAGCGCTCCTGATCCTCTATTTTTTCGCTATGCATGAATGGCATGTAGAAGAACGCCCTGAGGTCCGGCGAAACGGCCTTGTCGTGGCCTGCGTCGAGCGCGGTGGCGGCCATTTGGCAGGCGTGATCGTCCTGTGCGAACGCCCTGGGATCTTCGCGAAACATGTTTCTGGAAAACTGGTCCAGAACGATGATGAGTGCGAGCGCCTGGTCAGGCGCATCAATCCAGTGGTCCAGTTGACGCGCGGATGCTTCATCATGGAGCGCGCCGAAACGCGCCCTTATGGTTTCGTCCACGCTGGCGTCGCGTTTGAACCATCCTTCAGGGCCAATTGATTGCCAAAAATCGAGTACGTCCTGTGATTTTGTCATCCAGCCGTTCCTTTCTTGTCGTTCAGCTTGCCACATTCGAAGCGTTGACTATACCTTTTGCCCATCGCAACGCGAGGAAATTGCCATGGAAATTGCAGTACTTGATCTGAAGGGACTGAATTGTCCGCTTCCGGTGCTCAAGGCCAAAAAGGCAATGCGCGCCATGCAGCCCGGTCAGCGGCTCTGGGTCGAGACGACCGATCCGCTTGCGGTAATCGACGTGCCCAATTTCTGCCGGGAAGACGGACATTTGCTGGTCGAGATGCAGGATGAAGGCAAGGGCCACCGGTTTCTCATCGAGCATGGTGGTGCCGGTTTGTGAATTGACCGGCTCGGCTTAGCCGGCAAGGCTCGCAATTTCCTGCCATCAACTGCAATCATTTTGCTTGTCAGAACTTTACGCCGGTAACTGCCAGCGGATTTTCCATCATGGCGGAGCGGTCCGGGGTGTCGCTGGCGATTCGGTTGGCAAAGCCGTCAAACAGCTGCTGCACGAATTTTGATCCAGCCCCTTGAGGATGACCACAATCCGGGTCGAGTGATCCGCGTCTGGCCAGGCCTTCATGAAAAAGGGCTCGTGGAAAGTGCCACGCACGCCATGGATGACCATGGGCAGCGGATTTCCTGCTACTGCAACAATGCCTTTCAATCGCAAAACCTGGCTACCATAGGCTGAAGCCAGCAATTCGCAAAAAGTCTCAACAACCATCATCGGCAAGGGGGTATCGTGGGTGAGTACGAGCGATGAAATGCCCTGGTGGGCAGTTCTGGGATCGTGGTCATGGCTGTGGTCAGGGTCGTCGTGATCATGCCCGCAATGCCCATGCCCATGCTCATGCTCATGAGTAATTGCCGTTCCCCGCCGCTTCAGCCCGAACTCCGGTACGGCCAGAAGCCCGCGAAGGTCGGTCTGCAATTCCAGCTTCACGAAATCGACCGTCGGGTTGATGGCAGTGATTGCGGTTCGCAGTCTGGCAATTGCTGCTTCGGGTAGATGGGCAAGGTCAGACTTGGTGAACAGGATGCGGTCTGCCATCGCCATCTGCATCCGTGCTTCGGCGAATTCCGCAAATGTTGCCTCGCCGTGGACGAGATCAACCAGCGTCATGATCAGCGACAGCCGATAAAGGCTTGAAATCAGGGGGTGTCCGATGATGGCCTGAACCACAGGTGCCGGGTCGGCGAGGCCGGTAGTCTCGATTACCACATGGTCAAACCCGCGTTCTCCCAAATCAATCAGCGTGTCGACAGTACCGCAGAACCGTGCAGCAAATGCAGCCATTGCCGAGCTCGACCACTTCATCGCTTGTTGAGCCGAATAGTTGCCGGTCGAGCCCCACCTCACCGAATTCATTGATGATGACGGCGGTACGGTGCAGCAGGCCCGCCTCATGCAGGCGGTTGAGCAGGGTTGTCTTGCCGGCTCCCAGGAAGCCGGTAAGAATGGTTACGGGGACTGGCGCCAACTGGCTCATTGGGCTGGTCGCCTGACCGGCAGCGGAATAGTGGAACGCAGGATCGCCCGCTCCGTTACCGGCTGACCATCCACGTCTCGACTGCCGGGGCGGGGCCGGGGGACGGGAACCTTGCCCTTGGGTGCTAGTGCGGCCGTAAGGAACGCTTCGCTTGGCGGCGCATCGATGCCACCGATTTTCACTTCCAGCGGAGCCATAAGGGTGCGTCGCGGGCCAAGCAGGGGCGAATCGATCTTTGCATTGCCTGCGCCCGGGTCATAGCGGGTTTCATATGCCGTCTTGCTGCAAATGGTGCCGCGCTTGCTGGTCGGAGGCACGGGAGCGGCAGTGCGGGTAAACCGGTCGATTTGTGTGTCGCCACGCCCTTCAAACCCGCTCAGCAGCAGTCGCGCTGCCTCGACCGCGCGGTCGGTCTGGGAAAAAGCGCCCAGCACGACAGCAACAAGGTGGCGGCCATTGCGGGTGGCGCTGGCTACCATGTTGTATCCCGAAGCGCAGATGAAGCCGGTCTTCATGCCATCGGCACCATCAAACCGCTCCAGCAGAAGATTGTAGGAATAGTCGACTTCCTTGCCATAGCGAATGGCAGGAACGGAAAATATCTTTGAAAATTGCGGGAATTCCCTGAAAATCTGTTGCGAAAGAACAGCGAGGTCGCGTGCGCTGGAATACTGGTCGGGTGAGTGCAGGCCATTGGGATTTGCGAAATGGCTGTCTGCCATGCCGAGACGCTTTGCCTCTGCATTCATGCGCTCGACAAACAGTGGAACGGATCCGGCAACCGATTCTGCCAATGCAATGGCAACATCATTGGCGCTCTTGACGACCAGTATCTGCAGGGCCGTGTCGACCCGAAGCCGCGTTCCTGCGGGAAATCCCATCTTGGAGGGCGGCTGCTTTGCTGCAAGCTGGCTCATCGTTACCGGTGAACCGGGCTGGATTTCACCGGAATGCAAGGCGCGCATGGTGACATAGACTGTCATCAATTTCGTCAGCGAAGCGGGATACCAGCGATCAAATGCACGGTTCGAGGAAAGGACAGTGCCGCTCGTGGCGTCAATGACGATGGAGGGTGAGGCGCTATCGGCGCGACTGGCATTTGCCGGCATCAGCAAGGCGACCAATGCCAGCACAATCACCGCGAGAAGGGGCCTGGACCCGCTCTGCCTTTTCTTGCCATCTTGCCTTGCCATTTGCACTGTTTCCTGCACTTGCTGCAGCCTCGGTTTCGGCCATTCCACTGGGATGCGGCTTGGGGTGCGGCATTTTCAAACTGGTGTTGCCACACCGGAAAATTCATGGCTGCTTATCTATCTGAATTCGACGGGTTACAATTGCAAATATCTGCAATCACGTCCAGTTTGAACGAACACAGCACCGCTATCGGAAGCGGTCAAACCCTGGAGCATTCATGCCCATCATCAATCGAATGGCCGAGCTTCACGACGAGATTGCGGCATGGCGTCAACATTTGCATGCAAATCCGGAACTTTTGTACGAAGTGCATGAGACGGCGGCCATGGTGGCGCAGAAGCTGCGCGAATTTGGCTGTGACGAAATTGTGGAAGGTATCGGGCGAACCGGAGTGGTTGGCGTGATCTACGGTAGCAGGGGGATGGGCAGGACCATCGGGCTGAGGGCCGACATGGATGCCTTGCCGATCGAAGAGCAGACCGAAAACCGCATGCGTCGAAAAACCCCGGCATGATGTACGCCTGCGGCCATGACGGGCATACTGCAATGCTGCTTGGGGCGGCGCGCCGCTATCTGAGCGAAACACGCAATTTTTCCGGCAAGGCGGTGGTGATATTCCAGCCAGCCGGAAATAGAGGGTGGCGCCGGTGGCAAGGCCATGGTGGAAGACGGATTGATGGATCGGTTCGGGATCGACGAGGTCTACGGCCTGCACAACATGCCGGGTCTGCCGGTGGGTGAATTTGCCATCCGTTCCGGCCCGATCATGGCTGCTACCGACGAATTCGACATCACCATTTCCGGCAGCATAGCCATGGCTGCCGCATCAGTCGGTTGACCCGATCACGATCGCTGCCCAGTGCATCATGGCAATGCAGACCATCGTCTCGCGGGGTTGATCCGGTGGAGTCGCTGGTCGAATACCTGGCTACCTGTGTAATATTCCGGCTTTACCGACAATGTCATTCACCCACGGCAATGCTCAACGGGACAGTGCGAAGTCTCAAGCCGGAATTGCGAGATTTCGCAGAGATGCGGATCAGGCAGATCGTCAATGGTATTGTCGAGGCGCATGGCGCGAGTGTCGAGATTGATTATATCCGCAATTATCCCGTGACCCACAATCACCCGGAACAGACACAGAAGGCCATTGCCATTGCCGAGGCTGTAGTCGGCGAGGGAAAGGTCGAGAAGGACGTCAGCCCCATGCTGGGCGGCGAGGATTTTTCCTACATGCTTGAAAAGAGGCCTGGTGCCTTCATCTTCATGGGAAATGGCGACACGGCTTCGCTGCACAATCCGGCCTATGATTTCAACGATGATGCGATACCGGTCGGGAGTTCCTATTGGGCCAAGCTCGGAGACATTGCTGCCACCGCGTTGAGCTCATCACACCAGCGGCAGTGCGGTCGTTTCCTGATCGTGTCGAGAACAATCGACGACTTTACCGTCTGAATGGATCTATGCGGGCATCAGGTCGTTGTTGATGATGTCTGACAATTCCCTGAGATTTCTCGCGACCAGCTTGATCTGATAGTCCATCTCTCCCGTCAGTGCATGGGCTCCGAGCACATTTGGAAGTCGGCGCATCAGATCCGCGAACTTGCGGGCATTGTCGCGGTTGTGGGTATTGAGCATGACGGAGATGAAGACCGTCAGGCCGAAGCCCAGTTTTTCCCTGTCCGCCTGTGATGCGTAAGCACGGATATATCCCTCGCTTTCAAGCCGCGTTCTGCGGCGTGAACATTGCGATGGTGAAAGCCCGACCCGGTCCGCCAGGTCCTGATTGCGAGGCGGGAATCGTCTTGCAGCGACGCCAGCAATTTGATGTCGAAGCGATCAAGGCCGTCAATATCTTGCATGATTTCCATATTTTTCGCACAAACCGTGCGAAATAATGTCTGATTTCGGAGAGAATGCAAGCCTCTTGCATGGATTTCGGCATATCCTTTGAGGCCATGCAAACCTGCGAGGAGGAATGAAAATGGGTCCCTTTCCCCACGATGCCCCCAAAGCCAGCATTTCGGCAGAAAATCCCGCCGGTACTGACGGTTTCGAGTTTGTCGAATTCGCGCATCGCGATCCCGGCGAACTGGAAGCGCTGTTTTCAAGAATGGGATACTCACCTGTCGCGCGTCACAAATCACGAAAGATAACTGTCTGGCGCCAGGGCGACGTGAATTACATCGTCAATGGCGAGCAGGATTCCTTTGCAGGAAAATTCGTGGGCGAACATGGTCCCTGCGCGCCGTCGATGGCATGGCGGGTGGTAGATGCGCGAAGGGCGTTCGAACATGCAGTTGCCAAGGGTGCGGAACCCTATACGGGTGAAGACAAGACGCTGGATGTCCCTGCAATTCGCGGCATTGGCGGTTCACTGCTGTATTTCATTGATCAGTATGGCGAAAAGGGTTCGGCCTATGACGCCGAATTCGAATGGATCGGCGAGCGCGACCCCAGGCCAGAGGGCGTCGGCTTTTATTACCTCGACCATCTGACTCATAACGTTTTTCGCGGGAATATGGACAAATGGTGGGCTTTCTACCGGGAATTGTTCAATTTCAGGCAGATTCATTTCTTTGACATCGAGGGCAAGCTGACTGGCCTGGTATCGCGCGCCATCACGTCGCCCTGCGGGAAAATCCGTATTCCGATCAACGAATCCACCGATGACAAGAGCCAGATCGAGAGCTATCTGCGCAAGTATAATGGCGAGGGAATCCAGCATATCGCCGTTGGAACCGATGCCATTTACGATGCAACCGACAAGCTCGCAGCCAATGGTCTGCAGTTCATGCCGGGACCGCCGGAGACCTATTACGAGCGTTCACATGAACGGGTCAGCGGCCACGAGGAGCCGATCGACAGGTTGAAGAAGCATGGCATCCTGATCGACGGGGAGGGCGTGGTTGGCGGCGGCGAAACACGGATCCTGTTGCAGATTTTCTCCAAGACCGTGATCGGGCCGATCTTCTTCGAATTCATTCAGCGCAAGGGCGATGACGGTTTTGGCGAGGGAAATTTCCGGGCACTGTTCGAATCCATCGAGGAAGACCAGATCCGCTCAGGTGAGTTGAATGTGGATGCTGCCTGACGAGAACTTCATTCGTCCCAGGCTTCCGAAATGCGCTTTTGCAATTCGTTGACATTGACAAGAACAAGTGCGCCCTTGGTCTTTTCAACGTGCCCCTGCTTTTCCAGCGCGTTCAATTCGCGCGATACGACTTCGCGCCGGGTGCCGATGCGTTCTGCCAGTTCGCGCTGGATCGGCGGCGGGCTGACCGAGCGCTGATGCGGGTTGCCCGGCCGCGGGCGCGACAGGCGCAGCAATTCGGAATAAAGCCGGTGCTTGGCCTGCAGGAAGGAATGCTCGGCAAGGCGCATGTTCAAGGTGCGCACGCGCGAGGTGAACATGCGCAGCACCTTCAGATTCACTTCCGGAGCCTCCCTAAGGATTTCCAGAAAGCTTTTTTGCGGCATGATGCATATGCGCGAACGGGTCAGTGCGGTGACATTGGCCGAGCGGGTAGCGCCATCTATTGCGGCAATCTCACCGAAGAACTCGCCATCCGACATCTCACCCAGAATAACTTCCTTGCCAACCGCGATCCGGTGAATGATGCGAACCTTGCCGGAAAGCACGAAGCGCACATCCGTTGTCTCGTCATCAACATCGATGACCAGTTCGTGCGGGGCAAAATCTTTCCAGAAGCAGGTACGCGCATAGCGCTCGGACAAGTCCCTGGGCATATCTGCGAAAAGCGGAATGTTCGAAAGATTTTCCATGCTCACTCCGGGATTGGGTTCCAGCCTTCTGCCAATGTGGCAATAGCCAATTGTGGCACAGTCGCAACCTGCTGCAAACACCCAATACCAGCATGTCAAACGGCGAATACAGGTGTGTTTCTGCCATTGTTCAACCCCGGGTTAAGTTGCCGAAATCTGATCTCTTTACGGAAAAAAAACTTGTATGCGCAACTATCATTGTTGGGGTGATTCTCTGGGCGATGGGGAACACGGGGCGAATGATAACGAAAAACAGTTACAGGTCCGAGGGGTCGGGCAAGTTACCTGACCCGGTTTATGAGTCGGTAGTGCGCTCACTCTATGGTGAACAGCGCACGCTGGCGGTCGGCATCATCACAATTGTTCTGGCACCAATGGTGCTGTACTGGCGCTCTGGTGACTGGGCGCAACTGGTCGTCATGTTCGCTTTGGGCGGCATCGGACTGCTGCGGATCATCGACAGCATATTGTTCTGGCGAGCAGCGCGGGATACATTGCCCGAAGATGAAATCAGATATTGGGAAAACCGGTATGCCGTGCTGGGAGCGCTTTATGTTGGCGTTCTAGGGGCTTGGTGCCTGACCGGTTTCGCCAGGACATCCGATGATTTCGTTCATCTGATGAGCATATCGATCACGATTTCTATCTCTGGTTGGAATCATTGGTCGACTTTTCCAGCGAAAAGTGGTCCTGAGCCAGACGATTTTGCCGGTGTGCCGCTGATCATGGGCGTTGCGCTCTTCTGGAATTCGTTTCACCTTACGCTCGGCGTTTTCCTGCTGCCGTTGTTTCTCAGCATTTGGTTCATGTCCCGAAATCTGCGAGACGTGCTGTTTTCTGCTGTGATCAACGCGATGAGCAGCCGCCAGATAGCTGATCGTTTCGATGTCGCGCTCAACAATCTGGCACATGGCATGGCCATGTTTGATCGCAATCATGTCTTTGTCGTTGTCAATTCCAGATTTGCGGTACTTTGCGGACTGCCGCCCGAAACCAAACTTCTTGATATGACGGTTTCGGAATTGCGAAGACTTCCGCAATGGTAGAGCCGGAAACGGCAAAGGTGCATTTGCGCGACATGATTTCGGCCTGCATTGCGCGGGGCCGACAAACCAGTTTTTCGTTTGTTGTCGACGGCGGAAGAATGATCGAGGCCAAATTCAATCCGATGGCTGAAGATGGCGGTGTCATGGTTCTGGAAGATGTTTCAGATCGCGTGCATTCCGAAAACGAGATCCGCAAGCTTGCCAGCGACGCTTACCGCATCTCCCCAACCGGCGCTTCTTCATGGGTGAGGTGAACCGCATTCTTGGCAGTGTGGATGGTCTTTTGCCATACCTTTCTCTTCGTCGATCTCGACACCAGGATGTCAACGACGCATCCCGGGCATTCTGTTGGTGACAAGCTTCTGTGCTCGGTTGCATTGCGTATCCGCTCGCACATGCCCGAAAAGGCAATGGTTTGCCGCTTTGGAGGGATGAGTTTGTTATCGTCATCCCGGGACGGTTCTTGCGCAAGGAATGCGATGGTCTTGCGAGCCTGCTGATCGACGAAATATCCAAGCCAGTGCATGTTGACGGGCACCGCCTGGCACAGGAGTGCCAGTATCGGGATTGCGCAATCGCCCGACAATGGCGTTGAATATACACAATTGCTCAAGGCGTCGGACATGGCGCTCTATGATGCAAAATCGCGTGGTCGCGGCAGGTATTCGTTCTACAGCGATGAACTGGGAGACCTCATCCGCGATCGACGCCAGCTCGAAAGCGAGTTGCGCAGGGCAATTGACCTCGGCCAGATGGAACTGCACTACCAGCCGCTTGTAACGGTATCTGACAACCGGATCAGGACCTGCGAGGCGCTGCTGCGCTGGAACCACCCGGATCGGGGAATGGTGCCGCCAAGCCTGTTCATCCCGGTTGCCGAAGAGATCGGCATGATTGCCGAAATCGGCAATTTCGTTCTGGAAAAGGCAACCCTCGAATGCACGAACTGGCCAGAAGAGGTGTCTGTGGCGGTCAATGTATCGTCGCTGCAGTTCCAGCAGTCCGATGTCTGCGCGGTGGTCAGTTCCGCACTTGCCAAGAGCGGATTGTCACCCAAGCGGCTGGAAGTGGAAGTCACTGAATCGGCCATGCTCGAAAACATCAACGAGACAAAGGCAACGCTGAACAGGCTGTCGGAAACAGGGGTGAAGATATCGCTGGATGACTTCGGAACCGGATTCTCGAGCTTGAGCTACCTTCATACCCTGCCCTTGAACAAGGTGAAGATTGACCGCAGCTTCATCGAGGACATCGAGATTGACGACAAGTCGATCGTGTTGCTTTCAGGCGTTACCCATCTTGCCCGTGAGCTGGGGCTCTCCATTACAATCGAGGGTGTCGAATCGCAGGAGCAACTGGATATTCTCTGCGGCAAGGTGGTTTTGGACCAGGTACAAGGTTACCTCTTCGGCAAGGCTGTTCCGGGCACTGCCGTCTTCGAGCAGTTGCAGGCCCAGTGGACGAAGGCAGAGCGCCCGAAGATTGCCGCTACCCGCTGACATCGTGGCGTGAATTCAGCGAATTAACCAATAATCTCTTTTTTTCGGCATTTGAATTAATTGTGGTGTTGACGCTCTTTATATCCGGTTAACAAAGCATTAACCTATCCATGCAGGCCAGTAGTTTGGGGCGGCCTACGTGGGGCAATTATGGGTATTGACAAGGAAAAAGGCGAGCGCAGCTTCGCCGAGCGTATCGGGGACTATCTCCAGCAAGTCGACTACAAGGTAGCCAATACGGAAGAGCAGCGGTCCGCAGTGTATCGATTGAGATATGATGCGTATATGCGCGAGGGTTCGATTGATGCGAATTCTTCGGGATTGTTCTTCGACGACTACGACAAGATGGACAATTGCTGGATCTTCGCGATCTACGAACAGGAACGGCTTATCAGTTCCATCCGGATTCACGTGATCAGCAAGGAATATCGCAAGGGACCAGCCCTTGACGTATTCCCTGATATTGTCAGGCCATGGTGGACCGGGGAATGGTGCTGATCGATCCTACCCGATTTGTTGCGGATGAGGCCGCAGTCAGGGACTATCCGGAACTTCCCTATATCACCTTGCGGGTGCCTTGCATGGCGTCCGAGTATTTTGACGCCGATTTGTGCCTGGCAACGGTAAGGCGAAGGCATTCCGCCTTCTATCGGCGGGTTTTCCGATTCAACTCCCTTGTGCGAGCCACGGCCCTATCCGACACTGAAGCAGCATATCGGTCTCTTGAGTGCGGATGTGGTTGAACAACGCGAACGCATGGCCGAGCGCTATCCAGTTTTCCTTTCCAGCCTGACCGAACGGCGCATGCTTTTTGAAAGGCCGATAACGATGGATTCGGTTGGTAGTCAGCTCTCCATCGGACAGCCGCAGATCCTGAACTGACACAAATTGCGGTTCAGGCTTCTGCGTTCGGCTTCGGACTTGGCCGGATTGCCATCTGGCCGGTTATCTTGCGCTTTCGCGCCAGCGTGGATTGATCCACGGCTCAAGATTGGACGGCGCAAGCGGATGCCGACCGAGCAGCAGGTCTGACGCCTTTTCGCCGACCATGATCGAAGGCGCGTTGAGATTGCCGTTGGTGATGCGCGGGAAGATCGAACTGTCTGCGACCCGGAGATTCTCGACGCCGATCACCCGCAACTCGGGATCGACAACGGCCATCGGATCCTTGCTGCTGCCCATCTTGCAGGTTCCGCATGGATGGTAGGCGCTTTCAACATGGGTACGGATGAAGTCGTCGAGTTCCTCGTCGCTTTGCACGGAATCACCAGGTGCAATTTCTCGTCCGCGATACGGGTCGAAGGCAGGCTGGCCAAAAATTTCCCGGGTCAACCTGATGCAATGGCGAAAATCGCTCCAGTCTTCCTCGTGGCTCATATAGTTGAACAGGATCGAGGATGCGCTGTCGGTCGGGCGGCATTGAGGCGGACACGGCCTCGCGATCTTGATCGCATCAGGCCGACATGCGCCTGGAAACCATGCGCCTTTGCAGCCGCCTTGCCGTCATAGCGGATCGCCACCGGCAGAAGTGATACTGGATATCGGGATATTCGACACCGGGTGCAGAACGCACAAATGCGGCACTTTCGAAATGATTGGTGGCGCCATCGCCGGTCTTGAAGAACAGCCACTCGGCGCCGATCATTGCCTTTGAGAGCAGGTTCAGCTTCGAGTAGAGCGTGATCGGCTGCAGGCATTCGTTCTGGATGTAGAGTTCGAGATGATCCTGCAGGTTTTCCCCTACGCCCGGCCTGTCGGCAACAACATCAATGCCACATTCACGAAGGTGTTCGGCAGGCCCGATGCCCGAGAGCATGAGCAATTTCGGCGAGTTGATCGACGACGCGGCGATAACGATCTCCCGGTTTGCCCGGATTTGCTCGGTGCGATCCCCCCGGGAAATCTCCACAGCGACAGCCCGGCCATTTTCGATGACAATCCGGTTTGCCAGCGCCCTTATCAGGGTGAGGTTCTTGTTGGCGCGCAATGCCGGCTTGAGATAAGCGTTGGCCGCTGACCAACGCCTGCCTTTCCACACAGTCTGTTCCATGGCGCCAAAGCCTTCCTGCTTCAGCCCGTTATAGTCGTTCGTGACCTCGAAGCCGGCTTGCGCGCCCGCTTCCACAAAGGCGTGATACAAGGGATTTGCCCTGCGGCCGCGCGTGACATGCAGCGGGCCGTCCTTGCCGCGCACGCCATCCTCGCCGCCGTGAGAGGTTTCCATCCGCTGGAAATAGGGCAATACGTCTGCATAGGACCATCCGGTTGCGCCTGATTCTGCCCAGTGGTCGAAGTCACGGGCATGGCCGCGAACATAGACCATGCCATTGATCGAGGAGGAACCGCCAACGACCTTGCCTCGCGGACAGGCCAGCCTGCGTCCGCCCAGATGGGGTTCGGGGTCCGACTCATAGCCCCAGTCATAAAGCGGCATGTTCATCGGATAGGAGAGTGCTGCAGGCATCTGGATCAGCGGCCCCATGTCCGAGCCGCCGAATTCGATGACGATCACGCTGTGCTTGCCGTCGTCCGACAGGCGGGCTGCCATTGCCGAACCGGCAGAGCCGGAGCCGATCACGACAAAATCCGCAGCCAGGGATTGTTCAATAACGCCGCCGGTCACGATGCGTCTCCCTCAATACGGATAAGCGGGTGTGTTCATGGCGACATGAACACTTTTCACCTGCGAATAGGCGTCCAGGGCCCATTTGCCGTTTTCCATGCCCATGCCTGACTGTTTGTGGCCGCCAAACGGCATTTCCACCGGCGTGACGTTGAAAGTGTTGACCCAGCAGGTGCCTGCCTGAAGCCGCGACATCATGCGGTGCGCCCTGCCAAGATCAGCGGTGTAAACGCCTGCGGCAAGGCCGTATTCGGTGTCATTGGCGCGATGGGTGACCTCATCCTCGTCGCTGAAGGTGAACAGCGACAGCAAAGGCCCGAAGATTTCCTCGCGAGCAATGGGCTGATTGTCGTCCCTGGGCGCATAGATTGCGGGACCAACCCAGTTGCCACCTTCAAAGCCCTGAATGCTCGGAAAGCCGCCATCGTAAAGGCATTCGCCCTGGGAAGCCGCCTGCTTGTAATAGCGTTCGACCTTTTCAAAATGCGCGCGTGAAACCAGCGGCCCCATATTGGTCTTCATGTCCATCGGGTCCCCGATCACCATGCGCTCCGTGCGTGCGATCAGCTTTTCCGCAAAGGCGTCGCGGATCTTCTCATGCACGAAAACACGCGTTCCGTTGGAGCACACCTGGCCGGTAGAATAGAAATTGGCCAACATCGCGCCGCCAACGGCTGAATCGATATCGGCGTCGTCAAAGATAACCAATGGCGATTTGCCGCCGAGTTCCAGCGTCACCTTTTTCATTGAAGCTGCGGCTCCCGCCAGCACCTTGGTTCCCGTCACAGATGATCCGGTCAGCGATACCTTGGCGATTGCGGGATGGGCAACAAGCTTGGCACCCAGCCTGCCATCGCCCTGGAGGATGCTGAACACTCCGTCCGGCAGGCCTGCCATCTTGTAGGCTTCCGCCAGTTTGAGCGCTGACAAGGGTGTCAGGTCCGCCGGTTTCAGGATGAAGGCGTTGCCGCAAGCAAGTGCCGGGGCCGATTTCCACCCCGCCATCTGGATTGGATAATTCCATGCGGTAATTCCAACGCAAATGCCCAGGGCTCGCGCACCGTATAACCCCAATCGCCCTCCATGCCGGAAAACCCGACATGTTCGCCGGTCATGGTGGCAGCTTGTGCGGCAAAATATTCAAGCGCATCAGCCGCTGATATCACGTCGACGACTGTTGTCTCCTGCAATGCCTTGCCGGTATCCAGCGTTTCGATGCGGGCGATCGTATCATTCATGTCCCGCAGGATTTGCGCGGTGCGATAAAGATCCTGGCGCGTTCGGCGGGACGGGTCTTGCGCCAGATTTCAAATCCCTTTCTGGCAGCAGCAATCGTGCGCTCGATTTCATCGTCACTGGCCCAGCTGATCTCGCCCAGGGTTTCACCGGTTGCGGGATAGAGATTTGCGGATTTTCGCCCTCGCCATTGACGAATTCACCGGCGATGAAATGGCTGGCTTGCGGCAGGAGGTCACGAAAGGCGGGCATGGTCAGTTTCCTTGGGAGATCGGGTTGTCTTTGGTGTCTGGAGATCGCTGATGCCGGGCAAATGGCTGACGGCAAGGCGGCAGATGGTCAGTGCCTCGGTGCGCTGCGCGCCCTTCCGCCTTCAGTGCATGGCGAATGTAGATGCCATCAATCAGGGATGCGATGACTTCCGCCAGGTTGGTTGCTGCCTGTCTTCCCGAGAGCGGAGAAAGGGCATGAACGAGGTTCGAATGCAGGCGCCTGTGATAGACATGAAGCAGTCTTGCAGCCGGTGGTGAGGAATAGGCCCGCAAATAAAAAACCAGCCATGCAGCCACTGTATTTCGGTCGAACTGGCTTTGGGCGAAACTGGCGCGCAGGATCGCGTCAACCCGTTGGGCTGGTGTCTTTGCCAGTTGCAGCTGCGCTGAAACCTCACGCGAGAATTCCCGCAACAGGTAGCGCATGGTCTGGGTAATGATCTCGTCCTTTCCACCGAAATAATGAAATGCAAGTGCAGGCGACATGCCGGCGCGCGCAGCTATGTCCTTGACGGTCACGTCAAGCGATCCCTGTTCGCCGATCATCGCGGCGGCAGCCTCGATGAGTGATTGCCGACGCTCCGGCTCTGCTCCAATCCTTGCCATAATACCCTGAATAGCGAGTTTGAATAAGAAGTTGATTGACTGGTCAGTCAATTTAGGCAGAAATGCCTTGCGGGTAAATGGACAAAATGCTGAAAATGCACTCCCATCCGGGCATAATCGATGCGACGCGCAGAACCGGAACCCAAGGGAACATCAAAGATCAGAAACGCTGCAGGGAGAAAAACATGATTTCCTCGAAAACCATCAAATTGTTTGCGGTTGGCGCCATGCTTGCCGGCGTTCTGGGCGCAGCCCCGGTCCGCGCGGCTGACGGCGAAGCCTGCAACACGATCCGATTTTCAGATGTTGGCTGGACCGATATCACCGCGACCACGGCAGTAACGACATTCCTGTTGAAATCGCTGGGCTATTCGACAGACATCAAACTGCTGGCTGTGCCGGTTACATACAAGTCGATGCAGGACAAGAATATCGACGTGTTTCTCGGCAACTGGATGCCGACCATGGAAGCCGACATTCGTCCCTATCTCGATGACAAGTCGGTCGAGAGCGTCGGCGTCAATCTCGAAGGTGCAAAATAT
Source organism: Nitratireductor sp. (assembly GCA_041397505.1). Taxonomy (GTDB): domain Bacteria; phylum Pseudomonadota; class Alphaproteobacteria; order Rhizobiales; family Rhizobiaceae; genus BOKV01. The sequence goes on from JAWKWN010000023.1 coordinate 20,028, forward strand.
ACGCTGGCAACCAATGCCAAGGGTGCCGAACTCGGGATCAAGGATTTTGCCGACATTGCCAAGCACAAGGATGAATTGGCTGGCAAGATCTACGGCATCGAACCCGGCAATGACGGCAATCGCCTGATCCTCGACATGATCGAAAAGGACGCTTTCGGCCTGAAGGGGTTCGAAGTGGTCAGATCCTCGGAAGCCGGGATGCTGGCGCAGGTTGCGCGGGCCGAAAAAGCCGGTGAGCCAGTGGTGTTTCTCGGCTGGGAACCGCATCCGATGAATGCGAATTTTGCCTGACCTATCTGACCGGCGGCGATGACTTCTTCGGCCCCAATCTTGGTGGTGCAACTGTCTATACCAATACGCGTGCCGGATTTGCCGGTGATTGCCCGAATGCAGGCAAGCTGGTTTCCAACATGAAGTTCACACTGGCCGGAAAACCAGATCATGGGCAAGATCCTTGACGATGGGATGGATCCGGAAAGGCGGCGATTGGCTGGCTGAAGGCCAATCCCGATGCCATTGCCCCATGGCTTGAAGGTGTTACCACCAGGATGGTGGCGACGCCATGGCAGCAGTGAAGACCGCGCTCGGAATGTGATTTTCGTGGCCGGGCAGAGCAGACTTCCTGCCCGGCACTTCAATATTGCCATTGTGACGGGACAGCACTTTGGAATTTCTCACTGGCTGAGCTACCGGTCGGGAAATGGGCAAAGGCCGGAGTTGACTGGCTGATTGACCACGGAGGCTGGGCGTTTGACCTGCTTTCGACCTGGTTGAAGGCGATGATCGATGCCTTGCATTGGTGCCTGGCCGCACCGCATCCGCTGGCCACCATTGCCGCGGCAACCTTTCTTGCCTGGTGGTTGCGGCGCTCGATTTCCCTGCCGCTGTTTTTACGATTGCTTTCGCTGCTGCTCATTCTCAATCTGGGTTATTGGGACCAGATGATACAGACATTGGCGCTGGTCATTGCATCGACTGCGGTTTGCATGAGGTCGTGGGTGTACCAGTTGGCATTCTGGCCACCCGCACAATCGAAATTTTCAGCAACCCTGCGTCCGGTACTCGACCTGATGCAGACAGTGCCGACCTTCGCCTATCTCATACCGGCACTCATTCTTTTCGGCCTTGGCATGGTTCCGGGGCTGGTCGCCACGGTTATCTTTGCGTTTCCGGCGCCTGTCCGCCTGACAGAACTCGGCATTCGTTCCACCCCAGGGCAGCTTGTTGAGCGGGTCGGGCCTTTGGTGCAACGCGCTGGCAATTGCTGACGCGCATCGAATTGCCGAATGCGCTTCCGCAGATCATGGTGGGGCTGACGCAAACGATCATGCTCTCGCTTTCCATGGTGGTGATCGCCGCACTCGTGGGTGCGCCCGGGCTTGGCGTGCCGGTAGAGCTCTCAATACCGTCAATATCGGCATGGGCTTTGAAGCCGGACTGGTCATCGTGCTGGTTGCCATCCTGCTCGACCGGTTCCTGCGTTCCGGGAAAATGTAGAGGATGGCAAATGAGCAAGTCCGTTGTTCGGCTTCGAGGCTGTCAATATCGTTTTTGGTGACAAGCCGCATATTGCCTTGCCGCTTGTTGATGCAGGCAAGACCCGTAGCGAAATCCAGTCGGAAACCGGGCAGATATTAGGGGTTGCCGATTGCAATCTTGAAGTCCGCGAAGGTGAGACGCTTGTCCTGATGGGACTGTCGGGTTCAGGGAAAATCCACCCTGCTCAGGGCGGTGAACAGCCTCAATCCCGTCATACGGGGAAAGGTCGAGGTGCTTGCGAAGGGCGAGTGGCGCAATCCCCAGACGTGTTCCGAACAGCAATTGCGCGAGATGCGGCTTTCAACTGTATCCATGGTTTTTCAGCAATTCGGCCTGCTGCTGGCAGACCGTCGAGGACAATGTCGGCCTTGGCCTCAGTACCGGCATGGCAAAGGCGGAGATAAGCAAGCGGGTCAGCGAACAGCTTGAACTTGTGGGCCTGACGAACTGGGCGCAAAGCGTGTTCAGGGTGTCCGGCGGCATGCAGCAGCGCGTCGGGTTGGCGCGAGCCTTTGCCACTCAAGCACCAATCCTGCTGATGGATGAACCCTATTCGGCGCTTGATCCGTTGATCCGGGCAAGGCTTCAGGACGAACTGATCGATTTGCAGAACCGCCTGAAGCGCACCATCATCTTTGTGAGCCACGATCTTGATGAAGCCATCAAGATCGGTTCACGCATCGCCATCATGGAGGGTGGCCGTATCGTCCAGTGTGGCACTGCCAAGGAAATTCTCGACAATCCGGCCAGCGAATATGTGGCGGATTTTGTTGCGCACATGAATCCGCTCGCTGTCTGCGTTGCATCGGATGCCATGCAGCGGTTGGCCAGGCGACGCAAGGGGGAAGCCGGTGCTGAAAGCGTTGGCCCGGATACGCCGCTGAAACAGGTGATGGAATTGCAGATGAAGACCGCGCTGCCAGTTTATGTCGAGGACAATGGCGCGATCATCGGGGTTGTTACAATGGAGGATGCGCAGCGCACGTTGCTACGATAATGGCGGGCTGCAATAATCCGGGCCACGATAATCCCGTTCTACGTTTGCCCCGGGCTGCCACAGCGCCGCAATCCGCCTCAGTCTTCCTTGCCGCGTTCGATGTCCTCGTCATCGAGAATCCGCCATGCAGCTCCATCGAGATCGTCATACTGGCCGGATCTAAGGGTCCTGAAAGGCCGCAAGGCCAAGTGCACCAAGAAACAGGGCTATGGGAATCAGAAACAGCAGCCCGTTCATGCCGCAAGCCTTTCAGGCAAGACGGCAATCCTGTCGGTCCTGGTTGGCACTGCGGGAGCCGTGCCCTCCACCACTGGCACGGCGACCACCAAGAAATTGAGGCGCATCGCGTTTCCACGACCAGGATCGACGAAGACGACATAGCGAGTGCCGCCACAAGCGGGTTGCAAGGCCGGCAACCGCAAGAGGTACTGCGATCAGGTTATGGGCAATGGCGATGCCGAAATTCTGACACAAGGCTCTTGGCCCGGCGAGCCACGGAAAGTGCTTCGCCATTGACACCGAAGATCGTCATGAAGGAAAACGAAATCTGCCGAGCTGCGCCCGATATCGGCAGCACTCGAAGGTGCGAAGGAAACGTCAGCTGCCGCAAGCGCTGGCGCGTCATTGACACCATCACCCACCATGGAAGCGTGTGTTTTCCTGCTGCCGAAAGGGCGGTCAAACGGTGCAGCTTGCCGGCAGGTGTCAGCCTCGCGGACTGGTTTTCGATACCAAGTTTCGCTGCGATTTCACTGACCCTTGCATGACTGTCCCCGGACAGGATTTCGCTGAAATTCCCATTCGCGCGAATTCATCGACAAGCTCGGAAGCGCCCTTTACGCAAATTCTCGGTGAACATGAACCGGGCCTTTTCCGTGCCGTCGACGGCCAGCACGATGCCATCGCCGGTGTCTTTATCAGTGGCCCAGTCGGGACGACCAGGCGGATCTTGCTGCCATTGCAGTTTGCCTCGACCCCTTTTCCGGGCAATTCCTGAATGGCACCAATGGCTGGAAGATCAGAAGATCTGGCAGGCTGCGCGATCGCCCTTGAAAACGGATACTTGCTTTCGCGGGCAGGGCCGTCGCCAGATTGATCATCGGCGCAGGTGTGTTTTCATGCCCGACCGGCTGTGGCATTCCCGTGGTCAGGGTGCCGGTCTTGTCGAAGAGGGCGATCAATGGTTGCGAGTTTCTCCAGGGCTGCGCCATTGCGTACCATCACGCCGTTCCGGAACAGACAGCCCAGCTGCAACCACATGGACAATCGGTACAGCAAGCCCCAGCGCGCAAGGGCGAGGTAATGACCAGCACCGCGATGGCGGTGGTTGCCCGCAAAATGCCATCCCGACCAGCGCCATCCAGCCGACAAAGGTTGCCAGCGACAACAGGTGAACGGCTGGCGCATAGACCGCAGCCGCACGGTCGGCGATGCGCCTGAAGCCTGCCTTTGCCCCTTCGGCCTCGCTGATCATCCGCACCATTTCGGCAATGAACAGATCGTTTGCGGTAGCAAGCGAAGCGATTTCCACCGAGGCCTGAGAGATTAGTACCCAGCAGGTAGCTGCATTCCGTGGATGATTGAACCGGCACACTTTCACCATTGACGATGGCAAAGTCGAAATCGCTTTCACCCTTGAGCAGTTGGCCATCAACGGGGATGCGCTCACCCGCTGCAGCATGCAGGCGCATACCGGGTGAATGGCGGAAATAGGCAAGAATTCACGCGAGCCATCCACCGCAATCACGGTTGCGCCATTGGGCGACATGCGGGCGAGCGAACGCGGCGCTACGGGCCTTTCGCGCATCACATGGTCAAGCGTGCGCCCAGTCAAAGCAGGAAGAAGAGCAGGCTCACCGAGGCATCGAAATGATTTTCGCCGTGGTTGATTGTCTCATACAGCGACATCGCAGCAGCCAGGATGACTGCAAGCGAAATCGGGACATCCATGTTGAGTGAACCCTGGCGCAAGGCGGCCAGGCAGGTCTGAAGAATGGCGCGCCAGCAAACACGATTGCGGGAAGTGCTACCAGGGCCGAAATCCAGTGAAACAGGTCTCGTGTTGCCCCATCAGCGCCCGACCAGACGGAGACTGAAAGCAGCATGATATTGGAAGCGGCGAAACCGGCAAGCGAAATCAGCAAACGGCGCAGTACAGGGTCCTTGCCGTCCGCGACAGGGTCGGTGGTGAAGGCATTGTATCCGGCTGCCCCGAGTTTGCGAAGAATGACATCTGCCGGATCCACACTCGCCCTTCTTCCACTTGAAGGTCAGCGTGCGCGATGAAAGATTCAGCCTTGCCTGTTCCACCCCGGCGACCGACATGGCTGCCGTCTCGGCAGTCTTGATGCAACTGCCGCAATGGACACCGGGAACTGTAAGCCAGCTTTCCATGCTGCCATCGCCAAGATCGCGGCTTGCAGCTCCATCTCCTCGGTTGAAGGGAGGGCGGCGCTGGGGTTGAAAAGATTCAGCGCCGGGTGCACAACAGCTCATTTGCCGGGCTCCGCTGCAGGTTTGATGGTCAACCGGTCCTTCGTATCCGCCAATTGCTGCCATCTGGAAGGGTCGCATCAAGCTCGGCAAGCCAGACGCCGGGTTCCAGATCGACACCGGCACGGTAAATCCGTGGCCAGCGTGATCCAGCGTAATTGTCCGGTCCTTGCTTTCATAGGCAGGCCGACCGATGGAAAGGCGGACATTTTCCAGGAAAATGGCTTTTCCGTCGCGATCATCCAGACGAAACACCAGGTGCCCCGCCTGTGAAATGATCTGTCCCTTGTAGCCAAGTGCCTCTTGCTTGCGGGCTATTTCGTTTTCCTCGTTGAAGGTCTGACCTGCAACATAGGAATTCTTGACAAGGCCGGTCCATGATGACGAGGCGAGAACCGCCATTGTGATATTCACCCCGATCACGGTTCCAAGAGAAACATGACACCCAGCATGTGCCAGCCGGTAAAGCGACGCGAAGCCTGTGCGTTTGTTGCTGCCTGCATGATCAATCTCTGTCTCGAAATGAGCCTTGTAGGTGGCACTTTCGGAGCCCATGACATCTGGGCGATGAAAGTGAAAGTCTATGGTCTTTGCCGTGAGGTCGGCAGGATCAACACTTGTGCGAAAATCTTCACGTTTTCCAGCTTGTCCGGCTGTGCATCAATCAAGTTCGGAAACCGGTTCATCCGTCTTGTTGGACACCGTCATCAATCCGCCGGGAAGGCCCTCCAGCGACAGGCGAATGGTGCGTGGTTCCGGCATCATGTTGAGAATCTTGATCGTGTAGCCGTTGCGGATCGATCCGTCCAGCACTGACGAAGACCGGGTTGCGATCATGCAAAACGTTGACGTCAAGCCGGGTGCGTCAGCAGGGAGGCAAGCATGGCAAGGCCGACCAGGGCCCAGATCGATACAGGAGCGTACGGAAACGGATGATCGAGCGCCATGTCGTCTTGAGAAAGGACGAATTCAGGCGATCGCCATCCGGGCGAACGCGCCGGAATATTCCGGTTCACGGCACCGAACCCGGTGTCGAGGCGATTGCCATGTTCTGGTTGTAGTCGGCGAGGGTGGCGTAGGAGATGAGCCCCTTTTCCTTGCCGAGCTTGCCCATGACGCCGTCGCAGGCGTCAATGCAAAGGGCGCAGGTGATGCATTCCAGTTGCTGGCCATCGCGGATGTCGATGCCCATCGGGCATACTGCAACACAGGCATTGCAGTCGACGCAGTCGCGACAGGCTTGCCTTCTGCGGCCATCTTCTTGGCGTGGCGCGAGCGGGGTTCGCCGCGCCAGTCATTATAGGTGACCGTCAAGGAGTTTTCATCAAGCATTGCTGCCTGAATACGCGGCCAGGGCACATATAGGTGCAGACCTGTTCACGCATCAATCCACCAAGCATGTAGGTTGTTGCAGCCAGAACCGCGATGGTCATGTAGGCAATGCCGGCGGCCTGACCGGTAAAGACATCGACTGCAAGGCTCGGCGCATCTGCGAAATAGAAAATCCAGGCACCACCGGTCGATATCGCGATCAATATCAGATGGCATGCTTGAAAATGCGCTTCATCAGTTTCGATGCCGACCACGGAGCTGCATCCACGATGCGGGCATTGCGGTCACCCTCGACGGCGCGTTCCACAACGAGAAGCAGGTCGACCCAGACCGTTTGCGGGCAGGTGTATCCACACCAGGCGCGTCCGACAGGATGTGATGAGAAACAGGCCTACGCCTGCCATGATGAGCAGGCCGGCAACACTTAATAGAATTCCTGCGGCCATATCTCGATGAAAGAAGTAGAAGCGGCGGTGCAGCAGATCGATCAACACGGCCTGATCAGGCGCATAGGGCCCGCGGTCCCATCAGATCCATGGCGTCAGGTAGTAGATCCCAAGCGTCACGATCATCACCAGCCATTTCAGTTTCCTGAAAGTGCCCTCTGCGCGCTTGGGGTGGATTTTCTTGCCGCGCGGCATACAGTGGCTGCTGCTTTTCGCGCTTGTTTACGGGTTCGACGTCAAATTGCTCGTGACGCGCTTTTTCCAAAACATCCATTGCTGATATTCCCGGTCATTCCCGAAGGTGGCTCTGCACCAGTCGGTTCACACATATTCCCTCGCCATGATGAATAGGGGGAAAAGCGTAGCCGCACGTTGATCCATGTCAACAAGGGGCGAAGGGTTCTGCCCGACCCAAAAGAAAAAGGCCCGGGAAACCGGGCCTTTCCAGATTTCGTCTTCTTGCCAGGAAGCTTATTGGCCGCCACCCAGCGAGTGAATGTAGACAGCAAGCTGCTTGACTGTTGTTTCACCCAGACGCGCTCCCCAGGCAGGCATGACACCCTGGCGGGGGTTGTTGATCTGTCTGGTGATTGCCTCCAGATTGTCGCCGTAAAGCCAGATCGCATCCGAGAGGTTCGGGGCGCCGAGTGTTATGTCGCCCTTGCCCTGATCGCCATGACAGGCTGCACAATTGTCGGCAAAGACAGTCATGCCTTCCGTTGCCGCCGCTGCATCATGATCCTTGCCCGAAAGCGACAGAACATAATTGGCGACCTGGCTGATCTGGGTTGCATCCAGCAATTCATCGCGTCCGAATGCCGGCATTTCCGATAGCCGCGTATCCTCGTCACCAGCATAGCGAATGCCATGATTGATGGTGGTGAAGATGTCGTCGGCCGTACCGCCCCAAATCCAGTCATCGTCATTGAGGTTGGGATAGATTGCTCCACCCTGCGCGCCTGAGCCATGACATTGCGAGCAATAGACCTTGAAGGCCGACTTGCCGCCAGCGGTGGCAAAGCGGGTAAGTTCAGGGTCTGCCAGAATGCCGTTGACATCGGTGGCTGCAATCTTTGCGATGACATCGCCCTTGGCGGCTTCTGCTGCTGCAAGTTCTGCTGCAACTTCGGCACGGCTCGAATACCCGCCAATTCCCGGAGTTGCTGAATTCAGCAGCGGAATGGCCGGATACCAGATGGCATAACCGATCGCCCAGACGATACAGGCATAGAAGGTCCACAGCCACCAGCGCGGCAATGGTGTGTTGAGCTCCTTGATACCGTCCCATTCATGGCCGGTCGTCTCGGTGCCGCTGATTTGGTCAATTTCCCTTTTGCTCATTGTATCATTCCTCTCTGAGCGGGATCTGCGCGGCTTCGTCCGATACCTTCCGGCCACCTGGCCTGAAGGTCCACAAGACGATGCCCACGAACAGGATCACGAGATAGACAAGGCCGAAGCTGTCTGCGATGTGGCGAAACGTGTTGTAATCCATGATCCGCCTCCCTAGCGATAGTTCTGGTCGGCCTGATAGGCCGTGAAGTCGACAAGCGTGCCCAGCATTTGCAGATAGGCAATGAGCGCGTCCATTTCCGTGACCTCGGCGGGGTTGCCGTCGAAATCTCCCAGCTTGGCCTTGGGATAGCGAGCCTCTATGCCGCTCGTGTCGGCGTTCGGGTCCGCCTGTGCGACCAGGTCGGCTTCGGCGTTCTCGATCATCTCGTCGGTATAGGGTACACCCACCGCCCGGTTGGTCTTGAGGTGACCAGCCGGATTTGCAAGGACCAGAGGCGTCGTTGCCAGGAAGGCATAGCTCGGCATGATCGATTCAGGCACAACGGAGCGCGGCTCGGTCAGGTGCTGGACGTGCCATTCGTTGGAATAGCGGTCGCCAACACGGGCAAGATCGGGCCCCGTGCGCTTTGAACCCCACTGGAAGGGATGGTCATACATCGATTCTGCAGCAAGGCTGTAATGGCCATAGCGCTCGACCTCGTCACGGAAAGGACGGATCATCTGGCTGTGGCAAAGATAGCAGCCTTCGCGGACATAGATGTTGCGTCCCGCCAGTTCCAGCGGAGAGTAGGGACGCATGCCTTCCGGCCTTCTCGATCGTGTTGCCGATCCAGAACAACGGGGCAATTTCCACGATCCCGCCTATGGTAACCACCAGAAGGGAGAGCACCAGAAGGAGGGTCGCGTTGGTTTCGATTTTCTCGTGTTTGTCAAACAAGGACATGATCGTCCCTCCTTATTCAGCTGGCTGCATCGCCGGAGCATCAAGCGGCTTTTCAGCGCGCTCATGTCGAAGATGGTCATTGCGATATTCCAGGCCCATGACCAATGCACCGGTGAGATACATTGCACCACCGAGCATGCGCAGCACGTAATAGGGATGCATTGCAGCCACTGATTCCGCGAAGGAATAGACCAGGAAGCCTTCCGCATCATATTCGCGCCACATCAGGCCCTGCATGATGCCGGACACCCACATCACCGCCGCGTAGATGACGATGCCGAGTGTGGCGAGCCAGAAGTGCCAGTTGACCATGCGCAGCGAGTAGAGCCGCTCACGATTCCCAGCTTCGGAACCAGATAGTAGATCGAAGCAAAAGGAGATCATGCCAACCCAGCCCAGTGCGCCAGAGTGAACATGGCCGATGGTCCAGTCGGTGTAATGGCTCAGCGAGTTGACCGCCTTGATGGACATCATCGGACCTTCGAAGGTCGACATGCCATAGAAGGCAACCGCGATTACCATCATGCGAATGATCGGGTCGGTGCGGATCTTGTCCCAGGCGCCCGAAAGCGTCATCAGGCCGTTGATCATGCCACCCAGGAGGGCATCCACAGCATGATCGAGAAGACCATGCCCAGTGTCTGCGCCCAGTCGGGCAGAGCCGTATAGTGAAGGTGATGCGGGCCGGCCCAGATATACAGGAAGATCAGCGCCCAGAAGTGAACGATGGAGAGCCTGTAGGAATAGACCGGACGACCAGCCTGTTTGGCATGAAGTAATACATCATCCCAAGGAAGCCGGCGGTCAGGAAGAAGCCCACCGCATTGTGGCCATACCATTGGGTCAGCGCATCCTGCACACCGGAAAATGCGGAGTAACTCTTGGCACCCAGCAGTGACACGGGAAGTGACAGGTTGTTGACCACATGCAACATCGCGATGGTCACGATGAAGGAGAGGTAGAACCAGTTGGCGACGTAGATATGGGGTTCCTTGCGCTTGAACAGCGTGCCGAGATAGATCAGCAGGTAGCAGACCCACACGATGGTCAGCCAAAGATCGACATACCATTCGGGTTCGGCATATTCACGACCCTCGGTAGCGCCCAGCAGGTAGCCGGTTGCCGCCATGACGATGAACAGCTGATATCCCCAGAAGACGAACCAGGCGAGGTCACCGCCGAAAAGGCGTGCGCGCGTTGTGCGCTGAACGACGTAGAAGGATGTCGCCAGGAGCGCATTGCCGCCAAAGGCGAAAATGACGGCTGACGTGTGCAGGGGGCGCAGGCGACCGAAATTGAGCCAGGGCTCGATATTAAGGTCGGGCCAGGCCAACTGCGCGGCGATGATGACGCCGACAAGAAACCCTGCAATGCCCCAGAACAAGGTTGCGATTGCGCCATAGCGGATCGGCCCATCCATGTATTCGGTTTGCTGTGGTGCCGGGCTGGCAGATGCCACCTTCACCCGGCGCAGCATGAAAATCGTGCTTGCGGCAAGCACGAAGAAAGCACCCAGGCATGGGCGCGGAAGAGATCGTCCTGTGCGTAGGCCGCGCCCGCCAAGGGCTAGAAACGCGGCCAGCGTCAGTGCGATCGATTCGGCTATGTTTTTCATGGTTCAGTCCTCAACAGGTCCTCTAACGGGTCCATGACTGGCGCGGGAAAGCGCCCAGCTTTCGATCTTTATCGGTTTCCCACCCGCCAGGGTTCTTGTCGCGCAGTTGCACAATTCGAGCCATGGCGCCGATGGCCGGACAATGGTCGTGAGCGGGTTGTGCTGCCTTGATCTGAATCAAGGCGAAGAAATGCCGCTACTGCGACAAAAGGTGAATGACGGGGGAGCGCCGGATAAAGGACCGATTGCAATGGGTGTAGCCATGGCCGGAAATACGACATGGAATGCGACAAGGAGAATGACGACATGGCCGGGGAACCGGCCACGAGCACAGAACTTGTGGAGCGTTTTGAAGGCTATCCATGCAAACCAGTTGCGGCTCTGCTCCGAACTGGAAGCAATAGCCGATTCACTGCCTGACAATCTTGATCCCAAGGCTTGCCTGTCGATTGCGCGGATGACGCCATCCCTGTTGAAACAGGCGCATGACTTCGAGGAAGGGTCACTGTTTGCGCTGCTTCGCGAACGCCTGCCCGATGATGCAGAGCTTGCCGACAGCCTTGAGCGACTGCGCTACGAGCATTGGGAAGACGAAAGCTACGCCGAGGAGATATCGGCTGTCCTGATGGATTGGGCAATGTGCACGAGCAGGCGCAGTGCCGAAGCCACCGGCTACATGCTGCGCGGTTTCTTCGAAGGATTGCGGCGCCATATTGCGTTTGAGCGCGAGCATATCGTGCCGATCATTCTCGGCTCGGATACTGCACATTCGGCTTCGCAAACAAGGTAATGGGAAGGTAACAACATGAATGCACCCGCTTTCCCCAGTCCGGGGACAGGCTGTTGCGGCTGGGTGCTGCGGTGCCGCGCTATACCAGCTATCCGACGGCTCCACATTTCCATGACGGTGTCGATGAAGGTACCTATCGGGACTGGTTGGGACAGGTTCCCGAAGGCACGCCGATATCGCTCTATATTCACATTCCGTTTTGCGACCGGCTTTGCTGGTTCTGTGGCTGCCATACCAAGCACACGCTCAAATATGAGCCGGTTGAAACCTATCTGCGCGTGGTTGAACGCGAGATTGCGCTGGTTGCTGCAGCGATTGGCAAGCGGGTCGAATTGCGTGAATTGCATCTTGGCGGTGGATCGCCGAGCCTGGTGAAGTCCGCTGACATGGTCAGTATTGCCGAACATTTGCGCGCTGCATTCGACATTACGGAGCAATCGCGCATCTCCGTCGAAATCGATCCTTCCGATCTTGATGCAGGAGACTGTTCAGGGCTTGAGGCGCTGGGCATGAACCGCGCCAGTATCGGTGTCCAGGACTTTGATCCCGTGGTGCAAAAGGCAATCAACCGGATACAGACATTCGACGACACGGCGCGTGTTGCAGAAGCCTTGCGCAAGGCTGGCGCCAAATCCCTCAACATGGATGCGCTTTACGGTTTGCCGCACCAGAACACGCAAACCATGCTGAAAACGCTGGAACAGGTGGTTTCGCTGCGTCCCGATCGCATTGCCATGTTCGGATATGCGCATGTGCCATGGATGAAATCCCATCAACGCCTGATCGACGAAGCGTCACTTCCCGGTATCGAGGAACGCTTCGAGCAGGCAAATGCGGCTGGTGATTACCTGTAAGCGGCGGGATATCGCCGTATCGGCATTGATCATTTCGCGCTGCCTTCGGACAGTCTTGCCATTGCTGCTGCCGACGGTCGGCTAAGGCGCAATTTTCAGGGTTATACCGATGATCCCTGTGAAGTACTGCTGGGCATTGGGTGCTCGTCAATTGGCCGCTTGCCACAAGGGCACATCCAGAACATCACGGCGACGGGGAACTACATGGCCGCGGTCAACAAGGGTGACCTGCCGGTGGCAAAGGGTATTGCGTTCACGCTTGATGACCGGATCCGGGCGCGGGTCATAGAAATGATCATGTGTGATTTCCGGATTGATACCGCAGCACTTGAGGAAGAATTTGGCGATGCTGCCGACAAGGTCATCGCTGAGGCCGAGGCGATTTGCAGGCAGGACCGTGACGGCCTGCTGGTGAAATCGGGAAATGACCAGGTGATACCGGAACCCGCCAGACCCTTCGCAAGGAGTGTCGCAGCCCGGTTCGACACCTATCTGGAGACCGGCAAGGCGCGCCATTCTTCCGGGGTCTGAATTGCGAAAGCCCTAACCGCCGCCGGTGCGTTCGAGCCGGGTGATGTCGGGGATGGTGATGTGCCGGTTGTTCTCGATCTCGATGATGCCGGCCTTGCGCAAGCGCGTCATCTGGCGACTGACGGTTTCGATTGTCAGCCCGAGAAAGTCTGCCATGTCAGCGCGCGTCATCGGCAGGTCGAACATGATCTTCTGGCCGGCTTCGAATTCCTTGTCCGGATTGATGTTGCGCGCAATCATGTGAAGGAAACTGGCGACCTTTTCGCTGGCAGTCTTGCGGCCCAGCGTCAGCATCCAGTCGCGTGCCTCGTCGAGTTCCTTCAGGGCCTGGTTCAGCAGGCGATGCTCGAGTTCCGGCTGTTCACCGGATCATGGCCTCAAGCGTTGATTTGGGGAAGGAGCACAGGCTGACATTGGACGCAGCCTCGGCCGTCACCTTGCTTGACGAATGGAAGGGCCTTCCCAGGAAATCGGGAGCAAACTGGAGGCCGACGATCTGCTGCCGTCCATCGGCCATCGTCTTTGTCAGTTTCACCACGCCGGACAGCACGTTTGAATAGGATGTGACTTCTTCCTCGTCACCGAGCAATTCACTTCCGGCATCAGCCTGTTTGCGACTTGAATACTTGTTCAGCCTGACAAGCTGATCGGCATTGAGGGCGCCACAAATTCCCTTGTGCCGAGCCTCGCATGCGCGGCACAGTTCCGGTATTTCCGAATTGTGAATATCCTGCCGCGAAGGCAGGTTTGTTTTCCCCGTCATTCGTATAGCTTACAACAGGCGCGATGATCGCGAAACCCGCCTTTCGCAATCACTGCGCAGATTTCCTGTGGCGTGACATCGCAGCATTTTTCCAGGCCTGCGGCGATGGCTTGTTCGTATCCTTTGTGTGCCTTTTTTGATCTGCCAATAGCCTTGCCCACTGCCAATGTCGGATGATTTCCCATAGACTGTCGCAATCAGGTCAGGCCATTGGGAAGAAACGGGCGAGCATCCACCGTCTGCTCGCAACCAGGGACAAGATGAAATGCGCTATTCCGCGTTTTCTGTTTTGAAGAATGCACTTACCGGCCACAAGGGCTGGAAGCCGGTCTGGCGCGAGCCGGAGCCCAAGGCCGAATATGATGTCATCATCGTCGGTGGCGGTGGCCACGGATTGTCGACCGCCTATTATCTGGCGAAGGAATTCGGCCTCGCCAATGTGGCGGTCATTGAAAAGGGTTACCTTGGTTCGGGCAATATTGGTCGCAACACCACGATCATCCGATCCAACTACATGCTTCCGGGCAATGAGCGGTTTTACGAGCTTTCGATGAAGCTCTGGGAAGGGCTCGAGCAGGACTTCAATTACAATGCGATGGTCTCGCAGCGCGGGGTCATCAATCTCTATCATTCGGACGGGCAGCGTGATGCCTATGCGCGGCGCGGCAATGCCATGCGACTTGAAGGCGTTGATGCAGAATTGCTGGATCGCAAGGCACTGGAAAAGCTGTGTCCTATCTCGATTTTGACAATGGTCGTTTCCCCATTCAGGGGGATTGCTGCGAAACGCGGTGGAACCGCTCGCCATGACGCGGTTGCATGGGGTTACGCTCGCGGCGCGGATATGCGCGGGGTTGATATCATCCAGAATTGCGAGGTGACCGGGTTTGTAATCGAGGCGGGCGTCGTCAAGGGTGTCGAGACCAGCAAGGGAACAATCCGGGCGAAGAAGGTTGGTGTTGCTGCAGCAGGGAATACCACGCGGGTGATGGACAAGGCCGGATTGCGATTGCCGATCGAAAGCCATGTCTTGCAGGCATTCGTGACCGAAGGCCTGAAGCCGATCATCGACACGGTGATAACTTTCGGCGTTGGTCACTTCTATATCAGCCAATCGGACAAGGGCGGACTCGTCTTCGGTGGTGATCTCGACGGCTACAATTCCTATGCACAGCGTGGCGATCTGGCGATGGTTGAGCATGTTTGCGAGGCAGGCATGGCCATGGTTCCGATGATCGGGCGTGCGCGCGTGCTGCGATCCTGGGGCGGTATCATGGACATGTCGATGGACAGATCGCCGATCATCGACAAGACACCGGTCGATGGCCTGTATCTGAATTGCGGCTGGTGCTATGGCGGCTTCAAGGCCACGCCTGCATCCGGCATGTGTTTTGCCCATCTGATCGCCAGGGATGCACCCCATCCTGTTGCCACGGAGCTTCGTCTGGACCGGTTTGAAACCGGTCGGGTGATCGACGAAACCGGCCGTGGCGCCCAACCAACCTGCACTGAGGCGAGCTATGCGAATTCCCTGCCCTCACTGTGGTGAACGTGACCATGCCGAATTTGTCTATCGGGGTGATGCAACCGTTGTGCGCCCCGATCCCGATGCCAGCGGGGCGGCGCGAGCCTTCCATGAATTCGTGCATCTGCGCACCAATCCGGCCGGTCTCCACAAGGAGCATTGGTATCACGAAGGGGGTGCCGCCCTGGATTGTGGTAGAGCGCAACACCGTTACACATGAAGTTCTGGGCGCTGTAACTGCGGAAGCGTTTGCACTGTCTGGCGGATTGTCCGGCGGAAAGGCGAACGCATGAGCAATTCGCGCGAAACAAGTGGAACGGGCCAGGAGTTCAGGCTTGCCTCGGGTGGTCTGATCGACCGTTCGCAATCAGTCGGCTTTTCCTTTGATGGCAAGCGGCACACTGGCTATCAGGGCGATACGCTCGCATCAGCGCTGCTGGCAAACGGTGTGCGCCTCGTTGGCAGGTCGTTCAAATATCATCGGCCGCGCGGCATTCTGACGGCTGGCAGCGAAGAACCCAATGCGCTGGTCGAATTGCGTGACGGTGCGCGCCGTGAACCCAATAGCAGGGCAACCACGACCGAACTTCATGATGGCCTCAAGGCCAAGAGCCAGAACCGGTTTCCAAGCCTTGCTTTTGATGTCATGGGCATCAATGATGTGCTGTCGCCGTTTCTTGCAGCCGGGTTCTACTACAAGACATTCATGTGGCCGGCAGCCTTCTGGGAAAAATTGTATGAGCCGGTCATAAGGCGCGCTGCCGGACTTGGGTCGCTGTCCGGCAAGCCTGACCCGGACAGCTATGAGAAAGCTACCCTGCATTGCGATCTGCTGGTGATTGGTGCGGGTCCTGCCGGTCTCATGGCCGCACTCGTTGCGGCGCGCAGTGGTGCACGGGTTGTAATTGCCGATGAGGATTTCCTGCCCGGCGGCCGCCTTAACAGCGAGCGGATGGAGGTTGGTTCGCTCAATGCCAGCGACTGGGCTGCCAAGATTTCCGGTGAACTTGCCTTGATGGCCAATGTCCGGCTCCTGACCCGCACAACGGTATTCGGGGTCTATGACGGTGGCAGTTATGCCGCGCTTGAACGGGTAGGGGACCATCTTGCGCAACCGGTGCAGCATCAGCCGCGCCAGAGATTGTGGAGGATCATTGCCAGGCGCTCCATTCTGTGCGGCGGTGCAATCGAACGGCCGATTGCCTTTGGCGACAATGACCGTCCGGGCGTCATGCTGGCTGGCGCGGTTCGAAGCTACCTCAACCGACATGCTGTACTTTCCGGAAAGGCGGTTACCGTCTTTACAAACAATGACGACGGATGGCGCACGGCAGGCGATATTCTTGCGCTGGGCGGCAAGGTCGAGGCGGTGATTGATCCGCGCAGCGCCGAGGATGTCTCGCATCTGCGTGCAATGGTCGGCGATGTCCCGGTATTTTCCCGGTCGAGGATAACCGGTACAAGTGGACCGAAGGGCATTTCGAGTGTCAGCGTTCTCAATGCCAATGGTCGGGAATTAAGGCTGGAAACGGATTGCCTTGCAGTCTCTGGCGGCTGGAATCCGGCCGTCAACCTGACCTGCCACATGCGGGGGAAACCTGGTTTGGAATGACAGGATCGCGGCTTTCGTTCGGGAAGCGACATACCTGCGGGAATGCGCGTTGCGGGCGCAGCAGCGGGGACGATGTCAACCCATGGCGCACTGGTGCAAGGTTCGGAAATGGCTGCTGCGGCTTGCGCCGAACTCGGTTTCAAGGTGTCAAAATCACTGGTTCCCGATGCAGAGGATGCGCCCGTATCCATTGAGCCGTTGTGGCATGTGGCAGAATCGAAATCGCGCGCCTGGCTTGATTTCCAGAACGATGTCACGGTGAAGGATGTGAAGCTTTCCCATCAGGAAGGCTTCAAATCGGTCGAACATCTCAAGCGCTATACAACGCTGGGAATGGCAACCGACCAGGGCAAGACCGCCAATGTTGCGGCAATCGCGATCATGGCAGAGATTGCCGGCCAGTCCATTGCTCAGACGGGAACCACGATCTATCGCCCTCCCTACACACCGGTTGCAATTGCTGCCCTGGCAGGGCGGATGACGGGACGAGACTTCAAGCCTTTCCGCCTGCCGCCATCGCATGACTGGGCGAAGGAGCAAGGCGCGGTGTTTGTCGAGGCGGGCATGTGGCTCAGGGCGCAATGGTATCCGCGAAAGCGCGAGAAGACCTGGCGGCAAAGCGTTGACCGCGAGGTGCTGGCGACGCGGCGCTCGGTTGGTGTCTGCGATGTCTCGACGCTTGGCAAGATTGATGTCAAGGGTCGGGACGCCGCAATATTCCTTGATCGCGTCTATTCCAATGTGATGTCCAGCCTGCCGGTCGGCAAGGTGCGTTATGGCCTGATGCTGCGCGAAGACGGCTTCGTGATGGATGACGGCACCGTTGCAAGGCTTGGTGAAAACCACTTCGTCATCACCACCACGACCGCGAATGCCGGTCTGGTCATGCAGCATGTCGATTTCTGCAAGCAGGTGCATTGGCCGCAACTGGATGTGCATATGGTTTCGGTCACTGACAATTTTGCCCAGTTTTCGGTCGCCGGTCCAAATTCGCGGGCTGTGCTGCGCAAGCTCGTAGATGTGGCGCGTGACATTTCCAACGAGGCTTTCGGCTATATGGCCTGTGGCAGGATCACAGTTTGTGGCGGCGTGCCTGCCCGGCTGTTCCGCATCTCGTTTTCGGGGGAGTTGGCCTATGAGATAGCGGTGCAGGCCCAGTATGGCGATGCCCTTATCCGGGCGCTGATGGAGGCTGGCCGCGAGTTCGACATAACGCCCTATGGCGTCGAGGCGCTCAATGTGATGCGGATCGAGAAAGGCCATCTCACCGGCGCCGAGTTGCATGGCCGCACAACGGCTGGCGATATCGGGCTTGGCAAGATGGTTTCGGCGAAGAAGGACTGCATCGGCAAGGTGATGGCACAGCGGCCCGGGCTGACCGCGAAGGATCGCCCGGTACTGGCTGGCTTCAGGACCACGAAACCCGAGGACAGCCTTTCTGCTGGCGCGCATTTCGTGAGAATGGGCAAGGAAGCAACCACCGACAATGATGAGGGATACATGACCTCGGTCTGTTTCTCGCCATCGCTCGGCCAGCATATCGGCCTTGGTTTCATCGTTGACGGTGATACACGCCATGGTGAGAAGGTGCGTGCGGTGGACATGGTGCGTGGGCGCGATGTGGAAGTGGAGATATGCTCACCGCATTTCGTGGATCCTCAGGGGGAGCGGCTTCGTGTCTGAGTTCAAACTCGCTATCAAAACCGGTTTCGGCCTTGATGAGCCGATCCGTGAAAACTGGCAGGGATTTTCGGTTTCCGAGATCGCCTTTCCGGG
>JAWKWN010000024.1:0-36183 GCA_041397505.1 Nitratireductor sp.
CTTCCACAAATTCGGGGTTCGCGATCCCGGTGACGAATATGACAGCTTCTTCGCTCTCGAAGCAAACCGCAGCCTGATGGAGCAAATGATCCTCAATGGATCAATCCAGCGCAGCGCGGCCAACCGGATCGTCAATGGCAATGTTTTCATCCGTGTCGAGATTTACCCCAACTCGGTCAACGTCACGGTAAACTGAGTTCGCGCGGCCATCGCGACGCTTCAAACTTTCGCAAATGTGCACGACTGGTTTCCATCTGCTACCCTGCCACCTGAAGCAACTGGCCGAATGGAGCAATGAAGCAATTGGACATCACTGCAATTGACCAGATTGGCGTGGCGATGCCGGACTGGGTAACAACCTATCTGATGAAGCCCTGGACGCTGTACCAATTGGGCATCATACTTGGTTGTTATCTGGCTTCACTGGTTGCAGCGAGTTGGCTTGAGCCCATACTTGAGGAACAGGCGCGAAGGTTGCGCGGCAATCCACGCCTCCTGCGAGTCGTGGTGGTGGCGCTTCGGCGTACCAAATGGTTTATCCTGGTATTCCTGCTATGGGTGGCGAAGTGGATAATTGCCGCCAATACCTGGCAAAGCCGGTCCTATATCATCTCGCTGGCAATAGTTCTGGCCTTTGTCTGGCTGGCACTCGCCATCCTGACGCGTGTCATCCGCAACAAGACCATTGCCCGTACCGTGGCGTTTTGCACCTTTGCGTATTTCGCCGTCAGTGTCCTTGGCATCCGAGACGAGGTCAGCGCATTCCTGGAATCGATTGCCGTTCCGCTTGGCACTTTCCGCATATCGCTGCTTTCGGTCATCAGCGCGGTGATTGTCACCGTCATCCTGCTTTGGCTGGCAACAGCGGCAGGGCGCATTGCCGAAAACCGGATCAACCGACTGGAAGACCTTTCGCCCTCTGTTCAGGTGTTGCTTGGCAAGCTTGTGCGGATCCTGCTGACAATCCTCGCCATTGCACTGGCTGTTTCGTCAACGGGAATAGACCTGACAGCCTTCACCGTGCTTTCGGGTGCCATCGGCGTTGGCCTGGGCTTCGGCTTGCAGAAGGTCGTCTCGAACCTGATTTCCGGCATCATCATCCTGGGCGACAGTTCCATCAAGCCGGGTGACACAATCCAGCTGGGCGAGACTTTCGGCTGGATCAAGGATTCTCCGCGCGCTATGTCTCGGTCATTACCCGCGATGGCCGTGAATATCTCATTCCCAACGAGGACTTCATAACCCAACAGGTGTGAACTGGTCCTACTCTGACAATTATGTACGCCTCGATGTCGATTTCGGCGTTTCATACGAAAGCGATCCGCATGAAGTGCGATCGCCATAGCGACCGCAAAGTCGATCAAACGCGTGGTCCGAACAAAGCAGCCGGTATGCTGGATGACTGCTTTCGGCGCGTCGTCGCTTGATTTCAAACTGCGGTTCTGGATCGGACCCGCAACAGGGGCTCACCAATATCCGTGGCCAGATCCTCATTGCCTTGTGGGATGCCTTCAAGGCCAACAACATATCGATACCTTTCCCGCATCGTGAAATCATCATGAAGACGCCCGTCGAGATCCGGTCGTCGTCGCCCGGCGACAAATCCGGAAAGCCGCCCCGAAATGCAGTTCGCAAGCAAAAGGCGGACTGAACCTGCCCTTAACCGTTTCATGGCATCATCTGCGCCCGTGAAGTTCTGGCGAGGCCCAGCGAGGATATGTGATGTTTGAATCAAGACCGAAGCGGACCAAGGCCCGTATCGAGGCGGAGCTCTACCTCGAAGACGGGAGCCACGTCCTTTGCCGGATTGGCGTGGGCCAGGGCGAGCGCCTGTCCGATGCGCTCAATGACGAAAGGCAATTCCTGCCAGTCGAGACCATGCAGGGGCAGGTCATCATCCTGCGCAAGACAACAATCGCGAAAGCTGTCCAGCTTGACCAGAAAATGGAAAATGCAAACGCCACCGACCCATTCGAAATCCTGGGCGTGGCGCGCAATGTCAGTGACGACGACCTGAACCATGCCTATCGAGGCCTTTGCCATGCCAATCACCCCGACAAGCTGCTGGCGGCCGGCATGTCGCAGCAATTCGTGGAAATGGCAACGTCCCAAATGGCACGCATCAACGACGCTTATGAGCGCATCCGCTCGCTACGAAAGCAGGAGCGAGAACCCGACACCGTGAATTGACCGGGACAGGCCAAGGCACCAGCCGGCCTGTAAGCCAGGTTCTGTATGGCCCATGCAGTTTCCTGCACGGACGCGGCGGCCATTCCTCTGGGACATCCGTTACCGGATGCCTCGGCGCGACCCACCCGGACAACTGGCTTGAAAACATGCCTGCCTGCCCTTGCGGGCTGGCGCGTTGTCCCTATTCGGTCTTGCTCCCGATGGGGTTTGCCCTGCCACCGCCGTTGCCGGAGGTGCGGTGGGCTCTTACCCCACCCTTTCACCCTTCCCGCAGCATGCTGCGGAGGTCTGCTTTCTGTGGCACTTTCCCTCAGGTTCCAGGAAAACCCGTTTCCGGATCAGTCCCTTCCCTGGCCGGAAGTTATCCGGCATCGTGTTTCCATGGAGCCCGGACTTTCCTCCACCGCGGCCTTTCGGCGCTAGCGGCAGCGGCTGCCCGGCCGGCTGGTTCGCCCTCCTTATGGGGCTTGGCCCGCGCGGTCAAGAAAAGCCGACAATCGTGGAATAATGTCTGAATTCCGGCGCAATCTGTGGCAAGGTTAACCGCAAGTTAATCAGGGGCACGCTATCCGATTTCCAGACCATTCAACAGGACACTCCCCATGGCCTCCGATCTTGCAGCCAATATCGACCGCAGAAAACTGATCACGGGCGCGGCAGCCCTTGCTGCCAGTTCACTGATCCTGCCCGGCATTTCACATGCAGCTATTGCCAAGAATGTGCGATATGGCGCGAACTCGCTCGACATCTATCCCTCCGGCAAGGACAATTCGCCAGTCATGATCTATGTTCATGGCGGCGCATGGCTTGCCGGCAACAAGGGCCGTGTCGGCTCACAGCCCGCTTTCTACAACAACATGGGCTACACCTATGTGTCGGTCGGCTACACGCTCTATCCCTCGGCAAGCGTCGACCGCCAGGCCCGCGAGATCGGGCAGGCAGTGGCATGGGTAAAGGCCAATATTTCCAAATATGGCGGGGATCCCAACCGCGTCGCCCTTTCAGGCCATTCCGCCGGTTGCCATCTGGCATCGCTGGCAGCCCTTTCAGGCCTGGCCACCGGTATCAAGGCACTGATTGCAAATGACACCGCCGCCTATGATCTGGCCTATCTCGCCGAAATCAACAATGGCCGCCTGCCCGCGCTGTATGCCCGGCCATTTTCCGACCGCTCCAAATGGACCAATTGGTCGCCATACAACTATGCCGGCCAGTCAGCCCGCTTTCCGGTTCTCGTCTGCTGGTCAGGCGGCACCAATCGCGACCGCATTTCCAAGCGCTTTGCTGACAGATTGCAGGCAGCAGGCTATCCGGTTTCCCGCTTCAATGGCGGATCGTACAACCACATCTCGATCCAGAATGCGATGGGAAGGCGGGGTGACCGCTGAGCAGCGCCATGGCAACATTTCTGAAGGCAAACGTCTGATCCGGCTACCGGGCAGACCTGTCTTCCGGCAATGAATTTCAACAACCGGTGCAGGGTTGCAATGGTTGACTGGTCTGCTATGCCGTCGACCCGCTCGCCCCGGAAATGCCGCTGGAAGGCTGTCACCACGATTTCGGTTTCAGCATCATAATTTCCGGTTTCAGCAAGACCATAGCCATAGGTTGCAAGAAGCACCTGCAGTGCCGAGATGGGAGGCCCTTCGTCCCCCTTCTGGAAAAAGCGCCCGCTGGAAATTCTTTCCGGCTCCACGAAATGCCCCACCCCGCTCTCATGCAACTCCTTCCATGGAAACAGTTCGCCCGGGTCCTGCTTGCGGTCCGGCGCGATATCGGAATGCGCAACCACATTGCGCGCGGGAATGGCATTTCGCTTCACGATGTCTGCGGCCAGTGCAATCACTGCTGTGATCTGCGCATCGGGAAATGCCCGATAGCCGAATTCATGGCCAGGATTGACGATCTCGATGCCTACCGAGAAAGTGTTGCAATTGTCGCGACCGCGCCAGCTGGAAATGCCGGCATGCCAGGCTTTCACACTTTCGGGCACCATCTGCACCGTCAACCCGTCCTCGAAAACGAGATAGTGGCATGACACGCGGCTCTCCTCGCAAGTGAGCCAGTCAAGGGCTGCCTTGCCGGATTTCATGCCGGTATAATGCAAGACCAGCATATCGATCTTCTCGCCCGAAGGCCGGTCACTGAAATTGACAGCGGGGCGGATGTCTCCCACAAGGTCCGTATCGGCAATGAAACTCACAAGCCGCGCTCCAGCCTCACCTGCTCCCATGCATGGTTGATCGCGGCAAGCCGGTCATTGGCGATTGCCACGAATTCCGGAGGCACCCCGCGCGCAATCAGCATGTCGGGATGGTTGTCCTTGACCAGTTGGCGATAGGCCGCCTTCAATGCCTCGTCATCCATGCCCGGCTCCATGTCGAGAATGAGATAGGGGTCACCATCCTCGGGATGCAGGTGCCGCGCCTTGATGCGGGCATAGTCCCTCCCCTCGATGGCAAATATGGCTGCCACCTGATCGAGGAATTCCTGCTCCTTCTCATGCATCAGCCCATCCGCCTTGGCGATGTGAAAAAGTCCGTCCATGACATCTTCCAGGATCTGCTGTTCGCCGGGAAACAATCCGCTCACCTGCTTTGCATAGCTGTCAAAGCCTGCCACATCCTGTTTGGCGAGATTGTAGAGCCGCGCGACATTGCCTGCTTCCTTGTCGGGAATGGCAAAGATATCACGAAAAGCCTCCACCTCATCCGGTGTAACAACACCGTCTGCCTTGGCCATCTTGGCCGACAGCCCGATCATGGCAATGGAAAACGCCACCTGACGGCGTGTTTCGCTGTCGCCCTCGAAGACCGTGCGCAAGCGTTCGATCACAGCCGAAAAAGCGCCTGTTGCCGCGGTGGAAATGATTTCGCCGAATCGCCCGAGAACCGTCATGTCGGCAATCTATTCGAATGCGCCGGGAGACAAAAGTTGTTGCCTTGTCCGACTTTCGGCCCAAACCCGATACTACCCCCGACAATTCCCGTTGCAGCCGCCATGTACCGCGTTTATAGCCCGGCAATGACCGACCAAAACTCCATTGCCCGTCCGCTTCCCAATATGGCGCTCGCTTATCTGCTTGGCTTTGCGGGCATAGTGATATTTGGCGTGACACTCCCGGTCACAAGGCTGGCTTTGTCCGATTTTTCTCCCTGGTTCATCACCTTTGCCAGGGCGCTGCTGGGTGCCGCCGCCGCCCTCTCCTTCCTGCTGATGACAGGGCGCAATCTTCGCCATAGCGAGAACGGCAGGATCTTTCTCGCGGGGCTTTTCCTGATTTTCGGCTTTCCCGCCTTCATGGCAATGGCAATGCAGACGGTACCTGCCTCTCACGGCGGTGTCGTGCTTGGCTTCCTGCCAATTGCGACCGCAGCCATTGCCGCGCTGATCGCAGGCGAACGCCACAGCCCCCGCTTCTGGCTGCTTTGCATTGCCGGAGCGGTGATCGTGACTGCCTATTCGTTGTGGAAGGGGGATGGCACATCAACCGGCGCGAGCCTGGGCGATCTCTGGCTGCTGTTCGCGGGCCTGTGCGCATCTTCGGGCTATGTGATTTCCGGAAAGCTGGCGCGCGCCATGCCCGGTTGGGAAGTCATCTGCCGAGCCCTTGTTCTCAATCTGCCGCTGATTGCAGCAGGTACATGGTTCTCGTTCGAGCCGACATTCCTGTCAGCCTCGCCATCGGGACTGATTGCCATGCTCTATCTGGGACTGGGGTCGATGTTCCTGGGATTTTTTGCCTGGAACAGTGCTCTTGCAATGGGAGGCATCGCCCGTATTGGCCAAGTTCAACTGCTACAGACTTTTGTGACGCTGGCCGCATCGGCGCTCATTCTGGGTGAACACATCGATGCGCTCACCCTCATCACCGCAATTTTG
Source organism: Nitratireductor sp. (assembly GCA_041397505.1). GTDB lineage: Bacteria > Pseudomonadota > Alphaproteobacteria > Rhizobiales > Rhizobiaceae > BOKV01. Next base: position 6,073 of record JAWKWN010000024.1, read on the forward strand.
GTAACTGCGCTGATTTTCTTGACAAAAAGAAGTTGAATTATTCAGCTGCGACTTCTTCTTCGCTCAGGCAGCTTTCAAAAGCGACCGAAGTGAACAGCGCAAACAGCGTAAGGGCGTACGTACTTTTTCCATGACCATGCTCTGTTTTCCTGTCGATGATTTTGCATCGGCTGTTTCGATGAGCCCCTGTTTGCACTTCGAACATGATCATGATGGGACTGCATTGCGGCCAAATCCGGCAATCCGGGGGTTTCTTCGTGCTGCCCCTACCCGGCACCGCCAGTGTCTTCCACACCAGTGCCAGATTGAGCATTGCAATCGCCGCAAGCCAGGCACCGGCAATGCGCAAGGCGATGCTGCCCCAACGGCTCTGCACCTGCTGGAGCGCGTAGCCACCGAAAAGCAACAGGACTGTTCCGCTGACAACCGTACCCGCCAGGGCTGATGCCAGGGACATGTGCCCGTCGGCTCATCCGGCACAAGCGTGGCAGTCACCGCGCCACTCGCCGCAATGAGACCAAGCCGGGAATGGCGGCAATCCACGGAAAAGCCGGAAAGGACAAGCCCCGATATCGCCAGCAACAACAGCGGCGCGTACCAGACAAGCGGCAACCATGGCACGAGCATGTGCAGGCCCTTGCCAGCCAGCATTCCGGCAACCAGCGCAAACATGGCAGACCAGAGGCTGCCGCGCGCCATGCGCCCACGCGATCATGGCGGCCGAAACCAGCAGGAACAGTTGCTCGGTATCGACCAGCGGATGCAGCAATTGCCAGGCAAATCCGGTGACGCCCGGTATCGCCTCATGGGCAGGCTCGATTGCGGGACCCGCCAGAACGATCAGGGGGATTGCGCCGAGGAACCCTACGCAGCAAGAAAATAAACTCCTCCTGCTGCAATGGCAGCGCCCGCAGCGCGAACCAGCAATACTCCGCTTTGCGAGCGCGCAAGCAGACCAAACCCTATGCCGCACAAATGCGGCAAGCCTGTTGCCACGACAAACCCTGCACTGAATGCCATCGGGTTGACCGCAGTCGGCAGTTCAGCCCCATGCGCATGGCCATGGAAGATCGCAAAAGCTCCGACAAGAGCTGCTGCCAACCACAGCGGTGGCCTGAATGCGGTTGCCACGCAAATGCCAAGCACGATTGCCGACAATGCAATGCCGGTCTCGACATGCGGCAGCGGAATTCCGGCAATCCCATCATGCCGCCAAAAGTCATGACCAGCGGAAAGACGACCGGCAGCATCCAGATTGCGAGCGCCCCCAGAAATGCCCCCCACAAGCCAACTGCGACCATTGCAATGACATGGTCTGGTCCGAAGACCTGATGCCAGAAGCCGGAAACAAATCCGCCTTCAAGGCCAACGCCCGAATGGGCAAGAGCCAGATTGCCCGTGCTGCAAACTGCCAGCAGCGATATCAGCATGACCAGGGATATGTGGGGCTTGCACATTTTCCGAATTTCCTCTTCACTCATTGCGGGGACGACAACGAAAACAGGTATAGAACCATGTTCCCATTCGCAACAATTCTTCCACGAGCTTGTCTGGCTGCGATCCTCTTGTCACCGATGGCGGCATTCGCCGCCAATTCAGCGGAATTGCCTGCCCCGACTGGTACCGTCATTCTGACGATATCGGGCAATGTCGCCAACAAGAACACCGACAAAGGTGCCGAATTCGATCTGGACATGATCAAGGCGATGCCATCCATCACCTATGAAACCACGACTCCCTGGCATGAGGGCGCAACGAAATTTACCGGACCGCTTCTGGCCGACATCATCTCGGCGGCAGGTGCATCCGGCGACTATGCCACAGTCGAGGCAATCGACGGCTATTCGGTCGAGATACCTTTTGGCGAGATCAGTCAGGGCAATCCGATCCTGGCATGGTTGCGCAACGGCGAGGGGAAATGGAGCCACAGGACCGGGGGGCCCCTGTTCATCATCTACAATTATGACAGCGACCCGGCCCTTGCGACCGATGATTACTATTCACGCTCGGTGTGGTCCGTTCGTGCAATAGACGTGAAATAGGATCGGCCAGGGGTCAGGCCCCTAGAGGCTGGCCGCACTTCTGGCAGCTTGGTCGTACTGGCCGGACAATCCGCGCAACAGCGCTGCCAACCGCGACATGTCCTTTTTCGTCGAAACCCAGCGTCTTGACCTGCTGCACCAGCAAGGCTTCGCGCAGACGATGATATTCAGCACAGGCTGCCTCGCCTTCCGGCGTGATCGCAACCGTCTTCTCCTTGCCGCGCTTGCCGGTACGCACAAGACCAGCCTCGCCCAGCTTCTTGATCGCATAATTGACGAGATGCGTATCCTCGATATTCATCACCAGGCACAGATCGGCCAGCGTCTTTTTCGCGCCCGCGATGGTTCACCTGATGCAGAACCAGAACATCCATCGCTGTCATGCCGCCGGTTCCGGCGGCCGTTGCTGCACCATCCATCGGTGCCAGGCATTGACAGCGACATTGAGTGCATATTCCATTTCGGACAGTGCCGGCATCGCTCCAGCTGCAAGATGCGCGAGATGAGACCACCGGTCCGTTTCCTGTTCTGGCCCATTGCTACACTTCCATTTTGCAAATCATTGTTGACATTTTATCGACAAATTATCAATGATGGCAAGACCATTGCCCAGCCATACCATCGGGAGGAACAACGCAATGACAAAGTGGGATTTCTGGATCGATCGTGGCGGCACATTCACTGATATCGTCGGACGTGATCCGGCTGGAGGCTTGCATCCCCACAAATTGCTGTCGGAAAATCCCGAAGCCTATCGTGACGCTGCCGTGCAGGAGCATTCGTGACCTCCTCGGCGTCAAGCGCGGTGAACCCGTGCCCTCACACCGCATCGGCTCCGTCAAGATGGGGACCACGGTCGCGACAAACGCGCTGCTCGAGCGCAAGGGTGAGCGCACGGCATTGCTCATCACAAGCGGTTTTGGCGACGGTTTGAAGATTGGCTATCAGGCGCGCCCTGACATTTTCGCCAAGGAAATCATCAAGCCCGAACAGCTTTATTCGCGCGTCGTCGAAATCAGCGAACGTGTTCTGGCCGATGGCACCATGGAAAAGGCTGTCGAAGCAGATGAGATCGCCGCCGCCCTGGCCACCCTCAAGGCCGATGGGTATGATTCGCTTGCCATCGTCTTCATGCATGCGTGGAAATATCCTGAGCATGAGCAGGTCGCAGCACGCATGGCCCGCGAGGCCGGCTTCACCAGGTTTCGGTCAGTCACGAGGTTTCACCCCTGGTCAAGCTGATCGGGCGCGGGGACACCACAGTGGTCGATGCCTATCTGTCACCCATACTCAGGCGCTATGTCGAACAGGTGGCCGGCGAATTGGGTATCAATCCCGATGCCAGCGCGCCGCAGCCGAAATTGATGTTCATGATGTCTTCGGGCGGGTTGACTGCGGCTCTTCCAGGGCAAGGATGCAATCCTCTGGCCCGGCAGGCGGTGTCGTGGGCGCGGTGGAAACTGCGCGCATCGCCGGCTTCCCGAAAATGATCGGCTTTGACATGGAGGCACTTCGACCGACGTTTTTCGCATTTCGACGGCGAACGGAACGCGCCTTCGAAACGAAGTCGCTGGCGCGTTCGCATGCGCGCGCCGATGATGATGATCCACACGGTCGCAGCAGGCGGCGGCTCGATCTGCATCACGCCGATGGACGCTTCCAGGCCGGACCCGATTCTCTGCCGGTGCCAATCCCGGCCCCGCCTGCTACCGCCGCGGTGGCCCGCTCGCCGTGACCGACGCTAATGTGATGACCGGCAAATTGCGCCGGAATTTTCCCGGCTGTTGCGGACCGGGACGAGCGTCTCGACGTGGAAACGGTGAAAACCAAATTCGCCGCACTTGCCAGCGAAACAGGCTCCACGCCCGAGGAAGTGGCAGACGGCTTTCTCAAGATCGCAGTCGAGAACATGGCAAACGCCATCAAGAAAATCTCGGTGCAGCGAGGCCATGACGTTACCGAATATGCACTCAATTGTTTTGGTGGCGCTGGTGGCCAGCACGCCTGCGCCGTCGCTGATGCGCTCGGTATGACGACCGTGCTCATCCACCCGTTCTCGGGCATCCTTTCGGCCTATGGCATGGGCCTGGCGCAGGTCCGCGCCAACCGCACACGCGCATTGGTCAAACCGCTTGATGCTCATCTTGAATCAGAACTTCACCAGCTTGAATCAGAACTGAAGGCTGAAGCGGAATCAGAGGCTTTCAGGCCAGGACATAAGTGACTCTGATATCAGCACTTTTTCGCGCGCACATATTCGCTATGACGGCACCGACACACCGATCCCGGTGACCCTTGCCGACCCCGGATCGATGGCAGCGGCCTTCGAACAGATCCACCGCAACAGTTCGGCTTCATCTTCGAGAACAAGCGGCTGATCGTCGAGGCAGTGGAAGTTGAGGCTGTTGGTGCAGGTGCCGGTATCGTCGAAACCGGTTCCGATCTCGAAGTGGCAGATGTATCGCCGTCGTCCACCGTTCCCATGTTCTCCAATGGGTCCTGGCATGATGCAGCAATCCATCGCCGCGAAACGCTGAAGCACGGCAACCGGATGGCAGGCCCTGCCCTCATCATCGAGCCGCACCAGACCATCGTCGTTGAGCCGGAATGGCAGGCCGAAATCAACGCGCTCGGCCACGTCGTGCTGACGCGTGCCATACCCAAACCGCGACCTTGCCATCCCCGGCCTGGCTGCCGATCCGGTAATGCTCGAAGTCGCTCAACAACCTGTTCATGTCGATCGCCGAGCAGATGGGCGTGACGCTGCAGAACACTGCCTATTCGGTCAACATCAAGGAACGGCTGGACTTCTCCTGCGCGGTCTTTGCTGCTGACGGTTCGCTGGTCGCCAACGCCCCGCACATGCCCGTGCATCTTGGATCCATGGATCGCTCGGTCGAGACGATCATCGAATTGAACAAGGGCAACATCCATCCAGGCGATGTGTTCATTCTCAATGCGCCCTATAACGGCGGCACCCACCTTCCCGACATCACCGTCGTTACCCCCGTTTTCGACGACGCGGAAAAGGACATCCTGTTCTATGTCGCCTCACGCGGTCACCACGCCGATATCGGCGGCATGGCTCCGGGAAGTGCGACCCCACGGGCCACGCATGTGGATGAGGAAGGCGTGCTGATCGACAATTTCCGGCTGGTCGAGCGCGGCATCATTCGCGAACGGGAAATGATGGAAGTTCTCACCAACCATCCCTGGCCGGCGCGAAACCCGGCACAGAACATGGCCGATATCCGCGCCCAGATCGCCGCCAACGAAAAGGGCGTCAACGAACTGCGCAAGATGGTTGCCCATTTCGGCCTGCCGGTGGTGCAAGCCTATATGGGTCATGTCCAGGACAACGCGGAAGAAAGCGTTCGTCGCGTGATCGATGCGTTGAGCGATTGCGAATATACCTATCCGACCGATAACGGCCAGCAGATCAGGGTCGCAATCAGCGTTGACAAGGCAAAGCGCGAGGCGACTGTCGATTTCACCGGAACCTCCGATGTTGCGAAGAACAACTTCAACGCGCCTGAGCCGGTAACGCGTGCTGCCGTGCTTTATGTTTTCCGTCTGATGGTGGAAGCGCCGATCCCGATGAATGCCGGCTGCCTCAAGCCGATCCGCATCATCATCCCCGATGGCTGCATGCTGAAGCCGCAATATCCAGCAGCCGTGATTGCAGGCAATACAGAGACCAGCCAGCATGTTACCAATTGCCTGCTGATGGCCCTGGGTGCCCTCGCCAACGCGCCAGGCACCATGAACAACCTGACCTATGGCAATGAACGCTATCAGAACTATGAAACCATCTGCGGCGGGGCTCCGGCCGGTTGCATGAACAATGGCCGCGGTTTTGCTGGTGCCAATGCCGTGCATGTCCACATGACCAACACCCGCATGACCGACCCGGAAATCCTCGAAATGCGCTATCCGGTAGTGCTGGAGGAGTTTTCCATAAGGGCTGGCTCGGGCGGCAAGGGCAAGTTCAATGGCGGCGACAGCACACGACGCGTATTGCGCTTCCTCGAGGATATGGAATGCGCCATTCTTTCATCCTCGCGCAAACACGCGCCGCGCGGCCTCGATGGCGGCGGTGATGGCGCTGTCGGCAGAACCGAGATCCGCCGCCTCGACGGCACGATGCAGGAACTGGCCCATTGCGACCAGACATCGGTAAAGGCAGGCGAGGCAGTGATTGTTTCAACCCCTGCTGCAGGCGGCTATGGGAGCCTGTGAAACGAAGATGGGTTCACCCACGACCGGCATCAAACTGTTCGTTGAAATGCCGGTCGACATAACTTACCCAATGCGCAAAATTTTCTTCGAGCACGCTCACATCATGCGCAATCTCAGCTACGCCGTCCTTTGCGCCTGATTTGAGATCAGCGTGAATTTTCCCTGCCTGGTCAGCGAGCTTTCCAGCGTCTGTAAGATGCGCTGCAACGTCACCACCGTTGACAGTAATTGTCTTCATCTTGCCGTTAATGCCATCGCGCACGGCATCAATTCTGTCAGCCAGGGATTGCAAATCGGATTTCCCGTTCATTTTCCATCTCCTTGCATGTGCGCGCAGCCAACCACATTGCTGGCTGCCTAGTCCTTCAAGTGGTGATCAGTTGTGGCGAAAAAGCGATATCTGCAGTCTCCGTTTCATTGCCGCTCACGCGCCTTCACCACCCGCTCACGAGACATTTATTTCCAAGTGAACACTGTGTTCACGCATTGTGTCTTCAGCCGGGGCGACCAACCTGCGGCGCAAACGACAAGGAGAACCATCGTGAAACACATCGGAAAATCAGGCTCGGCCATCGCAGCCGCAGCATTCGCGCTCGCAGTATCCGGCGCAACCATCGCCGCACCGGGAATTGCCAAGGCTGACGACGCCAAGGTACATTGCATCGGCATCAACTCCTGCAAGGGCCAGTCCGACTGCAAGACCGCGTCCAGCTCCTGCAAGGGCCTGAACTCCTGCGCCGGCAAGGGTTTCCTTGAAACCACCAAGGCGGAATGCTCCGAGGCGGCACAGTCGAAAGCTGAGCCACGAAGGCAGCCCGGCTCCGGGCTATCCAGCGATTGTCCCGTCGGCCAAATACCGGCAGGACTTCAACCGTTGCGGGGAAGCATGAACGAAAAGCCCGGTTTTCTCGGATTTGGCCTCGGCCTCAGAACGCAGCATTACCGCGAGATACTCGAAGCGGAAAGCCAGTTGCCCATCGACTGGTTCGAGATCATTTCGGAAAACTACATGGTCGAGGGCGGCAAACCGCTGACCATGCTCGAGCGCATCCGCGAACGCTATCCGCTTGTGATGCACGGCGTATCGCTTTCGATTGCCTCCACCCAACCGCTGGACATGGAATATCTCGCCGCGCTGAAAAAGCTCGCTTCCCGCACCAATCCGAAATGGATTTCCGATCATCTGTGCTGGACCGGTGTGCATGGCGTCAATCTGCATGACCTCCTGCCCATTCCCTATACCGAGGAAGCACTCGACCATGTCGCCACGCGCATTGCGCAAGTTCAGGATTATCTCGGTCGACAGATCGCGATCGAGAATGTCTCGTCTTATGTCGAATTCGTCAGATCCGAGATGAGCGGGTAAATTCGTTGCAGAACTCGCGCAGCGTGCCGATTGCTGGCTGCTTCTCGACGTCAATAACGTGTTTGTTTCCGGTGAGAACCATGCCTTCGACAAGCAGGGCTTTATCGAGGCCATACCGCCCGAGCGTGTTGTTCAGTTTCACCTTGCCGGTCACAGCGAGGGTGAGGACTGCCTGATCGACACCCATGACCATCCTGTTTCAGATGCTGTCTTCGAGCTTTACGGCGAGGCATTGAAACGCTTTGGCGCAGTCTCGACCATGATCGAGCGGGATGACAACATCCCGCCCCTCGCAGAACTGTTGCAGGAACTTCAACGCGCCCGTGAAATTGCTTCCGCAATTCTCCCGCCTGCCGCGCTCGAAAGGGCCGCTTGACCATGCGCCTTTCTGAACTTCAGGCCAGGATGCAGGCCGACATCCTGACACGCAGCACAGGGATTGTGCCCCGGTTGAAGGTGCCATCCGGCACAGACGCAGCAAAAAGGCTTGGCGTCTATCAGGATGCCTACAAGCTTCGGCTCATCGACATGCTGGCCACTTACCACCCGGTGCTGCTGACCTATATGGGCGACGCCGCATTCAACACGATGGCCAATGCTTATTTCGACCAGTTTCCCTCCAGCCATGCCAATGCCCGCAATGTGGCGCGCCGATTGCCGAATTTCCTGCAGGCCGCGACCGACTATCACCACATTGCCGCACTTGCCGAAATCGCGAGCCTCGAACGCGCCATCGAGGATGTCTTTGACGCACCAGACACCCACCTCGCCAGCCTGGCCGACTTGCAGCATGTAGATCCACAATCAGTTGAGACCATGCAGATCGTCCTTGCCCCGGCGATGGAGATCGTTTCATTCACCAGCAATGGCTACGATATTTTCCTGGCATTGAAGCAGGGAAACGACCCGCCCCCGCATGAACCGCTGGAAGAACCGGCAAATGTCCTGGTCTGGCGGAGCGGGGAAAACTCCGCGTTTCCGCTTGCTGGCAGCCGAAGAGGCAATGCTGCTGAAGGAAGCAACAGGCGGCGAAGCGCTTTGCCGCATTGTGCGAAATGGCAGCCTTCATGGAAGATGGCGAAACATCCGCCGCCCGCGTCGCAGGCTATCTGGTCGAATGGCTGAATTCTGGCCTGGTCGCCAGGCTGGCAGCCTGACCTTCAAGAATTCTGCACCGCGATCAGAGCAAGTTTCGATCAGATTGAAACTTGCTCTAGCGAAACAAAAACACCCGCATCGCTGCGGGTGTTGTTGTGTTCATTCCGGAGCGCAGCTTATTTGCGTTTCCAGCCCGTGATCATTGCCTTGACCAGGTTTTCCTTGTGCTCGATGCCGGCAAGGATGACACCGCCAACATGCAGTGCGATCAGGCCAAGCGTTATGTTGACGGCGGCCTTGTGGGTCTCCTCAACCCACTCCACGCCCCAATAGGCATTGGTCGTCATCATGTAGCCGGTACCTGCGATTACTGCGATCATCGACAGCAGTGCCAGCACCATCATGCCGCCTGCAGGTGTGGCCGATATAGCGTTTGGCCTTCATCCGGGCCGTATCTGCGATAAACCGCAGCGTGACACCGGGCGAACGAATGAAATCGGCAAAGCGGGCATTGTCAGGACCGACAAAGCCCCAGATGATGCGCAGGGCGATCAGACCCGCAATTACATAGCCAGCCAGTTCATGTGCCTTGTCCCATTCGTCGCCTGTTGCCCATGCAAATGCGAACAGGCCGACGAGCGACCAATGGAAAATTCGGACAAACGGATCCCAGACCCGCACCATGCCCGGCCGCATCTCGCGGCCGGTTTCAATGGTATCCGTCGCGTCAGCCATTAGTCGCCGGTCTTGACGCGGACGACTTCACCGGTCGCCGGATGGAAATAGGCCTCAACACGTGCACCCTTCGAGTCGATACCATAGACTTCATAGCATCCGTCCTCGACCTTCACGTTGCGCACGGTGTAGCCCATTTCGGTGGCTTTCTGGGTCAGGGCTTCCTTGCTCATCCACTGTGCCTGTGGAACAGAGCCGCAATCCTTGGACGAAGCTTCAGCCTGGGTTGCAATCATGAGGGTTGAAAGGGCCGCTGCGATTGCGATGAAGGTTTTCATGATAATATCCTTGTTCAATTGTTGGTTCTGCGTTTGGAAGCCATTCGACGTTGTTGAAACTGATTCGATGTGCTTCCGTGTTGACGCTGTCGGTTATGGCGCCTGTTGAATGACAAACCGCTGATGGCCGTTGTCAGCATTCTGTAATCTTGGAGAAACTACTACCCGACCATGTTCACGCGCGTTTCAATCCCACCCCTGCTGCTTGCCGCATCACTTACGCTGACCATGTCTGTCGGCATGGCCATGGCTGATGGCAAGAACCGCAAGAAGGAAGACCATGACGAGGTCTATGAGGCGCAGCGCAAAGGCGACATCCTGCCGCTTGCCACGATCCTGGCTCGGCTGCGCACTGTTACCGGGCCGGAGATTGTCGATGTGGAGTTTGAAACGAAGGACGGTCGGCCGGTTTACGAGATCAAGTTTGTCGATACGAACGGACGGCGCAAGGAAATCTATGTTGATGCCCGCAGCGCACATATTGTCGAAATGGGAGATGATTGACGTTTGCAGATCCTGATCGTTGAAGATGATGCCCGTATTGCCGCGGATTTGAGCGCCGCCCTTGCAGCGGCCGGGTTTGTTCCCGAGATCGCCAGTGACGGTGAAGACGCGTGGTATCGTGGCGATACCGAGGAATTCGGCGCCGTGATCCTCGACCTCGGCATGCCGCTGATGGACGGCTTGTCCATCCTGCGCCAGTGGCGAGCCAATGCCCGCACCATGCCCATACTCATCCTTACTGCCCGTGGCACCTGGACGGAACGGGTAGAAGGCATCGAGGCAGGCGCTGACGACTATCTGCCCAAACCCTTCGAAATGGACGAATTGCTGGCCCGGCTTCGCGCCATCATCCGCCGTAATGGCGGCTATGCCGCACCCAATATCTCGATAGGCGAAATCACCCCTGGATCCGCGACGAATGCGCGTGACCAGACGCGGAGTTCCGGTTCAGCTTTCGCCGCAGGAATATAGGCTTGTCCACTACATGATGCTCAATCCGGGCCGCATCATTGCGCAGCAGGAACTGGCGGAACAATTGCAGGGTGAGCTGTTCGAACGCCAGATCCAATGCAATCGAGGTTCTGGTCGCACGTGTCAGGCGCAAGCTGGGCAATGAGGCGATAGAAACCCGGCGCGGATACGGCTACATGTTCGGCGAAGAAACCGCCTGATCCCCGACCGGGCCGACAAAGGGAAGCATGACTTGCAGTTCCGTTCGCTCAGAACCCGACCTGATCTTCGCCTTTACCGGCATCGCAGTTTCCCTGATCGTTACCGGGCTGGGCCTTTCGGCACTTTTCGACCGGCACCTGTCGCGCCGCATCGGTGCAGAACTCGACACATTCCTTGCCCAGATCGCCGGTAATCTGCTGATCACCCGCGAGAGCGCACTGGAAATGCCGGTGGACCCGGCCGACCCGCGCTTCGACAAGATCTTTTCCGGTCTCTACTGGCAGGTCATCAACGAGAAGAGCGGCGCAATCGTGCGCTCCGTTTCCCTGTGGGACGATGCCCTCGCCCTGCCGGATGACAATCCCGCCGTCAGCGTGATTCACGAGCACAGGCTCAAGGGTCCGGCGGGGAAAACCTGCTGGTGCATGAGCGCCGCCTGGTGCTTGAAAGCTCCGGCAAGACCATCCCGGTCCGCATTGCGGTCGCAATCGGTCTGCAGTGAACTGACCGACCTGAAGAGCGATTTCCTGGCCGAGACCATGGCCGCGCTGGGCATGCTTGGCGCACTGCTTTTTGTCGGCCTTTGGTTTCAGGTCCGCATCGGCCTGTCGCCGCTCGACAGGCTGCGCGATGGTGTTGCGGGAATTCGTGCAGGCCGCACCCGCCAGCTTGACGGCGGCCAGCCCGAGGAAGTGCAGCCACTGATCGACGAGATCAATTTTCTGATCGAAGCCAAGGAAAACGAGGCAGAAAGCGCGCACGAAACCGCGCCGGCGATCTGGCCCACGGCCTCAAGACCCCCTTACTGTACTGGCGGGCGACATCAGGCGGCTTCGTGAACTCGGCCAGAGCGAGATCGCATCGGATATCGAGAATGTTTCGAACATGATGCGCCGTCATGTCGAGCGCCAGCTTGCAAAGGCCCGACGTCGCCACGATGCGCTTGGCCGCGAAACCCTCGACATCGCCGCTGCCACTGACCGGCTTGTAGCGACCATAGCTCGCCTGCCGGGCGCTGGCCATATCGACATTGATGTCTCCATCGCGCCGGGAACCAAAAGCGAGATGACCGGCGACGATTTCAACGACATCGCAGGAAACCTCATCGAAAACGCCATAAGGGCCGCAAATTCCCGCATCCGCATTACGGTGAGCCGAGGTTCCGCAGGCGAAGTCCCTCGTTTCATGGTCGAGGATGATGGTCCTGGTGTTCCAGCCGAAAAGATCGATGCCATCCTGCAGCGCGGGCAGCGACTGGACGAAAAGTCCGGTGGCGCGGGGCTGGGCCTGGCTATCGTTTCGGATATACTTGAGGAATATGACACCGCCCTTGAGGCAGGTGTCTCCTCGCTTGGCGGGTTAAAGATCGGTTTTCCACTTCCCGCTGACGCAGGCACCCAGTCCCTGGCAGTTCACCATTCGTTAACCATGACGAAATAACCTTACGTCACCCACAAAAGGTGATTGTCATGGAATATACCAGAAAACCACGTTTGACCCGGTTCCAGGATATCTTCCGCATCGTATCGGAACTCCAAGTGCTTGGAACGCGGAAGTCGGAAATCTATCGTCGAATGGTGGAAATCGGCAATGTCGATCTCGACATCCTCGACGAAGTCATGCGCTTGTTCGACAGCCGTGAAACCCGCTCGGCCTGAAGCACACACCATCTCTTGACATGGACCCGGCTATTTACTTGACGGCGGCCCTTGACTTGAATTCGGTATGAGGCAAGCTGACCTCCCAATCACGGATAAGCCCCTTGCCCAGGGGCATGATGGCGGGAACCAAGTCCATGAGCGAAATACATGTTCCGGACCTTGCCGAAATCACCCGCGCTTTTGACTTCACCCGAACTGCAACAGTCGAGACACCCCTCCTCGAAGCCGAGAGCCTTTGCCCGATTGTCTGGCGCATCCCGCGTCCTCGTAAAGCCTGAAAGTCTGCAGCGCACGGGATCCTTCAAGTTTCGTGGAGCCTATTGGCGGGTGAACCAACTCACGCCAGCAGAAAAGGCGCGCGGTGTCGTTGCCTATTCTTCCGGCAATTTTGCGCAAGGGCTGGCAGCAGCCGCTCGCATCGCCAAGGTTCCCTGCACGATCGTGATGCCCGTCGACGCGCCGGAAGCCAAACGCAAGGGCGCCGAAAGCCTAGGCGCACGGATAGTGCTGTCCCGTCATGGCGACAGGCCGCGCGAGGAAGTTGCGAGCGCACTTGCCCGCGAAATTTCGCAGAATGAAGGCCTGGCGCTTTTGCATCCCTTTGATGATGCGAGCATAGTTGCAGGCCAGGCTGGCGCGGGACTGGAAACACTGGAACAGTTTGACCGGCTTGGCATCGCCTATCCGGATACCGTTTTCTCGCTGCGTCGGTGGCGGCGGACTGGTTGGCGGCATTTCCCTTGCCTTCCATTACCGCTCACCCACTACCAGGGTCATTGCCGTCGAACCGGATGGATTTGACGGCATGGGAAAAATCGCTGGATGCAAGCACCATCACCAGGGCCGCCTCTTCAAACCCGACCATTTGCGACGCTCTTCAGGCAACTGCTCCCGGTACCGCTCCTTTTGCAGCGGTTACCAAAGCCGGGATCGGTCATGTCAGCGTTTCGGATGCAGCAGTAAGACGCGCCATGCGTATCGCCTTCGAGACACTGAAACTGGTATTGGAACCCTCAGGTGCGATTGCCATAGCGGCACTTCTCGAATCCGATGGCCAGTTCGAAGGCAAGACCGTGCTGTGCTATGCGACCGGCGGCAACATCACCTTCGAGAATTTTTCAAGACTGCTTGCCGCCTGAGCGAAAAGCCAAGGCCCTTTCAACCAGCGCTTACAATCGCCGCAGATAGGCCCCGCGCATGCTGTCTCTCGGCACATCCTGGCCCAATTCCAGCACCCAGAAATGCGTATAGCGCGGATTTTTTCCCGACACGTTGAACGCATAGGCAATTCCGGCGAGATTGTAGCGCGAGCGCAGCAATATCTCGCGATGTTTCGGCGAATTGAGCCAGCCCTCGATGGCATCCGACATCGAGCCATAGCCAACCCCCAGGTTCTCGCCGGCCGATCCTTCAAAACCGGCAGCTGCCATGCGTGCCGGAAATTTCGTCGCGGGCCCGAATTCATGCCCGAATTTCCCGGTCTTCGCCATGTGGTCCGCATGGGTCTGCGCTGCGCGTTGCAGGCGCAAGTCGGGTTGAAACCCGGCAAGTCCGAATTTCGCACGCGTTGCATTGATTTCCGAAAGCCCTGCGGCCGGGTCAAAATCCAGAGGCTTCACGGCCGGATAGGCCGGCTTCCGCCCTGCATGGGTTGAGGATGCCTGTCGACCGATGCCTGCGCATCCGCTCAGAACAGCGCCGCTGACAGCGAGGCTGAGGCTGGACAGGAAATAGCGCCGGTCACCAACCGGCTCGGGAGAGTTACGCAAAACTAACATGCTCGTCCGATACGCTGAAACATGGACATGATGATGACCTTGCTCTCAAAATTTAGCAAAATGCTTTACAGCTGGTTAACCGGACAGGGATTGACCTGCACTGGCGACGCGGTGGCAAAAGTGCTTGCAACCCTGGATGAACCGCCTTCTGAACCCCGCTGTGCCTGGGTGTATTTACCCCCCTAAATTTGGGGGATTGCGGGACAACGCTCCAGCGCAATAAAGTCGATTCAGCGGTTGCCAAATGCGCCCCAAAGGCCTTTTTTCTCACCACGCACCGCCAGCCGCCCAGTTCCTTTTGTGGGTTGGAACTGGGCAGCTCTTCCCTCAATTGAAAATTTGCATCCCGTAACGGCAAGGCAGGGCAATCTTTTGCCGCAAGCCGCTTTTCGCTTGAAGAATCACGCCAATCATCCCACATCAGGCGCGCAAGAGGTTTTCATGCGACCCGGAAGTCGGCCCCGGTCACGCCTCATGCGTGATATGGGCGGTGCGGAACCGTCGACTTTTGCTGGCAACCGGACGGTTGAAATGACAATGCTTGCTACTGAAGTGATGGGAACCGCGGTCTGGCTCTGGATCGGGTTTCTGGTTCTCATCATCGGCCTCATGGCCTTTGATCTTGGCATCCTTCACCGGGACTCCGGCTCATTACAGCCCGTGAAAGCCTGAAACTGGCGTCCTTCTATGTCAGCCTGGCCTTCCTGTTCGGCATTTTCCTCTATTTCTACAAGGGCGCCGACACTGCCTTCCTGTTTCTGACCGGCTATGTGGTGGAACAAAGCCTGTCACTCGACAACATCTTCGTCATAGCCGTCATACTTTCCTATTTTGCAATACCGCGGGAATTTCAGCACCGCGTACTGTTCTACGGCATTCTGGGTGTCATCGTGCTGCGCGGGGTCATGATCCTGGCCGGAGCAGCGGTTCTCAACCAGTTTCACTGGATCCTGTATTTCTTCGCGGCCTTCCTGATCATTACCGGTATCAAGATGCTGATGTCCGAAGATGACGACTATAATGTCGAGAAGAACTGGGTACTGAAATTCCTGCGCCGCCATTTCCGGATTACCGAAAAACTCCATGGAGACCGCTTCGCCGTCAGGGAAACCGATCCGCGTACCGGCCGCATCCACTGGCATGTAACGCCATTGCTGCTGGCCCTTTGTGTGATCGAGGTGGCAGATGTCGTTTTCGCCGTCGACAGCATACCCGCAATCTTTGCCATCACCACCGATCCATTCATCGTGTTTACATCCAACATCTTTGCGGTCCTTGGACTGCGTTCCATGTTCTTTGCGCTGTCAGCACTCATCCACCGGTTCCGCTACCTGAAATTCTCCCTTTCAATTGTGCTCGTGTTTATCGGCGCCAAGATCCTGCTGGCCGATTTTGCAGGCATCGACATTTCTGACGGCTTGTCGCTTGCAATAACCCTTGGCCTGCTGGTCGGAGGTGTCGTCGTTTCCATGCTTCGCACGGAAGGCGAACCACCGGAGGTCATCGGGGTCGACGATGATTTTCGCAGCGACTTCGACGCACCTGCTTGTCTCGCCAAGGAAAATGGACCGTCAACCAACCGCCGCACCGACAGCAATACGTGACCCGTAAAAATAGTCCGGACATGGCTCCATCTGCCAGCAAATTGCCGTATTCCGGCATCAGTTATTCTGCTATCTTCACGATCTTCGTGAGATCAAACTCTGGACATTCCCATGGCATCGAAAAATTGTCGCCCAAAACGGCGTTGGCAAGCAAACAAGTGCGGCAAGCAAGGCAGCACTTTCCGCGGCCGCCTTCTCCACCTTCTTTATCGTCCTGTTCATCTGCCCGAGATCTGGATTGTTGCCGGCGTGACCGAATGGTCCATCGTCAGCCTGTTCGGGCTAGGCGACTACGGCTATGTCATTCTGTCCGTATTGCTCGCTCCACTGGCATGTTGGGCCAGCTGGAAAACAGCCGTCCTCGCCTGGAGCGCCGAGCGCGAGCTGGCGTTGAATCCCGATCAATAACTGTTCGTCAGCCGCCCAGTTGCGCCTTGATGAGGGCTCCCGCCTTGCCCATGTCGAGCTGCCCCCGGTAATTTTCTTTCAGATAGGCCATCACCTTGCCCATGTCGCGCAGCGAGGCGGCACCGGTTTCGGCGACTGCCGTTCTGACAGCTTCCGCTGTTCCGGCCTCATCAAGCTGTCGCGGCAGGAATTCGCGGATGATCTCGATCTCCTCGAGTTCCTGGGCTTCAAGATCGGCGCGCCCACCTTCCTTGTAGAGGCGCGAGCTTTCCTCGCGCTGCTTCACCATCTTGGTCAGAATATCGAGGATTTCCTCGTCATCCGCCTTGTCCTTTCCCTTGCCGCGCAGCGCAATATCGCGGTCGGTTATGGCGGCGCTGACCAGCCGCAATGTGGCAACGCGCCGTTTGCCTGCGCCTTTTGCGCTTCTTTCAGGGCTTCCGGATTCGGCTTCGCATGGTGGTCTCCTCGCAAGAGTGCAGAGCATAGCCGCATCGCATGAAATCCGCAATGCTGGTTCAAACCTGCAACATCATGAATTCATTCAATATTTTTATACACAGGCTTGGTTGACGCCCATCCCGGCTTCATCTAGTTTGCCCGCTCAGCTAAGAGAATTTCACGAGCTTTGACCCCTGTCCCCAACGGGATGGCCGGGTAGGCTTGCGCACCCGCTAAACCCGCTGACAGGACAGGTTCCCATGACAACCGCACCTTGGACGACAACGACAAACACGGCGGTACTGGTTCTGGCAGACGGGACCGTGATCGAGGGAAAGGGCGCCGGCGCCATCGGCGTGGCCACTGCGGAAGTCTGCTTCAACACTGCCATCACCGGCTATCAGGAAATTCTCACCGATCCTTCCTACGCAGGCCAGATCGTTGCCTTCACCTTTCCCCATATCGGCAATGTCGGAGCCAATGCGGAAGATCAGGAAACCTTCAACACCGCAGCCAGTTCGCGCGTTGCCGGTGCCATTTTCAAGGCTGAAATCACCAATCCGTCCAACTACCGTTCAGCCGACCATTTCAACGACTGGCTGAAATCGCGCAACATCATAGCAATGACCGGCATTGATACACGCGCGCTGACCGCACTCATCCGCGAAAAGGGCCTCGCCAATGCTGTGATTGCCCATGACCCGGATGGCAAGTTCGACCTTGATGCGCTCAAGGCGAGGGCCGCAAAATGGGCAGGCCTTGAAGGGGCGGATCTGGCGATCGAGGTTACCAGCGGCCAGATGTCCCAATGGAATGAAACCCCCTGGGTGTGGAACGAAGGCTATGGCGAGCGCAAGGATGAGACCTTTCACATCGTAGCGATAGACTACGGCATCAAGCGCAACATCCTTCGCCTGGTCGCCGGCCTTGGAGGCAGACTGACCGTTCTTCCCGCTACTGCAACCGCCCAGGAAGTCCTCGATCACAAGCCGGATGGCGTCTTCCTTTCAAATGGCCCGGGCGATCCCGCAGCAACCGGCGACGCCTATGCCATTGAGACCATCCGTGGTGTTCTCAGGAGCGACGTCCCCGTCTTCGGCATCTGCCTCGGTCACCAGATGCTGGCACTGGCGCTTGGTGCGAAGACGATGAAGATGCACCAGGGCCATCATGGCGCGAACCACCCGGTCATGGATCACACGACCGGCAAGGTCGAGATCGTTTCGATGAATCACGGCTTCGCAGTGGATGCAGAAAGCCTGCCCGAAGGTGTCAGCCAGACCCATGTCTCGTTGTTTGACGGATCGAATTGCGGACTTGCCGTTGAGGGCAAGCCTGTATTTTCGGTCCAACACCATCCCGAGGCCTCCCCCGGCCCGCAGGACAGCCACTATCTTTTCGTGCGATTCGCCAACCTCATTCGCGAACGCAAGGGCCTTCCGGCACTGGCTGAACGCTGAGCCTGGCGCGCAAATAGCACAAAGTGTTGCATATCTGACATAGTGAACAAATCGTTAATCTGATACTGATTCTCGCAGGGGCAGAGGGTTTTCTTACGGGATTCGTCAAATGTGCAGGGTCAATAACCTCTCGGGAAGCATCGCGATTGCGTTTGCGGTAATGGGCCTTTCAGCTACGCAAGCAAGTTCAGCAGACCTGGTTGAGGCACCGGCGACAGCACCGGGCTACAATGGAGCGGGCTTTATCTGGGTGTCGGCGGCGGCGCAGGCGCTTCGGTCTACCAGATCCAGGTGCCTCCGCTGGGTGGTCTGGATTTCAACGGCGTCGGTGCCGAAGGCATGTTCGGCGAATTGACCATCGGCTATGACTACATGCTGGACACAACGAATGCTGGTTGGTGTTTATGCCGACTATCGTTTTGGCAATATTGCAACGACGCTGGATATCGGCGCACCGCTCGGCTTCAATGCCGACGTAACGCTTGATCACGGCTACGACATCCTGGCGCGCCTCGGTTATCTGGTGACGCCATCAACGCTGGCCTATGTGCTAGGTGGCTATTCGCACCAGCATTTTGACCTCTCGACCAATATCGGCTTCGGGCTCGATTGGGATCGGACGGCTATGTTGTAGGCGCGGGCATGGAAACCGTCCTTGCAGGCAATTGGTCGCTCAAGGGTGAATATCGCTACACTGAATATTCGGGCGAGGATTTCGGCCTCGCCGGCCTGCTGGACGTCACTGCATCCAACCACACTTTCCATGCAGGCCTGAATTACAAGCTGGGCGGCGGCTCTTCCACTGGTGCCGGATATGCACCGGTTGCCTATGACTATACCGGTCTGAAAATTGGCGTCGCGGCCGGCGCAGGTGCAGTGGTCCGCGAGATCAGCATTCCACCGCTGGCCGGTGTCGTGTTCAATGGTATCGGAGGCGAAGGCCTGTTCGGTGAATTGTCCGTTGGCTACGATTGGCAACTGGCCAACAACTGGGTCGTTGGTGTCGGCGCTGATTACCGCTTTTCCGGCATCTCAACCGACCTGTCAGTGGCAGGGCTTTCAGCCTCGATCAATGACGATCACGGATATGACCTGATTGCCCGCCTCGGCTACAAGACCGACGAAGCAACGCTGGTCTATGGCCTTGCCGGTTACGCGAAACAGCATTTCGAACTTGAAACCAATGCCGGCTTCGGCCTCGACTGGAACCTGCACGGATGGATCGCCGGTGCCGGTATCGAAACTGCACTCAACGACCGCTGGACCGCGAAGATCGAATATCGCTACACCGAGTTCGAGGACTATGACTTCAATACCGGTGGCATATTGGTGGCACAGCCCTCCAGCCATACCGTGCGGGCAGGAATAACCTACAAGCTTTTCTAGGAAATGCCGGTTCCTGTGGCTATGCCGAGGCTGCGGCCTCGGCCATGGCAGCGCCCTCTTCCTCGCGCACCATTGCCAAAAGCAGGGTTCCTGCAAACAGGAAGCCGAGGATCACATAGATCGCCAGCCGCATCCCCGCCTGCTCTGCCGCCAGCGGCTCGAGGCCCTGCGCCAGATAGTGTGCAGCACCGTCCGCAGCAACCCAACCGAACACCGCTGGCCCGATCACCGACGATGAACGCCCGGCAACCGCAAACAGCCCGAAGAATTCAGCACTGCGCCCGGCAGGAGCAAGCTTCGCCACCATCGAGCGGCTGACCGACTGCAATCCGGCAATGGCAAAGCCTGCCAGCGATCCGATCGCGTAAAACAGCGACGGCGCACCAGTGGCAATCTGCATCCAGATCACGGCCCCGACCATCACCGCCATGGACGCAATCAGCGATGACTTGGCTGAAAAGCGGTCGCTCAAGATTCCAAACACCAGGCACCGGCAAAATTGGCGAGCTGCACCAGGATGATCAGCACGATCAACTGCTCGCGCTGGAAACCGTAGAGCACCGCACCGATGATTGCGGCAAAGTTCAGCGCGATCATTACCCCGTCATTGTACAGGATGAAGGCAATCATGAATTTCAGATATTCGCGGTGATGCCTGAGGTCGCGAATCGTCTGCCAGAGCTGGCTGAACCCGGCCCTGACGATGTTTTCACCCGGACGAAGCGGTCTGGGCTTAGCCCTTTCCTCAACAAACAAGAACAGCGGCAGCGTGGCCAGCAGGAAATACACGGCAGTGATGACCATGGTCAGCCGGATGATGAAATTGCCGCCGACAAGCACGACAAGCGGAAGCACGATCGCCAGGCAAAGAATGCCGCCAAGCGAGCCGATTGCCCAGCCGATGCCCGATATCCGGCCCAGTTCCTTGCGCGAAGCCACTTCCGGCAGCATCGCGTCATAATAGACCTGGGCGGCGCGATAGCCGATTTCAGCGAGGATGAAGAATGCCATGCCGGTCACGATGTCGCCCTTTGTCACGAAGAACAGCATCCCGGTGAAGAAGACCGACATCAGCGTGAATATCAGCAGCATCCGCTTCTTGATCGCCAGCCGATCGGCCATGGCGCCAAGCACTGGTGAAATCACAGCAACCACCGCCATGGCTATCGCAACGGCCAGCCCCCAAAGGCGCGAGCCTTCCGCACCTCCCACGACACCTTCCTTGAAATAGGCGGAATAGATGGCAAGAATTACCACCGCCGCATAGGCGGAGTTTCCAAAATCATAGAGATGCCAGGCATATCTGCGGCCTTTTTCCGTCCTGAAAAACCTGCCCATCCTGTTACTCCCTCTTTCAGTCCCGCATCAGCCGAAGGTCATTGCCATCGGCATTGCCTTACATACCGCGCAGGTCGGGCGCATCAAACGGAAACTCCGCCACTTCCTCACCCGCGCGACGCAGTTCCGGGTCGCTGGAATAAACCCCATGCTTGTCCTGCGGAATGAGGCCCGCAATTGCCCTCATGATTTCATCCGTGATCGCATCGATTTCCCCGCGCCTGCCATGCGCAACACCTGCAGCGCTGAACGGCCCAATCGGCTTGCCGATGCGGATTGTCAGCCTTGGCCGCCTTTCCTGAAAAGCCCCGGAAATCCGTCAATGCCAACGGGCACCACCGGCACGCCCGATTCGACCGCGAGAAACGCAGCCCCCGGTCTGCCCGGCCGCAGGACTTGCGCCCAGACGCCGCCTTCGGGAAACAGCGCCACGACGCCATCCTGCGCCAGCACATCGAGCGCCGAGCGCAATGTCTTGCGCGAATATCCGCCGCGAAACGCCGGAAAGTACCCCCACAGATGCGGAAGGAAATGCACAATCTTCGGAGCGAAGACAAACCGGAAACCGCCGATGAATTCCACCTGACGGCGTGATGCCCATAGCAGCGCCACGGGATCTGCAAAATGGAAATGATTGGCGACCAGGATGAACGGTCCGGATTTCGGCAGATTTTCCCTGCCCTCAATTCGCAGCCGTGCCAGCACGAAGAATGCCAGCCCTGCCATGTGGCGCAGGATGAAGCGAATGCCCCTGCGCCGTGGATAGGGCAGTTGCGGCTTGCTGGAGGTTTCGACGCTGTCGGGAATCAGCGAGCCATCGGTATTGATATTGTTGTTTTTCAATTCGCAATTCCCGCTTTCGCTGGCCATGATGGAGGCAAAAGCCACCATAGGCAAGCTTGGTGTTCCCTCAATCAGCCTTCCGGACCGGGCTTGACCGCCATCATGGCGATTCCGGTTCGGGTTGATGGCCCCGTTTTTTCTGCATCGCTATCGACGCCACCGGATACCTCGCCCGATATGTTGCTTGATATCTTTGCAGGCATTTCCTCGATCACGATATCGCTCGGAACCTCATTGGCAGCAGCAGCGCCAATCCGGATTTTACCGCCATTTCCACCGCGCATGCGAGCTCGTCCCTTGCGCGCCAGCCATGTGCCACCCCACATCGAAACAAAGCCTAGCATCAGCCCGGCACCGCCCCATATGCCACCAGCAGTCGTCAGCGGCACTGCAGGCTCGAACACCTTCCATGCATCTTCGACAATCTGCCTGTCGGGGGATTTCAGCACCAGCAGGGGACGCACAAGCTGAGGCGCGGTATCAATCTCGCCAAGCTGGTTCTCCAGTGTCTCGTAACGCGTGATGGTGGATGACATGCTGGCACCACGGTCGCGAACGAATGGCGTCTCGGCCGCGTTCATTTCGCTCAGAGCCTGTTCGCGCGACATGGATGAACGTCCGGCATCCGCATCAAAATCAGCTACAACCCGGCGCAATTCCTCAACGGCGCCGCCCAGCCTCTGGCGATATTGCTGCGCGAATTCCGGTGCCTGGCTGAAAGTGGCCAGACCCGAAAGGCTGAATAGCAATGTGAGGATACGCGCGAGGATGCGCATGATAATGCTCCTCGCGCGCTGCGATCAAAAGGTTATTGGCGTTGAACGTGTCGCAGGATTCGATACGCCCGGACTCAAAGCCTCGACGGAACCAGTAATGGCGCTGCTCCGAAGTGCCGTGATTGAACGCATCCGGCACGACATAGCCCTGAGTGCGCTTCTGGATCGCATCATCGCCAATCTGCACAGCGGCATTCAGCGCCTCGTCGAGATCGCCGGCCTCCAGCCAGCCTTCCTGCTGCACATAGTGACCCCAGACTCCTGCAAAGCAGTCCGCCTGCAACTCGACCTTCACCGACATCTGGTTGACTTCCAGTTTGCCCAATGACTGCCGCATCCGGTTGAATTCCGGCAAGACGCCAATGATGTTCTGCACGTGATGGCCCACTTCATGCGCCAGCACATAGGCTTGCGCAAAATCGCCGGGCGCACCGAATTGCTGTGCCAACTGCTTGTAGAAAGCCAGGTCGATATAGACCTTCTTGTCACCCGGGCAGTAGAACGGACCCGAGGCCGAAGACGCCATGCCGCAAGCCGAACGGATGCCATCGGAGAAAAGCACGAGTTCGGGCAGCGGATACTGCTTGCCATATTGCTTGAAGATACCGGTCCAGACTTCCTCGGTAGAGCTGACGATCGTCGAGACAAACTGCTTCATTTCGTCTTCCCGACCATTCGTCCCCGCCCGCGGGTCAATCTTCGGCGCGGAAGTGTTTGGCGTGATCGACGGGCCAAGTCCGCCGCCAAGCCCGCCACCCAGGCCGCCCAGGATCGTCAGCGGGTTGATGCCGAGGAACCAGAGCACGACACCGATAATGATCAGCGTGCCACAGCCCATTCCTCCGCCGGATGCCTGGCGAGGCCCGCCAACGGGAATACGAAACGTACTGCCACGGCCACCGGGGAACCTGGGAAGCCGCCACCATCGTTGCGCACATCGCGAACATTCGTACTTTCCCGTCTTCCTCGCCACCGCATGACAGTCCTCCGAAACTCGGTGCAGGGCCTGACGCCCCTTGGTCTTGCGATACCATAAACCGTGGACGCAACAAAAGTGCAACGAAAAATACGGGTTCACACCGCCAACACCCTTGCTGGGAGCATGTGCGTGACCATCAAAGTTCTGTCCTGCCAAGCCATGTTGCGATGCCCTTGACTGTCATGGCGTCGCTCACAATTCCAAGGTGAGTGACCCCGGGCAGGACCCGGAATTCGGCTTGCGGCACCGATGGTTTGATGACTGCTTCATAGCGATCGGCATGAAAAGCCTCGTCAGCCTCCCCTGCCATGACCAGGAGAGGTTGCCGGATATTTGCCAGGTCCGCCCGATAATCCCGCCGTGGTGAGTATGACGTGTTCAGCCGATAGGAGTATGACAGCGTCGCGCTTGACCCAAACCGCCCCTCAAGCACCGAATTTGGCATGTTGAAAGCAATCACCGGCAAATGGTTGAGGCCGGTAATCCCGACCGAATTGAGCATGGAGAGCCCTATGATCCGCCTGATTGCCGGCATCGCCCAGCCACCCGAATTCTTTCGCGTGGTTGGCGCGTCGTACTGGAGAAACGGCGCAAGCAGTACATAGCCGTCAGCCATCCTGCCATGTTTGCCGCCAGCAAATCGCACTGCGAGCCCGCCTCCGGATGAATGGCCGACAAGAATCACCTGACGCTTGTCCTGGCCCTGTGCTTGCGACTTCGACCGGACATGCATGACCAGATCAGCGATATCGTCTTCCATCTGGCCGATATAATCGACGTCACCCCGCCTTGCCGGGTCAAGACCATGGCCGCGCAGATCGGGAACCACCGCATCGCCAAGTCCGGCATCGGCCAATGCCTTTGCCAACGGATGGAATTGCATTCCGTGCCAGCCGGAACCGTGCAACAGGATGAATATCCGCTTCTTCTCGCCCGCAGAAGCATATCCGCGATAGGGCAATTCATCTCCTGCCCGTGTCTGGCATTTGGAAAACCCTGGCATTGTGCTGTAGTCGGCTTCAACCGCCGACGAAAACTCCATCGCTCCGTCCTTGCCCTCGCTGGTGACGGAATTCGTCCTGCCCGGAGCCTGCGAAAATACCAGACCGACGGCAATCGCGAGCGAGATTGCAGGGAAAAGCAGGATGCTTGTCCAAATCATTTTCACAGCCCGCTTCGCGCCGCGATCCGGGATTTGCGGGCAAACCACAATGCGACGACCATTGCGGCCATCAGAAGGATGATCCCGCCATGTTCGGACAGCAGCGCCACGGGACGCGTCTCGCCAAACAGGATCTGGTAGTTGATACGGCCCGGCAAGAAAGTGAAGCCGCCAGCCACCAGCATGCCCCAAACAAAGGTCAGGCGCATGATCCGGCTGTGTTCGGCTATCCGACCCCCGCGCGCATGCATGACCGCTCTTGCCAATGCAAAGGGCACCAGCACCGAGAGTAGATGGATGGGGCTGAAACTGCCGAACATCCTGATTTCATGAATGAACAGACCGCTCAGCGAGGTGATGACCATGAGCGCCACCCAGAGCCGCCCTTGCAGGCGATGGCGCGGGCCGCCATTCTTCTGCCAAAGCACGGCTGCGCCAAGCAGCAGCGCCGAGACTGCGGCCAGCGCGTGCAACTGGATGGCGGGACTTGCGTTCAGGATGGGGTCCAGGTTCATGGCATTTATCCCGGCTTGCGTTTCGATGCAGTCTCGATAAAACGCATCCATGACCGGGAACCAGCCGAACTACGCGGAAGACAGCGAAAACTTCGTGAAACCGACGGCAAGGCAATTCGCGCTTCGTGAATTGCATGCGATGGCGGTCAATCCGAAGGCGTGGATCGGCATGGCTGCCGTTATTGCCATGTTGACGGTCATGGGGCCGTTCGGAACCATAACCGACATGGCCTTCTCGCAGCGGTTGGTATACTGGGCTGGCATCTGCATACTGACCTTTCCTGTTGCCTTTGGTCTGTCAGTCGCGATTTCCGTGATTTTGTTCGACCTGGGTTTGCCGGATGCTGTTGCCAGGACTTTGGCCGGCGCGATCGCAGGCCTTCCGGTTGCTGCAATTGTCTGGCTCTGGAACCTTGTTTCGGGAGATATCGACCCCGCAACATTTACCGGACATTTTCCAGCATTGCTTCGGATGGCCGGGGTAACGGTTCCGATCTCCGCGGCCGTATCACTGCTGTTTTATCTCGTGACATCAAACACCAGTGCCGTTGCAGACGTACCACAGGCAACTGCGCGGGCTGAAATCGCATTCTTCAAACGCCTGCCGGTCGGGCTTGGGCGCGATATCATTTCGCTGCAGGCGCGAAGGACCATTATGTGGGGTCACCACCACGCGCGCGGTTCGAAATGATCTTGATACGACTGGCGGACGCTGAAAACGAACTGGGCACCGGCCTTGGCGAGACGCGTTCACCGCTCTTGGTGGGTAGCTGCGGCCCATGCTTCAAGGCTTGAGCGCGGCGATGGGCGGATGGAACTGATCCTGTCCAACGGCACCAGCGTTCCCGTCAGCCGCAGCTATCGCGAGGCAGCGCAGGTGAATACTGGTCCGGTCCGCGCCAGGGAGCACGTGACGGCGGCACTGCCTTGACGCAAACTGTTCGCAACTGCGAAATTCCCGCTTTGCGGGGTTCCATACTGTGCAATCCTTCCATATAAGGCGCTTCTAGCCTCAACAGGAAACCGCTTCATCCGGCAGGAAAACCCGCCAGGGGTTTTCGCGCACGTGAAACGCTGACTGACCGGAAAGATACCATGCCAAAGCGCCCGAGCCACTCCATTCTCATCATTGGTGCAGGCCCGATTGTCATCGGCCAGGCATGCGAATTCGATTATTCCGGCACACAGAGCCTGCAAGGCGCTGAAAAAGGAAGGCTACCGGATCGTTCTGGTCGAACGAAATCCGGCACGATCATGACGGACCCGTGTTACCCATGCCACCTATATCAGGCCGGTAACGCCGGAAGTGGTCGCACGGATCATCGAAAAAGAAGAACGCACCAGAGGCGGCCCCACGAAAGAAAGATGGTGCTGTTGCCCACAATGGGCGGCCAGACAGCGCTGAACGCACCGCACTTTCGCTCCGCCAGATGGGCGTTCTCGACAAATGGGATGTCGAGATGATCGGCGCTGACGCCAATGCCATCGACAAGGCGGAAGACGGGGCCTTGTTCCGTGAAGCAATGGCAACAATCGGGCTTGAAACCCCGAAATCCAAACTCGCCAACGCCACCGCCATCAAGCAGCAGGATCGCCCGCCATCGCGAACTTATGGATGCAATCATCGCCGCCCATGCCGATGAGGGCGAACGCAAGGCTGCCTTGGCAGCTTTCGAGCGCGAATGGGCGGCTGGCGAGAGCGATCGCAAGGAACGCCACAAGGCCCATGCCATGGCGTTGCATCCGACGCGCTGGCTGGCAATCGGCCTGCCGGCAATCATCCGCCCGTCCCTTCACCCTCGGGGCACCGGCGGCGGCATTGCCACAGCAAATCCGAATTCTTCGAGATTGTCGAAGGTGGACTGGACGCCTACTTACACCACCGAAGTGCTGATCGAGGATCGGTGCTCGGCTTCTGGAAGGAATACGAGATGGAAGTCGTGCGCGACCCGCCGACGCTGCATCTATCATCTGCTCCATCGGGGGAATATCGACCCAATGGGCGTGCATACCGGCGATTGATCACCGTCGCCCCGGCGCTCACGCTGACCGACAAGGAATACCAGATCATGCGCAACGCATCGATTGCGGGTATTGCGCGAAATCGGCGTCGAAACAGGCGGCTCGAATGTCCAGTTTGCAGTCAACCCGGAAAACGGCCGCCTTGTCGTCATTGAAATGAACCCGCGCGTATCACGCTCGTCGGCACTGGCATCGAAAGCGACCGGCTTTCCCATTGCAAAAGGTCGCGGCACTTCTCGCGGTTGGCTACGCTCGACGAACTGGAAAACGACATTACCGGCGGCGCAACGCCTGCCTCGTTCGAGCCGACCATCGACTATGTTGTGACCAAGATCCCGCGCTTTGCCTTCGAGAAATTCCCCGGTGCAGACAGGGTGCTGACGACCTCGATGAATCCGTTGGCGAGGTCATGGCCATTGGCCGCACCTTCGAGTCAATGCAAGGCGCTGCGCGGTCTCGAAACCGGCCTGACCGGTCTTGATGAAATCGAAATTCCGGGCCTTGGCGAGGGTGACGACCTCAATGCCATTCGCGCCGCTCTCGGCAAGCCGACGCCCGACCGGTTGCGCATGGTTGCCCCAGGCGATGCGCGAAGGCTGGAGCATCGAGCAGGTCTATCAAAGCTGCAAGATTGATCCGTGGTTTCTGGAACAGATTGCCGAAATCATTGCGATGGAAGCCCGCATCCGCGAGCATGGCCTGCCGAAAGACGCACAAAACCTGCGCATGTTGAAGGCCATGGGCTTTTCTGACGCGCGCCTTGCTGCCCTGACCAACAGCGATGCGGCGGCAGTCAGCACCTGCGGGACGAACTTGACGTCCATCCCGTCTACAAGCGCATCGACACCTGTGCTGCCCGGAATTCGCCTTGCCCACCGCTTATATGTATTCAACCTATGAAGTGCCTTTCGCTGGTAGCTGCGCTCGGAAGCAGAAGTCTCCAACCGAGACAAGGTCGTCATTCTTGGCGGCGGGCCAAACCGTATCGGCCAGGGCATCAGAATTCGATTATTGCTGCTGCCATGCAGCCTTTGCGCTCGAGGATGCGGTTTCAGAAACCATCATGATCAACTGCAATCCGGAGACGGTTTCGACCAGTCCATGACACTTCGGACCGGCTCTATTTCGAACCGCTGACTGCCGAGGACGTACTGGAAATCCTGCATGCGGAACAGGCAAACGGAACGCTTCACGCGGAGTTATCGTGCAATTTGGCGGCCAGACACCGCTGAAACTCGCCAGTGCGCGGGGGAAAGCCGGCATTCCGATCTGGGAACGTCACCTGACGCGATTGATCTGGCCGAGGACTGGTTCAGAAATTGCTGACCAAGGTGAAGCTCACCCAACCGCGCAACGGCATAGCCTTCTCTGTTGGCAGGCGCGCATTGTCGCTGGGGGAACTCGGCCCGCTGGTCGTCGTCCATCCTACGTTCTGGGTGGCCGCGCCATGCGGAATCATCCGTGGCGAGGACGATCTGCAGAACTACCTTCTCGGCACCGTGCCGGAACTCGTTCCCCGAAGATATCAAGGCGCGCTGTCAACGCGACAAGACCGGGCGAATCGCTTTTGCTTTCTGGGCAGAACCGCTGTTGTTCGACAGCTACCTGCCAATGCCGTTGAGCTTGATGTCGATTGCCTTTGCCGTGAGACAGCTTTCGTCGCAGGTATCATGCAAAACGCCATCAGGAAGCCGGCATTCATTCAGGCGTTCCGGCCTGCTCGCTGCGGTCTACTTTCGCGCTGTCGGACGAAACGCTGGTTGAAGGTTGGAACGCCAGACAAAGCTGCTTGCCAAGGCACTCAATGTCGGCGGCCTGATGAATGTGCAATACGCGATCGTCATGGACGGCACCATATACATTCTGGAGGTCAATCCGCGCGCATCACGCACCGTTCCATTTGTTGCAAAGACTGTTGGGATGCCAATTGCGAAGATCGCTGCGCGCGTCGCCGGCAGGCGAGAAACTGGCGGAAGCGGCAGCGCCCTATGGCGGTCCTGGTTGATCCGCGCAAGATCGTCATATTGCCGTTAAGGGAAGCAAATCTTTACGTTCTTGCTTCCCCGGCGTCGACACACATTGCTCGGACCCGAAATGCGCTCCACAGGCGAGGTCATGGGCCTTGATACCGGTTCGCCATCGCCTTTGCCAAGGCACAATTGGGCGCGGGTTCCGGCCTGCCGGCAAAGCAGCCTTTGTCTCCGGTGCGCGACGATGACAAGCCGCGTATCTGGGCGCGATGCAGACCTTGCATGCTGTAGGGTTCCGCATCATTGCCACCGGTGGAACGCAGCGATATCTGGCGGAAAACGGCGTACCGGCCGAGCGCATCAACAAGGTTCTGGAAGGTCGCCCGCATATTGAGGACGCTATTCGCAATCGCGAGGTGCAGTTGGTCATCAACACCACGGAAGGCCAGAAGGCTCTGAGCGATTCAAAATCGCTTCGCCGCGCGACGCTGATGCACAAGGTTCCTTATTTCACCACCATCGCAGGAGCATCGGCAGCGGCAAAGGCAGTCGCCGCGCTCAAGCGTGGTGAATTGCAGGTTCGCCCGTTGCAGGCATATTTCGGGTGATTGCCGTTGGTCCGGCACTCACCCGCAATTGGTCGCAATCATCTCGCTGATCATGTCCGTCATTTTCGGATCCTTCAGCAATTGCTGCACCTTGCGTGAATCGCTGCAATTCTGAGCACGGTCAGTGTTGGCGAGCGCACGCATGGCGTAAAAGTAACCGGTAACCTCGTTCTCACCCGCACCCTGGTCAATCAGATAGGTGCAGGCGTCAGTCACGACTTCGCCG
>JAWKWN010000025.1:0-36013 GCA_041397505.1 Nitratireductor sp.
CGGCGCAAATTGGCACGGGATGCGGGATGCGCGACAGGATTTCGTCCTTGCCGGCGGGCAGGGGCTGCTCGATCAGCGCGATGCGGGCCTGGGCGGCTACCATCATCAGCTCGTGGATATTGTCCTCGCGCCAGCTTTCATTGGCATCCAGTATGATACGAGCTTCCGGGGCAGATGCCGTAACCGCGAGAATACGATCCTCGTCGCCATCACCGCCCAACTTGACCTTCAGCAAGGGACGATGGGCATGCAGGCGGGCATTGGCCGCCATTTCCTCCGGCTTGTCGAGGCTGATTGTCATGGCAGTCGGGATGGGGCGGGGCGGATGTCTGCATACCAGGCGATGCGCCTCGACACCGTTTTCCTTGGCTTCGAGGTCCCATATCGCACAGTCAATGGCATTCCTTGCAGCACCTGCGGGCATTCTTGTTCGCAGGTCATTGCGGTCGCCGCCGCCCTCGATAATGTGGGCGTGCGCGACCAGCTGTTCGTTGACGCTTTCGATGGTCTCGCCATATCGCCCATAGGGAACACATTCGCCGAAACCCGAAACGCCATTGCGCTCGATTCGGCAAACAATGACTTCTGCACTGGTCTTGGCCCCGCGAGATATGTTGAAACTGCCGGCAATCGGCCAGGACTCGGTTCTGAAATGAAGTTTTGCGGACATGGATGGTGGTTTTCCCGTGATGTTGCGATAAGTGCCACAGAATTACCGAAACGCAAAGCTGCAGAAACAAACAGGGCGTGGTAGAAGCCGTCTGAAGATGGTCGGCAACAAGACCAAACACGGGAGCGGTAGTCCGTTCGCGGTTTGGCCAGGCAGTGACAGGCGGTTTGATGACGGGTGAAGCCGTATCCCAGGTGATGGAGAACGATGCACGCGATGCTGCGCGGGTTTCGGTCAGCCAGGATGATGGGTCGTTCACGATTGCAGCATTCGGCAATTGGGTTGCCGCTGATGTGGGGCCGGTAGACCGACAGCTTCGTGACATTGCCAGCAAGGCACAAGGCTCGGATCTGATGCTTGATCTGTCCGGAATTGGGCGGATTGATACCTTCGGAGCCTGGATATTCACACGGCTTTCGAGGAGTTGGCGCCAGGCGGGTGGCAAGGTCAGGGTGAGCGGGCTCAAGGGCGGCCTTTCAGCCCGCCTGATCGAAGCAGTGGCCGGCGAGGACATAACCGCAGTACCTCTCGAATACAAGAATACGGGACTCGTGCGCATGCTGGAAATGCTTGGGCGCGTTGTCTATTCGATGCGCCGGGATGCAGTTCTTTCATTCAACATGATCGGTGCTGCGATCCGCGGACCGCAGATGAAAGCTGGAAAATCGGGTAGCGTGCGCCCGGTATCGATCATCAACCACATGGATCGCATGGGATTGCGGGCGGTGCCGATCATCGCGCTGATGTCCTTTCTGATCGGCGCCATCATCGCGCAGCAGGGTGCCTGGTCGCTGCGCTATTTCGGGGCAGAATTCCTGACAGTCGATTTCGTGGGGATATTGTTGCTGCGCGAAGTCGGCGTGTTGCTGACGGCAATCATGATTGCCGGGCGCACGGGTAGCGCCATGACTGCAGAAATCGGTTCGATGAAAATGCGCGAGGAAATCGACGCATTGCAGGTCATCGGTCTCAACCCTGTGGGTGTGCTGATCTTTCCGCGACTGGTGGCGCTCACTTTCGTGCTGCCGCTGCTGACATTCATTGCCAATGGCGGCGACCGGCGCGGCAGTCGTGCTGCGCTTCTACTCCGACATTTCCTTTGACGCGTTCATCATCAAGTTGCGGGCAGCTATCGATCTGTCAACGGTTTTGCCGGGCTCATCAAGGCGCCTTTCATGGCACTGATCATTGGAACCATGGCTGCAGTCGAGGGCATGAAGGTGGAGGGCAGTGCCGAGAGCCTTGGCCGCCGGGTAACAGCGGCTGTGGTGAAAGCGATTTTCTTCGTGATTGTAGTGGATGGCTTTTTCGCCGTTTTCTACGCCCAGATTGACTATTGAAACAGGAAGCCGGCGTGGAAAATACGACCCTGAACCCGATTGCTTCAACCAATGCGACCCGCGATGCGGTGTTGCGGGTTCGCGGGATCACTGTCAGCTTTGGCGGGCCGACGATCCTGGAAAATCTCGATCTCGATGTCTGGCGCGGGGAAATCCTCGGCTTTGTCGGGGCGTCGGGTGCCGGCAAGTCGGTGCTGATGCGAACCATCCTCGGCCTCAACCGCCGGCAAGCGGGGAAGATCGAGATATTCGGGACCGATTATGACGAAACCGATGACGTGCATCGCATGGCGATTGACCAGCGAATGGGTGTGATGTTTCAGCATGGCGCGCTTTTTTCGGCGCTTACCGTGCTGGAAAACATCCTGGTGCCGATGCGCGAATACCTGTCGCTTGACCCGCAATTGATGGAAGAGGCGGCGCGTCTCAAGATCGGGCTTGTCGGACTGCCGCAGGAAGCTGCACACAAGATGCCTTCGCAATTGTCCGGCGGCATGATCAAGCGTGCGGCGCTGGCACGTGCCTTGGCGCTCGATCCGGAATTGCTGTTCCTCGATGAGCCGACTTCAGGTCTCGATCCCATTGGCGCTGCAGAGTTTGACGAATTGATTGTAACGCTGCGCGACACCCTTGGCTTCACTGTCTACATGGTCACGCATGACCTCGACAGTCTGTATTCTGCCTGTGACCGTATTGCCGTATTGGGAGAAAAAGGGTTCTGGTGGACGGAAACATTGCCGCGATGCTTGCATCGGGTGTGAATGGGTGCAGTCTACTTCAGGGCAGCGTGCACGTTGCGACTTGCTGTTGGACATTCCGGCGGCTGAACGGTCGCTGCGCAAGAGCAGGAAACGGTACGAACGGATGGAAACCCGCGCAATTATGTGACGGTGGGCATTTTCACCTATTCGTTCTGGCTGCCGCCTTTGCTTTCATCTACTGGGTGTCGCGGCTGGATGAAACCACCAATCTGGTGCCCTTGAACGTCAAGATCGAGTTCCGTCACCGGCCTTGGCGACGGGTCAGACGTGCTGTTCAACACGGTATCAAGGTCGGCAAGGTGTCGCGCATTCTTTTCGACGCCAATGATCCGCGCATTGTCTATGCCGTTACCCAGGTCAAGGCAGATACGCCAATCCGTGATGATACCTATGCAACGA
Source organism: Nitratireductor sp. (assembly GCA_041397505.1). Classification (GTDB taxonomy): domain Bacteria; phylum Pseudomonadota; class Alphaproteobacteria; order Rhizobiales; family Rhizobiaceae; genus BOKV01. The sequence continues at coordinate 3,171 of JAWKWN010000025.1, forward strand.
TCGACAGCCAGGGCCTGACCGGGGTTGCCTATATTTCGGCTCAAGGGCGGGTCGCCTGCCTCACCCTTGCTGCTGCAAGAAGCTCCACAATTCCGGTGATTTCCGCCAGCCCTCGGCAGTGAACGACATTCTCGAAACGGTTCGCGAAGTGGCGGGCCGTGCCAATACAGTGATGACGTCGGTTGAATCCTTCATCAATGACAATCGCGAACCGATCTCGCAGACAGTCGCGAATGTGAAGACCTTTTCCGATTAGCTGGCGAAGAACGCCGAGGGCGTGGACAAGTTTCTTGTCGGCGTATCGAAGAGCTGCCGCAAACCTCGAAACGCTGTCGGCAAAGCTGGATGGATCGATTGCCGGTATCGAGAATATCGTGAAATCGGTGGACCCGACAAGGTGCGCAGCTCGGTCGACAGCGGAGTTCACTTCGCAGTTGAAAGGTTCCGGAAGCGATGTGAAGGAACTGGTTGCGAGCGCAAAGACCGCGATGGTCGACCTGAAGGCGTTCTCCGCCAGCATCAATACCAGCCTTGCCAGTGTCGACAAGCTTCTGGCAGCTGCCGATGCCGAGAAGATCGGCAAGATTGTCGACAATGTGTCAGAGGCCTCTGAAAATGCCAAATCCGTTATTGCCAATGCCAATTCGGTGACGGATGCCTTTGCCCGACGCAGGAAGACATTGATGCGATTGTCACCGATACCAAGGAACTGGTCGCGCCTCAACAAGGCATCCGGCAAGGTGGACAGCGTTTTGACCGGACTGGACGGTTTGTTATCGAGGGTGACGGCACGGGTGTAGTGGAGGATGTGCGCCGAACACTTGCCGATTATCGCGAACTGGCCAGGACATTGACGGCGCGCGCCAACGAAATTTCCTCCGGGCTATCGAAATTTCCAATCGTGGCCTTGATGATGTAAAGGACCCTGGTGCGGGACGCCGTTCTGTCGGTCGCATAGACCGGGTGATTTCAGGTCTGAAGACAATCCGCAGCGCCTGCTTTTGGCGGCGAAGAGGTGAAGCAGTATAACGGGCGGCCAAGACGATGAGTTCACCTGTGAGGATGATCGGGTACAGGCGCTTCAGGGCGATTTGCCAGTCGGTTCTGATTTCGGGAGCGTTGCTGCTGCCGCCTGCCAGTCAGGCGGCGTGCCGCCAGACACGTTTGACCTGACAGCCCCGACCAATATCAATATTCGCGGCTCGACGCGGGCGCGAATCTGATCGTGGAACCTTCGGCTCTGAAATCGCTCGATTCGCAGAATATCGTGGTCAAGCTTCGCCAACGGAAATCGAATATCTGGCGAAATCCCAATGGTCCGATCGCCTGCCAAAGGTGGTGCAGGCGCGGCTTATCGAAGCATTCGAGAATACCGGTCGGGTGCGCGCCGTATCGAAGCCGGGCGAAGGACTGGTCATCGACTATCAGATCGTCACGGATATTCGCGCCTTCCAGGCCAATGTCGGCGCGGGTTCGCGCGATGCCATGGTATCGCTCTCGGTGAAACTCGTATCGGACCGTACCGGCAGGTGGTGCGGTCGCAGGTATTCGATGTCTCGGTGCCGCTTGGGTCCACCGGGCCGGGCCAGATCGTCGACGCGTTGAATGTTGCGTTCGACCGTGCTGCCAGCGATATAGTCCGCTGGGTGTTTCGTGCCATCTGATTGGCAAATACACTGAAACTCCATCTTTTGCTTGAAATGAGTATAAGGGGTTCCCACATCAATCGGGCCCCTGGTTGCGACCGGCCTCGGGCGCAATGAGCTTGTTCGGTCGCGCCGGTCCGTTTCTGTGTGAAATGGCCGGATTGGATGGGAGGCATCATGCCTTTTTCTCTTGTAGAACCTTCAACTGTCGTTTCAGCTGCCGACACCGGCATCAGATCGGGGCTTACGCGCCGACGGCTGATCACCAACCACTGCAGCCAGTAGCGCTCTGGCTTCGATTGCGTCTTCGCTACCGCTGGCGACTGCAGCCAAGGCTGCACCTGGACGAGTTGCCGCAAATCCATGCATCGAGATGCACGCAGAAGCAGGTCAGGTGCTGGCTGGAATTGCCGGTGATCCCGCGATTGCGCCTGAACTCAAGTCACGCATTGCCATGACCGCTTCCTGCCCGCATTGCGGAACCAGGCTTGCTGGCACGATGCGCGCAGCGTGAACGATCTGACAAAAGGAAAACCATCATGAAAACCACTATCACACGTCGCCAGTTTGCCGCGGGCATTGGCGTTTCCGCCATCGCTGCAACAGCGGGAACTGCGGTCGTTTCCGCCTTGCAGGCTATCAAGGTGCCGCAGGGCAGCCTGCATGCGGATGCGGCTACCTCACGCCATCTTGCTGCAGGAACAGCCAAGGGCGGATGGAAATCGGCTGCGACCGGCAATGTCTTTGGCAGCCCCGGTTTTGGCACACTTCCTGGCTAAGCCAGTGGAAGACGCATGACATGGCAGCGCTGGCCCTAGGCCAGCGCTGCCGCAATTTCACCGGCCAGCCGGGCATTGTTGCGGATCAGCGCGATATTGGCGTCCAGCGAGCGCCCGCCGGTCAATTCCAGCATTCGCGACAGCAGGTATGGGGTCACTGCCTTGCCGCTGATTCCCTCTACCTCCGCGTCGCCAATTGCCGCTTCGATATGCTTTCTCATTTCAGCAGAAGGAATCTCGTCGGCTTCCGGCACCGGATTGGCAATCAGCATGCCTCCCGACTGGCCTATCGCCTTTCTCGTGCGCCAAAGTGCAGCTATTTCCGACGCGCTATCCAGCCGCAAGGGTGCCGCAATGCCGCTTTCGCGCGACCAGAATGCGGGCAGTTCGCTTGTCGCATAGCCTATGACAGGAACGCCCTGTGTTTCCAGGACTTCCAGCGTCTTGGGAATGTCGAGAATTGCCTTGGCGCCCGCGCATACCGTGATGACACTGGTTCGACCAAGTTCAATGAGGTCGGCGGAAATGTCAAAACTCGTCTCCGCGCCGCGATGTACGCCACCAATACCGCCGGTGGCAAAGACCTCGATGCCGGCAAGGCTTGCTGCCATCATGGTGGCTGCGACGGTGGTTGATCCCGGACGCGCCGTTGAAAGCGCAAATGCGAGATCAGCGCGGGAAAGTTTCATGACCTTTTCGGTGCGTGCTAGCACCTCCAGCCTTTCGCGGGAAAGACCAATGCTGATTTTGCCGTCCAGCACCGCAATTGTTGCAGGAATACTGCCTGTTGCGCGAACTTCGGCTTCCACGGCAAGCGCTGTCTCAACATTGTGCGGATAGGGCATGCCATGGGTAATGATGGTCGATTCAAGTGCCACGACCGGCAGGCCCGCGACCAGCGCGCCCCTGATCTCGGGCGTGAATTCGAGGTAATCCGATAGCGATGGGTCGAGCATGGAAAAAGCGGTCCTTAGCGGGTTTGGCTGTCAATCTCTACTGCTTTGATGCCGACCGCAAGCCTGTCAAGCGTTGCTTGGTCGAGCCCCTCGATGAACGGCAATGGCGAGGCGAGCGTAAGCTGCGCGGCAATGATGGCCGGGGGCAGGGCATCGGCCAGTGAACGACCCCTTGCAAGCCCGGCAAGAACCGCGCCTGCCAGCGCGTCGCCAGCGCCATTGACATCGGTGACATGATCGAGCCTGGGCGGCTGGATGGAGCCGAATTTGCCGTGCTGCCAGAAGATTGCGTCATTTCCGCCCTGCGTGATGACCCCGGCCTTGACACCGCTTGCCGCGATGGCGCGGGCAAGCATTGGCGCATCAGCGTCGGACAGCTCCCATTGCGAGGTCGCGACAAGCGCCCTTGCTTCCTTCACATTGGTGAAGATCATGTCGAGATCTGCAAGGCAGGGCAGCAGGCGAACCGCCTTTGCCGGAGAAATGGTGGCTGCAGCGAGCAACCTGCCTTCAGCCTGTGCTGCAAGATCGGCCAAGGTCTGCTTGCCAAGATTGGTCGAAAGGAACCACAGCGACGCAGAGGAAAGCGCATCCGCACAATTTTCCAATAGCCAGTCTGCATCGACGCTTTCATAAATGGCCAGATCGGCAATGCCGATGACCATTTCGCCGTCAGGCGCCATGACTGCGGTATAGGAACCGCTTGGCTCACCGACAAGCGTGACCAGTCTGTCGGCTATTGCGCGTTCAGTTGCAGCATTGCGGATTTCCTGTCCATGTGCGTCGTCACCAACCGGCCCGCCAGGCTCGAGGACAGGCCTAGGGAGGCGGCAACGCTTGCAGCATTGAGACCTGCACCGCCGGGCTGGCGCACCAGCCTGCCGGGATTGGACGAGCCGTAAACCGGGATGTCGAACAGGCGCGCTGCAATATCCATATGTGCGCCGGTGACAAAACAGGCAGATTGGAACGGTTTCATGATGTCACTCCGATTCGCAAGGCTTCATGACTTCTGGCGTGATCATAGGATTTTATCAATTGCGTTAAGGCTGCAATCGAACACAAAAAGAACATGAAAGGAACGTAATAAGCTATGTATTTGTTTTTATGTCATATTATGGCACTTTACAAAAGAGAACAAAACAGATACATATCAAGCATGGGTTGATCTGGCGGCAGAGGCCAACCTGCGGAATTTGCGCCCATTGGATGCGGCGGGGAAGGATGATAAAGCATGGCACAGAATTCACTTCGTCTCGTAGAGGATAGCACGGTGGACAAGGGCAAGGCACTCGACGCGGCGTTGAGTCAGATTGAACGGGCTTTCGGCAAGGGTTCCATCATGAAGCTCGGCAAGAACGAGCAGGTGGTGGAGATTGAAACCATTTCCACCGGCTCGCTCGGACTTGATATCGCGCTGGGGGTTGGTGGTCTTCCCAAGGGCCGCATCATCGAGATCTATGGTCCGGAAAGTTCCGGCAAGACCACCATGGCGCTGCATACGATTGCCGAAGCGCAGAAGAAGGGCGGCATCTGTGCTTTTGTCGATGCCGAACATGCGCTGGACGATCTATGCCCGCAAGCTGGGTGTCAATCTCGAGGACCTGCTGATTTCGCAGCCCGACACGGGTGAACAGGCCCTGGAAATTGCTGATACGCTGGTGCGCTCCGGTGCCATTGACGTATTGGTAATCGATTCCGTGGCGGCATTGACCCCGCGCCGAAATCGAGGGCGAGATGGGCGATTCGCTTCCCGGTCTTCAGGCGCGCCTGATGAGCCAGGCATTGCGCAAGCTGACAGCCTCGATTTCGCGCTCCAATACCATGGTGATCTTCATCAACCAGATCCGCATGAAGATCGGTGTGATGTTCGGTTCGCCCGAAACCACGACGGGTGGCAATGCGCTGAAATTCTATGCCTCGGTTCGCCTCGACATCCGCCGTATTGGTGCGGTCAAGGATCGCGACGAGGTCGTGGGCAACCAGACCCGCATCAAGGTCGTCAAGAACAAGCTGGCCCCGCCATTCAAGCAGGTCGAGTTCGACATCATGTATGGCGAGGGTGTTTCCAAGACCGGCGAACTGGTTGATCTGGGTGTCAAGGCAGGCATTGTCGAGAAATCCGGTGCATGGTTCTCCTATAATTCGGAGCGCCTGGGTCAGGGCCGTGAAAATGCCAAGCAGTTCCTGCGCGACAACCCGGCTGTTGCTGCCGAGATCGAGCTTGCCCTGCGCCAGAATGCCGGCCTCATTGCCAATACGCTGCTGGAAGGTGGCCCCGGTGACGAGGATGGTGGCAATGATTTTGATGATGCTGCCGAAGGCTGATTGACGAATTCTCCGGAAGCCGTCGCCTCTATTTCTTCCGGTCACTTCCGCAGGTTTCGGAGCAACATGCTCCGCTGCCTGCGGTTTTTTGCGTCTGGATATTGCTCTTGGCTGTGCAGGCCGCCACAGGTACCGCTTTGGCAATGCGTGGTGCTTCCATTTGTTGCCCGCATGCTCTAAATGGCGGGTTCACCAATTATCACCTGCAAACCTGACAATCCGGACTGAACCATGAGCAGCGTCAATGATATCCGCTCCGCCTTCTTGAACTATTTCGGCAAGAACGGCCATGAAGTCGTGGCGTCGAGCCCGCTGGTGCCGCGCAATGACCCGACGCTGATGTTCACCAATGCCGGCATGGTGCAGTTCAAGAACGTCTTTACGGGTCTGGAGAAGCGGGACTATTCGCGTGCGGCAACGTCGCAGAAATGCGTACGCGCCGGCGGCAAGCACAATGATCTCGACAATGTCGGATATACAGCGCGCCACCACACCTTTTTCGAGATGCTCGGCAATTTCTCCTTCGGGGACTATTTCAAGGATAATGCCATTGATCTCGCCTGGAAGCTGATCACGGAAGAGTTCGGGCTCGACAGGAACCGGTTGCTGGTCACGGTCTATCATGAAGATGATGAGGCATTCGGGCTTTGGAAGAAGATTGCGGGGCTCCCGGATGATCGCATCATCCGGATTGCCACCAGCGACAATTTCTGGGCAATGGGCGATACTGGCCCCTGCGGTCCTTGCTCGGAAATCTTCTACGATCACGGCGATCACATCTGGGGTGGTCCGCCAGGAAGTGCCGAGGAAGATGGCGACCGGTTCATCGAGATTTGGAACCTCGTTTTCATGCAGTTCGAGCAGGTCACCAAGGATGAGCGGGTTTCGCTTCCAAGACCGTCCATTGATACCGGCATGGGTCTCGAGCGCATCGCGGCCGTGTTGCAGGGCCAGCACGACAATTATGATATTGACCTGTTCAAGGCGCTTATTTCGGCGAGTGTCGAGGCGACCGGTGTTGCTGCGGAAGGGGCCAATCGGGCCAGCCATCGCGTCATTGCCGATCATCTGCGCGCTTCATCCTTTCTGATTGCCGATGGTGTTCTGCCGTCGAATGAGGGGCGCGGCTATGTACTTCGCCGTATCATGCGGCGTGCCATGCGCCATGCTAGCCTTCTTGGTGCGCGCGATCCACTGATGCACTGGCTGGTGCCTGCCCTCACGGCGCAGATGGCGGGTGCCTATCCCGAACTGGAGCGCGCGAAGTCACTGATCACCGAAACATTGCTGCTGGAGGAAACCCGGTTCCGCAAGACGCTTGAGCGCGGTCTCGGGCTTCTGGCCGACGCAACGCAAGGCATGGACAAGGGCGCTGAACTCGACGGTGAAACGGCGTTCAAACTGTATGACACCTATGGTTTTCCGCTGGACCTCACGCAGGATGCCCTGCGCCAACGCGGCATCGGCGTTGATACGGATGGCTTCACCACCGCGATGGAGCGCCAGAAGGCCGAAGCCCGTTCGCATTGGGCGGGGTCGGGTGATGCTGCCGACGAAAAGGTCTGGTTCACGATCCGCGACCGGTGTGGATCGACCGAGTTTCTAGGTTATGAGACGGAAGCCGCAGAAGGTGTCGTTCAGGCACTGGTTGCCGATGGATCAGAGGTCGAAAGCGTTTCTGCCGGAAGCCACGCAGCCATCATTGTCAACCAGACACCATTTTATGGCGAATCAGGCGCCAGATCGGCGATTGTGGCGAGATCCGTTTCGAAGGCGGCGTTGCGCGGGTCAACGACACCAAGAAGAAAGGTGAAGGGCTTTTCGTGCATTTCGCTGAAGTGCTTTCCGGCACCTTGAAACGCGGTGCGGCAGTAGAGCTCGAGGTTGATCACAAGGGCCGGGTTGGGGTGCGTGCGCATCATTCGGCAACCCATTTGCTGCATGAGGCATTGCGTGAAGTGCTGGGAACCCATGTCGCGCAGAAGGGGTCGCTGGTAGCTCCCGACCGGCTGCGTTTCGACTTTTCCCACCCCAAGGGGATTTCGAGTGAAGAGCTTGCCGAGATCGAGGAAATCGCCAATGACGTGGTGCGCCAGGCCGCACCCGTCAGCACCCGGCTGATGGCGGTTGATGATGCCATTGCACTTGGCGCCATGGCGCTGTTCGGCGAGAAATATGGCGACGAGGTTCGCGTGGTCTCGATGGGCACGGCAACGCGCGGCGAGAAAGCGGGCAAGACCTATTCGCTGGAATTGTGCGGTGGCACGCATGTCCGCAATACCGGCGAAATCGGGTTGATCCGGGTTTTGGGCGAAGGGGCTGTTGCTTCCGGTGTTCGGCGCATCGAGGCGCTGACCGGCAATGCCGCGCTTTCCTACCTCGAAGAACAGGACAGCCGCGTCAAGGAGATTGCGTCCGTGCTCAAGGTGCCTGCGGCAGATGCCGCCGCGCGCGTGGCGAGCCTTGTCGAGGAGCGGCGCAGGCTGGAACGCGAATTGGCGGATGCCCGTAAGAAGCTGGCGCTGGGTGGTGGTGGCAATGCCGGTGCTGACCCTGTGCGGAGGTCAATGGCGTGAAATTCCTGGCGCAGGTTGCGCCCGGTGTTTCCGCCCAAGGACCTCAAGGACTGGTCGATGAAGCCAAGCAGCGCATCGGTTCCGGTGTGGCGATGATGGTTGCTGTCGCGGACGATGGCAAGGCAGCAGTGGTGGTCGGGGTGACGCCGGACCTGGACCGGCAAGCTCAATGCCGTTGATCTTGTACGGGCTGCATCACTCGCATTGGGCGGGCAGGGTGGCGGTGGCCGTCCCGACATGGCCCAGTGCAGGCGGTCCCGATGGTGACAAGGCGCAAGCTGCAATCGAGGCTGTCGAAGGACTGCTGAAGGCATAACGCCTGAATTGACAATTGGCTGATATAAAAAAGCGCCCCGCGTTTGCGGGGCGCTTTTCTTTTTTGCACTCAGATGGATTCAACCAAGAGTTTTACCCCATCGCTTTTTGCAGGTTCTCGTCGATCTTGTCGAGGAAGCCGGTGGTGGACAGCCATGGCTGGTCCGGGCCGATCAGCAGTGCCAGATCCTTGGTCATGTAACCACCTTCGACGGTGGAAATACATACCTTTTCAAGCGTTTGCGAGAATTTCATCAGGGCATCGTTGTCATCGAGCTTGGCGCGGTGCGCAAGCCCGCGTGTCCAGGCAAAGATCGAGGCGATGGAATTGGTCGAGGTCTGCTCACCCTTTTGATGCTGGCGGTAATGGCGGGTAACGGTGCCGTGGGCGGCTTCCGCTTCCACGGTCTTGCCGTCCGGTGTCATCAGCACCGAGGTCATGAGGCCGAGTGAGCCGAAGCCCTGGGCCACGGTGTCGGACTGCACGTCGCCATCATAGTTCTTGCAGGCCCAGACATAGCCACCCGACCATTTCAGCGCCGATGCGACCATGTCGTCGATCAGGCGGTGTTCGTACCAGATCTTCTTTTCCTTGAAGCTCGCCTCGAACTCGGCCTCGTAAATTTCTGGAAAATGTCCTTGAAACGGCCGTCATAGGCCTTGAGGATCGTGTTCTTGGTCGACAGGTAGCACGGCACGCCGCGCAATAGCGCATAGTTCAGCGAGGCGCGGGCAAAATCACGGATCGAATCATCGAGGTTGTACATTGCCATCGCAACGCCGGCGCCTGGTGCCTGATACACCTCATGCTCGATTTCCTGGCCGTCATCGCCGACGAATTTGATTGTCAGTCGGCCCTTGCCGGGAAAGCGGAAATCGCTTGCCTTGTACTGGTCGCCAAAGGCATGACGGCCAACAATGATCGGCTGCGTCCAGCCGGGTACCAGGCGCGGAACGTTCTTCATGATGATGGGTTCGCGGAAGATGACCCCGCCCAGAATGTTGCGGATGGTGCCATTGGGCGATTTCCACATTTTCTTGAGGCCGAATTCCTCAACCCGCTGTTCATCGGGCGTGATGGTGGCACATTTGACACCCACACCATGTTTGGCAATGGCATTGGCGGCGTCGATCGTTACCTGGTCATCGGTCTTGTCGCGGTATTCGATTCCCAGATCGTAATATTCCAGATCAAGGTCCAGATAGGGGTGGATCAGTTTGTCCTTGATGAAATGCCAGATGATCCGGGTCATTTCATCTCCGTCCAGTTCCACAACCGGATTTGCGACCTTGATTTTTGCCATTGGACTAGCCTCTTTTTCTTGGCTGGAGGGCGCTTGTCGCGCCATATTCGAAAGGATGCGTTCTCATAGCAAATGCGGGCTGAAACGCAAATCCGCCAATAGGGGCAAACCCGTTCCAATTTGTGCAATTTTGTGCAAGTAACCCGTTCCGCACGAACCTGACAGGAAAACCATGGCCGGAACCGACCGCGAAAAACCGATGCTTGCCGAAGGGCCGGCAATCATTCTGGTTGAGCCGCAACTCGGCGAGAATATCGGCATGGTTGCGCGTGCCATGGCGAATTTTGGCCTTGCCGATCTGCGCCTGGTGAATCCGCGTGACGGCTGGCCAAACGAGAAGGCCCGGGCTGTTGCCAGCCGCGCTGACCATGTAATTGATGCCGTCACGGTTTTTGCCACGCTTGAAGAGGCGATGGCCGACTTGCACCATGTCTATGCCACCACGGCCAGGCCGCGCGACATGATCAAGGAAGTGATCGGCCCCGAAGAGGCGGCAGGTCGCCTTCGTCAGCATCATGATGCGGGCGCACAAGCGGGCATTCTTTTCGGGCGGGAGCGCTGGGGACTGGAAAATCACGAAATCGCGCTTTGCGACAGCGTGGTCACGTTTCCGGTCAATCCAGCCTTTGCATCGCTCAATATTGCTCAGGCAACCTTGCTGATGGCATGGGAGTGGATGAAATCGGGCAAGATGGAAGCCTTCGGTTTCCAGGACATGGAAATCCGGCCGGCGACCCGCCACCAGATAAACACCTTTCTGGCGCATCTGGAAAAATCACTCGATGATGCAGGCTATTTCTTTCCCGAGATCAAGCGCGAGAAAATGCAGTTGACGATCCGCAACATCTTTTCGCATGCCGGGCTGAGCGGGCAGGAGGTCAGGACCCTGCATGGCGTGGTTGCCGCGCTTGAGCGGCGCTGGATCAAGAACAGGGAAGGGGATGGCGAAGCGGAAGACGAGGCTTCGTAGGATATCGTCGGCTTTCACAATTTCGAAAGGGCCAAAAACGTGATATCCGCCATGCGAGCAATAGCAACGGGAAATCCTGCCAGCCATGAATGACGAGACAAAGCCGGAAACACGGATCGCAACTGCGTTCTGTTGTTGCCCGGACGAAAAAGGCAACCGCCGCGATGCCTGCGAAAATGCAAGGCTGGTGGGGCGGAATTCAGCAGTGGTTCGCCTTTGTCCACCATCGGCGCAATGATGTTCGGTTCCCGGTGTTCCCGTCGCTGCTTACGCTGGCAGAGGCTTTGGCTGTTCTTGCAAGTGCAACTGTTTTCCTGTTTTTCTTTGTCGATCCGGTGGTTCTCGAAAGGCTGCGCCAGCCGGGATTCGAGGCTGATCCTGTCTTCAAGTTCATTACCCGTTTCGGCGAATCGGCCTAGGTGCTCTATGTCACGGGCATCGGGCTGGTCGGCGCGACTGTGCTGACCGCCAATCGCTTTCGGGGCAAGGGGCGTTTCCTGTGGCACAGGCTGGTCCTCAATGCCTATTACCTTTTTCACGACTGTTGCGTTTTCCGGCCTGCTTGCCAATCTGCTCAAGAACCTGATCGGCAGGGCAAGGCCGAAATTCACGGAAGTCGGTCATGTCTGGCAGTCCATTCCGTTTCATGACAGCTACAAATTCGCTTCCTTTCCTTCGGGCCACGCGACAACGGCGGGGGCGCTTGCCATGGGGTTGGCGCTGCTGTTTCCGCGTGCCCGGGTGTTTTTCCTGCTGGCAGGCGTTTGGGTGGCTATTTCCCGCCCGGCGCTCGGAGTGCACTTTCCTTCCGATGTACTTGCCGGTTTTGCCTTTGGTGCGGCCTTCAGCTGGTTCTACGCGCGCGCATTTGCCCGCACGCGGCTGTTGTTCGAGTTTGATGGCCGTTGGGGCCTGAAATTGCGCGGTGCACCGGGCTTTAACAGATTGTGGGCGCGCAAATCATGACGGTACTGGTATTCGACAGCGGGATAGGCGGGCTGACGGTGCTGCGCGAGGCGAGGGTGCTGATGCCGGCAAACCGCTTTGTCTATGTTGCTGATAATGCGGCTTTTCCCTATGGCAATTGGGAAGAACAGCCGCTGCTTGCGCATATGACGGCGCTGTTTGGCAGGCTGATCGAGGAATGGCAGCCCTCGGTAATCATCATTGCCTGCAATACGGCATCTACCCTGGCGATCGATCATCTGCGCCAGGCCTATCCGCAACAGGTATTTGTCGGCACGGTCCCTGCGATCAAGCCGGCGGCAGAGCGCACGCGCTCCGGGCTGGTTTCGGTGCTGGCGACGCCTGGCACAGTGAAGCGCCAATATACACGCGACCTGATCAGTTCCTATGCCTCGAAATGTCATGTTCGCCTTGTCGGCAGCCGCAATCTTGCGCAGCTTGCCGAAACCTATATGCGCGAGGGTTTCGTGGATGAGGATGCCGTGCGCGCGGAGATCGAGCCCTGCTTCATCGAGAAGGATGGCAGGCATACCGATATCGTCGTGCTCGCTTGCACGCATTATCCCTTTCTCGTCAATCGAATGCGCAAGACAGCGCCCTGGCCAGTGGACTGGATTGATACATCGGAGGCGATTGCACGGCGTGCATTGTCGCTGATGCCGGTGATGCGCGATGATGCGCTGGCGCCCGACGAGCCTGATCTCGCGATCTTCACTTCCGAAAATCCCGATCCGCATGTCGTTCGCCTGATGCGCGGCTTCGGGCTGTCGGTTGGATAGCCGGTTCAGCCTCGCTTCACCCAGTCGAATGCCCTTTGCAATACCGCAGTTCCGTTTGTCCGGAACCATTGGCCATGAGCGATGACAATTCTTTGCGGGGCGCTGGCAATCATCCATTCAACGACCGGGGCAATTTTGTCGTGATTGCCGACAAAGGTCGCTCTCAGGTCGCGCGGCGCTCTTCCATTCGGAGCAACCACACCGATAAGCCGGTACATGATGCGTGCCAGCCATCCATGCAGACGGTCGCTTTCGAAGTTTTCGATGAGGTCGGCCAGTATCAGCGTCGAAGACGGTTTGTGAAAGAAGACGACTTCCTCAAGTGCCGGACTGCCGCGGGCAATGCGCTGGTCAATCACCTGCGACCATTCTTCCGGGCGGGGAATCGTCCAAATCATCGGTGAATACGAGTTTTGAACGCTCGCGGACGCCAGGAGAACCCCAAAGACGCGCGTCCGAAACAGCTCGGCCCAGGCGCCAATCGATACATGGTGGATCCTGTTTGGCGAGACGATGTGTTCTGCCGGTCCGAGCGCCTTGACCGCCGCGACGAAGATTGTCGTTAGGTTTGACCGGTGAATGCGGCCAAAGGCCACCTTGCGGCAATCTGATGATTGTCATGCGCGTGGGAAATGGCCATTCTGGAACGCCATAGCCCCAATACAGGACCGGGCCATCCACCACCCAGATATCCCTGTCGATGACCTGAAGTTCCAGTTGCGGTTCATATGCGTCATAGGTGCCGGTCTTCATCCTTCGTCTCCTGCAGGCGATCATGATTGCAGGTGAATGACACAACAATGCGTCTGCGCATTGACATTCAGGCAACTTTCGCCCTAATTCACGCAGTTCCGGGTCGCTTTGGCCCGGTTCTTTTGACGTATCCCGTGAAACAGGCTGCAAAACGTGCGCGGCGGTTTCTGTCAGCCGGTGAAAAAGATCGGCAGAGAGGTGCCCGTTTCCTTGAACCGTTGTGTGAGCAACTTGGTCTGTAACTCCTTGAAGGGAAATGCAATGAGCAAGCGTATCGCGCAAAATACAAGATCGACCGCCGCATGGGCGAAAACATCTGGGGCCGTCCGAAGTCCCCGGTGAACCGTCGTGAATTCGGTCCCGGCGGCACGGCCAGCGCCGCAAGGGCAAGCTTTCCGACCTGGTGTGCAGCTTCGCGCCAAGCAGAAGCTGAAGGGCTATCTGGCAGCATCTCCGAAAAACAGTTCCGCAGACCTATGCCGAAGCATCGCGCCAGAAGGGGCGATACCGGCGAAAACCTGATCAGCATTCTCGAAAGCCGTCTTGATGCAATCGTCTATCGCGAAATTCATCGCGACCGTTTTTTGCCGCGCCAGTTCGTCAATCACGGCCATGTCAAGGTCAATGGCCGTCGCGTCAACATTGGTTCCTACCAGTACCAAGCCGGGCGACGTCATCGAAGTCGGGGACAAGTCCAAGCAGCTCGCAGTGGTTATCGAAGCCTCGCAGCTTGCCGAGCGTGATGTTCCTGACTATCTCGACGTCAACCATGGCAAGATGACCGCGACCTATGTGCGCAAGCCAGGCCTGTCCGATGTATATCCGGTGCAGATGGAGCCAAACCTCGTCGTCGAATTCTATTCACGCTGAGCCTGAGGCGGAACCAATTCCGCCGCGAATTCCGAACCGCCCTGCGGTTGCTGCAGGGCGGTTTTTTGACCGTTCATGCAAGGCGGACGCGAACATTTTCTTTAGTCGCAGGCCGTCATGCTGTGCAGTTGGCATGAACGAACATGTGACAAATTCGGCGATCACGGCATTGCCCGCGCAGACGCGACGGTATCGAGGTGATGATTGTCATCCGATGTTTCGCAGCGCCCCAATTCGGTCGAATTCAACAAGCTGCGCAAGGGCTGGTGCGCAATGCGCGGCAGGCGATCGAAGACTATGCCATGGTGAACCAGGGTGACCGCTGGCTGGTGGCATTGTCAGGTGGAAAGGATTCCTATGGCTTGCTGGCAGTGCTGCTGGACCTGAAATGGCGCGGCCTGCTGCCTGTCGATCTCCTGGTCTGCAATCTCGACCAGGGGCAACCGAATTTTCCCAAGCATATCCTGCCGGCCTATCTTGACCAGTTGGGCGTGGAATACGGATCGAGTATCAGGACACCTATTCCATCGTTACCGACAAGTTGCCGGATACGGCAACCTATTGCTCGCTTTGCTCGCGCCTTCGACGCGGCCATCTTTACCGCATAGCGCGCAGGAGCTGTTCCTCGCTTGTGCTGGGCCATCACCGGGAAGACATTCTCGAAACCTTCTTCATGAACCTGTTTCATGGCAGCAGGCTTGCTGCGATGCCGCCGAAGCTGATCAATGATGAAGGCGATGTGCTGGTCCTGCGCCCGCTCGGCCTTTGCGCGGAGGCTGACCTTACCCGGTTTGCGGAGGCGATGCAGTTTCCCGGCTTCATTCCGTGTGACCTTTGTGGAAGCAGGATGGTTTTTGCAGCGCAACGCGATGAAAGCCATGCTTTCGGACATCGAAACAAGGATGCCGGGTCGCAAGGATACGATGATCCGGGCGCTGCAATGTTCGTCCCTCGCATCTTCTGGATCGGAAACTGTTCGACTTCTCGAATCTGGGCCAATAGGGTCAGGCGCACCTTCAATTGCCAAGGACCTAAATCCATCCCATGACCAGCTTGACATTCGAGGAGCGGACAATGAGCGATTGGGGCAGGGTTCATCCCGGGCGTCGGCATCGGGTGGGTCATCTTTGCTGGTCGTGCTGCTGGCAGTCATTGCGATCGCGGCAGGTTCCTATATCGCATGGGACAAACTGCTTTCCGGAAAAAGCGGCATATCCCTGCAGGCATCACTCGATGCCAAGGATGTTGAACTTGCCAATCGGCGGCAACCCAGACTGGCGGAGAAACTGGCGACGGAAAGCAGCTCGGTGATGCCGCACAGATTGCCTCCCTGCGTCGGGAGTTGTCACAAGACAAAGGAGTTGATTGCCGAATTGCAGGCGCAACTCGACAATGGCAATGGCGATCAGATCCCCCGACTTGAATCGAATTGGCTGACCGTGACAAGGCGCTTGCTCAAAACGAGAAGACGATTGCAGAGCTGCAGCCGGATCGAGTTGCGGGCAACAGGTTGCAACCGATCTTGACGCCAGCCCGAACGGGCGACAAAGACGGATATCCCTGCGCTCAACGCCAAGATTGTTGCGCGTGACGAACAACTGAAAAGAATGGACGCAAATTACCCGTCTTTCCAGCCTTGAAGACGAAATCAGGTCGCTGAAAGCCAATGCCGGGAGTGGCTCGGCAGATCAGAAAGCCGCCAAAGATCCGCATTTCCGGGCGGAAGCGAAATGGCCGGTCTGAGCGCAACGATGCTGCACGCAAGAGCCATGGCTCTTGAAGCAACGATGGCCCGCAGTTCCAGCGATGCTGACAGTCGCAACCGCCTGACATCGGAACTGGCTCAGGCGCGCGCCGAAGCCGAGAAGCTGCGGCGGGAGATCAGAAAGCCTGCAGGCGTGGCCGAGACGGCGACAGCGCCAAAGGATGGCGAGCGGGAACCGCGGCTGTTTCGTCTGATCTGCGGCCGCGCGATCCGCTGAAGAGGTCGCCGCAGCCGTGAAAATGCCAAGGGGCTCGATGGCATGAGCAATGGTCAGCGTGACCGGCGTATTGCCACGAGCTGATTGAGGACAATGCGTGGCAAAGTACTGGCAGATACGTTCGGCCGGGCACCAGCGGTGGCGCTGCGTGACCTGATCCGCGCACTCGAATCTGATTGTTAGAGGGGCTCAATTGGTCCGTATCGCGATATATTTCTATGCCGTTGTGGTGCTCGTGGCAGGTGTATTCGCGCCGGCTTCAGCAGCAAGTTTGAAAGAACATCCTGACGGGTGGCCCCAAGGGGGGACATATATCCAGATTGGGCGGGACATGGCCAAGCTGGTGGGTGCTGCCTGCGGACAGACACTCAATGTCCAGGAAAGTGCCGAGGCCTTGAAAACTTCATCGGTGTTCGCAATCGCAAGAATACGCAGTTCGGCATCGTGCAATCGGATGTTCTGGAATATCTCAAGACCTACGAATCGGGAAATGCTGAAAATCCAGAATGCCGTGAAGGGCGTGCGGATCATGTTCCCCCTTTACAACGAGGAAATCCATCTGCTGTCCAGCAAGGATATTGCCAGTGTGCGTGATCTCGAAGGCAAGAAGATTGCAGTTGGCGGCAGGATTCGGGCACCTTTCTGACGGCCTCGCTTGTTCTTGATATCCTGCGCGTCAGCGGATCGCCAGAAGATCGGCACGGATGAAGCCATGGAAAAATTGTTGTCCGGCGAGATCGATGCGCTGTTCTATGTGGCGGGATATCCGACAGCTTTGTTTTCAAGTGTTGCGATATCCATGACCGCTTTCATCTGCTGCCGCTGGATGAGCCCACGGCCCTGCAGGCAACCTATGTTCCGGCCACCATTCCCGCAGGCACTTATGGCTTCCAGCGGGAGGACCCGGTAAGGTGGTTGCCGTCAAGGCGGTGCTGATGACCTATGACTACGACGTCAAGAAGAATGCCTATCACCGCGAAAGCTGCAAGGCGGTGTCTGATTTCTCCAGCCTGATACTGACCAATCTGGCTTCGGCTCTGAAGGGCATCCCAAGTGGAAATCGGTAGACCTGACCGACCTTCCGCCGGGTGCGGCAGGTTGGTGTTTGCGTCAAGGCGAGCATGGCTCTCGACTACAAGGTGGATTGCGCCCAGGCCGAGCCGGTGACGCAGAAATCCACCGATGATGAAAGTATCGACCTGCTGAAGAAACGCCTCAACACAAGCCAGTAGTCGCACCTCATTTGCCCGGTAACCGCCACGTTGGCTGGAGAAGCGGCCCAGTCGTCGCCGCAGCGGTAACCTCGCTGCGAAGGCGGAAAAATATCCCTTGCATTTTTTCGTGGGAAATGAAAAAATCGCCTGAAATTTCATAGCCAATTCATGGGCGATGTGTCATCGAAAGGCCATGGGTACGGGCCACAGGCAAAACACGCGTTGTCGTTTCTGACGAAATGTATGAAACGCCCCGGGGAAGGGTTTGGAGCGGACAACGGCAAAGGCAGATGAAGCTGCAACGCTTCTGGACAGAAGTGCCGAAAGCGACGCCGAAGGTGCAGCAATCGGTGCAGGTGCCGATATCCGTGCCGCGCAAGAGCCGGTCGATGAGTCTGCGTACTTGCAGGCGAGATTGGTATCCATTGACTGTCGGCGGGTGGAGCAGTAATACCAGACAGAGCCATCCATTACCGATTTGCGGGCAGTTGCCCGGCTTTTCGGTGTGCCGGTATCACTGTTTTTCCGCAATGAAACCGCTCCCGAAAACGAACGCGGACGGATTGTGCGCAAGGAACAGCGAGCAATTCTCGGTTCAGCCGAGGACGGCTTGAGCGAGGAGTTGCTTTCGCCTGACCTGTCAGGCAGCTTCGAACTGATCCGCTCGGTGTTTGCAGCCGGGTCGATGAGCGGTCGCATCGAGGCGCGCTCTGCGGTCGATGCCGGCTATATTGTTGAGGGTGCGCTCGAACTGTGGATCGGTGAGGACCACTATCGCTTGCGCGCTGGCGACAGCTTCCAATTCTCCGACACGCCATACAGATGGGCCAACAAGGGTGAAAAACCCGCGATTGTCATCTGGGTCGTGTCTCCTCCGGTATATTGAAAGAAAGGGCTCCACCATGGCCGAACTTCCAACCCATGCACGGGTCGTCATCATTGGTGGCGGGGCTGTTGGCGCGTCTGCGCTCTATCATCTGGCACTGGCTGGCTGGACCGATTGCCTGCTGTTGGAAAAGAACGAACTGACCTCCGGCTCGACATGGCATGCCGCGGGCAATGTGCCGACATTTTCGTCTTCATGGTCGATCATGAACATGCAGCGCTATTCTGCTTCGCTTTATCGCGGCCTGGGTGAGGCGGTGGATTATCCGATGAACTATCACGTTACCGGGTCCATCCGCCTTGGCCATTCGAAGGAACGCCTGCAGGAATTCAAGCGTGTTGTTGGCATGGAGCGGTATCCCGGGGATGGATCTTGACATTCTTGCTCCTGATGAAATGAGCAGCCGATATCCACCTCCAGACGCATGGCGATCTCGAAGGCGCGCTTTACGATCCATATATGATGGCGACATCGACCCGGCCCAACTGACACAGAGCGCTTGCCAAGGAGCGCGCGCGATCTTAATTTTAAAAATTGTCCGTTTCTGCCCGGTCACGGAATTGTTCGTCGTGAAGGCGATGAATGGGTGATCCAAACGGAAAAGGGCGAGGTGCGTTGCGAGAAGGTGGTCGAAATGCCGCCGATTTAATCGCACTGACAGAAATTGAACATGTTCGGTCGTACGGTGCCAATGATGGTGATGAGCCATCCAATATATCCTGTTTGACAGAAATCGGAATTGAAAGCCTGGAGCAGGAAGCCGGTCGCAAACTGCCGCTGCTGCGCGATGTCGACGGTTCTATTACCTGCGTCAGGAAAAATACGGCATGAATCTCGGCCCGTATGAGCGTCATGGAAGGGCGCATTGGGCAACGCCGGATGATCCGATGCCGGACGATTTTTCGTTCCAGCTCTATCCCGACGATCGAGCGTCTCGAATGGTATCTCAACGATGCGGTTGAGCAGGTGCCAATTCTCGGGACCAGCCAGCACTCAACAAAGGTCATCAACGGGCCAATACCCTATTGCCCGATGGCAACCCGCTAGTCGGTCCGATGCGAGGTGTCCCCAATGCCTATGAGGCATGCGTCTTTACCGGCATCCACACCAGGCAGGCGGTGCCGGAAAGGTGCTGGCCGAATGGGTCACCGAGGGCGAGACGGAATGGGACATGTGGTCATGTGATCCGCGTCGCTTCACCAGCTTTGCCGAAGACAAGGACTATTGTGTTGCCAAGGGCTTGGAAGTATATGGCCATGAATACGGCATGCATTTTCCGCGCCATGCCTGGCCGCGGGACGCGACCAGAAACACTCACCAATCCATGATCGCATCAAGGCGCAGGGTGCACAATTCGGCGCCTTCAATGGCTGGGAGCGCGCGCTCTGGTATGCGAAACCCGGCGACGACACGTCGGAAGAATCCACCCAGACCTGGAACCGCGAAGGGCCGTGGCAACCGCGAATCCGCGAGGAATGCCTTGCCGTGCGCGATGCAGCTGGCATTCTCGATCTTCCCGGCTTCTCGCGTTACCGCGTCGAGGGCGCAGGTGCCCGCGATTGGCTGCTTTCGATTACCACAGGCAATGTTCCCCAAGCCCGGACGCATCCGGTCTTGCCTATTTCTCCGACAAGAAGGGCGGATCGTGACCGAAAATGTCGGTCATGGCGATTGCCGAGGATTTCTTCTTCCTGATAACGGCCGCCACCGCACAATGGCATGATTTCGAGTGGCTCAGAATACCTGCCTGCGGGCTCGGCAATCACGCTGCAGGATGTGACTGAGGAATTTTCGTGCCAGATACTTTCCGGTCCCAATTCGCGCGCGCCATCCTCGCGGATGTCTGCGATGCCGATCTGGCAATGCCATGGCTGACGCACCAGACAACGCTGATTGCCGGGCGCTACTGCCAACTGGTTCGCGTTTCCTTTGCCGGAGAACTGGGCTGGGAAATCCACACCAAGATCGGTGACACGGCTGTTATTTTCCGATGCAGTCTCTGCCGCCGGTCGACATGGCCTCAAGCCCTTCGGCATGTTCGCACCAGGATTCATTGCGGCTGGAGAAGAGCTATCGCGCGTGGAAGGGCGACCTGTCGACCGGCTACACCATTGCAGGGCGGACTGGAGCGCTTCGTAAACTTCTCTAAGCCGGATTTCCTGGGCAAGGCGGCAATCGCGGCAGCAACAGGGTGACGAAGCAGTTCGTTACGCTCGTTGTGGATGCCGGTGAGTGTGATGCTCCCTACATGTCGACGCTCTGGCACGATGGCAAGGTGGTGGGCGAAACAACGTCCGGAGTTGGGGGGCCATCGGGTCGACAAGTCGATTGCGCTTAGCATGCTGCGCTCGGGCTGGCGGCGCGGCACAACGGTCGAGGTGGAAATCTATGGTGAGCGGTGCAAGGCAGTGGTTGCGGATGGTCCGCTGGGATCCCGCGAACGAGCGGTTGAGGTCGCGATGCCTGCCATTTTCAAAACCGCATTTCCGGCATTCTCGGCAATGATCCCAGCGGATGGGAGGTGCATTTTACTGCCAAGGCACGACAGGAGGCGGGTGAGGACATTGTCATGTTGTCAATCGGTGACCATGACAGGCCAACGCCGACGGTCAGCCGACGCCTGTGTCGAGGAACTGCGCGCCGGTCATCACCATTATACCGACTAAGGGCATCCGCGTCGCGCTGCCAGGCCATGGCTGACGTTACCGCGCCTACTTGTCTACCGGTGTTGCGACCACGCTGGAACAGATCATCGTAGCACCCGGCGGGCGAAGGGGGCGTTGTTCGCCGCCGTTCACGCAACCCTTGATCCCGGCAGCCATGCCATTGTTGTGGGACCCTATTACGCGACCTATCCAGGCGTTCCGCGTTGCCTGTGCCAGCTTCGATGTTGTGGAGGCGCTCGCTGAAGACGATTTCCAGCCAAAGCGTGAAGCTGTAGAGGAAAAAGCCGTAAGGGCCAATACCCGTGCAGTTCTGATCAACTCGCCCAGCAACCCGACTGGTGCGGTTTATAGCCGCGAAACCCTTGAGGATCGCAGGCTTTTGTCGCGATCATGATCTGTGGCTGATTTCGGATGAAGTCTACTGGATGCATACTGGAGGCAAGCGGCACCTTTCTCCGCTTGCATTGCCGGGCATGGAAGAGCGCACGCTGGTCGTCAATTCGGTGTCCAAGAGCCATGGCATGACTGGCTGGCGGGTTGGCTGGATGCGCGGACCAAGCCGGTTGTCGATGATCTTGTCAATCTCAACCTCGTCCTGACCTATGGCCTCGGCGATTTCATCTCTCATGCGGTTGCAAGAGCGCTTGTGGCTGGCTGAAAGTGGAAGAACTCACGCAACGCTATGATGCGCGACGCAAGGCGCTGATCAGCGCCTTTGACGGCATTCGTGGCGCGCAGGTGCGGGGTTCGCAGGGCGGCATCTATGTGATGCTGGACGTCAGCGACACCTTCGAGAGTGGCGAGGATTTTGCCTGGAGCCTTCTGGAGGCCGAGAAGATTGCCGTTACGCCCGGTGAAGCCTTCGGCAAGGCGGCTTCCGGGCATGTACGAATTTCCCTGTGCCAGGATGAGCAGACGCTTGCACAAGCTGCATTGCGAATTCGAAATTTCGTTGAAACGCGCGCTGGAGAGACCAAAAGACAGCGCATTACCGGAGCCGCATCATGACGGACGCCCCACTGCAAGCAGTTGAAGAGACCAATCCCGGCCGCGCCAGGCGCAGCGGCGGACGCGCAGGGCGCGTTGCCGTGCGTTCCGCCCCCTTGGCTGAAAACCTGCGCCCGGTCCGACCCGGCCTGCAGGGCGGGCAATACAAGCCGCTGTCGGATGCCGACGTATTGCGCATCCACAATGCAGCCCTCGATGCGCTGGAACAGATCGGCTTTGCCGATGCGCCGCCGTCGGGCGTTGAAATCCTGACCAAAGCGGGTGCCATTCTCGGCGAAGATGGCCGCATCCGCATTCCGCGCGGGCTTGTCGAGGACATGCTGGCGGTGGCGGCGCGCGACATCACCTTGCATGCGCGTGACCCCAAGCATGACATCCAGGTTTCGGGCAAGAAGGTCTATTTCGGTACGGCGGGCGCTGCCGTCTATGTTGTGGATGTTGAGAAGAACGAATATCGCAGATCCACCGTTCAGGACCTTTTCGATGCCGCACGCATCGTCGAGGAAATGGACAACATCCATTTCTATCAGCGCCCGATGGTCTGCCGCGACATCGCCGACAATTTCGAGATGGACATGAACACCATCTATGCCTGCTGCGCGGGCACTTCCAACATGTCGGCACATCCTTCACCCAGCCGGAATTCATGCAGGGCGCATTTGACCTGATCCACCTGATAGCCGGTGGCGAAGAAAAATGGCGTGCCCGGCCATTCATTTCAATTCCAACTGCTTCGTTGTGCCGCCGATGAAATTCGCCACCGAAGCCTGCAAGGTCATGGAGGCCTGCATCGAAGGCGGCATGCCGGTGCTGTTGCTTTCAGCCGGTCAGGCAGGCGCCACGGCACCAGCGCCCATTGCGACGGCAATCGTTCAGGCGGTTGCCGAATGCCTTGCCGGTGTCGTCTATGTCAATGCCATGAAGCCCGGTCATCCGGCGATTTTCCGGAACCTGGCCTTTCGTCTCCGACCTGCGATCCGGTGCGATGTCGGGTGGTTCGGGCGAGCAGGCGCTGCTCACGGCAGGTTGCGCGCAGATGCACCATTTCTACAATCTTCCCGGCGGGGCGGCGGCAGGCATTGCTGACGCCAGATGCCTGACATGCAGGCGGGCTGGGAGCAGGCAATTTCCAATGTGATGGCGGGCCTTTCGGGCCTCAATCTGGTCTATGAAGCGGTAGGCATGCACGCCTCGCTGCTGGGCTTCTGCCTTGAATCCCTGGTGCTGGGCGACGACATGCTGGGTCAGGTCCAGCGCTGCATTCGCGGCATTGACGTGACCGAGGATGCGCTCAGCCTTGAAACCATGAAACAGGTCTGCCTTGGTGGTCCGGGGCATTATCTGGGGCATGGCCAGACGCTTTCGCTCATGCAGACCGAATATATCTACCCGCGCATCGCGGACAGAACCAGCCCGAAGGAATGGGCGGAAGTGGGCAAGCCCAACCTCGTCAAGGCAGCGACGGCACACAAGAACAAGATCCTTGGCGCTCCCCGCAAACAGATCATCGATCCGGCTTTCGACAAGGAAATCCGGGCGAAATTCAAGATACACCTGCCGGGGTGACAGCAATCACAAACGGTTGCGCAGGAGTGGCGTCTTGCGCGACCAGCCAAACCGGGCTTCCTCGCGGATGAAGGTAGCAAGTCCCGAAATCCCGACGATCACCAGCCCGACCACGGTCCAGGCATCTGGCAGTTCGTAAAAGATCAGCCAGCCAAATACCACGGCCCAGATGATCTGGCTGTATTGCACCGGTGCCACCAGATTCGCTGGTGCCAATCGCGTCGCCGTCGTGATGCAATAATGGCCGATGCCGGTAAGGATGCCGGCAGCGAGCAGGATAAGCATCAGCGAGCGGTCCGGCCACTGGAATTGCGAAATCATCAACAGGCCGTTTGCGATGAGTGCATAGGGAATGACGATGCTCATGATGGTGGTGCGATGCTCGGTCGTGGAAAGTGTTCTGAGCGCAATTATGGTGATCGCCCCGAAAAAGGCGATGCCAAGACCGGCGACATGCGCCGGGGTGATTTCTCGGAAACCCGGCCGGACAACCAGCAGGATACCGACAAATCCGAGCGCGACCGCCAGCCAGCGCCTGATGCCTACCGGTTCGCGCAAAATCAGCACCGAAAGCAGCGTCACGATCAGCGGAATGAGAAAGATCAACGCATAGGCTTCCGCCAGCGGAAGATGGGTAAAGGCGTAGATGGCGCACATGCCGCCAAGCGTTCCGGAAATGCCGCGCAAATTGACGATCAGCGGCCGTTTCATCTTCAGGACATGCCGCCATTTCAATTCGGACGGCTTCGAAGCGATGATCGGGATGATCGAGAACAGGGTGACGAAGAAGGCGATCTCGAAGACTGTCGTATGCCTGCCGGCAAGCTTGATCATCGCGTCACTAAGCGAAAATCCGAAATAGGCTGCAAAGGCAAGGGGAATGCCGGATGTCATCAAGCTACCACGCGAGGTTCAAAACCAAGCTACCGCTCTATTCCGATTGGAAAAAGCTGCAAGTGCATATCTGAATTTTTATCGCGATTCCGCCTTTTCCTCATTCGGCATCAGGGTTTCGGCATTGGGTATCTGCGCGCTGCGAATTTCAGAGTGTTCGGTATGTTCGTCGGGAACGGCATCGCGTCTCGTCAGGCGAACCATGACGAAAACGCCGTAGGCAAGTGCCAGCGCAATGATGACATACATGAAGGCAACAGGCCCGAGCGATGGGGTGATTACCGTCACAACGCCTGGCACGACAAATGCTGCAGCAGACCATGCGACCAGCATGGTGCTGGCAAGTGGCACATAGTCTTCGGGCTTCGCCCTGTCATTGGCATGTGCATTGGCAATCGAATAGACCGACTCGGTTGCGCCCGACCAGATGGCGAAGATAAGCGCTGCCATGAGAATGCTGGCAAAGGTGACCTGCGTTGCGAGCAGCGCCATGGTGGCGATCAGGCCACAGGCAATCAGCAGGACAAGGCGTCTGTCGATCTTGTCCGACAGTGCGCCCAATGGCACTTGCACGCCCAACATGCCCAGTTGCATCAGGAAGATCAGCAGCGAGATGTCACCCTGCGACAAGCCTCTTTGTGCGGCGTAAATGGGGGTGAAACCCTGTACCAGCATCGACAAGCCGCCAGAGGCCATGATGCCGACAAAACCCACGGGTGACGTCTTCCAGGTTCTGGCAAGGGCGATAGTCACGCCCTCGGGCGGTGGCGGCGTTGCCAGTTTCGTGAGCGCAATCGGCAGGATGCCGATGCAGGCGAACATGATGGTGGCAATCGGTGCCATGTTTCCGGCAGCTGGTATCTGACCGAAAATATAGGCCCCGGTGCCAAGACCGAGCACATAGCCGAGATAGAAGATCGACATTGCCCGCCCACGCCATGAATTTGCGCTCGAATGGTTGAGCCAACTCTGCGTGACGATGAAATTGCCGTTCATCGCGATGCCATACAGAAAGCGCGAGGCAAGCCATGCCCAGGGGTATGACGCCAAGCGCCACAATCGCCGCCGACAGGATGATGACTGCTGAAAACACCGCGAACATGCGCGCATGGCCGACGCGATATCAGCGGGCCAGCAATCAGGCAGCCAATCACGCCGCCACCGGCAATCAGCGTCACCGCTGTTCCGCCACCCAGGCCGGCTGGCCTGCCTGTGTCAGCGCAAACGGCACATAGGCAAACATGATGCCATTGCCGAGCGCCATCAACGTCATCGACGCGATGATCGAGTGATTGACAGGAAAGTCAGGGCGGTTTGCGTTTCCATCATTCCCCGCGCGGGAAGCGCTTGCTTCCTTCCAGCGTGTCGAGGTTCATGTGGTTTCGCATATAGCGTTCCGATGCCTTTTGCAGTGGCTGGAAATCCCACGGGAAATAGGCGCCATTTCGTAGTGCTTCATAGACAACCCAGCGCCGCCGCCTGGCTCTGGCGCACCTCGGCGTCATAGGCCGGCATGTTCCAAAGCGCGCGAACCTTTGCCATGAACCGGGCAACAAGATCGGCATGTTCCGGCTTGCCTGCCAGGTTGGTCAGTTCATGCGGATCGTCCTGCAGGTCAAAAGCTGCGGTGGATCGGAGTTCGCAATGGTTGAACTTGTAGCGGGTCTCGCGAAGGCTCACCATCGGCGCATAGGAGGCTTCGGCAGCATATTCGATCATCACCGCGGGAGCGCAATGCGCCACCGGCGACGGGAACAAGCGTCTCGCCATCGGTCAGGCATGATTTCCGACATGTCGATACCGGCGAGATCGCAAAGCGTCGGCAGGATGTCGACATTGGAGACCGGTGAAACAGCACCCTTCGGCAATTGCGGCGCGGCAACCATCAGCGGCACCCGCGATGAGCCTTCATAGAAGCACATCTTGAACCACAGACCGCGCTCACCCAGCATGTCGCCATGATCCGAGCAGAACACGATGATCGTGTTTTCGGCCTGGCGCGTGGTTTCCAGTGCCTCCAGCATTTCGCCGATCTTGTCGTCGAGATAGGAGATATTGGCAAAATAGGCTCGGCGCGAGCGGCGAATGTCCTCGTCGGTGATGTCATAATTGAGCCAGTCATTGGCCTTGAAGATGCGCTGCGAATGCGCGTCCTGCTCGTCAAATTCCATCGCCGGAACCTTTGGCAGCAGATGCTCGCAATCATCATAGAGGTCCCAATATTTGCGCCGCGCCACATAGGGGTCATGCGGATGCGTGAAGCTCGCGGTCAGGCACCAGGGGCGCTGATCATTGCCGCGCGCCAGGTCATAGATCTTTGCCCTCGCGTTGAAAGCAACCTCATCGTCATATTCGAGCTGGTTGGTGATCTCGGCTACACCGGCACCAGTGACCGAACCCATATTGTGGTACCACCATTCGATGCGTTCACCGGGTTTGCGATAATCCGGCGTCCAGCCGAAATCAGCCGGATATATGTCCGTCGTCAGCCGTTCCTCGAAGCCATGCATCTGGTCCGGCCCGACAAAATGCATCTTGCCCGAAAGGCAGGTGTAGTAGCCCGCACGGCGCAGGTGGTGCGCATAGGTCGGAATGTCTGAGGCAAATTCCGCCGCATTGTCATAGACGCGGGTGCGCCTCGGCAATTGCCCGGACATGAAGGACGCCCGCGCAGGCGCACAGAGCGGGCTCGACGTATAGCAATTGGAAAACCGTGTCGAGCGCGCCGCCAGCCGCTTCAGGTTCGGGGCATGCAACCAGGGCGCCGGACCATCGGGAAACAACGTCCCGTTCAACTGGTCCACCATGATGATGAGAATGTTCGGTTTTGGTGTCCATGCCTGCTCCTTCGATTGCTGCCGAGCCTATAGCAATCCACGCGAACTGCATCCCGGATTTCGACATTTCAGTCCTGTCTGCGCAGTATTTTCGAGCAGCCGCACTGTTGCATTCTCACCCGTTGACTCATTGCGCAAAACCTTGTGCCATGCGCGCTGGAAAACCGTGCGGGGAATGCAATATGCCCGGACTATGACAAGCTTCTGGACGCCGAGATGAAGGCGTTTGTCGATCGCACCAACAGCTATTATCCGCCTGAAACAGTAACCTTCACCATCGACCAGCAACGCGCTGTCTATGACCGTATGTGTGCCGAGTTTCATGCCGGCAGGCCCGATATGGTGATTGTACGCGACGACCATGTTCCGGGAGATTATCCAGTGCCGGTTCGCATCTATGACAAGGCGGGAATTGATGTGCCATCGGCCGTGGTTGTCTATTTCCACGGTGGTGGTTTGTGGTTGGCGGGCTCGACAGCCATGACGATATCTGCGCGGAAATCTGTGACTTTACCGGTTACCGCGTGGTCTCGGTTGATTACAGAGGTTATCTCCCGAACACAACCATCCTGCCGCCTTTGATGATTCCGTCGCCGCCTTTGACTGGGTGGCAGCTGCTTTTGACGGACCGATTGTGGTTGCCGGTGACAGTGCGGGTGGCAATCTTGCGGCTGCCGTCAGTCATGCCAGACGCGGTCACTCCCGCCAGCCCGCGGGTCAGGTGCTGATCTATCCGGGCCTTGGAGGCGACCGGAACGCAGGTTCCTATGTCGAACATGCCAACGCGCCGATGCTGACAAAAGCGGATCTCGATTTCTACGCCGGCATCAGGACTGGCGGTGTGGAGATCACCGGCGATCCGACCCAGGCGCCGCTGCAGGACACGAATTTCTCCAGCCTGCCGCCGACAATGGTCTTTCCGGCAGAATGCGACCCGCTTTGTGATGATGGCGCGCTCTATTGCGCCAGGATCAATGCAGCAGGGGGCCGGGCGCAAAACCAAGTACAAAAAGGCTGGCTGCATGGCGCTCTTCGCGCAAGGCACATGTCAAAAACGGCCGCTGCAAGTTTCAGTGCTATCTGCCGGGCAATTGACACGCTCGGGCATGGCGACTGGTCAGGCTGATCAACTCAGAAACGGCTTGGCCTTCATCGTGCCGGGGATTTCCGCGCCGAGCCGCGACAGCACGGTCGGTGCAAGCTGCAACTGGTCGAGCAGCGTATCGGGGGCAGGGCCCTTGCCCTTGCCGAAATAATGAGCGAAATCCTGCTGCAAATCCTCGTGCCCGCCACAGTGACCGCGGTCAGTCTGACCGTGGTCGGCAGTAACAATCGCCGTACCCGGCCTGCACCCATCCCGGCAGAGAAAGCGGCCAGCATCCGCATCCATGGTGAAACAGGCCTTGTCCATCTCGACACAGTCATGGCCGAAGCGATGACCCATGCTGTCGAGCGTGCAGGTATGCAGGATGCGTAATCGATGTTGAAGCGGAAGCACAGGTTCGACAGCGTCGCAAACAGTCGACATCCGAAGGTGTCATCTGGTTGTCATGGCCATAACCGGTCATGGTGTGGAACCGCCCGTGATAGGCCCCTCTGCCTCGTCATATTCGATGTCGCGCACCATGTCGAAAGGATAGCGGTTGAAGAATTCCGACCAGTAGGAATGCGTAACTGCGCCCGACTTGCCGCCAACTGCTGCAACCTGCGAAAAGATGTCCGGGCAAGTCGATGCGGTTGCGCACTTCGTTTGAGCGAATGCCATGCACCTGCGGCGTCACGCCTGTGTGGATCGAGGCAGCTAGCAGCTTGCCGAGGTCGGGCAGCACCGAGCGCATCTTCCATACCTGCGCTTCCCGACTGCACCCAGCCCTCGAAGTTGCCGTACAGCCTGCGCCAGTTGCGCCAGGGCACACCATCGAGAATGATGAGGAGAAGTTTTGACTGCATTTGGGTGCTCAGTTCCCTGCACTTTCCATTCGTCTGCCCGAGATTGCCTTTTCCAGCCAGCCGATCTGCATTTCCGGCACCGAGGACAACAGCAGGTCTGTGTAATCATCGAAGGGCGGCTTCAGCACGTCCGACTTCGAGCCGTAGCGCGCCAGGCGGCCCTTGTACATGATCGCGATGGAATCAGCGATTGCCTTCACCGTCGCAAGGTCATGGGTGATGAAAAGATAGGAGACACCTTCGATCTTCTGCAGGTTCAGCAGCAGTTTCAGGATGCCGTCGGCAACCAGCGGATCAAGCGCGCTGGTGACTTCGTCACAAATGATCAGTTGCGGCTTGGCGGCAAGTGCGCGCGCAATGCACACACGCTGCTTTTGCCCGCCTGACAGTTCCGCCGGATACCGGTCGATGAAGCCGGTGCCCATCTCGATTTCCTCGAGCAGTTCCACGATTCGCTTGTCGCGCTCCGCACCCTTCATGCCGAAATAGAATTCCAGCGGTCGTCCGATGATCGTGCGCACCGTCTGGCGCGGGTTCATCGCAACATCGGCCATCTGGTAGATCATCTGCACCTCGCGCAGATCATCCTTGGTCCGATCCTTCAGCGCAGGCGAAAGCGACCTTCCATTGAAGGTGATCGATCCTGCGAGCGGCGGCAGAAGTCCGGTGATAACGCGTGCCAGCGTCGACTTGCCGGAACCGGATTCGCCAACGACCGCCAGCGTCTGCCCGGCATGAACCTCGACCGAAACATCATCGAGAACCTTGACACCCTTGCTGCCGCCATAGGCTGCCGTGATATTGGAAACTTTGAGTACGGGCTCTGGCGTCGGCTGCTTTTCCTCGTGGCTGATTGCGCGAACGGAAACCAGCGCCTTGGTATAGTCCTCGCGCGGTGCCTCGATGATCTGCTGTGCCGTGCCATGCTCGACCGTTTTGCCATGGCGCAGAACCATGATCTCATCCGAGACCTGGGCAACGACAGCAAGGTCATGGGTGATGTACAGCGCGCCAACACCGGTGCGGCGGATGGCTTCCTTGATCGCTGCCAGAACATCAATCTGGGTTGTTACGTCAAGCGCGGTAGTCGGCTCGTCAAAAACGATAAGGTCGGGTTCTGAGCATAGCGCCATCGCCGTCATCACGCGCTGCAACTGCCCGCCGGAAACCTGGTGCGGATAGCGGTTGCCGATGTTTTCAGGGTCGGGCAGGGACAGCGACTTGAACAGGTCCTTGGCGCGCTTTTCGGCTTCGCTGCGG
Source organism: Nitratireductor sp. (assembly GCA_041397505.1). GTDB lineage: Bacteria > Pseudomonadota > Alphaproteobacteria > Rhizobiales > Rhizobiaceae > BOKV01. Next base: position 33,676 of record JAWKWN010000025.1, read on the forward strand.
CTGCATACGCCATGCCCGACTGCGGCCTCCACGACCTGGTCGATCAGCCGATGCGCCGGGTTGAAGGCCGCCGCCGCCGACTGCGCAGCATAGCCTTCCCTTGCCACGAACACGGCGCAGCGTTGCAATGCCGCCTTTCAGGATGTCGCGACCATTGAGGAACACTTCACCGCCGGTAATGTGAACACCGCCACGGCCATAGCCCATCGGTGAAAGCCCGATGGTTGCCGGCGCCGTTATTCAGGCCAGAACCTTGCCTTTTTCCAGCGTGAACGAAACCCCGTCAACAATTGTTATATCCTTGGGCGGTTCGCCCGGAGCATAGGAAATCGCGCCAATCTTCAGATTGCGGATATCAGGCCTTCTCAGCTACCACGTCCCAGGCTTGTCGTGCGGTTGAGGACCCAGTCAGCCACGAGATTGACAGAAATCGCCAGCGTTGCAATCGCAACTGCCGGCCTACAGCACCATTACCGTAGACAATGCCGTCCTTGTTCTCCTTGTGATCACCCCAATCTGCCTCGGGCGGTTGCACCCCGAGGCCGAGGAAGGAGAGGAGGACGAACAGCACCATGAAGATGAAGCGAAGGCCCATTTCCGCAACCAGCGGCGAAAGCGCGTTTGGCGGGATTTCGCGAAAATAGTCAGTTGCATCCTTCACCGCGGAAACTTCGCAGCTTCGACATAGTCCATCACATTGATATCGACGGCGACGGCGAGAACGGAACACCCGCGTAAGATCAGCAATCCCATCAGCAGGATAAGGACTGGAACGGTGACGGGACAACCGGAGGATAACCAGAGCCAGGATCAGCGAGGGAATTGCCATCACCAGATCGACAAACCGCGACAGCAATTGGTCGGCAGCCGCCAAGTACAGCGGCGGCAAAACCCCAGAACCGTCCCGGTCGTGAACGACAGGATGGTGGCTGCCGTTGCAATCATGATGGTTGTCCTGCCGCCATAGATCATGCGCGGCTGGAATCCCGGCCGATGTCGGTTTCCAAGCCAGTACTGGCTGGACGGCGGCTCGAAACCTGACCGACGATTTCCGCCATGCCGTATGGCGCAATCAGCGGTGCCAGTATGGCGGCAATGAAATAGAGTGCGGTGAAACAAAGCCCGATCCAGGGCAGCAGGCGGTATGCGTGTCATGGCTTGCTTCCGGATGCCGCAGACGCGGATTGGTGAGAATGGACATCGGCCACAAGATTTAGCCCGATATAGACGGCCGCAAGATCAGGCCCGCGAGCCTGCACGACCGGAACATCACGCTTAGGCGTGATGGTAGATATTGCCCCATGCCCGGATAGGTGAACACCCTCGATGACGACGACGCCCACCACGAGATAGGCAAGGTTCAGCATCACGACATTGATGATCGGCGCGATCGAATTGGGGAAGGCATGCCGCCAGATGACATTGAACATCGACAGGCCCTTCAGCTCTGCCGTTTCGATATAGGCGGATTGCATCACATTGAGGATCGCCGCACGCGTCATGCGCATCATGTGCGCCAGCACGACAAGCGTCAGCACCGAAACAGAGCAACGCAATCGCATGCAGTTTTTGCGAAAGGCTCATGCTGTCATAAATGGTCGCGATGGTCGGTGCCCGAGTTCAGCTGGACGCCAGAAAACATACATGAGCACATACCCGATCAGGAATTCGGGAATTGAGATCGAGGCCAGTGTCACTGCTGAAATCAGCTTGTCGGGCCAGCGGTCGCGATAGCGCACGGAAAGCAGGCCGAGGAATATCGCCAGCGGAACAGCGATAATTGCGGCCCAGAATGCCAGGAACAATGTGTTGCCGAGCCGCTTGCCAAGGCTTGAGGCAATGTCCTGACCGCTGCTGAGGGCCGTGCCCAGGTCGCCATGCAGGGCGCCCCAGAGCCAGGCAAAATAGCGGGTGAGGGCAGGTTCGTTCAACCCCAGGTCGCGGCGCAGGTTGGCGAGCGCTTCCGGTGTTGCCGACTGTCCGAGAATGGCTTGTGCCACGTCTCCGGGAAGAATCTGCGTTCCGGCGAAAATCAGCGCGGAAACCATGAATAGCAATAGAAGGCCCAGCGCGATGCGCTGGGCCAACAGTGTTGCGATGGAGCCCATGTCAGGCGACGACCCACATCTTGTGCGGTGCGTAGCTGTTCATGAGGGCGTAGCCTGCAACGCCTTCCTTCCAGCCGGTGATACGACCAGAGGATGCGTCGAGGAAGTCGTTGAACATCGGGCAGATCAGGCCGCCTTCATCGCGCTCGATTGCGCCCATGTCGGCATACATCTGCTTGCGCTTGGCCTGATCCAGCTCGCCACGCGCTGCAACCAGCAACTGGTCAAAC
>JAWKWN010000026.1:0-34738 GCA_041397505.1 Nitratireductor sp.
CACAGGAAGCCGAGACGCGCATGACCCTGGCACTGGAAGCAGCGGGCCTGCCAACGGGCATTGGCCATGAGCCGCTGGAAGACGACGACTGGGTGGCAAAAACCCTGCGCGCGCTTGTGCCGGTGCGTTCAGGCCGCTTCATCGTTCACGGCAGCCACGACCGCGACGTGCCGCGCGCCCATGAACATGCCATGCTGATCGACGCCGGCCTTGCTTTCGGCACCGGACACCACGGCACCACGGCAGGTTGCCTCGACATGCTGGGCGAGTGTCTGAAGGAAAACCGCTACCACAGGGCGCTTGATCTCGGCACCGGCTCGGGCGTTTTGGCGATCGCGGTTGCACGGTCGCAGCCAGCGCGAATTCTGGCCACCGACATTGATCCCGTTGCCGTCGATGTTGCGCGACAGAACTGCCGGCTCAACGGCGTTGCCTCGCGCATCAGATGCGAAACTGCTCCAGGCTTCTCGCATCGTGCTTTCCGTGAGGAAGGACCATTCGATCTGGTGATTGCCAACATCCTGGCGGGGCCGCTGCAAGCCCTCGCGCGCGATCTTGCCGCCAACTGCATGCCTGGTGCAACGGTCATCCTGTCGGGATTGCTGCCGCATCAAAGAGCGCGCATTGTTGCGACTTACCGGCTGCACGGACTGGATTTCGTAAAGGCACATATCCGCGACAACTGGCTGGTACTGGTATTGCGCAAGCGCGGCTGAAGGCTTACGCAACTCCGGCCTTTTGCTGGATACCCACGCTGACAGGGTAACGACTGCGCAGAATGGCAAAGGTTTCGGCAGGCTCGCGGACTTCCTGAACATGATGGTGACCACCCATTTCGCGCAGTGCCTGCGCGAGCGGGGCATCATTGCCGCGATCCGAAATCCGGTCGCCGAAAAAGTCGATCTGTGCATCGGGATGGCGCGACACCAACTCTTTCGCCACCCTGCCCTTGTTCCAGCCGCGAGGGGAAATGTCGATGGATATCTCGCCGCCGCGATGCGCCTCATAGTCGGGGAAACGTTCCTCGATGGCAGCAATCATCGCTTCGCGTTCGTGATGCCTCGCGTCATGCCTGACATAGCTGCGCCGTTCGGCAAGGCCGGCATTGCGTCCAACCACTGAAACATTGAGCGAACCCGTTCTCGGCTTCTTCCGACATGTCGCCCGGTACGCAGCGGAAACCGGCTCTGATTGACCAGTTCCAGCGCGCCAGGGCGGACAAGTCATCGGGAAAGCTGTGGCTCATCGAAAACAGCGCAACGCCCTTGTGCCACAATTGGTTTCCGGAGCAACAGAAAATGCCGCGCACGCCATCGCGAATATCTCCCGGCACCTGCTCGCACAATTTGCCCCAGTCGCTGCCGGTTACAAGATAGATCGGATAACTGCCGACCACCTGCGCCGGAAAAATGCGGCAAAGGCACCGTCCATGGGGCGACGCGACGCCGTCAGCGTTCCGTCCACGTCAAAAACAAGAACATGCTGCATGCTTGAACCCGCAAATACAAACCCTTGAACCGCCACGCGGTCTGACAGCTCATACTAAACCGTCAGGGGAAAAATTCCGCTGACTTTATGTTTCAAAGTTTAACGAAGTCTCGCGCAACTATCGTTTGTTTTGGCAGGAATATGGCGAACAAGGCGGTTTGTGAATTATTTTTTGTTAACTGGCATAACAAGCTAACGACGAGGCGTAAATCGCATGCCGAAGCCGGGAAGCGCCGGCGGGACATTATTTTCCCGTGACGCGACGCAACCGGACGGCTTCAGGTTCGTGCGTGCCATGCGCCGAGACGTTCGGGCCGGCACCAAATTCAAGGAGAGACACCATGCGTGCCTTGATCACTACCGCAGCAGCTGCTGCCATTCTCGCTACTTCCACCCTCGCCTTTGCAGCCCAGACTGCAAACGGGACCGTGAAATCCTTCGATCAGAAGGCTGATCCAGTCACACTCACCGATGGCGCCAACCAGCCTGGCTGCCGAAGGGCTTTTCCAATCCTGCCGTGAAGGCCGGGACGAAAGTGCAGATCAGCTTCGACATGACCGGCGGCAAGAACATGGCCAAGTCCGTCACGATCATGAAGTGACCCAAATGGGCGGAGGCGCATCGCAATGATGCGCCTCTGGATCGACGGACACCAGACTTCCATCGCGCGAAAGCGCAAGAAACCAGAACAAACAAACATAGGAGACAATCATACAAATCAATCCCTCAATCCGCCGCGTGGGCCCTTGCCGGTGCTAACCTTGTAGCCTCGTGATCAAGCTGTCCCCTACCCCATGGCCTGTTCCCCTCCTTTCCACCGGTGTAGCCATTGCCGATGAGGCCATCCAGCCTGCCGCACAGGCCCGGTGTCCATTTCATGGGCATCCTCGTGGTGCGGGCTGACAAGCCGGCTGTCGTGACCATCATCACGTCATCCAAGCCTTCGAGCCTGCCGTTGCTTCACGCGAGTTTCAGCAAGGAACGCCATTCGGATGAATTTTTCCAGCAATTCTTCAACGAGCGCGGCTTTCCAGGTCAGGTTCCGGGTCGGCGAATGCCCTCAACACCACCACGCCACCGCAGCGGCGGACTGGGTTCCGGCTTCGTTATTTCTGCCGGGATGGCATGATCGTTACCAACAACCATGTTGTTGATGGTGCCGACGATCAAGGTCGTGCTTGATGACGGGACCGAGGTTGCCGGGAACGTTGGTAGGTCGTGATGCCAAGACCGATCTGGCCGTTGTCAAGATCAATGCCGACAAACCAATGACTGCTGTTCTTTCATGGGGCGATTCAGACAACGCTGCTGGTGATCCGTATTGGCCATCGGCAATCCCTTTGGTATTGGCACCACCGTTACTGCCGGTATCGTTTCGGCTCGCGGTCGTGATCTCCACAGCGGACCCTATGATGATTTCATCCAGGTCGACGCAGCCATCAATCACGGCAATTCCGGCGGCCCGTTGAATGCCAATGGAAGTATCGGCGTCAACTCGGCAATCTATTCACAACAGCAGGCAATGCGCTGGGGTTGGTTGCCATTCCGTCCGACCAGGCCGTGAAATCGTCGCCCGTCTCATCGAGCATGGTTCGATCGAACACGGCTTCATCGGAATCCAGATCCAGCCGGTTACCAAGGATGTTGCTGAAGCAATCGGCCTTTCGAAGGAAGAAGGCGCACTGGTTGGGCCGGATGTTACGGCAGATTCACCTGCAGAAAAGGCCGGCCTGAAGCCTCGGCGACGTCGTAACGGCCTCGGTGGCAAGGATATCAAGGATCCCAAGGCGCTGTCACGAGCGGTTGCCGATCTTTCCCGGTACTGGACATAGCCAGATCAGCGTGGCGCAATGGCGGGGCAGAAAGACCTCGACATCAAGGTTGGAAATCCGGATCTGGGCAAGACCGCCTCTGCTGACGGCAACAATATCCAGCCCGAACTGTCAACTGGCGAAACCATGGTTCCCTGACCTGGCCTGAAACTTGCGGACCTCACACCTGACCAGCGTCAGCAAAATGGATGTGCCGGAACAAACCCGCGGTGCAATCATCACCGATGTTACCGGCGACAAGGCCAATGAAGAAGGCTTGAAGGATGGCGACATCATCCTGTCAGTCAACCAGACACCGATCGGACAGCGCGCAGGATGCGAAGACAGATCGCAATGGCAAAGGCCGGCCGCAACTCGGTCCTGCAGCCTTGCGGAACATGGCAATGCAGGCATCAGCATCGCACTGCTCCTCCTCTTTGCCAATGGCTGATGCCATATCGCCTGAACAAAAAAAACAGTGGGGAACGCCCGCCTTTTTCTTTACCTCAGTCTTGTTCAGAAGGTGAGTAAATAACCCTGCTTTTCTGCTGCTTTGCGATCAAAGCCCGAGCGGGCCAGTGTTTCATCATCTCAGCCCCAGAAGGGTGGCATTGACATAGCGACGGGCCTGGCGTTCACGCGCCTCGACCATGCGGTTGAGACCATTGCGGGCTACACGACCGATATCACCAAAGAAGTTCATGGCACCTCAGAGAAGCAATTACATTGCCTCGCTCCCCGCCCAGAAGCTATGTTGCGCCGCAGCATTGGACAAGGACCGGAATGTCCGGTAAGCAAGCCTTGCGTCGCGCGCATGACCAGGTTCATTGATCGTCGGTCTCTTGTGCAGCTTATCCAGGTGGCAAAGGCTTGCCGGAGAGTCGGCGTACCGGTCCCAGCACAGGCTAGCGATTGTCGTTCCCGTAAGCTGTTGCTATGTCACGCCATGTTTCGTTTGATTCCGCACCTCACCCGGCAATGCTGCCCCCGTCTCTGCCCTGCTTCGGGCCGCAATGGCGGAAACAGGCATTGATGCCTTCTGGTGCCCCATTCCGGACGAGCAGCAGAACGAGTATCTTACCTGGCGACGCCGATATTTTCCTCTGCTGATCTGGCCCCACTGGCCTCGGCTGGTTTTTGCATCGTGACCGGTACAAGCGCCGCCAGTCCTCGTGGATGGGCGATACACCCTGCAGGAACCAATGCGATCCGGCGTCGTTTGCCTTTGCTGATCTCGTCAGCGAGGGACCGGTGAAATGGATCGGCGACAATGCGGAGCGACATGCGCATCGGTTACGATCTAGCGGCTCATGACCATGGCGCAGGAGAAATCCTTCCCTCGCTGCGGCGGGCAAGGCCAATGCGCGGTTGATCGCGACCGAAAATCTCGTTGACCGCATCTGGAAAGACCGCCCACAGCGGCCATCGGGGAAATGTCAGCATCCGCGACGCGGCATTGGCGGGGCTGGATGTGGCAGGCGTAAACTGGCCGCCATCACAGATAAGGTGCTGAAGCTGGCGCAGACGCCGCAATACTCTTCCGATCCTGCATCCGTATGCTGGGCGCTCAATATCCGTGGTGCAGCGACATTGCCCATATTCCGGTTGCACCGTCAGGCGCGGGCGCTGATACCGCTGGAAGGCATCACGATTTCTCATGGAGGGCTCCGCGCTCGATGTTGCTACCCAGGCCCATCTCTCGAAGCACATTGCGAGATTGCCGATCCGACAAGCCTTGCTGCAGATTTGCGCTCCTTTTTCTGAAGGAAAGATCATGGCAGATCCGGCCTTGTCAATACGGCAATCCGGGATGCAATTGTCGAAGGCGGGGAGAAATCGTCGAGCAGCGACCGCCATACTGCTGCGCGCGCCATCAAGAACCAATCCTTGAACTTGCAGGCATGCGCGAAGCCCATTTGCGAGACGGTAGGGCTGCTATGATCCGCTTTCTGGCCTGGATCGACCGTCAGGACGTATCTTCGCTTGAGAAATCGGGGCAGCCACACGGCTTCGAGGAACTCCGCCTCGAAACGGCCGCAGCAGGTTCCGAGCTTTGCGAAATCTCCTTCGACACACCATTTCCGGTTTCGGACCCAATGGCGCGATCGTGCATTATCGGCGTTACCTCCGCGAGACCAATCTGGCCTTCGCTGCCAACGCACTTTTATCTGGTGGATCTCAGGCGCGCAATATCGCGATGGAACGACCGGATATCACCCGCACCATTGCCATAGGCGAGCCAGAGGCGGACGCCGTGAACGACGCGACGCTAGTGCTCAAGGGCCATATTGCAATAGCCACGGCGCGCGGCTTCCCAAGGGCACACACGCGCGCGGCGTCGATATCGACGCATTACTCTTGCACGCAACGCCCTGTGGCGCGAAGGCAAGGACTACGCCCATGGCACAGGACATGGCGTCGGTGCCTATCTGTCGGTGCATGAGGGGCCGCAGTCGATTTCAAAACGCGGAATGGAAGAGCTCCGCCCCGGCATGATCCTTTCCAATGAGCCGGGCTATTATCGCACCGGGCAATACGGCATTCGGCTGGAAAAATCTCGAAATTGTCTGAAACCCGCCTGACTTCCCCGGCTATTTCCTCGAATTCGGAGCCTGGACCTCCTCCTTAGCCCCCTTGGTTTCATGGACCGGCAGGCTCACTGCAACGTGGGGATGCTGACAGCCCAGGAGCGTGAATGGTGGAACCGGTATCACGCGCGTCTTGTCCATGGTCGGGCCAATACACCTCGACGCCAATGATCGCAACTGGCCTCGGAACAGGCCTGCGCCCCGGCTGCAAGGCACCTTGCGGGCGGTTGAGATGCGCGCAGCATTGTGGTGTAATGGCACTGGTTGCTGGCAACCGCATTCAGGGCAGTTTGTTTTTCACGTCGGTTTTTCGGCGGGACCAATGTTGCAGGATGAAAGCGATGCATCAACAATCACGATTTTTTCGGCATTCACCTACGGGTGCACTCTTGCGGGTGCCTGGGCGATCCTGGCCGGAGCCATTCTTCTGCCCCACAAATGCTGACGCGCAACGCAGCTATTCGCGCACTGCCACAAGTGGCAAGGCGCAGTGGATCGATGCCTATTATGGCTGGAACAATGATTGCTCGTTCAAGACCATTGATGTGTCGATGTAATTGACGGTCCTGGACACGGGCGGGTTTCGCCCAAGGCCGAGACCCGCAACAAGATCACCCGTGCACAGGTCGGCAATACCGGCGGCTGCCTTGGCAAGCCGACCAGAGCCGTCGCAGTCTATTACACACATCGAAGAAAGGCTATCGCGGCGTCGACAGGTTCCGGGTTCGCGCTGAAGGTCGGCGGCCAGCCACCCAGATCTTTTCCTACAGTGTCTCGGTCCGCTGACCATGCGGCTACTGTCCGTCCTGTTTTCTCCCGCATTGCTTTGCTACTGACGCTGGCCATTGCCTTTGCCTGGCCTGCCATGGCTGGCAGAAAACGCGCTGCGCTGGACACAACAGCAATTATCTCAAGGCAGCTGAACTGAAGAACCCCCGTCAATGACGCCAGCGACATGGCAGTAGGAGAAGCTCAAGTCACTTGGCTTTGACGCGGTGAGCGGCACCAATCTCGGCCACAAGAAATTGCTGGAAACAGTGAAGGATTTCTCGACCCGCATAGAGGCGGATGTGGCGCGCTGTTCTTCTATGCAGGCCATGCAGTTCAGGCGCTCGACGGGGTCAACTATATCGCCCTATCGATACGGATATTGCACGCGAATCCGACTTCGACTTCGAGACCATTTCGCTGGAACTGATACGTCGCCAGATGGAACGCTCGGCGTTAACCAGCATCGTCCTTATTGGATGCCTAATGTGATAACCGACCCGCTCGACTTACCCAGAACCCGATCAACCAGCAATTCCAAGGGTCTCGCCCGGCTGGAGCCGGCAGCCGAGGGCACATTCATCGCCTTTGCCACCCAGCCCGACAATGTTGCGCTTGACGGAAAGGGGCGAAACAGCCCCTTCACGAGCGCATTGCTGAAAAACATCGACCGCGAGGGCGTGGAAATTTCGGCAATGATGACCGATGTCCGACGCGACGTGTATGAGACCACCGATCAGCAACAACTCCCCTGGACCAATTCATCGCTGCTTGGCCTGTTCTACTTCAATCCGCAAAAGGAAGTGGCAGCAAAGGAACCAGCACCCGCATCGGGTGACGCCACCAGTGATGCAAGGAACCAGGAACTCAAGCAGCTGGAGCAGGAATCCGCCGATTGGACCATTGCGGAAAAGAGCGGTGACGCGGCAATCATTAGGCAGTTTCTGGAGAAATACCCCAATGGCGTTTATGCCCGCCTGGCACGCTTTTCGCTGGAACGACTGACATCAACAACTGCGAACAAGGCGGAAAACCAGCAGCTGGCCAGCCTCGAAAAACCTGCTGACACCCGCTCGCAACAAGAATCCGATCCGACACCGCAGGTAGCCGCCGGGGACAAGGAAGCCGAGAAAGAACTGGTCCGCTCCATCCAGTCGGAACTGAGCCGAGTTGGCTGTGACGCCGGCAAGGCAGACGGCATCTGGGGCAGAAAAAGCGAGCAGGCCGTTTCCCGCTATGCAAAGCATGGTGGCCTCAAACTGACCTCGCTTGATCCAGACGAATCGCTTTTGAAGACCTTGCAGAATGACAAGGGGCGCATTTGTCCACTGAACTGTTCTGCCCGGGAGGTCGAGAAGAACGGCCAATGCGTAGCCAAGACCTGCGAGAGCGGCTTCCGTCTCAACAATGCAGGCGAGTGCGTATCGGCCCCGGTTGCTGCCAAGAAAGTACCGGCGCAAAAACGGGCATCACCAACGAAGCGTACAACCACAACCAAGCGTAGCGGCGGCAATTGCTTCAAGTTCAATGGTCAGTTGATTTGTGACTGAGCAAGCGGGCCATTATTGCTCTTTGCATTGAATGACCTTATAATATGCATCTTGTCCGCATGTTTTAAGGAGAGGCCCGTGCAAATCAATGACAGAACCGATTACGCGTTTCGCCTTCTCATCTTCATGGCAGCGCGCCATCCCCAGCTTGTGACAATTGCCCAGGTTGCCAACGCATACTCGATCTCCCGCAACCATCTTATGAAAATCGCCAATGACCTTGTCCGGCTGGGCTATGTCCACTCGGTAAGGGGGCGCAATGGTGGCCTGCGATTGGCAAGCCCGGCCAATGAAATCATGATCGCCGACATATTCAACATGGGTGAAACCACCACCCCGCTGGTGGAGTGCTTTGACCGCGAAAGGAACTCCTGCCGTATCGCACCTGCCTGCACGCTCAAATTCATCCTGTCTGATGCCCAAGCCGCCTTTCAGGCAGTCCTTGCGGGCAAGACACTGGCCGACATCGTTCCCCGCCCCGAGGAGATCTGGAACATTTCAATTGAGCAGGAGATATTGATCAGGATCAATGCCGGCCGGAATTAAAGATGTATTTAATATGCATGTTATTTCCAGCCAGCCCAAAGGAGGCAATCATGAGCAATCTCTCCACATATTTCGAACCCGGCCGCCGCAAATTCCTGAAGACCGCAGGCATGGCGACTGCAGTAGGCACGGCCATGCTTGCAAGCAGCGCGAACGCAGCACCGCGGCCACAGGCAGTACCTGCGGCATCGGGCACGATGCAGCCGGTTCCGGTGAGCATGAGCGAAGCGGAAATTGCCGCCCTCCCCCGCGTCAAGCAGGTTCTGGTTGATCCGCCATTCCTGCCCGAACATGAGCAGGTCGCACCCGGCGGCCCTCGCGTCATCGAAGTGACGATGACCGTCGAGGAAAAGCAGGTCGAGATAGACGAGAACGGCGCGAAAGTGTGGGTGTTTGCCTATAATGGCTCGGTGCCCGGTCCGATGATCGTTTGCCACGAAGGCGACTATGTCGAGCTGACACTCAAGAACCCGGCAGGCAATGTGCTTGAGCACAATATCGATTTCCACGCTGCAACCGGTGCATTGGGTGGCGGAGCGCTCACCAAGATCAATCCGGGCGAGCAAGCCATTCTCCGCTGGAAGGCGGTCAAGGCAGGCGTCTTTGTCTATCATTGCGCACCTGGTGACCTGATGATCCCCTATCACGTCGTCCACGGGATGAACGGCGCAATCATGGTCCTGCCTCGCGATGGCTTGAAAGATGCGGCTGGCAATCCTTACACCTATGACAAGGCATATTACATCGGCGAACAGGATTTCTATCTGCCGCGCGATGAGGAGGAGAGTATCGCGTATACGAAGGTGCTGCCGACAACATGTCAGACGCACTTGAAGTCATGCGGAAGCTGACCCCAACCCATTGTTTTCAACGGCGCACAAGGTTCGCTAACCGGCGAACGGGCCATGAAGGCAAATGTCGGCGAACGTGTTCTCTTCATCATTCGCAGGCCAATCGCGACAGCCGCCCGCACCTCATTGGTGGCCATGGTGACCTTGTCTGGAAACCGGCTCGCTTCAAGACAGGCCCGCGACCAATCTGGAAGCTGGTTCATTCGGGGCGGTTCTGCCGGCGCCATGGCCTATGAATTCCGCCAGCGGCGTTTACGCCTATGTCAACCACAACCTCATCGAGGCTGTGATGCTTGGAGCAACCGCCCATGTCGTGGTCGATGGTGAATGGAGCGACGACCTGATGCTTCAGGTCAAAGCCATCCCCAATCGGTTCGTAATATGGAAGAGAGAGCCGGAACCATGTTTCTGCAAAATAGACCAATTCGGCTCCCCCGCCCTTTCATGATGCTACCCCAGCGCTTCGACATTCTGCTCGCTTTCTCACTGGCTGCCATTATCGCCAGCATCGGCATGCAAATGACGCAGTACCCCGATCACGCATCTGTTCTTTCAGGGCGCGCAAACCGCCCGGCCACCATTTCCTGAAGTCATCCTTACTATCGGCGACTCAACAAGGATCGCTGTCTCGCGCAGCGAAGTAACCGTCGGACTGTGGAAAGAGTGCAGCGAGGCAGGACAATGCCGCCCCCTCGCATCCGACCAGCGCGACACGCCGGCTCAGTATCCGGTAACCAGCATCAGCTGGCTCGAAACCCGTACATTCATCGAATGGCTGAACCGGAGAACCGGATTCAACTACCGGCTCCCCGACATCGGGGAATGGAGGTTGATGAATGCAACCATGCCACACAAGCCGAAGGTGCTGCGCTTTACCGATCCAAGATTGGCCTGGGCCGCCGAATATGGCGTTCAGGAGAACTATCGAAAGAAGCCATATCCGTCAGGCCATTTCGGCAGATCATCCATTGGCATCGAGGATCTCGGCGGCAATGTCTGGGAATGGACGGCAACCTGCTCGACAAAGGGTCTGGATGACGCTTCCTGCCCGGCATATGTGGTTGGCGGAGACCATGAGGCCAATATCCCGGTATTCGTCACCGATCCGGCCACCGGTGGCTGTTCGGCGGGAACACCGCCCACCAATCTGGGCTTCAGGCTTGTGAGAACCATGTGACGGAATTCGATTGCGCCACGATCGCAAGCAGGTGCTGGCAACTACAGGCCAGCATATCGCAATACCAACAACACAACGGCACCTGCAATGAAGGCAGGCATCAGCCCTGAGCGCAGCGAAACCAGCGCCGCAACAACAAGCGCCGATATTTCCGGCACTCCGCCAGTCAATAGCGAGGGTGCCACCAGCGTGATCAGAACCGCCGCAGGCACGGCATTGAGCGCGGCTTCCACTCGGGGATGGATGCGCCTGAATTGCGAAAGCACAAGATGCCCGCCAATTCGGGTCAGATAGGTGGCAAGTGCTGATGCGATGATGATCAATGTGACAGTCAGCGAGCTCATTTGGCCCCCTCGCTGCGGCTGTCAGCCTTTGGCAACGGCGCGGCAGCCGCGAGGATGATCCCCGCCAGCGCGCCAAGGGATACATGCCAGGGCGAGCCGACAAACTTCCATGCCAGAATCGAAGCTGCACCGCTTGCCAGCACAACCGGCAGCCACAAGGCACGTTTGCGAAACCCCATCACCAGCCCAAGAAAATAGATCGGCAACAGAAAGTCGAGGCCCAATGCCTGCGGGTTCGAAATCATCTTGCCGAAACTGGCACCAATCCAGGCTTCGCCGATCCAAGACACATAGATCGGCAGGCCAAAGCCCAGATACCATGGAAGGGTGAGCGCCTTGCCCTGCTCAACCCGCCTTTCCGACTCGGCATATTGCGGGTCGATAAGAAGAAAAACGCCAACGCCTTTTGCGAAACGCTATAGCCGGTCAACCGCCTGCCGACGGATGCCGAATAGAGCACATGGCGAAAATTGACGGCAAAAGATCGAAAACACGATCAGCCAGGGCGCAACATTCTGGCCAAACAGTTCAATGCCAACCATCTGTGATGCACCTGCATAAACGGTCGCGCTCATCAGCACTGCCTGCCAGACGGTCATGCCATTGTCGACAGCCAATGCACCGAACAACAGGCCGAAAGGTGCAGCAGAAACAATCACGCTCACGCTTTGGCGCATACCGGCAAGAATATCGCTTTTCATGGAAAATCCGCTTTTGAAACCAATGCAAGGCGATAAACCCTTGGCCGGGGTTTGTCAGCCCCCGATCAGCGTAAACCATTCGTCTTCGCTGATCGTTTCGATGCCCAGTTCCTGCGCTTTCTTGAGTTTGGAGCCAGCGCCCGGCCCTGCCACCAGCAGGTTGGTCTTGGCGGAAACGGACCCCGCCACCTTGGCACCAAGCCGCTCGGCCATGGCTTTGGCCTCATCGCGGGTCATGCGCTCCAGTGCTCCGGTAAAGACCACCGTCTTGCCTGCAACGGGGGAATCGGCGGTTGGTTTTTCGGCCTCCTCGATATCCAGTTCCCTGATCAGATCCTCGACCATGGCACGATTGTGCGGCTCGGCGAAATAGCGCGCCACCGCTTCAATCACCGCGTCACCCACATCATCCAGTGCATCCATCTCCTCACGCGCAGTCATGTCACCGCCACTCACTGCCAGTGCTGCCTCCTCGAACGCCTGCCAATTGCCATAGGCTCGGGCAAATGTCTTGGCCGTAGCTTCACCGACGTAGCGAATACCGAGCAGAAAAAATCCCACGCGACAGCGCTATGCGACGTCACGAATTCTGTAGCGTCGAAGAGTTTCTGCGCCGAGGTTTCACCATAGCCTTCACGATTCTTCAGCTTTTGCAGCGGGGTTCGCCTGATCCCGCCTTTGCAGAAGGTGAATGTCCGCCGGAGTGCGGATCGGCGGGCCTTCGTCATCATAGAAGCTCTCAAATCATTTCTCGCCCAGCCCTTCGATATCGAATGCCTTTCGCCCGACAAACAGTTTCAGATGTTCCTTGCGCTGGAACGGACAAGCGAACTCGCCCGAACAACGCCGCACCACGCCTTCAGCGCCGCTGGTTTCCTCACGGATGATCGGCGTCTTCAAATCGCATGGACAGGTAGTGGGGAAGTCGAACTTGCGCACATCGTTCGAACGACGCTCGGGCAAATAGCCAAAAATTTGCGGGATCACATCGCCTGCGCGCTGCACGATCACCGTGTCATTGATCATGATGCCAAGCCGTTCGATTTCCTCGCCATTGTGCAGCGTCGCATTGGTCACCACCACGCCGCCCACATTGACCGGCTCAAGCCGGGCTACCGGTGTCAGCGCACCTGTGCGTCAACCTGGATGTCGATATCCTTCAAGATGGTCTGCGCCTTTTCGGCCGGAAATTTGTGCGCAATCGCCCAGCGCGGACTGCGCGAGACAAATCCCAACCGCTGCTGCAGTGCCAGATCGTTGACCTTGTAAACCACCGTCAATGTCGTAGCCGAGGGTCGAAGCGCCTCGCCTCGATCTCGTGATAATGCTTGATCATCGCTTCGACATCGCAGAACACGGCCATAAGCGGATTTGTCTTGAAGCCCCAGCGCTTGGAATATCTCCACCATTCCCATTTGCGTATCAGCGGGCATGGCGCTCATCTCGCCCCACGCATAGGCAAAGAATTTCAACGGCCGTTGCGCAGTGATAGAGGCATCAAGCTGGCGCAGCGAGCGCAACCGTGTTTCGCGGATTGACATAGGTCGCCTTGCCTTCTGTTCATCCGCCTGTTCGGGGCCTGGAAGGCCTCTAGGGTCATGTAGACCTCGCCGCGAATTTCGGCCACCTGCGGAAAATCCCTGCAAGCTGTTGTGGAATGTCCGCAATCGTTCGGGCATTGCCGCGTAACATCCTCGCCGGTCGCACCATCGCCGCGTGTCGCTGCATAAACCAGCCTGCCCGCTTCATAACGCAGGAAAGCGACAATCCGTCGATCTTCGGCTCGGCAGTCAAATTCAGCCGCTCGCTTTCATCCAGTCGCAGAAGGCGGCAGATCCATACACCAAAGTCGCGAACATCCTCGTCGCTGAAGGCGTTGTCGAGCGAGAGCATCGGCACGACATGGGCGATCTTTCGAATTTCGGCTGCGCCGCGAATCCAATCTTGCGTGACGGTGAATCTGCCCTTGCAAGATCGGGAAAGCGCTCCTCTATCTCGACATTGCGCCGCCGCAGCGCGTCATAGGCGGCGTCCGAAATTTCCGGTGCGTCACTGGCATGGTACAGCGCATCATGGCGCGCAATCTCGCCTGCAAGCCAGGCGAGTTCTGCCTCGGCTTCCGTCGCAGTCAGGGAGTTTACCGGTTTGCGCTCGTTTTCTTGCATGGGATTTCCAGCGACGGTTCAGGGATTCGCCGCCGGATTTCAACCCAATCACCCTGCGGTGTAAAGGGCGCAGCCGGGCATCATCTGGTTTTGATCAGTTGAACCTGCAATTTGGTGATACGGCTCGAAGACAAGCCTTCCCGCCGGTCAAAATCGGCCTGCTTGCGCTTCAACTCATTCGCCAGATTGCGCACCCTGAATGACGCCACAGCGGAAAAATCCGCGCAGCGAACAAGCGCCGTGCCACTGGTGCGCAGAAGCTCATTCTCCAGCTTGTTTGCATAGTCCCTGGCGATCTTGCCATGGGTTTTTTCATGCCGCACCAGTTCCTGGTAAAACGCATCCCAGGACTTGCGCACGGCAGGGCTGGCTTTCGACCGGCCGGACCATTTCGGATAGTAATAGGTCAGCCCGAGATTGACCGTCAGCTTCTTGATCTTGCAGCGCCCATTTTCCACCACCATAACCGGGTCGGAGACATTGAACTTCGTCGCCGTGGCTGCAATGGCATGCCGCAGCCTGATCGTCTTGCCGCCACCGACCAGCATTGCCTTGCCCAGATCAAGCCCTGTGCGACCGTTGACGGAGTAATACTTGGTCGATTCAGTGACTTTTACTTCTGCATGCGCCGGCACCGCTGTCGCCACGCCGAAGAGGCCAAGCGCCACCGCCAACCCCTTGATGCCTGAACCTGCTGACCACATTCTGCAACTCCTGATCCCAGTCTTGTAATGTCTGCCATGAATGCTAGCGGCGAATTGTGGTCGCGCAAGTTACAATTGCCGGTGGCCACGATTATTTGAAGACAGGCTTAAGGTCAGGACTCATTAATCTGACTGAAATGGGTCTTGACCCTAATCACGCCGCCGTCTGGCTGATGAGTTTTTCCGCGGCCCGCCTTGCTTCCTCGGTGATTGTGGCACCGGCCAGCATTCGGGCGATCTCCTCGCGCTGTGCGACACCACTGATGCGCGACACGGCGGTCGCCACCCGTGTCGCGGCATCGGCCGGGTCAACCGCTGCCTTTGAAATCAGCAAATGCCCGTCCGCGCGCGCAACCGCCTGCGGCGCATGGGTCACCGAAAGCACCTGAACCCGCGACGCCAACCGCTTCAACCGCCTGCCAATCGCGTCGGCCACGGCACCTCCGGCACCTGAATCGATCTCGTCAAACACCAATGTCGGCGCAGAACCCCGATCTGCCAGTGAAACTTTCAATGCCAGAAGGAAGCGGGATAATTCGCCGCCAGACGCCACTTTCATCATCGGGCCTGGCCGCGTGCCCGGATTGGTCTTCACCCAGAATTCCACCTCGTCAATGCCGGAAGCTCCGGCCTTTTCCAGGTCGCTGGCAAGGTTCACGATGAATTCGGCCTGTTCGAGCTTGAGCGCCGGCAGTTCACCGCCAACACTGGCTGACAGGTTTTCAGCGGCGAGCTTGCGCTTTTGCGAAAGGTTTTCGGCAAGCCGCTGATATTCGGCGGCAAGCGTCTTTTCCTGCCGTTCGAGTTCGGCGAGCCGCCCCTCGCCTGCATCCATCGCAGCCAGATCATCCGCCATGCGGACCGCAAGATCGGCAAGCTGGTCTACAGGAACGGAATATTTCCGCGCAGCACCGCGCAAGGCAAACAGCCGCTCTTCCGTTCGCTCCAGTTCCACCGGGTCGAATTCGGTTTCGCGCAATGCGCGTTCCAACTCCTGTTGCGCCAGATACAGCGCATTGAGCGCAGTGTTCAGTTCGCCGATTGCCGTATCCAGCACGCCCGGCGCTTCGCCGGCCTTGCGCTCCAGTCGGCGAAGCAAACCTGAAAGCGAAGGCAGGGGTGACGCACCGCCCGAAAGCAATTCATTGGCCTCGTTGATGTCGCTGGCAATCTTCTCGACCTTCATCATCCGCGCACGCCGCTCCGCCAGACGATCTTCCTCGTCCGGCTCCGGCGCAAGCTTCGCGAGTTCCGCAGCACTGGCTCTCAGATAATCGGCTTCGCGGGCATTGGCAGAGATACGCTCCCGCAATTCCCTCAGCTCACGGCGCGCCTTGCCAAGTGCCCCCCATGCAGCAGCGACCATCGCGCTTTCCGCCTCCAGGCCACCAAAGGCATCAAGCAACCGCCTGTGGATCACCGGATCCACCAGCGCACGGTCATCATGCTGGCCATGGATTTCGACAAGCCCCTGGCCGATTTCGCGCATGAGGCTGGCCGAGATTGGCGAATCGTTGACGAAGGCACGCGTCCGCCCGTCAGCACCCTGCACCCGGCGCAGAATGATCATGCCCTCATCGTCTATGGCATTGTCGCGCAGAATTGCCCGGGCCGGATGCGTTGGCAGCGGATCGAAGACGGCCACGACCTGGCCCTGCTCGCAACCGGCACGCACAAGTCCGCCATCGCCGCGTGCGCCCAACGCCAGTGAAAGGGAATCAAGAAGAATGGATTTGCCTGCGCCAGTCTCGCCGGTCAGCACAAAAAGGCCGGACGCGAAATCAATTTCGAGTCTTTCAATCAGGACGATGTCGCGGATCGAAAGTTGGACAAGCATACGCCCCCGGCAATCAGTTGGTCAGCCGGTCGCCTTGGCGGCGAACAGTTTCGATATCCAGGAATTGGTGTTTTCGCGCGGCTCCTGGCCACCGCTCTTCAGCAGCTTGACCGAATCCTTGTACCATTGGCTTTCAGGAAAATTGTGTCCCAGAACGGCAGCAGCAGTCTGCGCCTCATCGACAATGCCCATGGCATAGTAAGATTCCGTCAGGCGTGCCAGCGCTTCTTCGATATGCCTTGTTGTCTGGAATTTCTCGACAACATTGCGAAAACGGTTGATCGCGGCCAGATATTCGCGGCGTTCCAGGTAATAACGCCCCGTCAGCATCTCCTTGCCGGCCAACTGGTCCAGCGTGACGCGGATCTTGGCGCGCGAATCCTCGACATATTCACTATCGGGATAGCGCTCCACAACCTGGTTGAAGGCACTGTAGGAACGGGCCGTGATTGTCTGGTCGCGGGTAATATCGGGGATCTGGCGGAAATAGGACATGCCGATCAGATATTGGGCATAAGCGGCATCCTTGTCGCCGGGATACAGCGCCACATAGCGCTTGCCCATGTTCACCGCATCGTCATATTCGCCCTTGCGGTAATGCAGGAATGTCTGCAGCACCATCGCCTTGCGCGAATATTCCGAATAGGGATGCTTTCTTGTCGATTTCTTCAAGCGTCTTGCGCGCTTCCTTGATAATGCCGCCATCGATATCGGCAAGCGCCTGATTGGCAGGCGGTCGGCCGGCTCGATATTGTCGACGAAATCATTGCTGGAGGTTCCGTTCGAATTGCATCCGGCAAGGAAAAGCACCGCCGTCATCGCGCCGACATGCAATGCCGCGTTGACTGCGTTCCTTTTTCTGTTTCCCGCAACTTCAATGCGCATTCGCCATGACCACTCCAATGCCGTTTTTCAGGCTGCAAATCAGGCTTGCGACAATCGCAAGGATCGAAGCAAACCGGTTCGCGACACCCTTTTACCCAAGACACGCCTCAAGCGCGCCATAGCAACCATCGATGCAATGGCGCAAAACTGTCGGCAAAGGTAGCCTGCATCCTTAATGCAGCGCGAAATTCTCAGATAAGGAGCCGCCGCATAGGCCGGCGCATTCATCGCAACCAGTTCAGCCGGGCGAACCTTGGCTGCGACTGCGGCGCGCCGACAAATTCAAATGCATCCCGATCCGACAGGAGTGCCTTGAGAACCAGCGAATTGAGCTTGTGACCGCCGCAGGCCGGAGCGGAAACAGCCAGGAAAGGTGCGCCGGCCAATGCGGGTCACCCACCGCGTCCAGCGTCTTGGCGAACGAACTCGTCAACATAGCGCAGGCTTCGGGATTGATGATGCGGTTGTCGTCGCCAATGACCACGGAATTTTCGAGCGATGATCCACAAGCGCGAAGCCAGCTGCTGACGCTCTACATCCTTCATGAAACCAAAGGTGCGTGCGACAATTCCTTTGAAAACACGTCAGCAGTCAGATCGGGCGAAGTCTGGCGACCTATGGTGGGGCAATCAAAATCGATTTCGACTTCCGTAGCGTGTTCCGTCATGGGGAAGGAATTCACCCCAGGACGCACCCATGTCGACACGTACCGGCTTGAGGACCTTGATATAGCAGCGCCAGACCGCCAGCGATGTGAGCCAACCACTTCAAATGGCCGAGACATGATACCAGAACTTCCATCCAGAACCAAGACTTCATTGCTTGTCGACTTCGATGATGACATTGTCGACATTGAAACCATGGCCTTTCTCATCGAATGTTCGACCGTGGCGATGAAAACACTGCGCGGATCGCCCAGAACCGTGCACAAATCCGTTATATGGTGGAGGCGATGGTTGCCGGGATATCGCGATTTGCGCCGCTGCGCGGCATGTTACATTGAAAGAATGCCGGTATTTGCCTCCGGCTGGCAGAAGGGTCATTAAAACTGATTCACCGGAATGAACGCCAATCCGGTGAACTCGATCTTGCTGCGTATGGTTGTCTGGTATCCCAGCACGTTCATCCCATGTCGCCTGCCCCGTTCACTGTCACTATGTGTCTGTTCACTTGGTAGTCATTTCTTTCACCACAGTCCCGGACGGTACCGATCACCACCCCGAGTCACGTCAGCAGAATGGGCTTGCCATGAAATTGCCGAAGAATCGCTTCGGTTGAGCCCAAAGTAGCCATAGATGTGCCTCAGGCCAAATCACGCTTCTTTTACGTTTTGTTACCGTCCCCGGCATCCAGGCCGTCGTTTTTTCCTGTCTTTTTCAAATACTTATGGATGCCCGAAAGCGACATCCAATCATTGTCCTGCAGCGTCGCACCGCAGCGTAAGGACAATCAGACTTCAGCTTCCTGCCTGCGCCAGGAATGCCGGAATGTCCAACTGGTCATCTTCATCGAACGAGCACACTTGCGGCGTCGCCCTGCCATTGTGGTCGAGACCGGCACGCTTGGGCGAACGGATTGTCATCCACCCTGCCGGCTGGTGCAGCCTGGCGAACCTGGGTCTGGACAGGCTGCGGTGAAGCTGCCTGGCGAACAGGTGGCTCGACACGCTGCGCGGTTTCCCTTCGTGCGACCGGTGCAGCTTCCTCGCCACCCGACCATAAAAGCCATGGGTCAGTTTGCGCAGCAGCCGATCGGGCCACGGTCTTCCATGCGGCGCAGCTGCTGCTGGCGCGGCCCGCTTTTCCAGTTCCGCGCGAACCATTGGCGGGAAGTCCTCGACCTCGGGCATGCGGACTGCGGTGACGACCTGGTCCGGCATGTCCGGCTCATCGGGAATGAAGCTGTTGGATTCCGGCATCAATTCATCTTCGAGCGCCCACGGCGGAAGTCATCTTCGATAGAGATGTCGTCAAATTCCTGGGTTGGACGGAAAGCAGCCCTCGATGCGTACGCTCATCATGCCGCACAGCTTGCGCGGGCTGTGCCGGTTGGCAGCAGCGCCTCGGCAACCCTGTCGGCCCGTGCTGCAATCGAGCCGACTGGCCGGGAACTGAAGCAGACATGACACCGGAAGATCCGTTGCAGGGACAGATGCGGCTGGCCGAGGCCGGCGGCTGGGCTGCCAGACGCGGGCTGGATGCAGTGCCATTGCCAGCCGATGACGAACGCGAAACTGCGGCTGCCATCGAATGCTGGTTTGAAAGCTGCTGCATTTCCTGTGTGCGATCAATGCGGTGCTAACGAGACACGGATCACGCCTTCGAGCGCCTCATCGAAGGTCGCACCAGAATGATATTGGCGTCGGCATCGACTTCCTCGCGAATGCGGTCGCGGCCTCGTCCACTTCGAACAGCGTCATGTCGCGGCCACCCGTGATCGAGATCAGCAGGCCCTTTGCGCCGCGCATGCTGGTCTCATCGAGCAGCGGGTTAGCAATAGCCTTCAGCCGCCTGCATCGCGCGGCCATCGCCGCTTGATTCGCCCGTGCCCATCATCGCCTTGCCCATCTCGCGCATGACCGAACGAACATCAGCGAAGTCGAGATTGATCAGACCTTCCTTGACCATCAGGTCAGTATTACGAGCAACGCCCGAATACAGCACCTGGTCAGCCATGCCGAAGGCGTCGGCAAAGGTTGTCTTGTCATTGGCGATACGGAAGAGGTTCTGGTTTGGAATGACAATCAGCGTATCGACATTCTTTGAAGTTCGGCAATGCCGGCTTCAGCTGTCTTCGTATGGCGCACCCTCGAAGTGGAACGGCGGTGACAACACCGGCGCCGTCAGGATACCGGCTTCGCGCGCTGCCCTTGCAACAACCGGTGCAGCACCCGTACCGGTACCACCGCCCATGCCTGCAGTAATGAAGGCCATATGCGTGCCCTGCAGATAGTCTACAATCTCGTGTTGTTCTTCTGCCGCAGCGCGGCCAGCCTCGGGCTGCGATCCGGCGCCCAGGCCCTGCGTCACATCCACGCCAAGCTGAACGACGCGCTCCGCCCGCGACATTGTCAGCGCCTGTGCGTCTGTATTCGCCACCACGAATTCAACGCCCTGAAGGCCGCCATTGATCATGTTGTTGACAGCATTGCCGCCGCCGCCGCCAACGCCAAAGACCGTGATCTTGGGCTTCAACTCCCGAATGTCGGGCTTCTGCAGGTTGATGGTCATTTCCTCGTCTCCATTTACCGGCTCGAAGGAACTGCCATCTGGCTTGCTCCGAACCTATTCCGTTTCGACCGGTTCCTTTCGGCTCCGATCACCGCCGCATCAAAAACTTTCCCTCAGCCAGTTGCCGAGCCGCGATATGGCGCCCCCGGTTCCTGTCAGTCGCAGCGGGATGCTTGCGCTTCCCGTCGCGAAATTCTCCAATTGTGCCATCTGTGGATAGATCAGCAGGCCGACCGATGCCGAGAATGCTGGCCCCTTGGCCAAATCTGGCATTCCCGCAATACCCATGGGGCGGCCAATACGAACATTGCGTCCCAATATCCTGCGGGCCAGCTCGCTCATGCCGGTCAACTGGCTGGCGCCACCTGTCAGCACCACGCGCTTGCCAACTGCTCCGGCAAATCCGGATCGGTTCAAACGGTCCCGCACCAGTTCGAGGGTTTCCTCGACCCGCGGGCGAATGATCCGTGTCAGTTGCGAACGGGTAATCTGGTTTGGAATGTCGCGCTCATCCTCGCCGATTGGCGGCACTGAAATCAGGTCTTCCTCGCTGGCCGAACCGCCAAGCGCAGACCCCTGCAGGATCTTCAGTTTCTCTGCATCATCAAGCCGGGTGGAAAGTCCGCGCGCCAGATCCATGGTCACATGATTGCCGCCGATTGCCACCGCATCGGCAAAGACAAAGCGGCCATCCATGAAGACCGAAAGCGTTGTCGTTCCCCCGCCCATGTCAACACAGGCACATCCCATCTGCGCTTCGTCGTCGACCAGCGCTGCAAGGCCTGCCGCATAGGGTGTTGCAACAACTCCCTCGACCGACAGATGCGCGCGGTTGATGCACAATTCGATGTTTCGAAGCGGGCTGTTTTCAGCTGTCACCACATGCATGTCGACGCCCAGCTTTTCGCCAAGCATTCCGCGCGGATCAAGCACGCGATTGTCGCCATCAAGCGTGTAGCCTATGGGGAGGGAGTGAACCACCGAGCGCTCGCTGGCAAGCGCGTGGCTCGCTCCCGCACGCAACACACGGGCAATATCGCCGTCTACCACGGGATGGCCGCCAAGCGTGATGTCGGCCGAAAACGCTTCGCTGGTCAACCGTCCCGAGGACACGCTGACAATGAGCGATTCGACCGTGATGCCAGCCATCCGCTCTGCCGTATCAACGGCAAGGCGGATTGACTGTTCAGCACCTTCAAGGTCAACCACGCAGCCTGACTTGATGCCGCGCGAGCGCTGATGACCAAAGCCAAGGATTTCGATCTTGTGGGTACGGCCCGGAAGCACCTGGCTCGCTTCACGCGGTTTCAGCCGCGCAATCAGGCAGCAGGTTTTCGAACTGCCGATATCGAGAATTGAAACGATTGTCGGCCGCTTCGTGGAAAGCGGCTTCATCCGTGGCAGGAATCCGTCTTTGCGAAGGAGCGTCATATGTTTGCTTCCTTCGCCTGCTTTTTCAACTGCTCGATGCGGGCATCCATGATGGTCTTGCGCTGCTCGGCCGCCTCTGGCGTCAGTCTGATGACCACGCGGTCATTGAAGCGCAGGTCGATCACCTCGACCGCCCGATCAAAAACACCTTCTTCGCGCTGCATGGAAGCGAGCGCTGCCAATTGCTGTTCGGCACCGGTTTCCGGCAACAGCACATTGATGCCGTTGTTCAGCGTCAGGTTCCAGCGGCGATCCGCGACCCGCACATAGGCTTTGACCTGTCCGGCAAGCTCCCTGTGACGCTCGACCGAGGCAATCAGCGCTGCGGCCTCGCCATTGGCTCCCTTGCCGACGATCAGCGGAAGACCGGCGAAGCGATCATCATATGGCACGATTTCATGGCCATCGCGCTCGACCAGATAGAGGGCCTGCCCGTTTTGCCAGATGGCAAAGGGAGTACGCTCGACCACTTTGACGATCACTTTGTCGGGATAGGCCTTGGAAACCGATACATCGGATGCCCAGGCGAGCCGCTTCAGCTCATCGCGCGCCTTGTGGACGTCAAATGAAAACAGCGAGCGCTCGGCACCAAGATCGATATTGGTCAGCACGTCGATGCGCGAAATTTCCTTCACGCCTTCGATCTGGACATCAGCGATGCGAAATCCGGCCCATGCCGTTGCACCCGCCAGCATCTCGTCAGCCTGCCCGCCCTGCACAAGCCCAGCAGCGCCACCTGTCAAGACGACAGCGACCGTCAGGCCAGCAACCTTGCGCGGCGACATTGAAAAACCGCCATTGAGAATTCGGGCGACATGGCGAACCGGCCAGCGCAGGAAACGCGGCAGCACCAGGCCTCCCTCATCAGGCATGACAGCACCGTCGCGTCCTGCGACCCTGCTTCCCTTTGCCTGTTTTGCCTTCACCGGTTGCAAGATGCGTCCTCTACCATCCAAGCCACAAACTCTTCGAAACTGTGTCCGGCCTCGACGGCCATTTCAGGAACAAGGGAGGTAGGGGTCATGCCTGGCTGCGTATTGATTTCCAGCCAGATCAGTTCGCCTGTTCCCATTGGCCCGTCGTCGAGACGGAAGTCGGAACGACTCACACCCCTGCATCCGATTGCAAGATGAGCCTTGAGGGACAGTGTCTGTATTTTTTGGTAAATATTTGGTTTAATTTTTGCGGGGCATTCGTGTTTTGACCCGCCCGGAGCGTATTTCGCATCGAAATCGTAAAAGCCCGGGCCCTGGGGTAAGATTTCTGTCACACCCAGTGCCACATTCCCCATCACCGCGCAGGTCAGTTCGCGTCCCGCGATGTAGCGTTCGACCATGATTCGCTCACCATAGGGCCAGTCCTTCGAGTAGAGTTCCTGCGGTGGTGTTGACATGTCCTCGCGCACGATCAACACACCGAAGGAGGAGCCTTCCGCTACCGGCTTGATGACATAAGGCGGCGTCATGACATGCTTTTCGGCTGCTTCCAGCCGGTTCATTACCCTTGATTCAGCCACGGGAACGCCAACCGGCTTGACGATACGCTTGGCCTTTTCCTTGTCCATTGCAAGAGCTGAAGCCAGAACACCCGAATGGGTATAGGGTATTTGCAGGAACTCCAGAATCCCCTGAATGGTCCCATCCTCGCCAAACGGCCCGTGCAGCGCGTTGAAGACCACATCGGGCTTCACCTCTTCCAGCACATGCGAGACATTCCTGCCCACATCAATCGGCGTAACCCGGTATCCCACGCGCTCCAGTGCCTCGATGCACGGCTTCGCAGAAGCCAGCGAAACCGGACGTTCTGACGACCAGCCCCCCATGAGCACAGCCACATGTTTGCCCGCCATGACGCAACCCTTTCACAAACTTTCCATTGCCGGAATCGGCAATAACTGCTTGCGGGCGTGATTGCCCGCAACAGACTGATTTCGTACCTGCCCTGTACTGGATTTTACTGGTTACTGAACGCATCACATTCCGGCTTGATGCCGGGATCCCGGAAGGCGATTTATTGTTTTGAATTCCGCCCCAGGAACTCTTGAACTTCACGCCCCGGTTCAAACCTGCCGATGCGCCTGATTTCCCACTCTAGCTGAATCGCTGAATTTTCCAAGACCTTGGCGCGGACCGTTTCGCCAAGCGTTTCAAGGTCAAATGCCGTTGCCGATCCGGTATTGATCATGAAATTCGAATGCATCTCGCTCATCTGCGCTCCACCGACACGATAGCCGCGCATGCCTGCATCATGAACAAGTCTCCAGGCAGAATGGCCTTGCGGATTCTTGAAGGTCGAACCACCGGTTTTTTCACGGATCGGCTGCACGGTTTCGCGGTGATGCTGGACGGCATCCATCGCCTTGCGGATTTCAGCAGGATCGGTAGGGATGCCCTCGAATAACGCCGAGGTGAAAATCAGGTCGTCGGGCGCGCTGCTGTGGCGATAGGTGTAGCCCATGTCGCCATGGCTGAGCACCAACTGCCTGCCGCTGCGATCCACCGCATGAACTTCAACCACGCGATTGGTAGTCTCGGTCCCGTTGGCACCCGCATTCATGCGCAAGGCACCACCAATGCCGCCGGGAATACCATGATAGAATTCGAACCCGCCGAGGCCACATTCGAGCGCAAAGGCGGCGAGTTTCTTGTCGGGCACGGCAGCGCCGGCATGAATGCGGTTTTCCCCGACACGCTCGGTGAAGCCGAAGCCTTTTGCCGAAAGCCTGATCACCACGCCATCAATGCCGCCATCGCGCACCATCAGGTTCGAGCCGACACCGACCACCGTTACTGGCACGTCAGCCGGCAAGGCAGCGAGAAATGCAGACAGGTCGTCGCTGTCGGCTGGCTGGAACAGCACTTCCGCCGGTCCGCCCGCCTGAAACCAGGTCAGCTTCGCCATATCCGCATCCGCCGTCATCCGGCCGCGAATACCAGCCATCAACGGCTCAAGCCGCGCAAGAAGGGTGGAGCCTGCCATGCCTACTTGCCTTTTGCCGACAAGGCTTCCAGCTCACCTTGCAGGGCATAGGCCCATTGCGTGATGTTTCCAGCGCCCAGAAACACCACGAAATCGCCGGGCTGGGCAAGTTCGGCAACAATCGGCGCGATGTCTGCCGGACCTGAAATGGCGCGCGCATTGCGATGCCCGCCTGCCTTCAGGCCAGCGACCAGCGCCTCGGACGATATCCCTTCAATGGGAGCTTCACCAGCCGAATAGACCGGTGCAACCATCACCACATCGGCATCGTTGAAACAGGAACAGAAATCGCTGAAAAGGCTTTCAAGCCGCGTGAAACGATGCGGCTGCTTGATGGCGATCACCTTGCCCGAGGCGCCTGCCCGCGCGGCCTTCAGCACTGCCGTGATCTCGACCGGATGATGGCCATAGTCGTCGAAAATCTCGACACCGTTCCAGCTCCCCGCATGGGTGAAGCGGCGCTTGACGCCCGAAAAAGCCGCAATGCCCTTTCGGATTCCCTCGGGCGAAACTCCAAGTTCATGCGCCACGGCTATTGCCGCCGTCGCATTGGATACATTGTGCATGCCCGCCATCGGCAGTTCCAGCCCGTCAATGGCAATCACCGCACCACTCTTGCGATCGCGTATCTCCACACCAAACTGGCTGCGCGCGCCGGTAATTACCACCGAATGGAAACGCACATCCGCTTGCAGGTTCTGGCCATAGGTGACAACGCGCCGGTCGGTGATCCTGGAGACCATCGCCTGCACTTCTGCATGATCGATGCAGCACACGCCGAAACCGTAAAACGGCACATTCTCGATAAAATTGCGAAACGCCCTGCGCACTTCGTCGAAAGTGCCGTAATGGTCGAGGTGCTCCGGATCGATATTGGTGACAACCGCCACATCGGCTGGCAAGTTTCAGGAAAGTGCCGTCCGACTCGTCGGCTTCCGCCACCAGCCAGTCGCCATTGCCAAGGCGAACATTCGTGCCCAGATGATTGATGATCCCGCCATTGATGACGGTCGGGTCAAGCCCGCCTGCCTCAAGGATGGTTCCAACCATGGATGTTGTCGTGGTCTTGCCATGCGTGCCGCCAATCGCAATGGCATTCTTGAAGCGCATCAGTTCGGCCAGCATTTCGGCGCGTCGCACGAGTGGAATGCGACGCTCGCGCGCCTCGACCCGCTCGGGATTGTCCTGCTTGATGGCGCTTGAGGCAACCACGACTTCAGCATCGCCGACATTCTCGGCGCGGTGTCCGATATGGACCGTTATGCCCTTGGCCCGCAATCGCTCGACATTGGCGCTCTCGTTCTGATCCGAGCCCTGCACCTTGTAGCCAAGGTTATGCAGGACTTCGGCGATACCGCTCATGCCAATGCCGCCGATCCCGACAAAATGAACGATTCTGATATTTGCTGGCATTTTCATGGATGCAATTCCTTCAGCTCGGCAGCAGTCCTGCCCGCGGCCATCTTTTCAACACAATCCGCCAGACGACCGGCTGCGTCCGGAATGCCGGTCTTTTTGGCGTTTTCGGCCTGCAACGCAAGCCCTTGCGGGTCCTTCATGGCCGATTTGATGATTCCCGCCAGCTTTCCCGGCGAAAGATCCGACTGGACGATGATGCGGCACCACCGGCTTCCACCATCGCGCGGCCATTGAGCGCCTGGTCGTGATCGAGCGCATGCGGGAACGGAACCAGCACTGCAGGCCGCCCGATGACCGCGAGTTCCGAAACAGTCGAGGCCCCGCCACGCGCCACCACCAGATGCGAATTGGCAATACGCCGGGGTATGTCGGAGAAGAACGGCGCTGTTTCGGCCTTGATCCCGTAGGTGGAAAGCAAGCCGCTAAGGCGCTCGATATCCTCCTGCCTTGCCTGGCAGGTTACCTGCAGGATCGTCTTTTCCGGCGGCGTCATCAATGCCAGTGCCTGCGGCAGGATTTCGCTGAAGAAATGCGCGCCCTGGCTACCGCCGAATACCAGCAGGTTGAACGGCCCGTCAGCCTGGCGGACAGGATAGGCAATGCGCGCAGCATCAAGGACCGGCGGGCGAACCGGATTGCCGGTGACGATCATCCGTTCATCGCTCGACACACCGGCAAACCCCATGGCCACCAGTTTCGCCTTTTTGGCAAGCAGGCGGTTGGCTCGCCCCATCACCGCATTGGCATCATGGATGAGAGTGGGTACGCCCTTGTGCCTTGCCGCAATCATCGGCGGCAGTGTCGGGTAACCGCCGAAGCCGATTGCAGCGGCAGGTCTTGTTGCATCAACCAGCTTGCGGGCCTTGAGGTATCCGGCGAGCAATTGTCTTGCCGAGCGCATCAGCGCCACCGGGTTCTTCGAGCCGATGGTTGCTGACGGGATGACATGAATGGCGGTAGCCGGGAAGGATCCGGCAAACCGCTCGGCCCTGTCATCGGTTGCCAGATGCACCTCATGTCCACGCGCAATCAGTTCATGCGCCAGCGCCTCTGCCGGAAACAGGTGTCCGCCAGTTCCTCCGGCGCAAAGTAGAAATGTCTGCTTTTGCATCTTATTCCGCCGGTCGCCATGCCCGCATCGTAAAGCCGTAGGGCAGCGAACCCAGTTTGTCAGGCCGCTTGCGGGTCAGCGCCAGCACAAAACCCATGCAGATCGCCATCGAGATCATCGACGACCCGCCATAGGAGATGAAGGGTAATGTCATGCCCTTGGCCGGCATCAGTTGCAGATTGACCATCATGTTGATCATCGACTGGATCGCGAATAACGTTACCAGCCCCGATACCGCCAGGCGCACATAGGGGTCCTTTTCCTTCATCGCATGGTTCAGCCCGCGAAGCACGATAAAGGCAAACAGCGCCACCAGCAGGATACAGGCAATGATGCCGAATTCCTCGGCTGCCACGGCAAACGGAAAGTCGGCATGGCTGTCGGGGATGATGTTCTTGACCGTGCCTTCTCCTGGTCCCTGGCCAAGCCATCCGCCATTGATGATGGCTTCGCGCCCGGTTTCAACCTGGTAATTGTCGCCCTCGCCGCTGAGGAAGCGGTCGATACGACCCGCCACATGCGGAAAGAATGTATAGGCGGCACCCAGTCCGGTGACAGCAAGCGCACCGAGCCCGCCGATCCACAACCACGGCATCCCCGCCAGGAAAAACAGCGCGCCCCAGACAATCCCGACCAGCATGGTCTGACCGAAATCAGGCTGCGCCATCAGGAGTGCAGCCACAATGGCAAACAGGATGATGGCAAACAGATTGCCCGGAATATCGGGACGGCGCGAATTCTCGGCAAACAGCCACGCAGTGATAACAACAAAGGCAGGCTTCATGAATTCGGACGGTTGCAGCGAGAAGCCGGCGATCACGATCCAGCGGCGCGAACCCTTGACTTCAGCACCCACAAACAGCGTTGCCAGCATCAGCAGGATGGAAATGGCAAAAAGCACGAAAGAGGCGCGCCTGACCTGCTTGGGAGAGAATGGAAACACCGACAAACAGCATTGCCGCTGGTGCCAGAAAGGCCGCATGGCGCTTGATGAAGTGGAAAGTGTCAACACCGATGCGGTCAGCAACCGCCAGGCTTGCCGCAAAGGACAGCGGCACGCCGCACAGCATCAGGAAAAGAACTGCCGCCAGCATCAGCCGATCAATCGTGCGCCACCATTCCGCCAGCCTTGATGTATCTGCCCTGCTTACCATTTCATCCCCCGTTCCATTGCCGCCGCCTGCATGTTCGCCATCGGCAGCCTTTACCGGGCAAATTCCTTCCAGCGTCAGAACACTGTCGCGGAAGGCATCGCCCACGTTTTCAAAATTCTTGAACTGGTCGAAGCTGGCGCAAGCGGTGACAGCAGAACCACCGGCTCGCTTGCCGCGTCATGGCGCGCATCTTCATGCGCGTGACGAACTGCAGCATCCAGCGTACCTGATATTTCGAAGGCAATCCGGCCGCCGATTGCTGCGGCAAAGGCAGGTGCTGCCTCGCCGATCAGATAGGCCTTTGCGATGCGCGGAAAGAATTTCGCAAGCGAGGTGATCCCGCCATCCTTTGCCAGCCCACCTGCTATCCAGTAAATGCGCTCGAAGCTCGACAGCGCCATTGCCGCTGCATCAGCATTAGTTGCCTTGAGATCATTGACAAACAGCACCCTTCGGCCCGCCCCACCTGCTCCATGCGGTGCGCGAGACCGGAAAACTGTCAAAGCCTGCCTGTATCTCCTGCTGTGTCAGCCCCATGGCACGACAGGCAAGATGGCGGCGGCACCATTCTGGCCATTGTGGTCACCACGCAGGGAACCGGCAGTTCGCAGATCAATGACGGTAGATACCGAACGGCTCTGCTTCGCCTCGATCAATCGCCCATCCTGGAGGTAGACGCCGTCGTAGTTTGCCTGAATTGGATATGCGCATGAGCTTGTGGCCCTTGGCTTCCAGGAAAAAGGACGCGATGGCAGCGGAGTAGTTGTCGTCCATCCCGATCAGCGCCAGATCACTCGCGGCGACCAGCCTCTCCTTGACGGCAGCGTAATTGTCCATCGTGCCGTGACGGTCGAGATGGTCCGGCGAAGGTTGAGCGAATACCGACACTGGGCTTGATGCCCGGTGCCAGGTCGATCTGGTAGGAAGAGCATTCCACCACATGAATGCGACCTTGCGCAGGTGGTTCGAGCGACAACACGGCAGTGCCGATATTGCCACCCATCTGAACATCGCGTCCTGCATGTTTGAGGACATGCGCAACAAGCGCCGTGGTGGTTGACTTGCCATTGGTGCCGGTGATGGCAATGAACAGGCTGTGCGGCGCAATCCGGAACTTTCCCGGCAAGCAGCTCAATATCACCGATCACTGGAACATTCGCAGCCCTTGCCAGATCAACGCTCAATGTGGCTTGGGATGGGTCAGTAACACCCCGGCGAAAGAACCAGCGCTGCATGGAAATGAAGGCCCGTCTCGCGAAAATCCGCGGTTGGAATGCCTTCCGCCTTCGCCTTCGCCACACTGTCGGGATTGTCATCAAATGCCGTGAGCTTCGCCCGCCGGCAACCAGGGCATGCGCTGTCACCAGGCCAGAGCCTCCCAGCCCGAACAAGGCAACTCGTTCACCCTTGAAGCAGGAGAGCAGGATCACGCCATTCTTCCTATCTCAGTTGCAATGTCGCCAGACCGGCCAGCGCGAGCAGCACTGCAATGATCAGAAGCGGATCGACCTGACTTTCCGTCCAGCCCTTCTTTTCGAAATGATGGTGGATGGGTGCCATCCGGAAGACACGCTTGCCCGTCAGCTTGAACGAGGCGACCTGGATGATGACCGACATCGCCTCCATGACAAAAAGCCCGCCAATGATGGCAAGAACGATCTCGTGCTTGGTCGCAACTGCCGTGGCACCAATCATGCCGCCCAGCGCCAGCGAACCGGTGTCACCCATGAAAATTGCGGCAGGCGGCGCGTTGAACCACAGGAAACCAAGCCCTGCCCCGATGATCGCACCACAAATAACCGCGATTTCACCTGTGCCTTGCACATAGTGGATTTGCAGATATTCGGAAGACGAAGTTTCCCGACAGATAGGCAATCAGGCCAAGGAAGCCGCCACTATCATCACCGGCACGATGGCCAGACCGTCGAGGCCATCTGTCAGGTTGACCTCATTGCCCGCGCCAACAATCACCACCGAACCGAAAACCTACGAAGAAAGAGATCCCAGATCGATGATCCAGTCCTTGAAGAAAGGAAAGGTCAGCGACGAGAAAAGCAGCCTGTCCGTTGTTCATGATCGCAAAACAGGCAATGGCCGCAATGAGAAATTCGAGGGCCAGGCGCACCCGCCTGAAAAACCCTTGTGGCTTTAGCTTTGTGACCTTGAGGAAATCGTATAGAAACCGATTGCGCCAAACCCCAGCGTAACCATCCGGCTGACCCAGACATAGACACTGCCGAGATTGGCCCATAACAGCGAGGAAACCACCACGCCAGAAAGGATCATCAGGCCGCCCATTGTCGGCGTTCCTGCCTTGGCGAAATGCGTTTCCGGGCCATCAGCTTGCCAATGCCCCTTACCCTGACGCACGCGCAGTGAGGAAATGATCTTCGGTCCGAAAATGAAAACAAATATCGCCGAGGTTAAGCGCTGCAACGGTGCGAAATGTGATGTAGCGGAAGATGTTGAGCGCCGCCAGATCGCCGACAAATTCCTGCGAAAGATAGTGAGAACATCTTACCCCTGTCCGGCGTCTTCGGCCTGGCCCGGAACAGGGATTCGGAAATTGTGTGACAAGCATCTCCACCAGGCTCGCAAATTTCAGCCCGTTGGAAGCGCTTGACCATGATGACATCGCCGTCCCCCAGCGATGCGGCTAGCGGCTTAGCAGCATCCGCCACGGAATTGAAGTGGCCGGCAAGGATCGCCGGATCAACCGCTTTGGCCAGTGCTGCCATGTCCGCACCTACGAGCCACAACTGGTCGACGCCAGCCTTCTGGATCGGCCTTTTCAGTGCGGCATGCAGTTTGCGGGACGTCGACCCCAGTTCAAGCATGTCGCCCAGAACTGCAATCCGGCGTCCTGACGAACCTGTGTCCGCCGATGCCAGCACCTTGAGCGCAGCTTCCATCGAGGCAGGGTTGGCATTGTAGCTTTCATCGATCAGCGTCGCCGTTCCCTTTTTCAGCGAAAGGGCATGACGGCGCCCGCGCCCCTTCTCCGGAACAATCCGCGCCAGCTGGTCAGCGCATTTTTCGACATCGGCACCCGCCAATTGACATGCGGCAAGCACCGCCAGCGAATTGGCGACAAGATGCGCTCCCGGCGCGCCAACCGTATAGGCAACCGATTTGTCACCAATTCGCGCTTCCACGACCGAACTGTCCGGAAGCTCGCGGATGCGGGTTGCACGATACTGGCAGCCGGTTCCCGTGCCAAAATATCTGACATCCCTTGCACCCGCTTTTGCTGCAAGCTCTGTCAGCAATTCCTGGCGCTTGTCATCACGATTGATCAGCGCCGTGCCGTCCTTTTCAAGACCAGTGAATATCTCGGCCTTGGCATGGGCAATTCCCTCAATGCTCGAAAATGAACCGAGATGGGCAGCCGCAACATTCGTGATCATGGCGATATGCGGCCGCACCATGGCAACCAGCGGCGTGATCTCGCCGGCATGGTTCATGCCGATTTCGACACGCCGAAATCACAGTCGCGCGGCATTCGGGCAAGCGTCAGTGGCACGCCCCAGTGATTGTTGAAGGAGGCAGCAGAGGCATGAACATTTCCGCATGATGCCAGGGCGGTGCGCAGCATTTCCTTGGTCGAGGTCTTGCCGACACTGCCGGTCACCGCGATGATCCTTGCACGGGACCTTGCGTGCGGCCCGTGCCAGCTTGCATAGCTTCCAGAACATCGCTGACCACGAGCAGCGGGATATGCAGCCGCCCCAGCGCTACCAGCTTTTCTTCCGCGATCACGGCAACGCTTGCGCCCGCCTTCTGTGCCGCGCCGACATAGTCATGCCCGTCGAACTGGTCACCCTTGATGGCAAAGAATGCCTCGCCGCTTTGCAGGGTTCTGGTATCGATCGATATTCCGGTGACAGTGTCCGGCAAATTGCCAACAGGCCGGGCCTGCATGGCCTCTACCAGTTCATCGCCAGTCCACAATCCGCTCATGCCGATCCCTCCCCGCCTGCGGAGAGTGTATCCCCGCCCAACACGTCACGAATGACCTGATGGTCAGAAAACGGCAATACCGTGTCACCCACGATCTGACCTTCCTCATGCCCCTTTCCGGCTACGACAAGACAATCGCCTTCCTGCATCATGGCGATGGCGCGGCTGATGGCCTCGCGACGATCACCAATCTCGTCCGCTTGCGGACAGGCCGCCATGATCTGCGCCCTGATGCTGGCCGGTTGTTCTGAACGCGGATTGTCATCCGTGACAATTACCACATCCGCAAGCCGGGCGGCGATTTCACCCATGATCGGGCGCTTGCCGGGGTCACGGTCGCCACCACAGCCAAAGACGAGGAGCAATCTGCCGGAGGTAAACGGCTTCAGGGACTGCAACGTTTTCCAGTGCCTCGGGCTTGTGCGCATAGTCCACATAAACCGGCGCTGCATGTTTCGTGCGGCCAGCCAGTTCGAGCCGACCGGGAGCACCTTCAAGATGTTCCAGCGCGGCCATGGCAATTGCTGCAGGCGTTCCTGTTGCAATGGCAAGCCCGGCGGCGACCAGCGCATTGGCAATCTGGAAATCACCGGCAAGCGGAAATTCGATACGGAAGGTTTCTTCGCCAAAGCGTATTTCCGCGACCTGGCGAAACCGCTCATGCTCAACCCGCTTCAGCGCCAGATAGTCTCCCCTGCGCCCGACCGTCAGCACATCAAGCCCGGCCGCTTTTGCAACCGCGATGGCATTTTCCGACCATTGGTCATCGGCAAAGATCACCGCAGGCTGGCCTTTTGCAAGACGTTCGCGAAACAGCCGCATCTTGGCGTCGAAATAATGCTCCACCGTGGGGTGGTAATCCATGTGATCGCGACCGAGATTGGTGAACCCGCCTGCCGCAAGCCGCACGCCATCGAGCCGGTGCTGATCGAGGCCATGCGATGAGGCCTCCATGGCGGCATGGGTGACACCCTTGTCTGCAAGATCATCCAGCAGGCGATGCAATTCCACCGGATCGGGCGTGGTCAGGCTGCCATAGGTGTTGATGCCCGGCGCAACAATTCCGGTGGTGCCGATGGAGGCAGCGCTCTTCTTGTCGGCCTGCCAGATCTGGCGCAGGAAGGCAGCGACGGATGTCTTGCCCGCCGTTCCCGTGACTGCGGCAATCGTGGCGGGTTGTGCCGGGTGGAACCGGGCTGCGATCTGCGCCAGCGCAGCGCGCGGCTCGTCAAAGCGCAAGACCGGCAAGCCCCGCGCCGCGACGGTTGTATCGCGGCCTGTCAATATCGCTACTGCACCGCGGGAAATGGCATCCGCGACAAATTTCGAACCGTCGGTCTTCGATCCGTGCAAGGCTGCGAACAGGAAGCCCGGACCGCATTTTCGCGAATCTGCGGTGACGCCCAGAATATCGATCCCGGACGCCGCCGCATCCAGTTCGTATTCTCCGCCAGTCAGGCCCGCGAGTTTCATCCTGCTATCTTTCCGCGCTCTGTGCGAATCACCCTCGACCGCGCATTTTTCTACTCTGCACGCCCCGAACTGTATATCACTACCGACTATCGGTTCGAGACCAGTGCAGCACCTGTGGGCAATCCGAAATCCGGTTGCACGCCAAGGATGGCGGCAGAACGGCGAATGATATTGCCGACCATGGGTGCCGCATTTGACCCCGCAGTGGCGCCACTCTTGCCCGCTTCCGGCTTAGGCTCATCGATGATGACCAGCACGACATATTGTGGGTCATCAATGGGGAATGCGGCGAGAAACGCGTTGAAGCGCTTTTCGCTCGAATAGCGCCCACGAACCACCTTCTCGGCCGTTCCGGTTTTCCCGCCGACGCGATAGCCTGGAACTTCCGCCTGCCTGCCCGAACCGCGCTCGACATTGAGCCGCATCAGATAGCGCATCACATCGCTGGTTGATTGCTTGACCACCTGCGTTGCAATGGCATTCGCCTGCGCTTCACTTCGCGGAAACAATGTCGGCGGGAAGAGCTTGCCGCCATTCATCAATGCGGCAGCAGCCACTGCCGTCTG
>JAWKWN010000027.1:0-34613 GCA_041397505.1 Nitratireductor sp.
ATAACTGTTTCGCTCGTGGATACGGATGGCAGCGAGACGCTTGATTTTGTCGATATTTCCGGCGTTCCGGTGGGGGCGACCCTGACCATCACCCCGTCGGGTGCGGCTACTGCCACGGATCTTGGCGGTGGGACATGGCGGATCGACGGAAGTGATGCGGATATTCAGGCAACACTTGCCACTGGTGTGACCATTCAGCCCGGCACGCATGTCGGCGATGACATCAACCTGACGGTTGTTGCCCAGACGATAGAAAGCAATCCGACCAATCCGGGTGATGTGGCGGTGCTCACGGCAACCACAACACTGAATGTGACGGTGGATGTGGTGCCGGTCGCGGACCAGCCGAGCGCTGTCGGCGGCAGCTTTGCCACAGAAGAAGACACGGCGGTGGCACTGGCAGGTATTGGCGGCGCCCTTGTCGATACTGACGGATCGGAAGTGCTCACCTACACCATTTCAGGTGTGCCGACTGGTGCGAGCTTCTCGAGCGGAACCAATCTTGGCGGCGGCGTCTGGTCGTTTACGGCAGCGCAGATTGCCGGTGGCATTTCGTTCACGCCACCATTGAACCTGCATGGCACGTTCAACATGACGCTGACCTCCTTTGCCACGGAAAACGAAAACGGATCGCAGGCGACCAATACCGCACCGATCACGGTTGTTGTTGATGCACAGGCCGACCAGCCAACAATTACCGGCATTTCGGTGGGCCTTGAAGATACGCTGATCGTGTTTGGCGATGACTTCAATGTCACCCTTGCCGATACTGATGGCTCGGAAACACTGACCTCGATCAGTCTGGCGATGCCAGGCGGACTGGTGCCAGGCTATTCGGCCGTTGGCGGTGCAACGGTTACCGATCTCGGTGGCGGGGTCTATCAGATCACCGGACCACAGGCCGATATCCAGCAACGCTCGACACGTTTTCGGTAACGCCGCCGTCGCAGTCGGACGTCAACCTTGTCGTAGGAGTCACGGCGACCACGCTCGATGCGGACAGCTCGACGAATACCAGAACCGTCAATCGCACCATCAGGGTGCAGGCTGTCGCGGACATGCCCTCGGGTGTGGCAAGCGATGTGGTCGGCAATGAGGATACTCCGATAGCACTGAGCCTTGTGGCTGCGCAAAGTGCGGATACGGACGGATCGGAAACCACAAGCGTTCGTCTGACAAACCTTCCGGCTGGAACGATTATCAGTGGTGATGTTTCGGGCGGTGGATCGGTTACCCAGTCAGGCAATGACTGGATTATCACGGCGCCAACCATTGGCCAGCTCAATGCAATCCTGGCGACAGCAGTGATGATGCCGCCGCAGCATTTCTCCGGCGTGATGAACGCGACAATGGAGGTGATCTCGACCGAAAGCGCCACCGGTGTCGAGGTATCCGTGCCGACAGCAACCTTTACCGACAATTTCCAGGTAACGGTCAGCCAGGTGGTCGATGCGCCTTCGATCACTGTTGTGAATGCCCAGGAAGGGGCGGCAGGCTACGAGGACACCATCATCCCGCTCGTGGTCGATGTCCGCCTCGTTGACAGGGATGGTTCCGAAGCGCTTGGCAATGTGGTGATCTCCGGAATTCCTGCCGGTGCACAGATCGTCAATGGAGCGGGCGTGCCGCTTGGCACCATTACCGGTGTTGGCGAGGTTACTGTTACGGTTGCCCAGCTTTCGCAACTGCACATCATTCCGCCTGCCAATTCCAATGATGACTTCGATCTGACCATCACGGCGAGCAGCACCGAATTGCCGCAAGGCCTGCCGGGTGACGGTGACACGGTTATTGGTACCGCCACACTGCATGTCGAGGTCATCGGTGTTGCCGATCCGGCGAATATCGCAGCAGTTGCGGTCAACGGAACAGAAGACCAGCCGATCGCACTTGGTTCGGCAGTGACTGCTTCCCTTGCTGATACTGACGGTTCGGAAACGCTTTACTTCGTCATTGCGGGCTTGCCCGCTGGCGTGGTGCCTTCCGCAGGTACCTATATCGGCGGAAGCTGGCAGGTTGATGCTGCCGACATGGCAACATTGACGGTTCCTGCACCGGCAAACTTCTCTGGTGACTATGTTGCCGATTATGCGCCAAGCTTGCAGATCAGTGCCATCACCCAGAAAATGATGGCAGCCAGACCAGCGTTTCAGTTCCGCTTACCATCATTGTTGATCCGGTAGTGGATGCGCAGAGCTGGTCGCCCTCCATCCAGGTTTCGGAAGACAACAACATCTCGCTGGCCAATGTCGCACCGCCGTCGCTGCTTGACAGTGATGGATCGGAGCAGGTCGAATTCTATCGCTTCGATTTCAATGCGATCATTGCTGATGCGGGGATCGGGGCCAGTGTCGCTGATGTCGCCGATTTCATTGCAAACCATGTCAATGGGACCTTTACCGACAATCTCGATGGCACCATTTCCGTGCTACCGGCAAATCTTTCCGGCATGTCGCTTGATGCCGGTGCATTTGCCGACTCCAACCGTGATTTCTCCATTCCGGTAAGCGTGGGCTTTTCGGATACGGGACAGTCAACCGTCACCGGAACGGTGAGTGTCAGCTATGCGGTTGACATTGTCGGGGTAGCAGACATTCCAACCGTGTTTGCCGGTGACTATTCGGGTACAACAGGTACTCCGGTTGCCGTCAATCCGACAGGCTCCGGAATTCGGTGGAACGACAACGGATACGGATGTTTCACTTGGCAATCCGCAGTCGGAAGCCATCCATTACATCGTCAGCAATCTCGACGGGACGCCAGGGCTCAATCTTGCCTTTGTCGATGCAACCAGCGGCGCGCCGGTTGGCTTCAACAACAACAATGGCACCGGACGTTGCGACCGTCTGACCTCGTCAATCTCGGGGTAACTGCGGCGCCTGGAAGTTCGGGCGCCGTGACGCTGACGCTGACGACGGTGGCAACCGAAAACGACGGGGATGTTGCTACCAATTCAACGACGTTTGACGTGGCCTTTGGCACCGGGCCGGGTGCGGGGGTAATTCCCACTCCATTGCCACCGCTTGTCACGGTCAATCCGATGAGCGTCAACGAAGATGGTACCATCGCGCTTGACATACAGGTTGCGAAGGATCCGCTTGATCCGTCGGTGCCGGACCCGTTCATCACAGTTGTACTCAACGGGATTCCTGCTGACGCTACCGTAAGCGGTGCCTTCTTCAATCCGATCAATGGTACCTGGGTAACGGATGCGGCTACCATATCAGCAGGCGGAATTTCGGTCACACCTGCCGATGACTGGTCTGGCGTGATCAACATTACCGTTGATGCGATTGCAACCAACCTCTTCCTGCAGGAGGCATCAACCAATGGAGTGGCAGCTCCGGTCGACGTGGTTCCGGTTGCGGATGGTCCAGCCATCAGCTTCTCGACATCGGGCGGGGACGAGGATAGCGCGATTGCGGTTTCCATCGGCGTGGCATTGACTGATACCAATGGCACCGTGAATGAACAGATACAGGAGCCGGTTGTCATCACGGTCAGCGGGGAGCAATCCTTTCCGCTGGCAGTGACATGGGTGGCGGTGTCTGGCATCTGACACTTGCCGAACTGGCGGGATTGACGGTGACGCCTGCGCTCAATAACGGGAATGACATATCGATCCAGATTGCGGCAACGACCATCGAGCCGGCCAATGGTTCGATCCAAACCAATGCCGCGAGCCATGTCATTGCCGTCAACGAAGTGGCTGATGCGCCGGCGATCACGGTGGCGGATTCATCCGGCAATGAAGATACCGCAATTGCGCTCAGCGGGCTTTCGGCTTCGCTGGTCGATACGGACGGTTCGGAAACATTGTCTGTCACAATCTCCGGGGTGCCGGACGGAGCGATCCTGTCGTCAGGAGCCAATAATGGTGATGGCAGCTGGACGGTCAGTGCCGCGGCACTTGCAGCTTTGACCATGCTGCCGCCGCACAACTATTCGGGTGTGCTGACCCTGACGCTCAATGCCTATTCGCTGGAAAGCAATGGTGCCACGGCGCTGGCAAGTTCGAGCTTTGACGTCACCGTCAATCCGGTTGCGGATCTGGCTGTGATCACTCCGCTGCCGCAAACAGGAGACCAGGGCGAACCGATTGCCCTCAACCTGAACATTCAGCCGGGCGACATGAGCGGAGTTGGGGTTGGTGAAAACCCGGCAGAAACGGTTGTCCTGACGTTAACGGGGATGGGGTCGTCACTGGTGCCAACGGCGTCAGGCGGAAGCTTCACCGACAATGGCGGTGGAAGTTGGACTTTTACCGGGACGGTCGCAGAAGCTAATTCGGTTGCCGTCATATCGGACGGCTTGTCCGGAACGCAGACCATAGGCGTGTCAGTAGCCATGGTCGATGGTATTTCAACTGGTACACCGGTCACCGGGAATATCGTGCTTACGATCAATCCGGTATCAGACCTGGTGCTGAACGGTACAGCGCTCGGTGAAACACTCAATGGTGCTGGTGGCACGGACACCATCAACGGTCTTGACGGTGCTGACATCATCAATGGTGGAGCCGGTGGCGACATCATCAATGGCGGTGCGGGCGCTGACCAGATCACCGGCGGCTTGGGTGCCGACACGATGACTGGTGGGGCGGACAATGACACCTTCATCTGGCAGGGCATTGATATCCTGTCGGGTGCGACTGACACCATCACCGATTTCAATGTCGGCGAGAACGATGTGCTGGATCTGTCCAACCTGTTGACGGCGTTCAATCCCGGCACGGATGTAATCACTGACTTCGTGAATCTTTCGGTGTCAGGGTCCGATACCATCGTGCAGATCGACCAGAGCGGCAGCGCAAGCTTCAGTGTTGATGTCGTTACACTTCAGGGTGTTACCGGGCTGGATCTCGCAACGCTCTATACCAACGGGAACATCGCCGCCTGATCTGTGCAGGCGGGTTAGGAGGCGGGGGTGGTTGGCTTTTGCGAATCACCCCCGCGTCACCTTTTGAAGCCAAGGGCGCTGATTGCTGGATTGCCAGTTCCAACTCTCGTAATAATGGAGTGATTTTCGGGTTTTTGCTACTATAGCGAGTGGAAACAGGCCCATCCCGCAATCGGGTTAACCAATCGTTAACCATAACCATGGCTATCTCGCCCCTGTTAACTATTTTTACAGGGCATTCCATGTTTTCCATCAAAAATGCAGCCTTGGCGGGCGTTTTCACAGCCAGCCTGATGGCAGGAACGGCACTTTCCTACGCGCAAAGCATGCAATCTGTCGTTGAGGCAGCGGTAGCGCGGCATCCAGAGGTTCTGGCGCTTGCAGCCAACAGGAAGGCAATCGGTGAAGAGCTCAATGCCGCCAGGGCTGGCCCTGCCTGGTGTCAATGTCGAAGCTGCCAAGGGCATTTACGACGACGACAATACCCACCAGAATTATCGCGAATGGTCGATCAAGCTGCGCCAGCCCATACTGGATGGTGGCAAGGCCTGGTCTGAAACAACCCGTCAGACCGAGCGCGTAAATTCCGCGCGAAACAGGGTTGCAGACACAGCAAACACCATCGGCCTGCAGGTCGTGCAGGCCTATCTGGAAGGTGCTGAGGGCGCGCATGGTTGCCGATATCGCGCGCAAGAACCTCAAGACCATCAAGGGAATTGTCGGGCGCGTCGACAGGCGTGTAAAGGGCGGCGGAGCGACGAAGGCGGATCTTGAACAGGCCCGTTCCCGACTGTTTGCCGCGCATAACAGTGAAGCCGAAGCCAGCATCAACCTGATGGATGCGGAGGCCCTGTATCTGACCATTACCGGCACGAAGCCGGGCAAACTGGGCATGATCAAGCTGCCGGCCGGAATCTGCCCGGCTCCATCGAGCAGGCGGTTGAGATGGCGATGGACGCTTCGCCAAAAATTCTTGCGATGCAAAGCGATGCGGCGGCTGCAGAGGCGGCGATCGGAACCGCGAAATCTGCGATCATGCCAACACTCGACCTGGAACTTTCAGCCAATCATCGCGACCGGATTGTCGGCACAAGCGCTGCCAACACAAATTACAAGGCAATGGTTGTGTTCCGCATGTCCCTGTACAATGGCGGTATCAACCTCGCGCGTATCAAGGAAGCAGGATACCGTGCCGAGGAAGCGCAGAACATGGTCGAGGCAACGCGGATCAATGTCGAGCGCGAAATCCGTCTTGCATGGAATGCCTACAAGGGTGCGCCGCAAAAGGTTGGTGCACTGAAGAACCAGGCAAGTGCCAACCGCTCGACCCTCAGCTTGCGCCTTGCGCAATATGATTCCGGCCAGAGCAGCCTGATCAGCATTCTTGATGCGCAGAACGAGGCACTGGTTTCTGAAGTCCAGGCAATCAACGAGGATTTTGGCGGACGCTTTTCGTTCTACAAGATACTGGCAGCATCGGGACGCCTGCTTGATGCGCTGCATGTAAGCCTTCCCGCCGAAGCCATCTGATAGCTGTATTGCATCACCAGGGGTGAAAACAATGGAATCCAGTGACCTTGCGCGGCAGGCCTTTGCATCGGCTGCGCAGGCATTGGCAGCCATTTCCGCGCATTTCGGAAAGCGGGTTTCGCAAGCCCGCATCGAGATGGCTTTGCCTTCGGGGGCCGATGAGAGCGAGGCCACCAATTTCCACGCCATGGCTGGCGAAGCGGGACTTGTGGGTGAGGCGCTCGACCAGGATATATCCCACCTGCGCGGTTCTGATGCACCCTGCCTGATCGGCTATGTGTCTGCGCATGGCCGCAAGAAATGGCTGGCGGTTTCCCAGATTGCCGGAAACGGATTGGCGGTCTGTGCAACTCCCGACGGGCGCAGCGAGACGATCAATCTCAACGGAGTTGCCAGCCAGGCCGGTATTTGCGTCTGGACACTGGCACCATTGGCCGGTGTCGAAAAGACAATGAGCGAACGCGC
The DNA here is from genome assembly GCA_041397505.1 of Nitratireductor sp. Taxonomy (GTDB): domain Bacteria; phylum Pseudomonadota; class Alphaproteobacteria; order Rhizobiales; family Rhizobiaceae; genus BOKV01. The sequence continues at coordinate 6,895 of JAWKWN010000027.1, forward strand.
GGGAACCCAAACCGGACTTCGCGCCTTCGTTCCCGGCGCCGGTGTGCTGGTGCCCGTTGTTGCCGCAACCATTACAGTCAACATCCTCGCACTGGCCATACCGCTTGCCACGATGAATATCTTTGATCGGGTGATTTCAAACAGCGCGTTTGACACCTTGTGGGCGCTGGCCATTGGCGTTGCCCTTGCGCTTGGATTTGACCTGATCCTGAAAAGCATGCGCACCTTGCTGCTGGACAAGGCCAGCGCGCGCTCCGATGTGATCTTGTCCAATCACCTTTTTTCCCGGATCTCTGGGAGCGCGAATGGGTGCTCGCAAGGCCGGCATTGGCATCGCCGCCAACAGCCTGCGCGAGTTCGAAGGCGTGCGGGAATATCTCAATGCGGTGACCCTTTCCTCATTGGGGGATTTGCCCTTTGTGGCGCTTTTTCTGCTGGTGATATGGCTGGTGGCGGGCAATGTGGTCGTCGTGCCGCTGATCGCCATTCCCGCACTGTTCCTCGCAGCCCTGGCGACGCAAGGCCGGTTGCGCAAATTGGTCGATGGCAGTTTTTCGCGACACCGCCCACAAGAACTCGGTGGCAATCGAGGTTCTGGGCGGTATCCGAGACCATAAAGGCCAATCGTGCAGAACGCTGGGCAGCGCAATTGTGGGAGAGGGCTGTTGCATCGCAACTGAGCCATTCGCTGGCCATCCGCTGGTGGACGTCGCTGTCGATCAATCTCGTGACAACCTTTCAGGGCCTCGCTACCATCTCGGTGCTTGTATATGGGGTTTATCTTGTTACCGCAGGGCAACTCACGCCGGGCGCGCTCTTTGCCGCCAACATGCTGACGGCACGTTGCCTCGGGCCATTGGCGGCGATTGCGGCACTCCTGTCGCGGCTGCACCAGATGCGGATAGCCTATGCCTCGGTGCGCAGCCTTGCCGACATGGAACAGGAACATGCTCCAGAGCGCGAACTGGTAGTCAGTGGTCCGATACGCCAGTCGCCGTTCGAGGGCGACCTTTGGCTTCAACCCCTGGCAATTGCACCGCCGGTCTTGTCCGGCTTTTCAATGTCCTATTGCGGCTGGTGAGCGCGTTGGCATTATTGGCGGTATCGGCTCCGGCAAGAGCACGCTGCTCAACCTGATCCTCTGCGATGCATGAGCCTGCATCAGGCCGCATCCTTGCCGATGGCATACCACTGACGCATCTTGACCCGGTCGAATACCGCCAGAATTTCGGTCGGTCCTTCAGGACCCCGCCTTCTTTCAGGGCACGTTGCGGAAAACGTCTTGCTTGGTCGCAGCGATATTGGCGATCTGGAAATCTACAAGGCGCTGGAGGCTTCCGGTGCGCTCGCATGGGTTCGCCGCCAGCCATTGGGGCTGGATACGCCGGTGGGTGAGCGGGGTGCGGGGCTTTCAAGTGGCCAGCGCCAGACGCTTGCCCTTGCGCGTGCCTTTGCCGGTGCCCCGGCGTTTCTGGTGCTGGACGAACCTTCGAGCGATCTGGACATGGCGAGCGAGGCCGCCCTGGTTGGCCGTTTGAAGATTCTTCCACAAACAACAACCCTGCTGCTGGTAACACATCGTCCAGCACTGCTGGAGGCAGTGAACAGGATAGTCGTACTCGAAGGTGGCAAGATACTTCTTGATGGTCCGCGCGAAGAAGTGTTGCAGCGGCTCAAGGGTGTGGTCGAAGAGCGACGGCAGTCAACGCAGACGGTGTCATTGCAGGTATCGGCATGAGCGAGAAAATCAAATCGCAGGACCTGCGCGCAAATCCCGCAACCGGTCAACTTACCTCCGTTTCAGCCAATTTGCTGCAGCCGTCCGTAAAGCTGCAATCGAGTGTTATCGCAGCGGTGGTGCTTTGCGTTGCGGCAGGCATATTCTGGTCGTCGCAGGCCCGCATTGTCGAGGTGGCGAGCGGACTTGGTCGCGTCATTCCAGCGACGCGCAACCAGCTTGTGCAGAATCTTGAAGGCGGCATCGTCAAGGAAATCCTCGTGCGCGAGGGAACGATGGTGAAAAAGGGAACGCCATTGTTGCGGATTGATCCGTCGACATCCGGCTTTTTCGCTCGATGAAATGCGCCAGCGCATGGTGTCGCTGGAAGCTGCTTCCATCCGCTTGCAGGCATTGCTGGATGGTGTTGTGCCCGTCTATCCGGAAAATTTCAGCAAGGCCAATCCGGAACTGATTGCCCGCAGCAATACCGAATATGAGGCGGCGCGGGCGGGCTTCGAGGCGTCGGTTGCCTCGTTCGAGGAAGTGGTGCGGCAAAGGAAATCGAGAAGCGCGAGACCGAAGCGCGGATGCGTTCGACGCGTCGGTCGCTGTCCATTGCTTCCGAACAGTTGACGATGTTTGAAAAGCTGCAAAAGAGCGGCGCGGCTAGCAAGGCCGATGTGCTGGCGTTCCGCGCGAAGACTTCAGAACTCTCAGGCACGCTGGAAGAACTGGGTCTGGCAATCCCGCGCATTGAGGCGGCTGTTCAGGAAGCTCAGAACCGCAAACGCGAGGCGCAGGGCCGGTTCCGCTCCGAAACGGCTGCTGCCCTCAACGAGGCGGTTGTGAAGCTCAATGCCATGCGTGAGGCATCCAATGTGGACGCTGACCGCATCCGGCGCGCTGATGTGCGGGCGCCTGTCGATGGCATCATCAAGACGCTGCACGCCAATACGATCGGGCAGGTGGTGAAGCCGGGCGAGGACATTGTCGAGATCGTGCCGACGAATGAAAGCCTGGTGGTTCAGGCGCAGATCCGGCCGCAGGACATTGCCTTCCTGCATCCGGGCCAGAAGGCCGTGATCAAGATTTCAGCCTACGACTATGCAATCTATGGCTCGATTGACGGCACGCTTGAACGGATCGGTGCTGACTCGATTGTTGACGAAAAAGGCAATGCGCATTTTCCCGTCGATGTTCACGCGGAAAAGGCCTGGCTCGAAAGCAATGGCAAGAAACTCCCGATCATTCCCGGAATGGTGGCGCAGGTCGATATCGTCACCGGCGGCAAGACGGTGCTCTCCTATGTTTCCAAGCCAATCCATCGCATGGCGCTGGGTGCCTTTCGCGAGCGCTGATGATTTTCAGCGGCATCAAAGGAAACTGAAATCGTCCTGGTTGGCGTTCAACTCTGCCAAAGTCACGCCGTAGAATGTGATCGCATCGGCCCGAAGACGACTGTCGCATTCGCGCCGCCGTCGAAAAGTGTGAAATCCGGAATAGTTTTTCAGGCCGGCGACACCGTCCACCACCACCTGGTCAATGCCAAGCTCGAAATCATAGATTGCATCAAAGCCCCATCCGGAATTGACCACGAATGAATCCTGCTCACCGTCACCAGTTCCGGGCATGTCACCCCACATCAGGTCATTTGACGAGCCGCCAACAATGGTATCCGCCCCCACGCCGCCAAACAGGAAGTCACCGCCACCACCGCCGGAAATCAGATCCGCACCTTCCTGGCCAAAAACCACATCGCCATCCTGCCCTGCGTAAATGAAGTCGCCATCCTGTTCTCCGAAGAATGTGTCAGTGCCGGCATCACCGTAGAGATAGTCCGCACCCTTGCCGCCAATCAGGATGTCATCACCGTCGTTGCCATGAATCGTGTCGCTGCCATCTTCACCGCGCAACCAGTCAATGCCGTCATTGCCATTCATGGTGTCATCCTCGGAACCACCCCACATGTAGTCCCCACCATCTCCACCATTCATGGTATCGGCACCTGCCTCTCCAAACATCAGATCATTGCCTGCATCGCCATTGATGATGTCTGCACTTCCACCGCCATAGAGCCAGTCCGCACCGCCATTTCCACTAACGGTATTGGCTCCGGCATCGCCGAAGATGAAATCCACCTGCTGGGAACCGGTAACATTTTCAAACCCGGTTATCGTGTCGCCGGTGGCGTCCCCGCCGCTGACGGTGTTTGAAGCAAGAAACACGGTGACGCCCCCCGGGGAATGGGCATAGCTCAATGTGTCTCCCAGCGCATTGTTGGTTCCACCATCGAGGAACCGCCGCCACCGCCGCCTTCAATGGTGTCGTCGCCTGCCATGCCGTTGATGGTATTGATGCCAATGCCCATGGTATCGGTCGCGATCAGTTCATTGTCCTGTGAATCTCCGACAAGACTTGCATCGCCCGATATGCGCAGATTTTCTATGCTGATCAGCTGGTCACGCTGGGTTCCGCCGGAAACCGTCTGCCATCCGGTCGTCAGATTGAAAGCAGTTATGGATGACCAAAAAATCGCTTCTGCAACGAGCGTGTCAATGCCACCTTCGCCGCGATAAATGTCCGCGTTGTTCGCGCCGCCCAGTTCTGTATCAATTATGATGTCATTGCCCTCACCGGCATAAACGTCATCCATGCCAGCCCCGGCATTGATGACATCATGGCCATTGCCGGCATGTATCTCATCGTCCCCTTCATATCCGTGTATGGTGTTGTCATTCCCGTTGCCATTGATTGTCTCACCGATTGACGAGCCAATGATGTTGTCGGTTGTCAGGGACAAGATCTGCGAACGTACTGCCTCCTGGGAAGTATCGCCGGAACTCATGCTGTTGTCAGTCCACGCGACGATGACCCTTCCGTCGTCCGTGAGTGCAAAGTCAGGATGGCTCTGGGTGCCGCTGGTGATCGTATTGACGGTAACGGTGGTGCCAACAACGGTTCCGACAGCACTGTAACGCTGAAGGTAAATTGCGCTTCCCAGCGTGTCCTGCCAGGTCACGAGGAAACCGCCATCGTCAAGTGCAATCGTTTCAGGGTCCCTGGCGTCACCGGATGAAACACCGAATTCGGGTACGAGCACTGATCCTGCAGCGTTGAAAATCGCTGCGGCCACCTGTACCCCTGAACAACCAAAAGCAAATGCGACAACAAAATTGCCATTGGCCAGAACAGACACTGATGGATCAATCTGGGCGGTCGGCAGGTTGGTGTTTACGGTGAACTGTGAACCGGATTTTGACCCGTCCGGATTATAAAGCTGCGCCTTGATGTCATTACTGGTGCCGGTATCATTGCGGTCTTCCCAGACGACGACAAAGCCACCATTGGCAAACTCCGCAACCTCGGGATTAACCTGATCATTGGCAATGCTGGTAACCTGAATATCGGCAGCATCAATCAGGTGCCGTCGGCATTGAACCTTCGCACCATGATTTCTGCATCACCGCCGCTGTAGTCTGCCCATGTCGCCATGAAGCCGCCGCCATGCATGGCAGTAATTTCCGTGTTGCCTGGGACGATGTTGTAACTGAATTGAGCGTGAGTTCGGCGCCAACTGCGAGGCCGGATGCATTGAATATCTGAGCCTTGATGTCCGTGGAGCCAGAGTAGGAAACTACAAATCCGTCGCCATCCAGGGCAATGACATCAGGATCAACCTGATTTCCGGCGGGGATTGGGGTATGATGAATTCCGCGCCAAGCGGTTCTCCGGTTGCACTGAATAGCTGCCCCGGACATCAATTCCGTTTGTCCCGCCTGAATCACTGCTATCGGAATAAACCACCACGTAGTTTCCGTTTCCAAGAACGGCGATTTGTGGATATGCCTGCTGATCTGCAGTTGTAGTATTGACGAGTTGCTCGTCGCCCCAGGCAAAAGGTGAAATGGTCATCTCAGCCAATCCTTCACAGGAAAAACATGATCCATGCCCCTGAAGGTGACGCTAGTTCATTTAATGAAACATTGTAATACCCCAAATGGGGTATATGCCTTCATTTCGAGCGATTGCCCGATTAAAAGAAAGTCAACATCTTTTCTTTCAATCAGTGGTCAATTTCACTTCGAATTTCATGGTTTTCATAAAAAGCCGAAATCGTCCTGGATTGAATCAAGTTGAGCTGCGGTGACGCCATAGAAGGTGATCGCATCGGCCCCGAAGACGACTGTCACATTCGCGCCGCCGTCAACCACGGTCAGATCGGAAAAACCCTTCAACCCGTCGATGGCATTGAACGCAATGGCATCAATGCCGAGCTCGAAATCATAGATCGCGTCAAAGCCCCAATTGGCGTCGAATTCGAAGACATCCTTCACGCCATCGAAGAAGCCTGGCATGTCGCCCACATGAGATCGTTCTCGGTGCCGCCATTAATGAAATCACTGCCAGCGCCTCCATAAGGAAGTCACCTTCCGAGCCGCCGAAAATGTGGTCATTGCCAAGCTGGCCAAAAGCGACGTCGCCATTGGCTTCGCCATAGATCCAGTCATCGTCATCTTCACCGTAGAAGGTGTCGGTGCCAATTCCGCCCCACATCTGATCATCGCCGATGCCACCCATCAGGATATCATCACCCTGGTCACCATACAGATAGTCGACGCCGCCTTCGCCGCGCAGCCAGTCCGCACCATCGTCGCCATGCATGGTGTCTGATTGTGCGCCACCCCACATGTAGTCGCCGTCATTGCCGCCATTCATGATGTCGGCACCGGCTTCGCCATACAGATAATCGACACCGGTGCCGCCATTGATTGTGTCGGAGTTGGCGCCGCCATAGATCCAGTCACCACCTCCGCGGCCGTTGATGATATTGGCACCGGCTTCGCCATACAGATAATCGACACCGGTGCCGCCATTGATTGTGTCGGAGTTGGCGCCGCCATAGATCCAGTCACCACCTCCGCGGCCGTTGATGATATTGGCACCGGCATCGCCGAAGATATAATCAACATTTTCGGAGCCATCGACGTTTTCGAATCCGAGAATTGTGTTGACGCGAGTTCCGGCGTACCGATTTCGTCTGCCAGATAGACAGACAATGCTTCCGTCAAATTCGTGCCGGACAGATCAAGCGTATCGATGCCAGTACCACCATCAAAGACAGCATGCCTGAAAAAGCCGACATCATAGTCCTGGATCACTATCCGGTCATTGCCCCCTTGCCCATCGATCCGGGTTGAATGTGCCACAGTGACGATTGTGTCATTGCCCTGACTGCCGATCACGTTCTCGATATTGGCGAGGTAGTCAAACAAGGTGCTGAAAGAATTGATGACTGTTCCAGCTGCCAGGTTGATGGTCGTGGTGCCAGTGAAGGTGACGCCATTGTAATTTATCGTGTCTGTTCCGCCGCGTCCGTCATAGTGGTCTCCGCTGGTGAGGTCCTGGTCGATGAAAATGTCATCGCCGTCATGTCCCATCACATTGTCAGCGCCGTCGCCGGCATTGACGGTGCCCCCACCGACCGGAGTGGTCAGGCCGTCGACATCTGACGTTCCGATGACGAAAATTCCGTCATTGCGGGTATCAAGAATCATGTACCCGACCTGGGTCGGATCAATCGACCAGGCTGGTTGTCACCAACCCAGGTGATCATGATCCGCCCGTCCTGGGTCAGCGTCATGTCGAACGATTCGTAAGGGTCAACACCTACAAGCAGATCGGGGAAAATGAGTTCATCTCCGACGGTGATACCTGCAGAATCGTAACGCTGCACATGCAGATCATCATCACCATGTTCCCAAGCAATGACGAAACCGCCTCCATGCAATCCAACCACATCGGCATAGATAGAGCCAATGCTGACATCCTGGGCAACAAGAAACGGGGCTACTACTGTTGATCCGTCATCAGCATAGACAGCAGCGCGAATACCCCAGGGTCCAGTGATTTGATAACTGTAGGTGACCACAAAACCGCCGCCGGGCATTTCGCTTACCTGTGGGTTACGGTGGTAAGTTTGGGAAAACACGGTGCCAGATTCAGTCTTGAAGTTTGCGATTGTTGTGCCATCCGGGGTGTTGATCTGCACATTGATAAGATAGTTATTAGACAAGCTGTTGTAGTCCTGATTGACCGTCACAATATTCCCATTGGACAGGTAGGCAGTGTCATTCGGTATATCAAAAGAGCCCCATGCGCTTGGGCTGCCGAAATCATCGAGCGGGTAGAAGGCATTGTTCTCGAACACAAGGCCCTCGGTGGCGGTTCCAATGCCATCCTCACGTGAAAACACCACCACCCAGTCGCCGCTGGCATTGGTTGCGATCGAAGGCTCTGAAACATTGTCGCCATTGGCATTGGACCCGCTGGCAATTGTGTGGAAGTCGGTCCTGGTGCCCGTGGCATCAAACCGTTCAGCGCGGATGAAAGTTTCGGTCAGGTTGTCGTCCATATAGACGATCATCCAGCCACCATCGGACATCGCGACCACTTCATGGCTTCGCTCCTCGGTGGAGTTGGCGGCGGTACCCCCATTGTAGACAGTGTTCATCTGGAATGGAGTGCCGAGGAGCGTGCCGTCCATCGCGAAGAACTGGCCAACAAAATCGCCATTGACGGTGTTGTCGTAATTGTCCCCGTCATCGAACCAGGAAACCAGAATGCGACCATCACGCAATTCGGTGATGCGCGGGGTCTTCTGGAATCCAAATTCGAAAAGTCCGTTGTTCACATCGGTGAGGTCTTGCCAGATTACGGGGGTAGTGGGCATCGCAAATTCCCTTTCATTGATAAAAGTGGAATGTCCGATGGCCCCAAAAGGACGTTCCTCTGGGTAAACTAAGGTTTAAATTTGGAAAGCGCATACCCCATATGATGTAGGTGGAGGGTAAAAATGACTGGAAACAGGGTTCGTGCGACCGGTGGAGTTCACAAAGTTGTTCGATGGCTCAAGACTTGCATTGGCTGATTTTCCCGTTCATGTTTCGAACTGTGTCCGGGAGAACTTGGGGTGCGGGGCATATACCGAACGCGCACGCTGAAAATACTGTTTCCGCGTTGATTGTCTGTAACGGAAAAAGGATCCAAGAGCCGACATGAACAATGCTTCACTGGGGATATTGATCGGCAAGATCTACGATTGTGCTGTCGACCTGATTTGTGGGAAGCTACGCTGAGTGCCATTCGTGATGAGTTGCAATTGGCATTCGTGTCGATGAATTACATGCATTTCCCGCCTTCTATCCGGAAACCCCCCGGAGATGACAACGTTCATCACGCCATGGGATCAGGAATGGATTACGGCGTTGCAGCCTTTGGTGTCGATCATTCCGGAATTTGATGCCATGCGAAACAGGGCGCTGGATGAGCCGGTGTCCCAATTGGGGCTGGTTGATGAGGCGGAATTCCGAAAATCAATTTTGCAGGAAATGGGTCGAGCCGCAGGGGTTGCGGGATACCTGCAATATCAATGTGATCAAGCGGGACAGTCAGGTCGCCATCATGTCTGCTGTTACCTATGACAGCCGTGAGATGTTCAGCCAGGCCGACTTCAGGCTGATCAGCAATCTGACACCACATTTGCGCCGGGCGATGCTGATCTCGGACATTGTCGATGAAACAAGGTCATGGGTGCAGTTGTACAAATCGCTTCTTGATAAAATAGTGTGGCGATTTTTCTGGTCAGTCAGGACGGAAGACTGGAATATCACAATGCAACTGGCGAGGCGATGCTGTCAATGGCTCGTGCATTGGCGCCATACAAGGAGACTATTTGCCCGTCTCCGCGCAGAAAAAGCATTCATATCGTCAATCAATCGCGCTGTTCGGAAAACGTCGATACACTGGGTCTGGGCAATGGCGCGGCGCTGCCGGGCAGGGCGGGCAGATTGCGATCGCCTATACTGCCATTGGGCCGTTCGAGCGCCGACGGGCCCTCGGCCCCGGATTGGCAGCACTGTTCGTCACCACCGAACCTGGGTGCCATTCCCCGTCACTGGAAGTATTGTCAGCGCTTAGCGGCCTCACATCAACCAGCGCACGTTGCGCTGGCCATCGCCGACGGACAGCCAGCAAACATTGTGGCGGCAGATGCAGGCATCTCAATGCATGCCCTGCGCAAGCATCTGGCAAATGTTTACGAAAAGACAGGAATGCGCAGCCAATCCAGTCGTCGCATTCGTGAACAGGTTCGCCATGCCAGTCAGACATCCACACTGACCCTGGCGTTTTGCTCTAAACGAAACTGGAAATCACCCTGGTTTGCTGTGGGTTCAGACTCGGTCACGCCGTAAAGGTGATGGCATCGGCGCCGAATACGACCGTCACATTGGCACCACCATCGATCAGCGTCAGATCGGAGAGCTGGGTCAGGCGGCAATGCCGGTAAAGTGGACCAGGTCCTTGCCGCGCTCGAAATCATAGACCGCGTCAAAGCCCCCAATTGAGTCGAATTCGAAGGTGTCGGCAACGCCATCATAACTGCCGGCATGTCGCCCCACATCAGGTCATTTTCGGTGCCGCCATTGATGACATCGGAGCCCGCGCCGCCAAAAAGGAAGTCACCTTCGGAGCCGCCATAGATGTGGTCATCGCCCAATTGCCCGAAGGCGACGTCGCCATTGGATTCGCCATAGATCCAGTCATTGTCATCTTCGCCATAGAAGGTATCAGTGTCGGTGCCGCCCCATCTGGTCATCGCCCGAGCCACCGATCAGAACATCGTCGCCGTTGTCTCCGTAGAGGAGATCCTCACCTCTTCGCCGCGCAGCCGGTCAATGCCCAATTGCCATGCATGGTGTCACCTTCGGTGCCGCCCCACATGTAATCGCCATCATTGCCGCCATTCATTATGTCGGCTCCGGCCTCGCCGAACATCAGGTCAGCGCCATTGCCACCGTTGAGTGTGTCGTTGTTCGCGCCGCCATAAAGCCAGTCAGCACCGTTGTTGCCGTTGATCGTGTTGGCACCGGCATCGCCGTAAATGTAATCGACGTGATGCGAACCGGTTACGTTTCCCGAAGCCGAGACCTGGTCGCCATCGGCATGGCCACCGGATACCGGAGTTGGTTGCGAGGAACACCGTGACCCCGGCATTCGATCCGGCATAGCTCAGTGTGTCGCCAATGATGGTGTTGCCCTCACCATCAGTTATCCGCGTCAGCGCCACCTTCGATCACATCGTCCCCGCCGCCGCCGGTAATGATCGGCCGTCATAACCGCGAATGTTGTCGCCAACCATGCTTCCGGTAATTTCGTCACCGGAAGCGGTGCCTAAACAAAGACACGGTCTCCGCCTTGCCGGTCTGAAACGTCAAACCCGACGAATCGGCCTTCACCTCGGTACCCAACCAGAACTACAGAAGCTCGGTGCCGCCACTGTTGCCTGTTACACCGGCAAAACCGTCGGATATCTGGCTTGCCACATGGTCGCGGAAGCGTTGAAAATGCCGGATGCAAAAGTCAGGATTTCCACGGAGGAAAAGATGGTGTCGCGAAGGTCGAAATTGCCACCGTCATGCAATTCGACCGCATCAGTATTGCCGCCGCCATTGATCAGCTCCATCGGCGCAAGGTCGGCTGAGCGCAGGATGAAGCGGTCATTGCCGGATTCGCCATACATGTCATCGCGACCCAGGCCGCCGGTGATCACATCATCGCCTCCGCCAGCATGGATCTCGTCATCGCCATTTGCGCCGTCGATCACATTGGCGAACATGCCGGTAAAAGTAACGATGTTGCCGGGTTGTTGCCGATGAAACCTTCAGCGTTGGCGCCGTTGTAGTTTTCGAAATTGAAACTAAAGTCTGGCGAATGCCGTGATCCGGATTTCCCCGTTTTCGAAGTCGACAACTGCGTTGTTGAGAAGATCGAAGCCGACCAGGGTGTCGATGTCCGTCCCGCCGTCATAGGTGGTGGTATCTGCGGTCGATGAGTGGCGTCGCGTGATGGTGTCGTTGCCATCCTCGCCCAGCAGTTGTTCGATACCCGACGTGTAATTGCCACCGCCGTCTATCGTGTCCTCGCCCTTGCCACCGCGGATAATGTTTGCGCCGGTAGTACCGCTCAGCGTGTCACTGTAGTCGGAGCCGGTCAGGTGGCTGAAATTGCGCAAATTGTCGGTGCCAGCGCCAATGGTGTTCTGGGCGCTGGTCTGGTTGGCAAGTGTCACGGTCACAGCCGAACCCGCAGAGGCATAGGTGACAGTGTTGTCGCCACCGCCGCCATCAAGGAAGTCATCGCCAAGCGATCCATCGATGAAATCCGCACCGCCGCCGCCAAGGATCTGGTCGTTCAGGATGCTGCCCCGGATTGTCTCTGCGTTTCCGTCACCGGTGATCTCGACATCGTAGCCACTGCCTGCCAACCAGCTCTGGAAGGTCAGGCCGGAAAGGTCGAGGCTGGTTGCGCTGCCCATCGTGATGAGAATGCGCTCGGTGCCGTTGCTGCCGACGAATTGGGCATTGGATGCAATGCCGGGGCCAAACTGGTGGCCTCCGAAGGTGACAATCATGTTGCCGGAGGTCGGGTTTCCTCCTCCATCTGTCACCTGCACCTGTTCAAGACTGACGAGCGTGCTGTTGGCAAACTGCAGGCTGGTGGGCGATATGCTGGAAGTCAGCAACCGCAGTGTGTCGAAATTTGCGCCGCCATCAATCGTGTCGGGATCAGCATTGTCGTGAATGGATACATTGAAGATATCGTCGCCTATACCTCCAAACAGCTGGTCAAATCCGCCCAGACCACCTTGCAATATGTCGTTGCCGCCATTGCCCCGCAGTTCATTGTTGCCGTTGTTGCCGATCAAAGTCTCGGTAACGCCGACATTGTTGGCACCCCAGATACTCTCAAAATTGTCGAGATCATGAAAGCTGTTGCCGTACTGCCAAAACAGATCCAGAATTGCGAGGGATTCCACCGTCATTGTGACATTGGATAGATCGAAAATATCAACGCCTGATCCGCCATCAAAGTCCAGCTGGATTACGGGATTGGCGGGCGCGCTGTGGATCACCACGCGGTCATTTCCGCCCTGCGCGTCGATGCTCGTTGTGTCCGCCACGCCGACGATGGTGTCATTGCCCTGGCTGCCAATGACATTCTCGATGTTTTCAACATAGTCGAAAAGGCCGCTGAAGCTGTTGATCACGGTGCCATTGACAAGGTCGATGGTGGTATTTCCGGCAAAGGTGACGCCGCTGTAGTCATGGTGTCGACACCGCCGCGCCCGTCATAATGGTCGCCGCTCGTGCCGTCATTGTCGATGAAGGTATCGTTGCCATCATGGCCGAGGACATTGTCCGCCCCGGCACCGGCATTGACCGTGCCGCCGCCGATGGGCGTGGTAAGGCCGTTCACGCCGGAAGTGCCATTGATCGTGATCCCGTCATCGCGCGGATCAAGGATCATGAACTGGACCTCGTCGCCGATGTTCAGGCCCCCTGGCTGTTTTCGACCCAGGTGACCATTACGCGGCCGTCCTGAGCCAGGATCATGTCAAAGGCCTCGAAACTGCTGCTATTGGTATGGCCGGGATTGATAGCGGTGAATGTTCTCTCTGCACCCACCGTATCGCCGTTGTCATCAAAGCGCTGGAAATGCAGTTGCCCGCCTTCCTCCCATGCAACCATGAACCCGTCATTCAATCCGACAACATCGGAAAACAAGTAGGTGCCGCCGGAATCGACCGAGAATCGGTTGACGACCGTGGAGCCGTCATTGGCATAGACTGCGGCGCGAACAGCGGTCGTGCTGCCATTGGTGAACAGATAGCTGACAACAAAGCCGCCGCCGGGAATGTCGCTCACCCGGGGAAAGTCCATGCGGAAAATGCCGACCCCGGTTCCGGTTTCGGTCAGGAAACTCGATACCGTCGTGCCATCGGGTTCATTGACCTGGACATTGATGCGGGTATGACCGCTGAAACCGGCATAGTCCTCGTTGACGGTGACGATGTTGCCGTTGGAAAGATAGGCTACGTCATTGGGTGCTGTCGATGAATTGGTTGACCAGTTTTCCTCGCTGCGGCTGCCGAAATCATCGAGCGGCCAAAACGTGTTGTTGTCGAAGACGAAACCTTGCGTGTCGGTGCCGCCTCCATCCTGGCGCGAGAACGTGACGACCCAGTCACCACCGGAATTGGTGGCAACCGACGGGTCGGAAACATTATCGCCATTGGCATCCGATCCGGTCGCCAGCGTGAAATTGCCGGTCAACACGCCGTTGGCATCAAAGCGTTCGGCGCGTATGGCGGTTGATGTGATGTTGTCGTCCTCATACACGATCATCCATCCGCCATCAGGCATGGCGATCACGTCATGGCCGCGTTCGTCGGTCGAATTGGGGTAGGTCGAGCCGCCATTGAAGATCGTATTCATCAGGAAGGGATTGCCGATCGGCGTTCCATCCATTTCGAAAAGCTGGCCGACAAAGTCGGCGTTGACGCGATTTTCGTAATTGTCACCAGTGTCCTGCCAGGAAACCAGGATGCGGCCATCGCGCAATTCGGTGATGCGCGGTTCAAACTGGCTGCCAGCCTCGTTCTGCGGATCGTTGACGTCGATGACGCCTTGCCAGATTACGGGGGTTGAAGGCATCGGACATTCCCTTTCATCGAAAAAAGAAGAATGTCCGATGGCCCCGTAAGGACATTCCTAACGGTAAACTAAAGGTTAAATTCAATATGCGCATACCCCAAATGAGGTATGCGGCAGACTAAATGATGCTTTACCATCGTGTTTGAGGGACGGTTTTGAACCGTGAAACCGGGAAATGCCAATTTTCGAGCGTCATGCGCCGCAGTAGGGGCTTGTGCGCTAATGCACATCATTTCCTTTCGAACGGGTCTATCTGTTGATCATCGGCAGCGGCAAGAAGCCAGCCGGAAGGAAACTGAAACAACACCCTGAAACAACACCGTGAGAAAGTGGAGACTTCAAGATGACAACCCTTCGTAACCTTACCATCGCCGGCTTTGCAGCCTTTGCCATGATCGCCGGTTCGTCGCTGGCAGCACCGACCGAGGCCCATGCAGGCGGCAAGCATATTGGTGCAGCCATTCTCGGCGGCATTGTTGCCGGTGCAATCATCGGCGGAGCATCGCGCCTTATGCCCAGCCAAGCTATGGCGTCGTCTACCAGCCACAGCCACGCTGCTGGAAGGAAACCCAGTTCGCCGGATATGACGGCTATGGCCGCGAGGTTTATCAGCGCGTCACAATCTGCAACTAATCCAGTAATTCGAATTGCCGGGACATTTTTCACGCCCCTGAGATTTCCTGGCAACGGACCGCGCTGACCTGACTGGCTGCAAACGCCCCTGTCGGCCAAGAACGGAAAGTGCGGTCCAGACTTTCTGCAGAAGCCAAGGCTTCCGCTTTTCCAGAAACCCTGTCACGAAAATCGTGGCAGGGTTTTTGGCGTTTTGAGGGGCGGAAAGTTTGCTGGCTACCAATCATGTTCATATCGGGTGAGGGGAATTGCCTTTGAGGCAAAACAGTGATCTGATTTCCCCGCCAGAGGGATGGCCTGGCTTTGCTGTTACATCACGGTCACATCCCGCAGGTATCAGGCCCCTGTTATCAATACCTACCGCACGGAGATCGATGCATGTCTGTTTTGAAGAAAATTACAGCCGGGCTGACGGCTGCTGCAATGTTTGGCTCGTTCATGGTTCCGGCTGCAATTGCCCAGGACATGGCGGCGCTCGAAGCGGCAGCCAAGGCTGAAGGTCAGTTGACCACGATTGCGCTGCCGCATGACTGGTGTGGCTATGGAGCCGTGATCGACGGCTTCAAGGCAAAGTATCCTGAAAACCAGGACAATGAATTGAATCCGGACGCTGGCAGTGCTGATGAAATCGAGGCCATCAAGGCCAACAAGGACAACAAGGGTCCGCAGGCACCTGACGTGATCGATGTGGGCCTGGCATTTGGTCCGTCTTCCAATAAGGAAGGCCTGACACATCCTTACATGGTTGCTACTTGGGACGAAATTCCTGACAGCATCAAGGATGCCGATGGTCACTGGTATGGCGACTATTATGGCGTGATGTCGATGATCGTGAACAAGGACCTGGTTGCCAATACCCCGGCAGACTGGTCTGACCTGATGAAGCCGGAATATGCAGGCCAGGTGGCACTTGCTGGCGATCCGCGCGCTTCGAACCAGGCCATTCTGGGTGTACTTTCTGCTGGCATGGCGGCTGGCGGCAAACCGGGTCAGGAAGCCGGCGAAAAGGGTCTTGCCTATTTTGCCGAACTCAACAAGGCAGGAAATTTCGTGCCGGTAATCGGCAAGGCGGGCACGCTGGCACAGGGTTCGACGCCGATTGTCATCGCCTGGGACTATAATGCGCTTTCGTGGAAAGACACGCTTGCCGGCAATCCGCCGGTGGATGTCGTGGTTCCCAATTCGGGCGTGCTTGCAGGTGTGTATGTGCAGGCGATATCAGCCTATGCGCCGCATCCAAATGCCGCCAAGTTGTGGATGGAATACCTTTATTCCGACGAGGGCCAGTTGCTTTGGCTGAAAGGCTATTGCCATCCAGCGCGCTTCAACGCCATGGCAGCTGCCGGCAAGATCCCACAGGAACTGCTCGACAAGTTGCCGCCTGCGGAATCCTATGCGAAGGCCTATTTCCCGACATTGGAAGAAGTTGACGCAAACAAGATCGCCGTCACCGGTGGATGGGATTCCGTCGTTGGTGCCAACGTCCAGTAAGGACTTGGGCGAGTTGGCTGCCCCGCAAGCAATTGCGGGGCAGTTTCATGCCATGATTGGTGCTTGCCATGCTTTGGCAATTGCCATGGGGGAACAGGGATCACGGTCTTGGGCATGTCTTCGCGACGGCAGCGGTTGACAGCGAAAACGGTTTGGCGGCGATTGCCCCTGACTTGGATAGGCATTGCGCCCTTTGCCATTTTCGTGACGCTCTTCCTTTTCCTGCCCACGATGAAAATTGTGGTCGGTGCATTCCAGACACCTGATGGCAGCTTTACGCTGGCCAATATCATCGGGCTCAATACTCCATCGATCCTCGCCTCGTACTGGATATCGATCAAGATCAGTATTGCTTCGGCCCTGATTGGTTGCGCGGTCGGTTTTGCAATGGCGGCGGCAATCGTGATTGGTGGATTGCCAGGCTTTGTTCGTGGGCCGTTGCTGACATTTTCGGGCGTGGCGTCCAATTTTGCCGGTGTGCCGCTGGCATTCGCCTTTCTGGCGACGTTGGGGCCGGTCGGGCTGGTGACCGTGTTCCTGCGCACCAATCTCGGCATTGACCTCCGGCTTCTCGGCTTCAACCTGTTGAGCTTCTGGGGCCTGACGATCACCTATCTCTTTTTCCAGATACCGCTGATGATATTGATCATCACGCCTGCGCTGGACGGGTTGAAGCGCGAGTGGCGTGAAGCTGCAGCCAATCTTGGCGCAACGACAGCGCAGTATTGGCGTCTGGTTGCCCTGCCTGTGCTTTTTCCCTCGCTGCTGGGCGCCTTTGCACTGCTTTTTGCCAATGCCTTCGGTGCGGTTGCCACTGCCATTGCGCTTACGGGTTCGTCGCTTTCGATTGCGCCGATCCTGCTGTTTGCACAGATCCGGGGTGATGTACTCGGGGACCCGCATCTGGGTTATGCACTTGCCTTCGGAATGATTGTCATTACCGGCATCGCCAACACGATCTATATCTGGCTGCGGTCGAGGTCGGAAAGGTGGCTCAATTGAAGCGGATCAGGGTCTGGGCGATTCTTGCGGCAGGAATGTTGTATTTCCTGCTGCCGCTGATCGGAATGACAGAGTTCAGCTTGAAGATGCGCCGCGGCGTCTATTCATTCGACGCCTATGCCAAGGTGCTGGCTGATCCTGCATTCCAGCAGACATTCGTTTATTCCATCACCATGGCATTGTTCACCATTGCCTTTGGCGTGTTATTGGTCGTGCCCACCGCCTTTTGGGTCAGGTTGAAGATGCCGGGGGTGCGCCCCTATGTCGAGTTCATTACCCTGCTGCCACTCGTCATCCCCGCCATCGTCATCGTCTTCGGCTATATCCGCCTCTACAATACGTCGAGTTGGCTGCCATTGACGGGCAGTCTGACGGGCACAAACCTTTTGCTGATGTTCGGCTACACGACACTTTCGCTGCCCTACATGTATCGCGCCGTCGATACTGGGCTGCGTACCATTGATGTGCGAACGCTGACGGAGGCTGCACAGAGCATGGGCGCGGGATGGACCACGATACTGGTGCGGATCATCTTGCCCAATGTGCTTGTCGCGGTTTTGTCAGGCGCATTCGTGACCTTTGCGATTGTCATCGGAGAGTTCACGATGGCAGCCTTGCTCAACCGGCCAGCCTTTGGTCCCTATATGCAATTGCTTGGAGCCAACCGCGCCTATGAACCGGCGGCACTTGCCGTTATCGCTTTCGCCATTACCTGGGGCTGCATCGCGCTGATCCAGTTGCTGGCGAGATTTGCACCCAAATCAGCAGTATCGGGAAAGTAGTGCCGCATGGGCGATCCGTATCTGGTCATTGACAGTGTCACCAAATCGTTTGGCTCGCATCAGGTGGTGCGCGGTGCCAGCATATCGGTTGATCGCGGCGAGTTTGTCTCGTTTCTGGGACCCTCGGGCTGCGGCAAGACCACGATCTTGCGAATGATCGCTGGCTTTGAGACGCCGACAGACGGGACCATCAGCATTGACGGGCGCGACATTACCGATCTCAGGCCCAACCAGCGCAATATCGGGATGGTATTCCAGTCCTATGCGTTGTTTCCCAACATGACTGTTGCCGGCAATATCGGCTTTGGCTTGCGGGTTGCGGGCGTCTCGGCCGCGCAAACTGCCAAACGGGTCGAGGAGATGCTGGCACTGATCAAGCTGCCGCAACTGGCGACGCGCTATCCCTGGCAGTTGTCCGGTGGCCAACAGCAGCGCGTTGCGCTGGCACGCGCCCTCGCGCCTAGCCCGACCGTATTGCTGCTGGATGAACCATTGTCAGCGCTGGATGCCAAGATCAGGGTGTCGCTGCGGGCGGAGATCAGGGCCATCCAGCAGGATCTGGGTATCACCACCATTTTCGTGACCCATGACCAGGAAGAGGCATTGTCGATGTCTGACCGGGTGATGGTGATGCACCAGGGGGTGATCGATCAGATCGGGACACCGTTTGAGGTCTACAATCGCCCAACGACGCGGTTTGTGGCATCGTTTGTCGGAACATTGTCGCTGATTGACGGCGTGGTCGGTGATCCTGCCAAGGGCGAGGTCAAGACGGCTCTTGCCAGTTTCAGCGGTGTCGAACTCCCGAAAGCTGCAGTGAAGGACCAGAAGGTTACGCTGGCGCTGCGGCCCGAGTCGTTGCGCTACAACGCGCGTGCGGGCGATGTGGCGCTGACCGGCAGGATCCTGTCTGTGGATTTTCTGGGTTCAGTGATACGCGTTACAGTGGATGCAGGCGGCAGCTCGGTTACGCTGGATGCGTTCAATGACCCCGGCACACCGCCGCCAGCCAAGGGGGAAAATGTGACCATGCATGTTGCTCCCGGCAGTGTTCTGGTGCTCAAGGACTGAGCCTAGGGTAAGGACTCATTAATTTGGCTGTAAATGGTCGGAGGGGATTTGTTCGGATACGCGGAGCAAGTTCGCCGGAAGGCTGTAGCCTTTCAAGGACTTGCAACAATGTAGCCGGGCAAATCCACCCGATCCGTAGGACGTTCCATCTCACGGCGATCTGCTTCGTCAAAACCCCAAGAGCGAACAATGTCCGGGGAAGAACCCCGCTTTGCAGGTTTTTCCTTGCATATCTTGTCATATCGAGCGCCATTTCAGTCAAATTAATGAGTCCTGACCCTAGCGTATCAGCATCACCGGCACCTTGCAGGCGCGGATCATTTCCGTGGTGGTGGAGCCGATGATCAGGCTTCGAATGCGGGAATGGCCATAAGCGCCCATCACCACCATGTCGAATTTTTCGGCTTCTACCAGTTGCGCCAAGGCGGTTTCTGCCTGGCCAGCGATGATCCGGGTTTCAGCGGCGAGACCGGCACCGCTCAAGGTGGCGCGGGCATTGTCGAGCGCCTTTCGGGTTTCCTGCGAAGCAGCACCAACGCTGACCAGATGAACGGAAAGACCGACAAAGAGCGGGTCGCGCGCGATATGGTCAACGGCCTTCAGCGCCGACATGCCGCCATCGAAGGCCACCAGGACCTTGTCAACGGCGCGAAAGGTGCGCGCGGCAACAAATACCGGCTTGTGGCTGGCGCGCACGATCCGTTCAAGATTGGAACCGAGATGCCCCTTGGCAAAATCCACAGCCTCGCCGCGTTTGCCGATCAGTATCAGGCCTGCATCCTTTTCCACCTCGCCAACCGTTTCAACAAGATCGCCGTGGCGAAGCCGGGTCGTGACATCCGCGACGCCGGCTTTCTTCACGATGGCCTCTCCATCTTCGAGAATTGCCCTGCCGTGTTGTGCAACGAGCTTGGCCCGTTGGCCTTCCACTTCGGCCAATTCCTCCAGAAGGGCTGTGCGTGCGCCAAGACGGATGGAGCCTGAAAGGTCCTGCCTGATGACAGGCTCGCGACGTCCAAGCACATGCAGGAGTTCGACCGGCATTGCGGTGCGGGTGGAAATCCAGACAGCATTTTCGCACACACTTGCCGAATAGATGGAGCCATCCAACAGGGCGATGATTTTCTGTGTCATGACAAGGCCTCCCTCAATGCGCCATCAGCTTGTCCATCGCACCCGGCTTGTCGTGGATTGCAAGCTTGTCAACGATGGTTTCGGACGCTTCGTTCATGCCGATGATCTCGACTTCCGCGCCATCCCGGCGGAATTTCAGCACGGCCATGTCCAGGGCCTGAACGGAACTGATGTCCCAGATATGCGCTGCCGATACATCGATGACGACCTCGTCCAGCGCTTCCTTGAAGTCGAAGGCGCGCATGAAATCCTCTACCGAGGCATAGAACAACTGGCCTTCTACACGATAGGTGCGCTTTCGACCGTCGCTGCTGATCTGGGAGGTCACGCCAAACAATTGCGAAATCTTTCCGGCGAAGAATATTCCCGAGAGCAGAACTCCTGCCAGGACGCCAAGCGCCAGGTTGTGCGTATAGACCACAACCACAACAGTGGCGATCATGACGATGGATGACGACTTGGGATGGGAGCGCAGCGACTTGATCGAGGACCATGAGAATGTGCCGATGGAGACCATGATCATGATGGCTACCAGTGCCGCCATCGGAATCTGGCGAACAAGGTCACCCAGGCCCACTACCATTATGAGCAGGAATGTGCCTGCCGCAAAGGCTGACAGGCGACCCCTGCCGCCGGATTTCACATTGATGATCGACTGGCCGATCATGGCACAGCCTGCCATGCCGCCAATGAAACCGGTCGCGGTATTGGCAATGCCCTGGCCGATGCACTCCTGGTTGCGGTCGGAAGTCGTGTCGGTCAGATCATCGACGATGTTCTGGGTCATAAGGCTTTCGAGCAGGCCGACCACGGCAACGGCAAAGGAATAGGGCGCGATGATCGTCAATGTTTCGAGAGTGAACGGTATGTCCGGAATGAGGAAAACCGGCAGGGTGTCGGGCAATTCACCAAGATCGCCAACAGTTCGAACATCCCAGCCGAACCACACGGTCAATATCGTCAGTACGATGATCGTGACAAGAGGCGAGGGGATGGCTTTGGTCAGGTTGGGAAAGAGATAGATGATGGCAAGACCGGCAGCGACCAGCGCATAGGTAAGCCATGTCACTTTCCATGGATCGAGTTCGGGCAATTGTGCCATGAAGATCAGGATGGCGAGCGCATTGACGAAACCGGTCATTACCGATTTCGATACGAACCGCATGACGAAGCCGAGTTTCAACAGCCCGATCACGATCTGGATGAGACCGGCAAGAACCGTGGCGGCCAGCAGATATTGAAGGCCGTGGTCCCTGACGAGAGTTACCATCAAGACGGCTGTTGCCGCTGTTGCCGCCGAAATCATGCCGGGCCTGCCCCCGGTAATGGCGATAATGACAGCTATTGAGAAACTGGCATAAAGGCCGATCTTCGGATCGACACCTGCAATGGTGGAAAAGGCGATGGCTTCGGGGATCAGCGCCAGTGCCACAACGAGGCCTGACAACAAGTCGCCGCGGATATTGCCGAACCACTGGTTTCGATATGCGTCTAGAGAAATCATGAAATATCCGGTTGTTGCATGGCTGGCACCGTCAGGCCGACCATGCTTGTTTGACTGTGGAAGTCGGGGAATGATCCGGCGGATGGGCGGCCGGAACAGCCACCCCGGGTTTCGCCAGGGTCCGTGTTTGTTGCGGCGCAACATATCCTGCCGGGTTGCAAATGCCAATGGAGCAGATGTTTTTTTGATTGTATTGAAAGTTGCAGGTGCCCGGCCAGTATCCCTGTATCGCAGAGTGTGCCAGCGAAAATGGTATAAATGATTGGCCAAACAAATAATCACTGTTTGTTCTGGAATCTGCAGTTTCAAAGATGGCTAACGATCATTGATTGATTGTGTCTGTCTTTGCCCTATCCTCAATTATCGTGCTCAATATTGCCGGGTCCTGACCCGAAGGCGCGATTTTCTCGATGAAGCGTGGACGGGGCCATTGGCTGCGCTGAACGGGTCCGGCCTGTGAATGACTCACAGGTCCAACCTGCGTCCGTCACGTCAGCCCGGGCGCTCCTGATAGAGGACTAACCCATGCCTGTGACAACCAGCTATTCTTGGAACTTGCTAAACACGATCTTCATCGGTTCGTCTTTTGGACAAAACCATCAATCGCTCACACCGCTTGCCAATGGCGGGTTTGCCAGGGTGGGGGACAATGGGGGGAGGGTCTTTGTCACGGTCTTCGATGAAGACGGCAACGAGACGGCCTCATGGCAGGGCGCGCAATCCACGAACGGTGCTATCGCGCAATTGGACAATGGCAATCTGGTCATTGTTTCCCAGGATACTGATTCCATTATCTTCGAGATACGTGACACCAGCGGCAATTTGGTCGTCGCCTCGACGGATCTTGGAATTGTGGATCCTTTTGGCGGCGCCACAGGGAATATGAACCCGACGGTTGTGGCCGTGGCAGGCGGGTTTCAAATCGGGTTTGAAACCGACTATGGTACCGACACGGATACCCGGATGCTTTTTGTGAGCAATGCCGGAGTAGTCGGTGCAATAGGCACCGTTCAATCACTTAGTGCCTCTATCAGCGAAAATGAAACGGATGTCGCCTCTGTCGTTTTGACCAATGGAACCGTTGCCTATGCCGGGAAGTGACCAATTTAACGAGTGGCAACAGTTCAATCTTGTCGCAAGTGCAATCGGCGGATGGCACAGTAGTCATTGCCAACGATATCCCTGTTGACTCTACGGGCACCATCAACCGCAATCCGGCGATCGTTGCGCTCGCAAATGGCGGCTATGCCATCATCTACGAAGACAACGAGTTCCAGGATGGCGGTATGACCATGTCTACCTATTCCGCCACCGGTGTGTTTGTTGCCCGGTTTGACATATCCGGCAACTCCTGGATTTGTCCAATCCCGAGGTGACGCTTCTTGCCAATGGAATGATAGCCATTTCAGTCACCGAAACATTGCCCGAACCAGGAGACATATCTGATGCGTTGACCCTTTTGCGGGTGGTCAATCCGGCAAACGGGCAGATCGTTTTCGATGACGCCAACGTCACTGGCGCCAATGACTGGGAAATACCAACGGAGGATTCGACAATCGCCACCCTGCTCAATGGCAATATTGTTGTCCTGCATGAAGCGTCTGGCGTGCAGGTTGCAGGGAAGTGCTGCAGCCTGTCCGGTTCACCACCGGCGACAATGCCTCCAACATTGTCAATGGCGATACTTTTGTTGACGTGATGATGGGCGGATCATCGGCGGATTTCTTCTATGGATTTGCCAATGATGACCGGCTGTTTGGCGGTGGCGGGGCGGACTGGCTCTATGGCGGTGACGGTGCTGACACGCTTGCCGGAAATGCCGGTGCCGATCTGCTGTTCGGACAAGCCGGCAATGATGAAATCAATGGCGGAGACGATGGCGACTTCATTTATGGCGGTGATGGCAACGACATCCTGATTGGTGAAGATGGCGCTGACTGGATTTACGGCGAAGCCGATGACGACATCATATTGGGCCAGGCAGGCAGCGATGTCCTGTTCGGCGGAACGGGCCATGACCAGATTTTCGGCGGCCTCGAAACTGATACAATCTTCGGCGAAGATGGTGACGACCGGCTCTATGGCCAGGAAGGCGGCGACGTCATCTCCGGTCAGGACGGTGACGATCAAATCCATGGCGGCGCAGATGGCGATTTCCTGTTTGGCGGCGATGGTTATGACTCACTCTATGGTGAGGACGGGGTCGACCAGCTCTGGGGCCAGGCGGGGGACGACTATCTCAATGGCGGCGCGGGAACAGATGACCTGCATGGCGGCACGGGTTGGGACAGGCTCTATGGTGGCGATGACACTGACAGTCTGTTTGGTGACGAAAACAACGACCTGTTGCATGGCGGCAATGGCGGCGATGTTCTCAATGGCGGCATCGGGAATGACGAACTTTATGGTGACGCAGACGGCGACTTCCTGTTTGGCGATGGCGGCAGCGATTTCATCAATGGCGGAACCGGCAATGACCAGCTCTATGGCGGTTCCAATGGCCTGGCTATCCCGGGCGAGACAGACTACTTCCAGTTTGACGGTCCGGGCTGGGGTAGACACCATCCATGACTTCGAGGATGGCGTTGACCGGATCCAGTTCATGTCAACAACAACGTTGAATGACTTTGGTGATCTCACGGTCTCCAGCGCCAGTGGCAATGCGGTTCTGACCCTTGGTGCAGATTCGATCACCATCCTCGGCGCTGCCGGACTGATCACGGCAGCTGACGTCGATTTCCTGATTAGCTGATCAACATTCGCAGACCATTCAATCAAAAGCCCGGCATCGCTGCCGGGCTTTTCATCATGGCATCTGATCTTCAGGAACCTCACAACCTTATCAATGGCGCAAGGCGGTCCTGCTCCCCAAAGAGCGAAGACCTGGTCGGAAATCTTCAGCCGCCATATTTCTTGATGAGGGCGCGCGCCTGACCAATGGTGGCCTGGCCGTCAATGCCCTTTTCCTTGACTGATGCGATCCAGCGTTGCGTGACCGGCAATGCCTTTTCCTTCCAACGGGCAACTTCCGCCTCATCCAGCTGGATGATGGTGTTTCCGTTCTTCACCGCAATGTCGCGACCCGGCTTGTCGTAGTCGAACATCACCTGGGCAGCGAATTCCGAAAGTTTCTGTCCGGATTCCGCGTCGATTGCTGCACGAATATCATCTGGTAGCGACTCGTATTTGGCCTTGTTCATCACCGCCACAATCGTCGCAGTGTAGAGGGCTTCCTTGCCGCCAAACTCCACATGATTCTTCACCAGTTCCGCGAGCTTGATCGACGGTGTCACTTCCAGGGAATAACCGTGCCGTTGACAACGCCCTTGGAAAGCGCTTCCGGAATGGCGGGCAGTGGCATGCCGATTGGCTGCGCGCCCAATTCGGTCAGCATGTCCGTGATGACCCGGGTTGGGCCACGCAGCTTCATGCCTTTCAGGTCTTCGATCTTGTTGACCGGTTCCTTGGTGTGGATCACGCCCGGGCCATGCACCCAGGCACCCAGGACCTTGACGTCCTTGTATTCGCCCGCCTGCAGGTCCGTATCCACCATGTCCATGAACGCCTTGGAAGTGGCGATCGGGTCCGTCATCATGAAGGGCAGTTCGAAGACCTCGGTTTTCAGGAACCGTCCAGGTGTATAGCCGACGACCGTCATGACGATGTCGGCAGTGCCGTCAATGGCCTGATCCATGAGGTCGCCCGGCTTGCCGCCCAGTGCCATGGCGTCGAAATGTTCGATCTTGAGCTTGCCGCCGGTGGCCTCCTCGATCTTCTGGGCCCATGGCTTGAGAATATGCTTGGGTACGGTTGCCTGCGGCGGCAGGAACTGGTGCAGTCGCAGGGTAATTTCCTGCGCCAGCGATGCACCCGGCAAGAATGCCAGCGCAGCCAGCGCCAGCATGGTGCCTTTCAAGAATCCACGTTTTTGCATAATTCCTCCCTTGGCATTGTCTGCCATGTGTTTCCTCCAGCGATGCGGTCCTCCCGGCTCCGCGCCAGATCAAAGGATAATGCGCGCAAAGCGCAACGTCCAAACATGGCTGCAAATGCAGGCAATCAAAAATCCCGATAGGGTTTGTCTTTCTGATCGTAAAATCAGGTTGCCAAATCAATGGGTCCTGACCCGAGGGTCAGCCGTTTGGGGAGGGGTGTTTGGCCACCGTCATGGCGATCTGGTCGCGCAGCCATGAATACATTGCCGAGCGATGGGTTCTCGTGGTCCAGACCAGGTAAATATCAACGGTTGCCGCGCAGGGACATTCGGTAACGTGAACCTCGTCACCCAGACTTGCCGCGACGCGGCTCGGCACTGTCGCGACCAGGTTTGTACCCTTGACCATGTTCTGGATGCCTGCCGGGCTTGGTGTTTGCACAACGTGGTTCAGGGTCGTTCCCATGGCGTCCAGTTCAACGAGATAGCGCGAACGCCACGAACCGCCATAGGTAACAGTCACATGGCGCGCGCCGGTGAAGTCCTGCATGGTCATTGGTTTGGCTGCCAATGGATTTGAGTGATCCATGATGCAGGCATATTTCTCGGTCAGCAGGAGCCGGCTGTAGAATTCGGTTTCATCCGGGCGCAATGGACCGATCAGCAAGTCTACTTCGGCGCGTTTCAGCAGCTTGTCGCCCTCGGAGGTCGAATTCACCAGATCAAGCCGGACAGCAGGAGCGACAATGGCGAGTTCGCGCACCAGATCGGGAATGATGATCTGGCGTTCATAGAAATTGCAACCAATGCGAAATTCGTTGTTGGCGGTTGCCGGATCAAATGTATCCGGTCGGGCGAGGGTATCAAACTGCTCGAGCATTCGTGCTGCGGTTTCGACAATCGTGTTGCAGCGTTCCGTTGCAATCACCTCTGCGCCCTGTCGAAAGAACAAGGGGTCTGCAAATGTCTTGCGGAGTTTCTCTATCGTATAGCTGACGGCAGACTGGTTGGTGCCAAGAACAACTGCCGCCTCGGTGAAAGAGCGGTGCTGGTGCACGAGGCGCAGGGTCCGAAGTGCTGCAAAATCCGTGTTGGGTTCGTTGCGTCGTTTCATTCTGTCTCCCATTCGGCCAATTCAAGCCCAATTGGAGATTTTGATCAAGGCCATCAACTCTATCGGATTGTTGTATGGTATTGGAATTTCTATCATTCTCTTCGGCTGCGTGAAGAGGACAAGCGGCCAAGGGAGGATAAGATGCCGACAGCGCCGGTGGATGAGGCGATAGCCATAGCCGATCTCGTGCGGGATCCATATGCCATCTACAAGCGTTTGCGGGTGGAAGCGCCTGTCCTGAGGGTGCGCTCGGTTGGGCGAACCTTGCTGACCAAGGCTGCAGACACGCGCGCGGTAAAGGAAAATTCTGCCCTTTTCAGCACCAATGATCCGAATACGCCGATGAAGCGGGCTTTTCAGGCGCATACACTGATGCGCAAGGATGGTGAGGAACACATGCGGGAACGTATGGCGATGATGCCGGCATTCTCCCCTTCCAATATCAAGAATCTCTGGGTGCCGTCCTATGAGCGGCATGCCGCAAATTATCTCGACCGTTTGCCACGCGGCGAAGTGGTGGACCTGTTTCCGACGCTGGCTGGCCCATTGGCTTCCCGGATCCTGGCTGAAATGCTGGGATTGCCCGAGGCAAGCGACGAGGAGATGCAGTTCTGGTCACAGGCGCTCATTGACGGTGCCGGAAATTTCGGCTGGACTGATGAACCCTTCGAACGGGTGGATCGGGCGCATGGCGCCATGAATGCGCTCATCCATGCCAATGCCGAGAAGCTGAAGGCAAATCCGGACCAGTCAGCCCTTTCGGTGATGATCAATGCAGAC
>JAWKWN010000028.1:0-34254 GCA_041397505.1 Nitratireductor sp.
ACGATTAGGCCACCAACAATGGCTGCAGCGACCTTGCCGTTGGCATGGGCTTCGGTTGGAGCTGCGAGTGAGCCGGCAGCAAGCATGGCTACTGCTGCAAAGCCTGCAATTGCAGTGTTGCGAATGTTCATGGCTTTCATTTCAGTTCTCCTTGTTTGTGCCGGAAGGTAGCGCCTTCCATTGCCCTGATATGGCAGTCAATTGTGTTGTCTGCCGTGCAATCTGTCACAAACATGCAATATCGGCCCTGAACCGAAGCTGAATGGCGTGTTCATCCCGACAAGATTGATCCCACTATCCGCCAATCGGCCAATTCATGGCGCGCAAGGGTAATTGCCAGCAGGCAAATAGGCACTATATTAGACAAGTCTGGTAACCGTGCCGGAAAGGCAGAATTGCCTTGAAAGCCCCGGAACCCGCCCAAAGCCGTTGTCCCGCGCCATAGTCCCGCATGGAATTCATCATGCCTGCGCGAAAAACCTGGCTGCGACTGGTCCGATCAACGAAACCAAACGTATAGCCGAAGGTAACGCCATGCGGGAGATTGACATGGATGCAATTCTGAAAAGCCTCGAAAAGTCGGGCGGTCGCAAGATCTTGCCAAAATCCAAGCGGCCAAGCCAGGCGGAAGCCGAAGATGCCGTGAGAACCCTGCTCAAATGGATGGGCGAGGACATTGATCGCGAAGGCCTGCTGGATACCCCTGCCCGCGTCGCCAAGGCATATGGCGAGCTGTTTGCCGGCTATGACGAAGATCCGCAGGATGTGCTGGGGCGCACTTTCGAGGAAGTGGGCGGCTATGATGACATGGTGCTGGTAAAGGATATCAGCTTTCATTCCCATTGCGAGCATCACATGGTTCCCATCATCGGCAAGGCGCATGTTGCCTATCTGCCCGATGGAAAGGTGCTTGGGCTTTCCAAGATTGCCAGAACCGTCGAAATCTTTGCGCGGCGCCTGCAGACGCAGGAAAACATGACTGCGCAAATCGCACACACGATTGATGAGGTGCTGCAACCGCGTGGTGTTGCGGTCATGATCGAGGCCGAGCATATGTGCATGGCAATGCGCGGCATCCGCAAGCAGGGGTCGACAACCACGACAACCTGCTTTACCGGAGAATTCCGCAACCAACCCAATGAGCAGGTGAATTTCATGACCCTGCTGAGGTTCCGCCGGGATTGATCCATTTGGCAATCCGGCGGTAGCGCCAGTAAGGCCAGGACATGAACAAGCCATTTGAAACTGCATCGAGCAAGAAAGAGCTTGAAACGGGAACCATCATGGCCCCGCGTTTTGATGCCAATGGTCTTGTAACCGCGGTTGTGACGGATGCGGTGGACGGTGTGGTGTTGATGGTGGCGCACATGAATGCAGAGGCACTGGCGCGCACCATCGAGACCGGCAAGGCATGGTACTGGAGCCGTTCGCGCCAGGAATTGTGGCTCAAGGGTGGAACCTCCGGCGAAACCCAGCGCGTAATCGAAATGCGCACGGATTGCGATCAGGATGCAATCTGGATCAAGGTTGAGACAGGCGGCAAGGGTGCCGCCTGCCATACGGGAATGCGCAGCTGTTTTTACCGGCGTGTGGAAAATTCAGCCAATGGCCCCGTGCTGGTGCATGACACTGAAAAACCACTTTTTGATCCCGATATCGTGTATGGCGACAAGCCAAAGGCCTGACTCTGGCCGATTATTCACAATTTGAATAGAATTTCTGCGTTAGACTGGTTTTTCAGGCGCAGTTTCGCGCGTCAAAAGAAGCAAGACCCATGCACTGGTTTGGCACTGAGAAGCAGATGGATGATCACGGCGACCAGCCGCTATCGGCACATGGGTCTGCGGATAGTGCGGATGTCGGCAGTGCCTTGGCCAGCGCCGAACATGACTTTCCGGCTACGCGAAATCCCGACCCCATAAGCGAAATTGCCCCCGCACCAACTGTCCTTCCCCGCAAGCAGGGCGGCGGCATTGCCCTGGCGCTGGGTGGTGGTGCGGCCAAGGGTTGGGCGCATATTGGCATGCTGCGCGCCTTTGATGAGGCCAAGGTCCCCATTGCGATGATTGCAGGAACATCCATTGGCGCGCTGGTGGGCGGGTGCTACCTAGCGGGAAAGCTCGACGAATTGGAGGATTTTGCCCGATCGCTGACCTGGTCGACGATGATCCGGTTCATGGATTTTTCGATCCGGGGTTCAGGGCTGATTTCCGGACAGCGGCTGGCGCATCGGATGTCCCAGCATCTGGGAGATCTGGCAATTGAGAACATGGCGCAGCCCTTCGTCTCGATTTGCACGGATATCCGCACCGGACACGAGATCTGGTTGCATGACGGACCGCTGATCGAGGCCATTCGGGCGTCCTATGCGTTGCCGGGGGTCTTTACGCCTGTTGTCCACAATGGACGTCATCTGGTGGACGGTGCGCTGGTCAATCCGGTGCCGGTATCGGCCTGCAGGGCTTATGAGCCGGATGTGGTCATCGCGGTGGATCTCAACAGCGAAACCTTCGGGCGCGGCACTGTCATTCGTTCATCGCATTATGACAAGCGCGAAGACCACGGGGAAAAGTCACGAGAGCTGGCCAATGGAAAGTCCCCATGGCTGTCCTTTCTGGCCTCGGGTGATCACCATGGCGCGGACAAGCCGAAAATTTCTTCAGCGTCACGCAACCTGACCCGACCGCAGGTTCAACCGCAAACCCGTCTCGGGCATGTCGGGCGTGATGATGGAGGCGTTCAACATCATCCAGGACCGGATCGCGCGCGCGAGAATGGCCGGTGATCCGCCCGACTACACGATCCGGCCGAAATTGTTCGAGATCGGCCTTGCCGATTTCCACAAGGCGGATGAATCGATCCGCATCGGTTACCTCGAAGCCAAGAGCCGCCTGCGCGAACTGGTCGATCAGGGTGAATTTGAAAAGGCCTGAACCTGCACCAGTGCCGAAAACTCAACCGGCGATGTAGTTGCGCAATTCCTCTGCGTCGCGAACGGCCTGCTCGATCTTGCGTTTCACCACGTCCCCGATCGAAATAATGCCAGCCAGCTTGCCATTCGCGGTCACGGGCAGATGCCGGAAACGGTGGTTGGTCATGATGCCCATGACGGCATCCACCGTGTCTTCCTCGCTGCAGGAGACTACCTTTCTGGTCATGCACTGGGTAACCGGCTGATCGAGAACAGATGCTCCGCGCAGCGAAATCTCGCGCACGATGTCACGCTCGGAAACGATACCGCAAACCACGTCCGAGGCGTCGGTGATGACAACTGCGCCAATCTTCTTGCTGGCGAGAATGTCAACCACATCCGACACTGATGTTTCCGGCCGCATGGTAAAGACTTCGCGGCCCTTGTCTGCCAAAATCAGTGCAACTGTCATTCATGCCTCCCTTGAACAGGCCCACAAATATTCGGGCAATCAGTCACGCCCGGCAGCGTCGGGCGCCGGAGCGCAGGTGGTGCAATGGTGCGGCCAAAATGCGATTTTGGCAAGGCCCAGCCCGGTTTCCCGTCCTTTCAGCTGATGCTCTTGCGATCTACAAGCGGAAAAAGCAGAAGTCCGGCCAGAAAGCCGCCGACATGGGCCTGCCAGGCAATTGCCATATCTGCACCGGCGAGCGGAACCATGCCGCTGCCAAAAGGTAATTCAGGCCAAACCAGACGATGAGGAATATCGCTATATTCGGATTGGAAAGACTCGCCCACAAGGACAATGCCGGGCCGTGGACATTGAGCTTGCCGCGAATGCGGGTTCCCGTGAAGGCAAATCGGGTAGCAGCGCCCATGAAACCGGACACGACAGCAGAGGCGCCGATCATCGGGACGACCTCACCGTGATAAGCGAGCCAATGCGCAGCAGCGCCGCCGAGTGACGTAACAGCGGCCAGAACCAGGGTTCGGGCCGCCCCCAGGCGCGCAGCCACCGGACTGCCAAAGGCTGCCAACCACAAAAGGTTCACCAGCAAATGCATCCAGTTTCGTGCAACAGGGAATAGGTGAAGGGCGACCAGAATTTCGCCATTGGCCAGAAATCGGAAAATGCGCCCAAATAGCGTGCGGGAATGAAGGAAAATAACAGAATGACCCATTGATCGCTTTCCCGCGACAATCCCCATTCACGCAAGGCATGCACCAATATCATGAAGACAGCGATGCCAATGATGATGGCAGGCAGGTTGAAGATCGGCTCGCTTGGCGGGGGAGTATTGTTTTCCGACACCGGTGGCGGTTCGAGATCATCCGGATATTGCTGGCTCATTTCTGCATCTCCCAAGTGTCAGGCATAACGGAAGCGGTTGAAAGTGCAATTCAAATCGGCGGGACAAAACGACCAAAAAAACCGCCCGGTTGCCAAAGCAACCGAGCGGTCGGTCAGTCCCTGCCTAGCCCGTCCCACAAACTACTGCGGACCCTGCAGAAACGATCAAAGGTACGAAGCGGAACAGTCAACACTCGTATTCGTTAACGCTCTCGCTCCGTGGAGCAATGGGAAAGTCCCATATTTTCCGCAGCTTGGCAACGTAAAGGTGTTGTTAACCTTAACGCGGGTGGGCTGTGGGTAAACCTGCGGCTGCCTTGGCGCTGCCACCTTTGCGGTTTCCTCCTCGACCCGATTTCTGGCACAAGACATGCACCTTCCGGACCAGGCACATGCCATTTGATGGTTCACGTCCAGAAACGGGACACAACCGGTCAAAATGACCGGGAAATCCCTGAATACATGGCGTGGATACGGATGGCCGGCGGGAAAGGGTATCGATTTGAGACATGAAAACACAAAGAAGCTCTTCGGTTACTGGAACCGGATCAGGGCCGGAAGAATTGCTCCCGAGCGCAGCGAGATCGAGCCAAGCGACATTCGCGATGTTCTGGCAGACACGTTCATTCTTGAAATATCGGCACGGCTGAGAACCCTTTCGTTTCGGCTGGCTGGGACGCGGCTTTGTGCTGCCCATGGCAAGGAATTGAAGAGCTACGGCTTTCTGGGACTGTGGGCCGAGGAAGACAGTTTCGAGATCGCGAAGGCGGTTTCACGGGTCTATTGCGACTTCAAGCCGGTATTGATCAACTCGATCGCGCGCACTGGCAGCAATCAGTTTGTCGAATACGAGACCCTGCTCCTGCCGCTGCAGACCACCGGTGAAGACAATTCCCGCATTCTTGGGGTCAGCACGCCCAAGACCGTGCCCTACTGGCTTGGGGCAGAGCCTGTCGAAACCCATTCCTGCCGCGGACTGCGAATCATGGAATTGCCGCAGGAAACAGCGACCCTTGTCCCTGCACTTGGCGACCTGGCCCCGGAAAACGACGCCAAGGGTCCGCGAAAAGTCGCGCATCTGACGATCTTCGACGGGGGCAGGCACTGAAAATCCACCCCGTTCAGGTAAAAAATGCCATATCCTCCGTTTATTGGTCAGCGAAATTACATTTCATTAACCCAAAGGCGTGAATATCTGAGCCTGCAATGCCAGAAAACGGGCCGGGGTAATAATGGCTGTCGCCGCACAAAACGAGAATGATCTAGACCTATCCAGCATGGAACGACAATTCCAGCGCGTGGATTTGACGCTATTCGGCCGTTTCATGCTGGCCAACCGTCAGGAATTTCCGTGCCAGGTCATCAACATGTCTCCCGGCAGCGCCGGTCTGATCGCCCCCTCATCCGGTGAAGTCGGTGAACGGGTGATCGCCTATGTCGACCACCTTGGTCGACTGGAAGGCAAGATCCTGCGCCGTTTCGATGGCGGGTTTGCCATGAGTGTCAACGCAACGGAACGCAAGCGCGACAAGATTGCGGCCAAATTGACCTGGCTTGCCAACCGGCATGAACTCAACCTTGCGGAAGATCGTCGCCACGAGCGCATTACGCCGCGCCAGCGCGAAGCCGAAATCAGGCTCGAAGACGGCCGCGCCTATCGTGCCCGTATCATTGACCTGTCGCTTTCAGGTGCTGCCATTGAACTCACGGTGCGTCCGGCAATCGGCACAGTCCTATGGGTGGGCAACATGCGCGGACGCGTCGTGCGCCATTTCGAGGACGGCGTCGCGGTGGA
Organism: Nitratireductor sp.; assembly: GCA_041397505.1. Classification (GTDB taxonomy): domain Bacteria; phylum Pseudomonadota; class Alphaproteobacteria; order Rhizobiales; family Rhizobiaceae; genus BOKV01. Next base: position 6,058 of record JAWKWN010000028.1, read on the forward strand.
ATTTGCAGTGGTGCAAAACCGCGATTCACTCGAGCGGTTCCTGATCGGCATGCCGCAGGAATAGTCCGGCTCCCAATGCCTTGACGAAAAGCCGCGAAAGCGGCTTTTTGTGCCCTGCGGGAACCTTCCTGCTCAAGAGGCGCAAAAACCAATCGACCAAAGCGCTTGACTCCGGCCTCCCCTACAGGCCGGCACGGCATGAACTCAATCAGGGAAAAATCGCGTAAAATTTTATTCAAAACAGATTCTGTTTCGAATAAAACTTGAATAGAAACAGATTCTTGTTTTATTATTATTCAAATAAAAATTCACTTTATATCTTCTCAAATTGCATTTCCGTTCTTTGCTTGAAGTAAAATTATTTGTGTCATCTTCTCCGCCGTAAACGGGGAAATACAGATGACCAAAACAAGCAAGAGTGTACTTGCGGTCTCTGTCGCTATAGGGGTTCTGTGGACAGGAACCGCGATTGCGAAACAGGGTTCGCCAGATTTCATGTCGGTGTCGGGGAAAACATCCCAGCCGATAGGACATTATGAGTATTGCAAGATCTACCGATCCGATTGCTCGATATCGTCCTATGACACGACCCCGACAAAACTCACCAAAGCCAGATGGCAGGCCATGCAAAGGGTCAATTCCGGAGTGAACCAGAGGGTCATGCCGGTAACCGACATGGACTTGTATCATGTCGAGGAGGAATGGGCCTATCCAGAGCGCTATGGCGATTGCGAGGATTATGTTCTCGAGAAACGCCGATTGCTGATGAAGGAAGGCTGGCCCGCTTCAAGCCTGCTGATTACCGTTGTCTTGCAGCCCAATGGTGAAGGACATGCAGTTCTTACCGTCCGGACATCGCAAGGTGACTATATCCTGGACAATCTCAATGGGGAAATCCTGCCCTGGAACAGGACGGGCTACCGCTATCTCAAGCGGCAGGCTGCATCCTATTCCGGCGGATGGGAAACCATCGATGACAGTCGCACCCAGTTTGTTGGCAGTGTGCGAAAATAACCCGCCTTTCGGGCGGTAGAAACGGCCCGGTCAGTCCCCACCCTCCCCGTCCCAATGACCGGGTTCGGGGGTCGGTTCAATGTCCCCTGAACCGACCCCACTCTTTTCCACGAGTGCGGGAGGGTGACGCCGGATCGGGTTTGCCTGGCGGGTGCACTTGTTGATTTCCGGATGAAAATTCACATCCCGATCTGGATGACGTTGAGCAGCATCAGCAGTTCAACGACAAATACACCCGAGCAAAAACTCCAGATGACTGACAGGCCTGCCAGCAGACCGAGCGCTGACGCGCGCAGATTGCCGTTGGCAAAGAAATGCCAACCCTGCGATATCACGAGATAGGGCCCGCCAAACATGCAGATTGCCAGCGACCAGGCAATCGCCAGCGGCGAGTGCAGGTACAGCCTGAAAGACGGCGCAGAGGCCGTTGCCGCCCTGTGAATTCCGGCCAGCAATCCCGAAGCCGTGAAGCCACAAGCGATGACGAAGCCCAGCAACCACCAATCCCCCATCGACTTAACCTTTCCTTTACCCTGACTGAAGATTGTCGAAGCAAGGATCGTGCCGTCAAAATTGTCCCGATTCGGGAGCTTTTTAGGCATATCGGGGCAAGGATTGTGTCACCATGAGCAGTATGACGGCCAATGAGGCTGCCAGGCAAACAGCGATAAGGATGGGGCGCGACCCACATCAGCACTTCAATCGTCGCCTGCAGGGTGCAAGGACCAGCGAGACATCTGCAGCTTCGCAGCAACGCAAGCCCGCCATATCCGGCTCGACCAGCAGCTTCGTGTTTAAATTGTCGGCCGTGCTGATCGGGATTTCAGTCGTGGTCTATGCCATTGCCCATATGGTGGGAAGCGAACTGTCGCGAGCCGGACATTCGATCGACACATCGATCAGGGAAATTGCAATTGGCCGCGACGTGGTGCAGATCCCCGGCAACCTCATTCGCTTCGGCTCGCAAAGACGCGCCTACGAGGCCCAGCGCATCGACCTCTACATGCATTGGCCGAGCATGTCGGGATATAGCGAGGAACTGTCTTCGGCCTTCAACCGCGAGACCGTCGATCCATCAATCATCTTTGTAACCCTGGAGCCGCGCACGATGACCCGCGACATGAGCGGGCGCATAGAGCCGATCTATTCGAAATTCCTGGTCGGGCCGGAACGCAGTGCGGGCCACGGCCTCAAGCGGCGCCAACTTGCTGCTGATGGCGGATTCATGGACGAAGACCTCGTCTATGAGGCCGACAGCCCCTATCCGTTTGCGGCGCGCTGCATTTCCGATACGGCTGAGGCGATCACGCATTTCTGCCTTCGTGACATACAGGCGGGTCGCGACCTGATGGCAACTTATCGCTTCCACGAAAGCCTGCTTGGCAACTGGCGCGCCATGGATGCCGCGATAAGGGCGAAACTGAAGCAGGTTATCGTGGAATAGGAATAGTGAATCGCGTCACGATTCCAGATCGATATCGAGAATGGCCATCGAGAAATTGTAGGACAATTCCCCGTCTTCCTCGTCTCGGTAAATGACCCCGAGAAACTCGTCGTCGCGATAGACTTCAGCTGAATCGTCCTTTTTCGGCCTTGCCTTGACCGTAAGGCCGGGCGTCATGAATACGCGCTTCAGATACGTATCGAGCTTGCGAAGTTCATCTGGTTTCAACTTGGCCTCCAAGGAATTTCTTCGGTCTGGCCAAAAAGCAATGGACCAGAAATGTCAGGTCAGGCGCATGAACGCCAACGATTGGACGTGCTTGTGGCACAGGCCAAAGCGCTGTGTAAAGCCTGGAACCGAGCTGCTGGTGTTGGCGATCAGTCGCGAACAGCTTTTTCTTCGGCGAGATCTGGTCCATGGTGCGCGAAGGTTCCGAGCATCCGGCGACGCCAACTACGCGGCCAGGCACTCCGGCAATGGTAACCTTGGGCGGCACCGGCTTCAACACAAGCGATCCCGCGGCAATGCGCGAGCAATATCCCACTTCGATATTGCCAAGCACCGTTGCTCCGGCACCCAACAATACGCCAGAGCCGATCTTGGGATGGCGGTCACCTGATTCCTTGCCGGTACCGCCAAGCGTTACGCCGTGCAGGATGGAGACATCATCGCCGATAACCGCAGTTGCGCCGATGACGACGCCTGTCGCATGGTCCATGAATATGCCCTTGCCCAGGCGCGCCTGCGGATTGATGTCGGTCTGGAACACCTGACTGGATCGGCTTTGCAGGTACAGCGCGAAGTCGCGCTTGCCGATCTTCCAGTTCCAGTGCGCAAGGCGGTGGGTCTGGATGGCGTGGAAGCCCTTGAAATACAAGATCGGCTCGATGAACCGCGTGCAGGCCGGGTCGCGATCGTAGACTGCGGCAATGTCGGTGCGCAAAGTTCCGGCCCAGTCCGGTTCTGCTTCGAGCATGTGATCAAAGCTGACGCGGACGATGTCGCCGGGAACTTCACGGCTGTGCAGGCGGTCGGCAATTCTCGATATTACCGCGTCTTCAAGGCTCGACTGATTGAGGATGGTCGAAAAATGAAAGTCGCCAGTTCCGGATCGCTGCCGATGACAGCTTCGGCCTCGTCACGAACAGCGCGCCAGACCGGGTCAATGGCGACCGGGGTTGGTTGCGTCCTGTATTTGGCTTCGGTTGGCATCACACCCTCCAGAATTGTCTCGTCCTGCAATAATAGGGAATGAATCCATCCAAACAAGGCACGATCAGGTGAACAATTTTTCGAAATGGTGAACGATCACCCGCCCGGAGCTTCATTCTTCCTGCAGAAAGGCTATCGCGCCCTGCTTGTGGACCTTGTCGCCAACCGCCTTCATGTGGTCCTTGCCAGGTATTGCCAGGTAGCGGCCATTGGGCAGGGCGGCGGCAGTTTTTCTCCCGAACCCGCCAGATCGTCATCGGTTCCGATAGCAACCAGAACCTCGTTCTGGATATAGGGCAACCAGTTTTCGGGAATGAGTTCCCTGACACCGGTGACGCAGGCAGCCAGCGCCTCGCGATCGCTGCCGGTCTGGTCGGCAAATGCCCGGAAGGCCCGGCCGCGCGGATCGGAAACTTCCGCCAGCGATGCAGCAAGAAGCGCGTCGCGAACCGGTGTCCAGTCACCTGAACCCTCGACCATGCCCCAACCATTGCCCGAAAGGACGATCCGGCCGAATCGTGCGCCGTGATGCATGGCGAGTGTCGTCGATATGCGCGAACCCATCGAATAGCCGATGAGATGCGCGCGCTCGATGCCGAGATGATCAAGCAGGTTCACCGCATCCTGCGCCATCCATTCGAGCGAATAATCTGCGGGTTGGTAAAACTTGGTGCTGGCACCGTGGCCGCGATTGTCGAATGCGATGGTTCTGAACCCGGCATGGTTGAGATCGCGCAGCCAGCCGGTATTGGCCCAGTTGATCTCCTTGTTGGAGGCAAAGCCATGAATGAGCAGGACCGGAATGCCCTGCCCCTGGTCGATATAGGACAGTTCCAGTTCCCTGCCGTCAGTCTTGATCCTGGCCAGTTTCATCGCTCAATATCCTGCTTGCCCGTGTTTGCCACCCTGCAAAACGAAAACGGCGCTTCGGGTCAACAAAAACCTTTGCAGGCAATGGCCTTTCTTCTAAAAGAACGGCAGTCGCAGTATGAGCAAAACAGGTTTAGCCATGGCCGGTCACGCAGTTCCGCATTTCCAGAACGACAAGGGTGTTCGCAAGATCGAGATCGGTGCGCATGAATTTATGTGCTGCGGTGCATCTGCGCCCCATGACCATCCGCATGTGTTTCTCGACATGGGCGACGAGCATGAAATCGTCTGTCCCTACTGCTCGACCCTTTCGTGCATGCCCCCGACCTCCACGACAACCAGACGCGGCCGAGGGCTGCAGCTATGGTGAACCGCTCTGACCACTACAGAGCCAACCCGAACCGGCGGTTGACGCGATGGCCATGAACAGCCGCACGATCCTGATCGCCGGCGGCGGCATTACCGGACTGACCGCAGCACTTTGCCTTTCACGCGCAGGTTTTCGGGTTGACGTGTTCGAGCGGGCCGAGGGCTTTGAAACGGTTGGTGCCGGCCTGCAGATATCGCCCAACGCGCTTTCCATTCTTGCCATGCTCGGCATCGACAGGGCGGTGAAGAACAGCGCCGTTGCTCCTGCCGCCATTCGCATGATCTCGGCCTTTTCAGGCAAGTCCATCGCGTCCATACCCCTTGGTGCGGCTGCGATTGAACGCTACGGCTTGCCATATCTCGTTGTGCACCGCGCCGACCTGCAGCAGGTGCTTGCCAGTGCCGTGCGGGATGATCCCGATATTACCTTGCATCTTGATGCGCGTGTCGAGGACGCCGTCTCGCATGCCAATGGCGTTACTGCCCTGGTCGGCCAGGCTGGGCGAAACAGTGAATATACCGGCCGGATTCTAGTGGCAGCGGATGGCGTGCATTCGGTCATTCGCAAGCTGGCCTTTGCCGGCCATGATCCGGTGCATACAGGCTATGCCGCGTGGCGGGGGCTCATTCCTGGCGAAACCCTTTCTGGTGCGCAAGACCGCGAAACCACGCGCGTATGGCTTGCGCCTGATGCACATGCGGTTGCCTATCCGGTGCGCAATGGGCGCTATGTCAATGTGGTTGGCATTGTGAAGGCAAAGGCCGACGAGGATGTTTCCGATGTCCGCTCGACGCGCGAAATGCTCAACGCATTCGAAGGCTGGAACGACGAGTTTCGCTCCCTGATCAATCACAAGGTGCGCTGGACCCATTGGCCGCTATGGCAGGTGCCGAAGATGCCTCAATGGCATCGCGGAAACCTGGTATTGGCGGGCGATGCCGCGCATGCCATTTCGCCATTTGCTGCCCAGGGTGCAGCGATGGGCATCGAGGATGCCGCGATACTGGCCCTGCATCTGGGCCGGACGCTCAACATCCAGGAGGAAGAGGGTGGTGCCGTTGGCGAGGCGCTTGCAAAATACAGCCGTGAACGCATGGCACGTGTCGCGAGAGTGCGCAGGCTGACATCTGCGAACCGGGTGATCTATCACTTGCCGAAGCCGATCGGGATGGTCCGCGACCTTGGCATGAAAATCATCGGCGGGAAAAGATTGCTGAAACGGCAGGACTGGCTTTATCAGTGGCGCTCGGAAGAATTTCGCCGCGACCTGAACTGATCCAGACTATTCCTGAACCATCGCCTTGGGCGAGTGCAGGCGCAGTCCCAGCTTCAGTGCCCCGGTAATGGGTGTCCAGGCACCGGTGGCAATGCCTGCTTCGCGCAGCGCTTCCCCTACCCAGATATTGCACGGACGCATGATATCAAACCGGCCGGTGCCTTCATAGAACGCGTCGGACATGCCATAGGATGCGCCTGCTATCGGCGATGGCGCGCCGGTGCTCTGGTCAAATCCGGATTCGATGAATGCGACCAGCCGTTCGAGCCCACCGCCGGGCAGTTGGACTTTCAGGCTGCTCTCAAGGCCCGACACATCACCGGCAGCATAGACATGCATGACAGATGCATCGCCGGTAATCGCCCGGAAGGCAGTTACCGGGCGCATGTCGGAGAGACGCGGCGTCTTGATATAGAATTCACGCGAGCCCCATCCGAAGATCAGGTATTTCAGGCCGGGATGGTGAATGGGTACGCCCGCAGCATCGAGAAAGGCAAATCTCTCCCGTAATGCGTCGTCGACCGGAATGGCAATATCGGCATGCAGGAGCGATGTCATGAGATAGACTTCGCTCGGCTCCCCCGATTGGGCGGCTATTGCGCTACCAACGGGGCGCGCAGGAATCAGCGCGCCGATCATTGCCGCCGACAGATACAGCACAACCGTTATCGCGATAACACCGATACTTTGCAGTATTGCCTTTACGACACTGCGCATCAAGGCAGGCTCAGTGCAGGATCTGGCTCAGGAACAGCTTGGTGCGTTCGTGCTGCGGATTGTCGAAGAACTCGCCCGGCTCGTTCTGCTCGACGATCTGGCCCTGGTCCATGAAAATAACGCGGTTGGCGACCTGTCGCGCAAAGCCCATTTCATGGGTGACGCAGAGCATGGTCATGCCATCCTCGGCCAGTTCCACCATGGTCTCAAGCACTTCCTTGATCATTTCCGGATCAAGTGCCGAGGTCGGCTCATCGAAGAGCATGATGCGCGGGTTCATGCATAGCGAGCGGGCAATGGCGACGCGCTGCTGCTGGCCGCCAGAGAGCTGGCCCGGATATTTGAGTGCCTGCTCCGGGATCTTGACCTTGGTGAGGTAATGCATCGCAATTTCCTCGGCCTCTTTCTTGGGCATCTTGCGAACCCAGATTGGCGCGAGTGTGCAGTTTTCCATGATGGTCAAATGCGGAAACAGGTTGAAGTGCTGAAACACCATGCCGACTTCGCGGCGCACTTCGTCAATGCGCTTGAGGTCATTGTTGAGTTCGATGCCGTCAACGACAATGGTGCCCTTCTGATGTTCTTCAAGACGATTGATGCAGCGGATCATGGTCGACTTGCCCGAACCCGATGGCCCGGCAATGACGATGCGCTCGCCGCGCATGACCTTGAGATTGATGTCCTTGAGGACATGAAAATCACCATACCATTTGTGCATCTTGGTGATTTCAACGGCTACATCCGTCGTCGAAATATGCAGGGTTGCGCGCTCCGGCGCTGCGGCAACTGCGGTTGGCTTCGTGGTTTTTTCTGCTTTTGCCATTTGCTTCGTCTTTCAAATTTTTATCTGCGGTTTGCGACAGGTCGGGGCATCAACGATGCCCGGTATCAGCCTTCGCTCCATGAAGATTGAGTAGCGGCTCATCGAGAAACAGAAGAACCAGTAGACGCATGCCGCAAACAGGTAACCTGTGAGCGACTGGACCGGACTGGCCCAGGATGAGTTCGGAATAGCTCGACTGGATCTGGCCCAGGAAGTCGAACAGCCCGATGATCAGCACCAGTGTCGTATCCTTGAACAGGGCGATGAAGGAATTGACGATGCCGGGAATGACCAGCTTCAGCGCCTGCGGCAGAATGATCATGCGCATCATCTGCCAATATGACAGGCCGAGCGCCATCGCCCCTTCATATTGTCCCTTGGGCAAAGCCTGAATGCCGCCGCGAATGACCTCGGCCATATAGGCGGCTGAAAACAGCGCAACCCCGATCAGCGCCCGCAAGAGTTTGTCGAACGTAACGCCCTCCGGCAGGAACAATGGCAGCATGACAGACGACATGAACAGCACGGTGATCAGCGGAATGCCGCGCCAGAACTCGATGAAGATCACCGAAAACAGTTTTACGACCGGCATTTGCGAACGCCTGCCTAGTGCCAGCAAAATGCCCAGCGGCAATGAGGCCACAATGCCCGTTATGGCGATGACCAGCGTCACCAGCAAACCGCCCCATAGCTCGGTTTCGACATGTTCCAGGCCAAAATTGGTGGAGCAGATCAGAAGGACGATGAGTACGACCGCAAAGAAGGCGATTACGCCGATTGCCGCTTTCATGCCGTTTGATTCCGCCCCTTGGCAACCAGAAACACTATGGCAGCGAAGGCAAATGCAAGCAGTGCAAAATCGACGACAAACTTGGCTAGTGACGGGGCCATCCATGAATCAGGGAGAAGAAATCCGCTGAGCTCGATGTGGCCCCCGGTCAGCAGGATGAATGCGGCAACCGGAAAAATCACGAAAAGGAAAATGGCGTTTTCGCGCTTGAATGGCAGGCTCGGAATCAGCATGGGCACGAGGCCCAGCACGAACATGGCGTAGACTATGTTGACGCGCCAATACTGGTCGACCGGGTAGCGCCCATAGATGAACTGGTTGAGATAGGCACCGATATAGGGCCAGCAGGCCCCCATCCAGCCTGACGGCTGAATGCCGCCCTGTTCCGGGGTAGTGCATATCTGGCGGTCAAGCCTGTCCAGACCGTATTCCGTTACCAATGCCTGGCCGTTCCAGGCGGCATCGAAAATACCGAATTTCAGAAGTGGCGGTATGATCAGCCACAGCACATAGATCGAAGCCAGCGTCAGGATTGTATAGGGGATGGACGAGAACAGGTTCTTGCGCATCCAGCCGATGACGCCGACCTCGGTGGCCGGGGGTGGCATGTCAGCCGACATTTCCTTGCGAACATAAGCTACGCCGTTTTGAGCGATCGAATTGGGCATTTTTAGTCTCCTACCGCTCTACCAGTGCCATCTTGGCGTTGAACCAGTTCATGAAGAGGGATGTCAGCAGCGACAACGCCAGATAGGTCAGCATTGTCATCAACAACACCTCAACGGCTTGTCCGGTCTGGTTCAGCACCGTGCCGGCAAAAACCGAAACCAGTTCGGGATAGGCAATTGCCACGGCAAGCGAGGAATTCTTGGTCAGGTTCAGATACTGATTGGTCATGGGCGGGATGATGACGCGCATTGCCTGCGGCACCACCACGAGGCGGAGCAGTTGTCCGTTGCGCAGTCCCAATGCTGCCGACGCCTCTGTCTGCCCCTTGTTGACTGCCAGAATGCCTGCTCGCACGATTTCGGCGATGTAGGATGATGTGTAGGTTGTCAGTGCCACCAGCAATCCAAGGAATTCCGGCGGCAGGCGGGCGCCGCCCCTTGGGCCAAAGCGTGAGGCCGTCGGCATTTCGAAGGTCAGCGGCATGCCAAGCGCGAGATAGGCCAGCAATGGCAAACCGATAATCAGTCCAATCACAGTCCAGAATGTCGGAAATTGCTGCCCCGTTGCCATCTGGCGCGCCTTGGCCCAGCGCGCGATCATGATGGAAGCGACAATCGCGACCCCCAGTGCGATCACGATCCAGATTGCGCCATCACCCCAGATTGGGCGAGGAGCGTAATAGCCGGCAATGTTGAGTAGGCCCAGTGGTCCGAAATCCAGAGGGTTTGCCTTGTCCGGCAACAGCCGCAGCACCGAGAAATACCAGATGAAAATCCATAGCAGCAGCGGGATGTTGCGCATCACTTCGACATAGGCATATGCCAGATTTGACACGACCCAGTTTTTCGAAAGTCGCGCCACGCCAAGCAGGAAGCCGATGATGGTCGCCAGGATGATGCCAATAAAGGCAATCAGCAGCGTGTTGCCCAAACCGACGAGAAACACTTCCCCGTAAGGAGAGGTTTCCTTGTAGTCGATGAAGGGTGAGAAATTGATGCCGAAACCGGCAGTGGTGCCGAGGAAGTTGAAACCGGATGCGATCCCGGCAGCCGCAAGGTTGGTAACTGCATTGCCGACGATGAACCAGAAAAGCCAGCCGAGGAATGCCAGGAGAAGCATTTCGAAAAAGAAATTGCGAACGCTGCTGTCGTTGAAAACATTCCCGGCAAAGGCCTGTTTTCCGTCAACGCTGAACCACGAAATCAGCCGTGCAACGATACCGATGGGAAAGAGCAGGATTGCGAGGCTGGCGAAGTTGAATATCTTCGACAGATCTCCGGCGAAAACGCCGCGAACCATCTCGCCCAGCGCCATCAGCGGCGCGGACCAGGCACCTCGAAAGAAATATTCGACCGCAGATGTGTAGAATGCCGCCACGCATAGCAGTGCAAACAAAATCACCAGTACAAAGCGCGGGTCGGAAGCGCTGCGCGTTTCGGCAGCCCCTGTCATTGGATGATCAGCCATGTTCCCCTCACCTGCAGACCGTTTGTTGGTTCAGATCGCTTTTGCAATCCGTCGGCCTTTGTCAGGTTTCTGTCTCGATTTTTCATCGGGTTAAATTCTGCCAGTCCGCGAACTTGTCCGCAAACCTTCTTGCCCGTCTTTCTGCTCCGGATAATTCTTCTGTAGGGGTTTGCCGTACCTGCCGATAGCATTGCCTGCACCAGATGCCGGTCCCGGATTCCCCGTCCTTGAAGCCTGTGTTCCGGACTTCATGCCCAATTCAAATCATGAATGGGTACGCGATATCCGGCATGCGTGGAAAGGGCCGACCCAGGAGGGCCGGCCCGATCAGACTTAGCGGATTGGTGGCGCGTATTGCAGGCCGCCCTTCGACCACAGGGCATTGGTGCCGCGTGCAATCGCGAGGTCGGTGTTCGGACCAACATTGGCGTCGAAGACTTCGCCATAGTTGCCGACCTTGCTGATGATGTTGAACGCCCAGTCATTGCCGAGGCCAAGTGCTGTACCGAATTCACCTTCGGTGCCAAGCAGACGTTTCACTTCCGGATTTTCGGAGGTCTTCATCGCTTCAGCATTTTCCTTGGTCACGCCGAGTTCTTCAGCATTGACCATGGCGAAGTGGACCCATTTCACAATGTTGAACCACTGGTCGTCGCCCTGGCGGACAACCGGGCCAAGAGGCTCCTTGAAATGATTTCCGGCAGAACAACATGCTCGCCAGGATTGGTCAGCTTCAGGCGCTGTGCATACAGGCCCGACTGGTCGGTGGTGTACACATCGCAACGTCCAGCGTCATAGGCGGCTACGACTTCGTCGGCCTTTTCGAAGGCAACGATTTCATATTCCATCTTGTTGGCGCGGAAGTAGTCGGCAACGTTCAACTCGGTGGTCGTGCCGGTGTTGGTGCAGACGGAAGCGCCGGAAAGTTCAAGCGCCGACTTCACGCCGAGCGATGAACGAACCATGAAGCCCTGACCGTCATAGTAGTTGACGCCGGTGAAGTTGAGGCCCAGCGAAGTGTCGCGGCTCATTGTCCAGGTGCTGTTGCGCGCAAGCACGTCAACTTCGCCGGACTGCAGCGCGGTGAAGCGCTCCTTGGCCGAAAGCGGGGTAAATTTCACCTTTGTGTCGTCACCGAAGACCGCAGCGGCAACGCCACGGCACAAATCGACATCGAGACCGGTCCAGTTGCCCTGAGCGTCAGGATTGGAGAAGCCGGGAAGGCCCTGGCTCACGCCGCACTGAACGAAGCCTTTGGCTTTCACATCATCAAGGGTCGCAGCAGACGCGCCGGTGGTGGCCATACCGGCCACGGCAAGCCCGAGTGCGGCGGACAAGATCTTGTTTTTCATAGACAACAGCCTTTTCTCTTATGGTCATTGGTTTTCGTCGCAGTTTTTTCTGCTGCAACGTAGCAGATATGCGAACAGAATTGCCGTCCTCCCGGGATCGGCAATCTGGCGGTGACAAAACGGAAAACCGCCCTGATCGCCCGCCCCTGTTCGTATGAGTCCTAATCTCAAAGTATTATTGTCGCCACGTCAAGCTTTGTTGGGAAATTCCCGTCATGAGTCGCGATTTTCCACTGCGAAGCCGACTAAATCGCTGAAAATCCGGTGTTTGACGTCGATCAGAAATCGGTCGGAGCGCCGCCCTCGCGTTTTCGCCGCTCCACAAATTCGTCGAGTTCCTCGCGAATTGCCGGATCCATGGGCGGTGCCTCGAATTCCTCGAGTATCTTTTTCCAGGTCCGATTTGCCCGTTCGACGGTCAGAACGGAGCCGCGATCACGCCAGTTCTCGAAGTTCGACCAATCGGACAGGAAGGGGCTGTAGAATGCCGTTTCATAGCGATCCTGGGTATGCTGGATGCCAAAGAAATGGCCGCCCTGCCCGACCTCGGCAATGGCGTCGACGGCCAGTTCACCTGCGTCCCATTTGACCGGACGCATATAGGTGATGAGCTGCTGGATCTGCTCGCAGTCCATGATGAATTTCTCATAGGATGCGCATAGCCCGCCTTCGAGCCAACCGGCGGCATGGTAGACCATGTTGACGCCGGAAGTGATGGCCGCAAACAGGGAATGGGACGATTCCCATGTCGACTGGTTGTCGGGTGAGTTGGAGACTCAGGTATTGGAGGCGCGCAGCGGCAAACCGTAGAACCGGGCCAACTGGCCGGTCATCTGGGTCGTGCGCATATATTCGGGGGTTCCGAATGCAGGTGCGCCGGTTTTCATGTCCACATTCGAGGAAAAAGTTCCTATGTCGCATGGGCAGCCGGGATTGATCGCCTGAATGAGGGCGATCGCACACAATGCCTCGGCAATGGACTGCGCAACCGTGCCTGCGAGCGTGATCGGCGACATTGCGCCAGCGAGCGTGAAGGGCGTGACGATGGTTGGCTGGCCGCGGCGGGCAAGGCGCATCATCCCATCAAGCATCGGCCAGTCATGCTTCAGCGGCGATGTCGAATTGATATTGGTATACATGCGCGGCGTCGCATTGAATTCAGCATGGGTCAGGCCACCTGCGATGCGTACCATTTCCATCACGTCTTCAACACGCTCGGTGCCGAGCGAATAGGCGTGCACAACCTTGTCGGTCAGCACCAGCTTGTCGTGCAGGCAGTCGAGGTGGCGGATGGAAGGATGTATGTCCATCGGCTCGACGGGGTAGCCGCCAGCGAAATGCATACAATTGAAATACTGGGTCAGCTTGATGAAATCGCGATAGCTCTCGCGGTCGCCGATCCGTCGGCCACGATCAAGATCGGAGCAATTTGGCGGTGAGGAGACATTGCCGAAGACAATATGATCGCCGCCAATGGTGATCTTGCGGTCGGGATTGCGCGGGGTAATCGTAAAGGATGAGGGCGCGAGGCGGATTTTTTCCATAACCCAGGCGCGGTCCATCTTTACCAGCGCGCTGGTCCCCGTTTCGCGCTCTATGGTGCAGCCTTCGGAGCGGAAGATTTCCACGGCTTCCATGTTGAGGAATTCGATACCGATTTCTTCAAGGATACGCATGGCCGCGTTGTGTATGGCCTCCACACCCTCTGGCGGCAGTGGCTCGGTTGGCTTGTCGGAATTGATCGGGATTTCCCATGGCATCTGGTGGACGGCAGGCCCTCGCCCGCGCGCATTGCCTGCGCGTCCGCCGCCGCGTGTTCCTGCCTTTCGATGTGTTGGCGCTTCCACATGACCGGCTTCAGCCGCTTTCGTATCCATGAAATCATCCTCCAAGAAACGGGCATGGCCATGCCAGCACCAATGGCGGCATTATGCTGCAATGTCCTTTGACGAACAGGAAAAATAGCGGCGAAAGCTGGTCATTTACGGCTGGGCCGAGACAGGAGGGCTGGCGACCCCGGCAGGATTCGAACCTGCGACCGTCCGCTTAGAAGGCGGATGCTCTATCCAGCTGAGCTACGGAGTCGTTCCTGCTGGTGTAACGCAAAAAACGGGAAGGGAAAACCGTCGAAACGGGACGCAGTTCCCGTGACAGCCCTCAAACTTCAATGTGTCCAGGGTTGCTTGCGATTGAAGGCAAAGTTGTCCGAATAGGAAGCCCGCCTGCGCCGCTGTTCCTGCGGCAACTGCACCGAATAGGCGATGGAGTGTTTTTCGCAATAGGCCTTGGCCTGTTCAAGCGTATCGAAACGCAAGCGAACCTGCTGCCTGGTGTCTGATGAAGAGGTATATCCCATCAGCGGCTCGATCCGGCGTGGGCTTGCGGGCTCGAATTCGAGAATGAAACCATTGGTCTTTGCCCTGCCCGACTGCATTGCCGTCTTTGCAGGACTGTAGATTCTGGCTGCCATCATGATTCCCCGAGATTGCCTTTGGTCATGGACCAGAAAGGCTGGTCGGAGCGGCAGGATTCGAACCTGCGACCCTCTGGTCCCAAACCAGATGCGCTACCAGACTGCGCTACGCTCCGAAAGGCCGCAGAACCCCTACACAATGGTTTGCGAGAGTGCAAGCGGGTAAGTGAACCGAATTTCAGGAAATTGTTGGCAGAAGCGATTTCCTTCACTTTGTCACAAATGTCCGATGCTCCACCCTGTCACCCGGCTTGATGCCGATGAGGCGTGCAACCCCGGCATTGAGCTCGAGAACATGCGATATCGGCTCCGGAGATGGAATGATGTCTTCCGAGAAAGGTACCGTGCGTTCCCGAACGCCTGCGACCACGCCATCAGGCTTGATGAAGACCATGTCGAGCGGCAAAACGGTATTCTTCATCCACATCGTTACCTGGCGGGTTTCGCCAAATACAAAAAGCATTCCATGGCGGGTCGGCATCTGTTTGCGAAACATCAGGCCTTGCGCATGCTCGGCTGGCTGGTCTGCGATTTCGGCATCAAATTCGAACCGGCCCTGCCCGGTGACGATCACCAGCTTTTCCGCTTCCAGATGCATGGCGCCATCCGCATCGAAGGATGGCTGCTGGGCGATTGCCAGTGACGGAAAAGCCAGGACGGCAATGAGAAGCAGGAACCTCAGCGCGTTTTGCATCGTGAACCGATTTCCGGAGTGAGAGTCTTGGACATTGGATGACAGGGGTGCGGATGACAGGGCTGCGGCTTTCAGGACTGTTGATACCATCATGCTGAACAAAACCGGCGTATTGCTGGATACCGCGTTCCGGCCGGCACCCACGGCTGTCGCTCGCGATATCTCATCCGCCAGGATTGTGGCTACCCGATGACCCGCCTTTTCGGCGCTCACAAGTGTCAGTTGGGAAACCTTCTTGGATGTCCGTCATCGGGATAGATTTCAGCAGCCATCAGACCCTTCGGGCCGTTGCCAAACCGCACCATCACATATTGTCCGGGACGCAATTCGGTGAGGCCGAAACGGCGCAGCGTCTCCATGTGTACAAAAATGTCCTTGTTATCCTTGACCACAAAGCCATAGCCCTTGGTGCGATTGAACCATTTTACCAGAACCCGTTCGAGTTCACTTTCAGGTTCGACCTCAGCGTGTGTTTTTGCAGGGCGGTTTTCGGAAGGAACGATTGCGGTCGATTCGTCGATCGAGAGAATGCGCAGCGCCTGGAGGCCACGTTCGCGCCAGACAGCCTCGCAAACAACCCGAGCACCTTCAAGTGCAGTTCCGTAGCCGTCCTTGCGCAGGCAGGTCACGTGAATGAGAACATCGGGAAGGTCGTCATCCGGGACGACAAAGCCGAATCCCTTGGACACATCGAACCACTTGATGGCACCGGCGACCTGAATTACATCGCCCGACACATCTCCGCGCGCGTCATCAGCCGATGTTTCGGCCGAATAGTCTTTCCCTGGAGTGTTTCTGGCCCCCATAAGCCGAGCCCTCGCTTGCCGCAGACACGCTGATACTGATTCTTGGCAAATCATAGCATTGGTTAACGCTGTTACCGCAAGAGGCAGCGTGCATTTTTCCATGAGAAACTTCAATGTAGTGTCCGCAAATGCCCATTTATCAGAAAAGGCTGGAAAATTTGCCGGTTCGGCTTCCTTCGCAGGGGAGGATTGCCATAGGGTTGGCAGACAAAGGAAGGAAAAACCATGAAATATCTGCACACGATGGTTCGTATAACCGATGTGGAAAAATCCCTCGATTTCTATTGTGCCAAGCTCGGCATGCATGAAGTTCGCCGCTATGAGAGCGAACAGGGTCGTTTCACCCTGATTTTCCTGGCAGCCAGCGATGATCTGGATACCACCAGCGGCGACATGGCCTCCACCATGCGGGCACCCTGCCTTGAACTCACTTACAACTGGGATCCGGAAAACTATGGCGGCGGACGAAATTTTGGCCACCTGGCCTTTGCCGTCGACAATATCTACGAGCTTTGCCAATCCCTCATGGACAATGGCGTCACGATAAACCGCCCGCCACGCGACGGACACATGGCCTTTGTTCGCTCGCCCGACAACATCTCCATCGAACTGCTGCAAAAGGGCGATCCGCTGCCGCCAAGCGAGCCGTGGCTCTCCATGCCCAATCCCGGCGTCTGGTAGGACCGAAACAGCGTGCCAGTCGGTATTGGCGACGGCTCTTCTCGTCAACAGGCCGGCTGGTGGCTGACACGCTTTTGCCCCATTTCGCCCATAGATCGGCTGTCATGACTGCGGAAACGCAATCGTGAACCAACCCGCCGAATTTGTTGCCGCATTCGTGCAAATCCGATTTCGGTCGAATTCATGCCGGATGGCGGGCGATACCGGAAATTCGGCAGATGCACAGGGCAACTGTCATACGGCAATCATACGTCAATTCAGGGTCTGAAGGTGGTTGCGGCATTGGCCTTACGGCGTTATTGAGACTTTGTCAGATCACCGATATCGCCGGTCTGATGCCAAAACAAGAAGGGCAATCAGGAGGGTGATCCTGGCCATGCCCTTGAAAACAAGAGTTGAATCGTTGATCCGCTTCTGGTGAAGCGATTGACAACAAGAACCATAAAGCGGGCAAAAGCTCCGCATGCAGGCGAGGTCACAGGGGTTTGAGACAGGCAATTGAAGCTGCCGGACAGGTGGCATTGTCATGAGCAGGCATGCAGCCGATTTGTGCTGCAGGTCTGCGGTTACCAAGCCGGGAGCCGGTCGGGTGATCGTGACCACCATGGCATTCCTGATGCTGGGTGGCTGCGTGTCCAGTGTAGCACCGATTGGCTCCGATACCCAGTCTTTGCAATCCTCGATGCAGCCGATAGCACTTGATGTCGCTGAAACGGATGCGTCATCGGCGGCTTCCGCGAATAGCATATCCGCCGTTGCTTCGGTCGAGACCAATGGTTCGCTCGCCGCTCCTGCGCAGGTAGCACTGGCATCCGGGCAACCGGGCGCACCGACGACTACCCCAGCCAGTGAAGCTGCGGAAATGGAGGTGGCGCTTGCCTCCATTGTTCCGACACCCGCACCACGGACAAATGATATTACAGGCATAGCCATGGCCTTTGCGCCGACCGGCGATTCGGAAGCGATGGCAGGCAATACGGTTGCAGCGGCATCAACTTCCAATACGGCTGCTGAAACACCCCAAACAGGTGTCCAGCCCTCGGCGCAGGCTCCGTTGATGGCCCCGGCACCGGTGGCAGCTGCAGTGGTATCTGCCCCACCAGCAAAGCCGAAGTCGCTGTTTGAAGCGCTGTTTGCAAAACGCCAGGCAGCACCACAGCAGCCAAAGACGCAGGTGGCATCGCTTTCCCCGTCCGCTCCCGTGACTGCCTCGGCAACCGCCGGCAGCGCAACCGCTTTGCCGGGCGTAAAGGACAACAACAGCCTGTTCGGCACGGCTGACGATGAGGAGGGCGAGGATTCGGGCGGTGTGCAACTTGCCTCGGCTGGCGCCATGTCAAGGATGTCGCCGCTCGGGATTGTTACCCAGACCGACCATGTGCAAGTAGGGTGCTTCAAACCCGAACTCATCGCATTGCTGGGTACGGTTGAGCGCCATTATGGCAGGAAGCCGATCGTCACATCCGGCTATCGCAATCCGTCCGAAAATCGCAGGGCCGGTGGCGCGCGCAAGTCGATGCACATGCTTTGCAAGGCGGCTGACATTCAGGTCGAAGGCGTGTCGAAATGGGATCTCGCGAAATATCTGCGGACCATTGACGGGCGTGGCGGCGTCGGAACCTATTGCCGCACAAACTCGGTGCATATTGATACCGGTGACGTGCGTGACTGGCATTACCCATGCCGCAGAAAGAAGAAAAAGCGGGTCTGATCCACGGTTTGCTGCAAAGCTGCAATGTGTGGAAAAAGTTTTGCAAACCGGTCATTTTACGGTTGATGCTGGCGCTGATCGCCTCTATAAGCCAGCCACCGCGTCGGGAAACTTTGTTTCCGGATTGCCACTGTCTGGCCAGCAAAAGGCCAGCCCGGGCGCCCTTCGTCTAGCGGTCCAGGACACCGCCCTTTCACGGCGGTAACACGGGTTCGAGTCCCGTAGGGCGTACCATTCTTACCATCACTAATATTTTTTTGTTACAATTTTAACGTGATAACCAATCATTAGGTTGTTCGCTATAGTCCTGATTCCACAGGAAGTGGAAGTTTCCATCCGTAGCGGATGGATCGGAGACAAAACCTTCGCCCCCCCGCCCGGTTTGGGTTTCCGACCCACTTCCTGCCCCATCTGATTTTCCGGAGTTTCTTGCGTCAGACAAAGGCTGATTGCGAAGCCGCATCCGAAATCCGCAACTGAACCCGCCTTGATCCTCGCCACAGATCGGCAGCCAGGGTCCCGGCTACATGAACAGGACCAACCGATTCGAGCAGCAGCCTGCCGAGAGCAGTTTCTGCGGCACGAAAGGCAATGGCCTGCAAGGTTGCGCCATCACCCGATGCCAGGGTCAGTGAAACATGGTCGCGGCCAACAACCCTTGCATTGCGAATGCTGTGAGCGGGACAGGCGAATATCGGCGATGCATGACCCTGGCCATATGGCCCGGCACGCTCCAGCAGATCATGCAGTTCGAGTGTTGCGCTTCGTGCCGTAAGCGCCCCGTCCAGCTTCAGCACATGCTTGTCCCGCGCGGCATTGACCGCTTCGCCCAGTTCTTCCTCCAGATAGGCACGCAGTTCCGCAAGCCGGTTGCGCTGCACGGTAAGACCGGCCGCCATCGCATGGCCGCCGCCCTTGACCAGGATGCCAAGCTCAACCGCCTTGCGGATGGCCGCACCCATGTCGACGCCGTTCACCGAACGACCTGAACCTGACCCCTTGCCCATGCCATCAAATGCGATGGCAAAAGCCGGACGGCGATATCGCTCCTTCAACCTGGCTGCAATCAGCCCGACAATGCCGGGGCTCCAGCCGGAATTCTCCACCACCAGCACTGCCGGACCGTCGCCAATGGCAGTCTCGGCCTCTGCTTCTGCTATTGCCTGTTCCAGCATGCGGGCTTCTTCTGCCTGGCGTGCCGTATTGAGCTGATCGAGTTGGGCCGCGATTTCGCCAGCCTCATGCGGATCGTCATTGACCAGCAGTCTTGCGCCAAGGGCTGCATCACCGATGCGTCCACCGGCATTGATGCGCGGACCGAGCACAAAGCCCAGATGCCAGGGACGCACGGGGCCATCAAGGCGTGCAATATCGGCAAGGGCAGCAAGGCCGGCATTGGCACGGCTGCGCATGGCAGCAATACCCTTGACCACGAATGCCCGGTTCAACCCCTTGAGCGGCACCACGTCACAGACCGTGGCCAATGCGACAATGTCCAGCCATTGTAGCAGATCGGGCGTCCTGATTGCCGCTTGCCGCAAGACGCGGTTGGTCGCCACCAGCGCCATGAATACGACGCCGGCTGCACAAAGATGCCCAAGTCCGGAAAGATCATCATGCCGGTTGGGATTGACGAGCGCCAATGCCGGCGGACCTTCTGCGTCCATCTGGTGATGATCAAGCACCAGCGTGTCGAGACCCATTTCACGTGCCACGCCAAGCGCCTCGAAGCTGGTCGCACCACAATCCACCGTGATGAGGAGTTTTGCTCCCCTGCCCGCCAATTCGCGGATCGCATCAGGGTTGGGTCCGTAACCCTCGAATATGCGGTCGGGGATATAGATTTCATGCGGCACATCAAAGCCTGTGAGGTAACGCGACATCAGCGCCGAGGAGGCGGCACCATCGACATCATAATCTCCGAATATGGCCACCCGCTCGCGGCGATTGATTGCCAATGCCAGCCTTTGCGCCAGCATGTCCATGTCGGTCAGAACGGACGGATCGGGCATCAGGTCGCGAATGGCGGGGTCAAGAAACGCCTCTGCCTCTTCCGGAGCTACACCCCGCCCTGCAAGGACCCGGGCAACAAGTTCGGGAATGGCTGTTGTCTGGGCGATGGTCAGCGCCGCGTTGCGCCCGCGCGCATCGAGCCGCTCCATCCAGCGCTGGCCAGAGACGGAATTTTCAACGCCCAGAAAGGGCTTTTCACGGGGATCATCACGCATGGCGCGACCCTATCGCCTCGCGGCATCATCGCAAAGGCAAAAGCAAATCCGGCCGATGTGATCAGCCGAATTTTTCCATGTCCTTGTGGACAGCCTTGATCTCGCGGATTGTACGGGATGACGAGCGCATGACGACGGTATGGGTCGTGATTGAATCGGCAGCAAAGCGAACACCGGAAAGCATGTTGCCATCGGTTACGCCGGTTGCAGCAAAAATCACGTCGCCCGACGCCATTTCATTCATGGAATAGACCTTGTTCGGGTCTTCAACGCCCATCTTGCGGGCACGCGCCACCTTTTCCTGCGTATCGAGGATCAGCCTGCCCTGCATCTGGCCACCGGTGCAGCGCAAGGCCGCCGCGGCGAGAACGCCCTCGGGCGCTCCGCCAATTCCTATATAGATGTCGATGCCGGTCTGCTGCGGGTCGGTCGTGTGAATGACCCCAGCCACATCTCCGTCACCGATGAGCCTGATCGCGGCACCGGTCGCGCGAACCTCCTCGATGAGCCGGGCATGGCGCGGGCGGTCCATGATGCAGGCTGTCAGGTTTGAAACACTGACGCCGCGAGCCTTGGCAAGGCGGTCCAGATTTTCAGCTGGAGACAGATTGAGGTCAATCGTGCCCTCGGGATAGCCGGGGCCAATCGCTATCTTTTCCATATAGACATCCGGCGCATAGAGCATCTTGCCACGTTCGGCGAGCGCGATGACTGCCAGCGAGTTCGGCAGGTTCTTGGCGCAGATCGTCGTGCCTTCCAGCGGATCAAGTGCAATATCAACCGCCGGACCACTTCTGGTGCCCACTTCCTCACCAATATAGAGCATCGGCGCTTCGTCGCGCTCGCCCTCGCCGATTACGACGCGGCCATCAATCGGCAGGTTGTTGAGTTCCGTCCGCATGGCGTCAACCGCCGCCTGATCGGCTGCCATTTCATCACCATGGCCACGCAGGCGTGCAGCAGCAACTGCTGCGCGTTCCGTCACGCGGGTAAGTTCGATGGTCAGGATGCGATCAAGGATGCTGGTCGAAACAGTACGGGCATTCATCAGTCAACTCCGGATTTTTGCCGATGGCTATCGGGGAAAGCCGGGGCAAATGCAATGGCAGGCGGGAAAGCCAGCCGGACAAAATCGATTGAAACCGGCCTGACGGGATCATTTTTCAATACGGATCATCTGGGCACGCGAAACCAGATGCCCATCAGCCTCGATCTTTTTCAATGCACTTCTTACAGCTGATTCGGTTGTCCTGTGTGTGACAAGGATGACCGTCTGCGTATCGGACCTGTCGAGGCCGGTTTTCGAGCGGTGCTGAACGATCGATTCGAGAGAAATCTCCTCCTCGGCCATGCGTTTTGCCAGGGACGCGAAGACGCCTGCCCTGTCATGCACATCGAGGCGAATATAATAGCCGCCCTCATGGGCGCGCATTCTGGCCTGCTTGTAGGGCTGCAAATGCCTTGCCGGAACACCAAATGCCGGGGCGTGCTGGTGGCCGGGGCGGGATTTGGCAATATCGGCAATATCGCCAGCGACAGCCGAAGCCGTGGCATCGCCACCAGCACCGGGGCCGGACAATACCAGCTGGCCGACAATGTCACCGTCAATCGCCACCGCATTCGTTACGCCATGGATCTGGGCAATCGGCGCATCAAGCGGCACCATGGTCGGATGCACGCGCTGCTCGATGCCGCTCTCGGTCTTTTGCGCCACGCCCAGCAATTTGATGCGATAGCCAAGATCGGCAGCAGCCTGGATATCGGCGGGAGCGATGTTTGAAATGCCCTCCACGTAAATGTCGTCTACCGACATTTTGGTGCCGAAGGCTATGGAGGTCAGGATCGCAAGCTTGTGCGCGGTGTCGAAGCCCTCGACATCAAAGGTCGGATCGGCCTCTGCATAGCCAAGGCGTTGTGCATCAGCGAGGCAAGCGTCATAGGACAGCCCCTCGCGTTCCATTCGGGTCAGCATGTAGTTGCAGGTACCGTTGAGGATGCCGAAAACGCGGGTGATCTGGTTCGCGGTCAGCGTTTCGCGCATGGCCTTGATAACCGGAATACCGCCAGCAACCGCCGCCTCGAAATTGAGCAGCAGACCCTTGTCTTCCGCCTTGCGGGCAAGCTCCATGCCGTGACGCGCCAGAAGTGCCTTGTTGGCGGTCACCACATGCCTGCCGGCGGCAATGGCTGGCGCGAACACTGTCGAGCGCAGGGCCGCTGTCGCCACCCATCAATTCGACAAAGACATCGATTTCGGCATTGGCCGCCATGGCGACGGGGTCGTCAAACCATTCGAGACCGGCGAGATCAAAACCCGCGGTCGCGATTGCGGTCGCGGGCGCTTACGGCGACAACATCAATCGGCCTGCCACAGCGGTCTGCCAGAAAATCGCGCTTGGCGCGAAGCGCGCGGATGAGGGAAGAACCGACGGTGCCAAGACCGGCGATACCAATGCGAAGCGGTTGCGACATGAAACAGTCTCCCGGGAAATCGGATGTCGCTTCAATAGGGTGTGGGGGAAAAGGGTCAACGGGTGGGAGGTCAGTTACCGCCTCGCGTCCAGCGAGATTACATTGTGCAACGTCTCGTCGGCTGTTGACAGGAACTTCTTGATGTTCCTTTGCTGCCTGGCGGATGCGGTGCTCGTTTTCAACGAGCGCTATGCGCACGTGGTCGTCTCCGAATTCGCCAAAGCCGACGCCGGGCGAGACTGCAACCGAGGCCTTTTCAACGAGCAGCTTGGAGAATTCGAGGCTGCCCAGATGGCGGAATTTTTCGGGGATCGGCGCCCATGCAAACATGGTTGCCGGCGGTGGCGGCACATCCCAGCCTGCCCGTGAAAAGGCATCCACCATCACATCGCGGCGCTGCGCATAGACCTTGCGGGCGCGCTCGATCTCATGGTCCTGCGTGTTGATGGCAAAGGCCGCCGCGACCTGTATCGGCGTGAAGGCACCATAATCGAGATAGGATTTAACGCGGGTCAGCGCCCCGACCAGCCGCTCATTGCCAACGGCAAAGCCGATGCGCCAGCCGGGCATCGAATAGGTCTTCGACATCGAGGTGAATTCGACGGCAATTTCCATTGCGCCGGGCACCTGCAGGATCGAGGGCGGCGGGGCATCGTCAAAATAGATTTCGGAATAGGCCAGGTCCGAAAGCAGGATGATGTCATGCTTGCGGGCGAAAGCCACGACGTCACGGTAGAAATCCAGCGTCGCCAGGCGTGCCGTCGGATTGGACGGATAATTGAGGATGAGCGCAGTTGGCGAGGGAATGGAGTGGCGCACGGCGCGTTCAAGGGCTGGAAAGAATGTCTCGTCGGGCTCGGCGGAAATCGAGCGCACCACGGCACCCGACATGATGAAGCCGAAGGAATGGATCGGATAGGTCGGGTTTGGCACCAGCACCACATCGCCGGGTGCCGTGATTGCCTGCGCCATATTAGGCAAAGCCTTCCCTTGGAGCCAAGTGTCGCGACAACCTGTGTATCGGGATTGAGCTTCACGCCAAAGCGGCGGCCATAATAGGCAGCTTGCGCCTTGCGCAGCCCGGAGATGCCCTTGGATGCCGAATAGCGATGCGCGCGCGGGTCCTGCGCGGTTTCGGTCATCTTGTCGATGATGGCCTGCGGGGTCGGCAGATCCGGATTGCCCATTCCGAGATCAATGATGTCGGCACCTGAGGCGCGCGCTGATGCCTTGAGCCGGTTGACCTGTTCGAAGACATAGGGCGGCAGGCGGCGTATCTGTGAAATTCCTGCATGGTGAAATCCCGATCTGGTGCCATTGCCACGGCAATCCTGGTCCCATGCCGTCGCTTGCGCGGTCATTACGCCAAAACCGGCCGGAACTCAAACATCTTTGCAGCAAGGGCCGCAAATCGCAGCCAAAGTGGTCAGTTTTTCTTCTTCAGCCAGTTGATCGGATCGCTCCGCGCATCAGACGGTGTTGCGGGCGGGCCATTGGCAGCGGCTGCTGCTTCCATCTCCGCCTTGAACTGTGCCTGCTCGGCAGCCGTCATCTGGCCTACGGGCGGTCGTTTAACGTCAAAGACATTGGGGGGCGTGTTGGGCGAATTTTCGGCCTTGGTTCGGATCGCGCTGACCGCCGCCTCACGGGTAGCGCCCATTTCCGGCTGCGGCGGCACATTGGTAGCGGCAAGGTTTTGGGGCGGAGCAGCGCCCGCGACATTGAGCGAGAGGCCTGAATCCGTGGCAATCTTCTGTGTTCTGCCAAGAGCGGCGGGCGCTTCAGGTGCCGTGTCGGCAGTAACCTGTACGGGTTGCGGACTACGATCAGCACGCGGAGCCCCTACGCCATGAAGGGCGGACATGCCGGAATTCGTGCAGCCGCCGACAAGCAACAGCAAAGCCGTCAGCCGGGCATATCTGGCGGATGCGCGGATCATTCCGTCCTGCCTCTTTCGGTTTCTGACATTGGTGTCTTCAATTTCCTGCAACAATTTCCTGCAATGGCCTTGTGTATGCAAAAGCCGCACAATTGACAGCCATCAATAGCGGCAAACATTACCGGATCAACCATCCCCTTGTCAGGGCTGGCAAACCCAATCGCGGTCAATACAGGATTGGAACCCCTTTCGCCCAATTGATACATGGCGAATGTGGTTGAATTCCGGTTATACTGCATGCAAGGAGGACAGCATGGCAGACCCGAAATCACCCAAGTCCAATTCCACCGGGGACAAGGCCGGCGAAAGCGATGTCGGCCAGCAGCCCTATATGCAATACTTGATGCGCGACCCCGAAGCCTTTGCGCGCAACATGGCCCGCATGGTGGAGGAGGCAGGGCATGCGGCTGCCGCATGGGTTGCGCCGCGCGAGGAAGGTCGCAGGAAGGATGACATTTCCGACAGCGTCACCGACGTAACGACGACGCTCGGCAAGGTTTCGGAATACTGGCTTGCCGATCCCGAGAGGACCTTGCAGGCGCAAACGCAGCTTTTTTCGCGCTACATGGATCTTTGGAATGCCAGCATCAAGCGCATGGCTGGCGAGGACACGAAGGATGTCGTGGCACCCGAGCGCGGTGATCGCCGTTTCGTCGATCCGGAATGGAACGAAAATCCGTTCTTCGATTTCCTCAAACAGGCCTATCTGATCACATCGGGCTGGGTGTCTGACCTTGTCGAAAAGACCGAGGGACTGGATGAGCACACCAAGCACAAGGCAGTGTTCTACACCCAGCAATTGGTGAATTCGCTTTCGCCGACCAATTTTCCGGTCACCAATCCCGAGGTTCTGCGGGAAACCATGGCAACCAGCGGTGAAAACCTTGTGCGCGGCATGAAGATGCTGGCGGAAGACATCCAGTCGGGCGATGGCGAATTGAAATTGCGCCAGGCGGACAACAAGGCCTTCACCTTCGGCAAGGATGTAGCAAACACGCCTGGCAAGGTGATTGCACAAAATGATGTATGCCAGGTCATCCAGTATGAGGCATCTACGGAAACCGTGCTGAAACGACCGCTGGTCATCGTTCCTCCATGGATCAACAAATTCTACATTCTTGATCTCAATCCGCAGAAGAGCTTCATCAAATGGTGTGTGGACCAGGGGCACACGGTTTTCGTGATTTCCTGGATCAATCCCGATGAACGCCAGGCCGGCAAGAGCTTCGAGCATTATGCACGCGAGGGCATCATCAACACGCTCGACATTGTCGAGGATGTGACGGGCGAGCACGAGATGGATGTCATTGGCTATTGCGTCGGCGGGACACTGCTTGCTGTAACGCTCGCGTTGATGGCGCCTGGAAGGACAATCGCATCAAGACGGCGACCTTCTTCCACGCAGGTGGATTTCACCTATGCTGGCGATCTCAAGGTTTTCGTCGATGATGAGCAGATCTCGCGGGTTGAAAAATCCATGGCGACGAAGGGCTATCTGGAAGGCGCCAGCATGGCAGTGCCTTCAACATGCTGCGCTCGCGCGACCTGATCTGGCCCTATGTCGTCAACAATTACATGAAGGGCAAGGAACCCCTGCCCTTTGACCTTCTTTACTGGAATTCCTGGAACTCGACGCGGATGCCGACAGCCAACCACTCCTTCTACCTGCGCAACTGCATCTGGAGAACCGGCTTTCGCAAGGCACGATGGAAGTTGCGGGTGAAAAAACTCGACCTGTCCGAGGTCATGGTGCCGATCTACAACCTTGCGACCAAGGAAGACCATATCGCACCTGCAAAGTCTGCGTATCTCGGGTCACAATATTTTGGTGGCAAGGTGATGTATGTGCTGTCCGGCTCTGGTCACATTGCCGGCGTTGTCAATCCGCCAGCGATGCAGAAATACCAGTACTGGACCGGCGGCAAGCCCGTTGGCACACTGGAAGACTGGATGGCCAAGGCAAGAGCATCCCGGTTCCTGGTGGCCACATTGGGACCAGTGGCTGCGCGAGCATGGAGACGAAACCGTGCCTGCCCGGGCCATCGGGTCGAAAAATTCAGACCGATCGAGGATGCCCCAGGCTCCTATGTACAAATCAAGGCCTGACAAAACCTGTGGCATCAAATCCGGGAAACCCAGTTGTGACAATTATGCCATTGCGATAGACTGAAAAATGGGTAACGATCATCCCGCATCACACGGCCTATTGAATCCGGGCGATGCAAGGATTATTCGGATGCGCGCCCCTGTTTATAGCGCCACGCGACCATGCAAACCAAACGGAGACTAACATGAAGAATTTGATCAAGGGCCTTGGCGTTGCCGCCCTCCTCGCAGCTGGTTCATTCAGCTATGCTCAGGCCGACGCGAAGATGATGATGGAAGGTGCAGCATTCCTGCAACATTCCTACAGCCAGTGCCTCATGAGCTCTGACATGAAGATGCTTCCACGCCGCAGGAAGGCATGGACAAGATCAAGATGAACATGATGCACAGCCCGGTGCGGTGCAGCACTTCGCGCCTGCTATTCAAGCCTGAAATAAGTCTTTCGCCTCGCGATGAGCAACCGGCGGTTGCGGACCGCCGGTTTTTTCATGCCTGCTACAGTATCGTGCAGAGACATTCGACGCTGCGGAACCGGAAAATCCCTGACACCAAACTGCTGCAATTCTTTCGAAAAGCACTCCAATGAGCCAGGCAAGGAGAGAAAATTGCGGTATTCTGTTACCTTATTTTTAAGTCATTGTTTTCAATAGCCTTTTTAAGGCGCCTGGTAAATTTGACGCTTGACGGGGCATTTGTTCTCGCCTATAGACCGCGTCGGAACGGCTGAGGCAGGAAAAACCTGCATCGGGCCAGCTGGCTGCCTTGGCAGCCTTTTTGTTTCTCAGGGAATATGAACATGAAAACCTTCACGCAGAAGCCTGCGGATGTGGTGAAAAAATGGGTGATTGTTGATGCGGAGAACGTTGTTCTCGGTCGCATGGCCTCCATTGTCGCCAACCGTCTGCGCGGCAAGCACAAGCCAACCTTCACCCCGCATGTTGACGATGGCGACAATGTCATCATCATCAATGCAGCCAAGGTGAAGCTGACCGGCAAGAAATTCACCGACAAGGTCTATTACTGGCACACCGGTTATGCCGGCGGCATCAAGGAGCGCACAGCGCGCGCCATCCTCGAGGGCAA
>JAWKWN010000029.1:0-33609 GCA_041397505.1 Nitratireductor sp.
CTCGCGGAAAAGCTGAAGGAAATTGCGCCGGTTCCCATCAGCCATGTGTTCTATACATCGTCAGGTTCAGAGGCGAACGATACCCAGGTCAAACTTGCCTGGTATTACAACAATGCACTCGGACGCCCCAACAAGAAGAAGATCATTTCACGGGTGAAGGCCTATCACGGCGTAACGGTGATGGCAGCCTCGCTGACCGGATTGCCATACAACCACATGGATTTTGACCTGCCGGTTGACAAGGTGTTGCACACTGACTGCCCGCACCACTATCGTTTTGGCATGGAGGGGGAGAGCGAGGAGGAATTCCTGGCCCGTCTCGTTGCCTCACTTGAAGCCATGATCGAGCGCGAGGGGCCGGAAACCATTGCTGCCTTCATTGCCGAACCGGTGATGGGTGCAGGTGGGGTGATCCTGCCGCCAAAGGGCTATTTCGAGGCGATCCGCCCGATCTTGCGCCACCATGACATCCTGATGATTGCCGATGAGGTGATCACCGGTTTTTGCCGCACCGGTAACTGGTGGGGCTCGACCACGCTGAATGTGGAACCCGACACGATTTCGGCCGCGAAGCAATTGACCAGTGCCTATGCTCCGCTTGGAGCAGTCATGGTGCCGCAAAAGATGATGGATGCGTTCGAGGCGCAATCGGCAAAGCTGGGGACATTCGGCCATGGCTACACCTATGGCGGCCATCCGCTTGGCTGTGCGCTCGGTGTCAAGGCGATCGAGATTTACCAGCGCCGCAACATCCTGAACATGTGCGTTCGCTGATCCCCCAATTCGAGCGGCGTCTCAAGGCACTTGGCGACCATCCCATGGTGGGTGAAACACGAAGCTGTGGCCTTGTGGGCGCCTTGGAAATGGTATCCTCGAAAAGGACCCGCAAGCCCTTTGATCCCAAGAAGGCAGTGGGACCTTCCGTTGTCCGGATGATTCAGGAACATGGACTGATCTTGCGCGCCATTGGCGATTCGATTGCAATCTGCCCGCCGATGATCATCACGGAGGCTGAACTTGACACCTTGTTCGACCGGCTCGAACTCGGCCTCAAGGATGCCCTTGTCTGGGCGCATCACGAAAACCTGCTTGAAGCCTGAACAGGATGGGAGAGCAGATCGTAGCGCTTGCGGGAACGCCGGCCGGTGAATTGCTGTCGGTTGCTCTGGCGCTGCTTTCGGCGCTGGCGCATGCCATTTTCGGCGCCATCAACAAGGGCGGCATTGATCCCTTCGTCAATCGCGGTGCCATCAACGTCTCCTATTCGCTGATGGCAGCACCCTTTGCTCTGTTTGTTGTGCCCTGGCCAACGCCGGAACTCTTCCGCATCCTGATTGCCGTCTATTTCATCCACCTTCTCTATGAATGGCTGCAGTCGCAGTCCTTTCATCTGGGAGCCTTCACGGTCGTTTATCCGATTGCGCGCGGAACCGGCCCGCTGATCACGGCCTGCTTTGCGATGGTGGTCTTTGGCGAATTTCTGGAACCGAGCCAGTGGTTTGGACTGTTGCTGCTTTCGGGATCAATCGTCTCGTTGGCGCTCGTCAATATCCGCGAAAATCAAAAGCAAGGCATTTCCGCACACGGCTTGCAGGCCGCAATTCTGGTTGCGCTGGCAACCGGTGTGATGATCGCCGTCTATACCACGGTTGATGCGCACGGCATCCGTGTTGCGGGCAATCCCTTTACGTTCCTCGCCTGGTTTTTCTTTATTGGCGGCTTCGGATTCCCCTTCATCGCCTATGCACGCGGCGCAAGCTGACGGTAAGGCCAGGGGTTGAGAACTTGCTGCGCGGGGGTATTTTCGGAGCGCTCATCGCATTTCTGAGCTTTGGCGCAGTGATGCTGGCAACCAGGCTTGGCAAGGTTGGCGAGGCAGCAGCCTTGCGTGAAACCTCGATCATCTTCGCCACCGGCATTGGCGTCCTGATCTTTCGCGAGAAGATCGATGCGAGACGGCTGGGGATCATCGCCATGATTGCACTTGGCGCAATCATGGTCGAGTTTCACTGAAATGGCAGTTCACGCCTTGGCGTTGATCGCGGCCTGGGCTGCAGAAAGACGCGCAATCGGCACGCGGAATGGCGAGCACGACACGTAATCAAGGCCAACGCTCTCGCAATAGGTGATTGAAGCGGGATCGCCGCCATGCTCGCCGCAAATGCCGAGCTTGATGCCGGGCCTTGTTGCCTTGCCCTTGTCTGCCGCCATGCGCACCAGTTCGCCAACACCTGCCAGATCAAGCGACACGAATGGATCATTCTTGATGATGCCCTTGGCCTCATAAGTGGTGAGGAAGGACGAGGCGTCGTCGCGCGAAATACCGAAGGTCGTCTGGGTCAGGTCGTTGGTGCCGAAGGAAAAGAACTCGGCCGCTTCGGCTATGCGATGCGCCATGATGGCAGCGCGCGGCAATTCGATCATGGTGCCGACCATGTATTCGAAACGGCGACCGGCTTCCTTCATCACGTCTTCGGCGATCTGGTCGATACGCGCCTTTACGTAGTCCAGTTCCTCACGAAGGCTGACAAGGGGCACCATGATTTCCGGCACTACAGTGTCCCCGGTATCCTTGCCAGCCTGGATCGCGGCTTCGAAAATGGCGCGCGACTGCATCTCGGCAATTTCGGGATAGGATATTGCCAGACGGCAGCCGCGATGACCAAGCATCGGATTGAATTCACGCAAGGTCTCGGTGCGGCGGCGCAGCTTTTCCGCGTCAACACCCATGGCCGCGGCCACCTGGGCAATCTCTTCCTCCGAATGCGGCAGGAATTCATGCAGTGGCGGATCAAGCAGGCGGATGCAAACCGGCAGTCCTGCCATGATCTCGAACAGTTCGACGAAGTCCGACCGCTGCATCGGCAGGAGCTTGTCGAGAGCCTTGCGGCGTCCCTCCTCGGTATCGGAGAGGATCATCTCGCGAACCGAGACGATGCGCTCATCGTCGAAGAACATGTGCTCTGTGCGGCACAGGCCAATGCCTTCCGCGCCGAAAGAACGCGCTGCGCGAGCATCAGCGGGTGTTTCGGCATTGGTTCGCACCTTCATGCGGCGCAGGCTGTCAGCCCATTCCATGATCGTGCCGAAATGGCCGGAGAGTTCCGGCTGGATCATCGGAACGCTACCCGCAAGCACCTGTCCGGTCGAGCCATCCACCGTGACGATGTCGCCCTTCTTGAATACGCGGCCAAGAACGCGGAATTCCTCGCTTTGATAATCAACACGCAAGCCGCCAGCGCCGGAAACGCAAGGCTTGCCCATGCCGCGCGCAACGACTGCGGCGTGGCTCGTCATGCCGCCGCGCGCTGTCAAGATTCCCTGCGCAGCATGCATGCCGTGAATATCTTCGGGGCTTGTCTCGATACGCACAAGGATGACAGGGCGGCCTTGCGCGTTCAGCTTTTCAGCTTCGTCGGAATTGAACACGATCTCGCCGGTGGCTGCTCCCGGCGAGGCAGGAAGCCCGGATGCCACGACATCGCGCTTTGCTTCGGGCGCTATGGTCGGGTGCAGCAACTGGTCGAGAGAGGCAGGATCAATGCGCGTTACCGCCTCTTCACGGGTTATCAGCCCATCCTCCGCCATCTCGACGGCGATGCGCAATGCAGCCTTTGCCGTACGCTTGCCGGAGCGGGTTTGCAGCATCCACAATTTGCCGCGCTCAACGGTGAATTCGAGGTCCTGGATATCGCGATAATGCCGCTCAAGCCTGTCGGAGATTTCGACGAATTCGCGATAGGTCTCTGGCATCGCCTTTTCGAGCGACGGCTTGTCCGAACCCGATGCGATGCGCGCAGCTTCCGTCAGCGATTGCGGGGTGCGGATGCCTGCAACAACATCCTCGCCCTGGGCATTGATCAGAAACTCGCCATAAAGCGCGTTTTCGCCGGTGGACGGATTGCGGGTAAAGGCAACACCGGTTGCCGATGTGTCGCCCATATTGCCAAAGACCATTGCCTGGATGTTGACGGCGGTGCCCCATTCGGCCGGAATGCCATGCAGGCGGCGATAGGTGATGGCGCGCTGGTTCATCCATGATGAAAAGACCGCGCCAATCGCACCCCAGATCTGCTCACGCGGGTCCTGGGGAAAATCCGAACCAAGCTCGCGGCGAACAAGGTCCTTGTAGCCCTTGATCACTTCGCGCCATTCCTCCGCGGAAAGGTCGGTGTCCTGTTCATGGCCGCCACTGTCCTTGGCGTGGTCGAGGATTTCCTCGAAAAGGTCGTGATCGACACCCAGAACGACATCGCCATACATCTGGATGAAACGGCGATAGCTGTCATAGGCGAAATCGCGCGTCACCAGCCTCGCGGGCAAGCGCCTCAACCGTTTCGCCGCTGAGACCGAGATTGAGAACAGTATCCATCATGCCTGGCATGGAAGCACGTGCGCCAGAACGGACCGAAACCAGCAGCGGACGATCGGCAGAGCCGAAATTGCGTCCGGTCATGCCGGCGATATGGGCAAGGGCTGCATCAGCCTGTTCCGCCAGCCGTCGGAAACTTCGGTCATTGGCGTAATAGAGGTTGCAGGCCTCGGTGGTCGGCCAGAAACCGGGGGTACCGGCAAATCCTGATGAGTTAATATTTCCCGCAAGGTTGGCACCCTGCCAGCAGATCGCGCATGAACTGTCGCCTTCGCGAGCACCATCGCCAAAGGTATAGACCCATTTCGCCATTTCGGCTCTGAACTTCTATTGCATTGCACAAAACTGATAGCCATTTTCGGCATGTTTGCCATGCGCAATTTTACCTAGTCGCCAAGCCCTTCAATCGCTTGCCAATGAGCTGAACTCAGACCCGCCCTGCCAGTTGTGCCGCGGTCTGCAAGTCAACGCTGACCACCAGCTGCTGACGCCGCGCTCGGCCATGGTGACGCCAAACAGGCGATTCATGCGGGCCATGGTGATCGGGTTGTGGGTAATGATGACAAAACGGGTATTGGTGGTATTGCCCATCTCTGTCCATCAGGTTGCAATAGCGCTCGACATTGTGGTCGTCGAGCGGTGCATCCACTTGTCAAGAACACATATGGGTGCCGATTGGCGGAGGAATACGGCAAAGATCAGTGCCATTGCGGTCAGAGCCTGCTCGCCGCCGGAAAGCAGCGTCATTGTCTGAGGGCGCTTGCCGGGAGGACGGGCAAGGATTTCAAGGCCGGCCTCAAGCGATCTGTCCATCTTACCAGTTGCAACTGGCTGTTCCGCCGCCAAACAGATGCGTAAACAACCGCTGGAACTGTGAGTTGACCACTTCAAACGCTTCCAGCAGGCGCTCGCGGCCTTCCTTGTTGAGGCTTTGTATGTTCCGGCGCAGGCGACGAGTCTTCGACGAGATCGTCGCGTTCGGCAGTCAGTGCATCGCGTCGCTCGGTGATCTCGGTCTGCTCGGTGTCGGCGCGAAGGTTGACAGCTCCCAGCCGCTCACGCTCGCTCTTGAGGCGCTCAAGGTTGCGCTCGACATTGGCGAAGCCAGCAGGCTCTGCCCCTGCATCCAGCTCGGCCATTTTCAGCACATCTGCCGGATGGCAATCGAGTTCTCGCGGATGCGCGCCCCGACTTCAGCGCGCCGTTCCTTTGAAGCGTTGAGCCTTTCCTCGGCACGAGCGCGACCCTCGCGGGTTTCTGCAAGTTGCTCGAGTGTCAGCCTTGCTTGCTTGTCGGCATTGGCGAGTTTCGACCTCCTGCCGCCGCCAGACGGCTGCGGCCGCGCCTGCGCAGGGCTTCCGGCGTCGTTACCCTGCGCGCCAGTTCGCGCGCCTGGTTGCGATCTCGTCAGGTGCATCGGCAATGGCTGCCAGTTCGCCTGCACAGGCGTCGCGACGTTCCGTCAGTGTGGCGATCTGCTTGCCAGCATTCTCGGCACGTTCACGCCAGCTTTTCATTTCACCGGCAATGGAGGCAAGGCGACGCTCGCGCGCTTGCGCTTCGCGCGACAGGCTTTCCGATTCCGCCCGCGCCTGCGCCACTTCGGAGCGTTGTGTCGCAACGATTGCGCGCTGTTGGTCAAGGCCAAGCGGCGACCGGAAATGTCGGGCATCGCAGCGATTGCCGCTTCTGCCTCGGCAAGCACGGCATTGTTGTCCTGGCGATCGGCGGCGACGCGGTTGCGGGCATCTTCAAGCGTTGCCTTGCGGGAAGAGTACTGGTTGACCGCGCGTTCTGCCGCTGCCAGTTCCGCATCAGCCAGTTATGGTGCCGAACGCCACGCGTCGCGGGCTGCGCGTTCGCTTCTCGACTGCACCTATGGTCGCCTTGCGCGCTTCCTCGCAATCGGCTTCGACGGAGCGCAATTTGCGGGTGGCCTCGACTGCCTCAGCATCCAGCTCGGCGAGCCGGTTCTTCTGCGACAGTCTTTGTGCCGCCGCGGTTGGAGCCTCGGCACCGGCCAGATAGCCATCCCAACGCCACAGATCGCTCACATATGACGCTGGCCGACTTGCAGCATTTTCTGCAATTCGGTGCCACGCGCTCGCTCCACAACGCCGATCTGTGCGAGCCGACGGGACAGTTCTGCGGGTGCTTTCACTACCGAAGACAGCGGCTTGACGCCTGCTGGAAGTGCGGATCGCCGCCCGGATCCCTCGACCATGCTCCAGCGCACAGGTGCTGACACATCGGTCGAAATGTCGAGATCTTCACCCAGTGCCGCGCCAAGTGCGGTTTCAAAGCCCGGTTCGACCTTGATCCGCTCCACCACTGATGGAAACAGGTCCTGACCGCCCTGTTGAGTATCCGGCTGAGCTGAAAGTGCCTCGGTCTCGATGCGATTGAGCTCAGCTTGCGCCTCGGCAAGCGGCGCACGGCGCTTGCCTGTTCGCCGGCGCGTGCCTTTTCAGCTGCCTGCTCGGCACTCAGCGCATCCTTTTCAGCGTCGGCTGCCCGGTTCTCCAGCAGCTCGACGCGTTCGCGCTTGCCGGCGGAATCATCCAGTGCAGCGATCTTGCCCAGCACATCTTTCAATTCGGCATCGATGCGAGCCAGTTGGTCATCGAGCCTCGCGCCTCGTTCCGTGGCTTCCCGTCGCGTGCGCTCGAACTGGCCCTTGCGGGCGTTTTCACTGGCATGGGTTGCCGTCAGTTCCGCAAACCGTGTTTCTGATTCGGCAAGACGCGCCGACAATTCGTCCAGCCTGTCATTGACCCGCTTTGCGTTGGCAGAAAAATCAATGCCGGCTGCAACCAGTTCCTTTTCCTCGGCGGCCAGCCGCTCCAGCGCGGA
This sequence comes from Nitratireductor sp., assembly GCA_041397505.1. Taxonomy (GTDB): domain Bacteria; phylum Pseudomonadota; class Alphaproteobacteria; order Rhizobiales; family Rhizobiaceae; genus BOKV01. The sequence continues at coordinate 7,226 of JAWKWN010000029.1, forward strand.
GCCGTTTTCAGATACCATGCGCTCTTCGCGGGCAATGTCGCTGTCCAACTGGTCCTGGCGACTTTGCAATTCATTGCGCCGCGCGGTCAGGCGAGCAGCTTCCTCGTCAATCTGGTTGCGGGCGATGACAAGATGCTGCAGCGCCGCTGCCGCCTTTGCCTCATCGTCACGAAGCTGCGGCAGGCGTGATGCAATGATTGCCTGTTCCTTGGCGGCATTGGCCTGGGCCTCGGCCTTTTCGCCCGCCAGGGCCGTTGCCTGTGACAGCACGGACTGGGCTTCGGCTTCCGCCTCTTTCGCCCCGGCCCAGCGCAAATGAAACAGCAGCGCTTCGGTCTGGCGGATTTCTGCAGAAAGGGCACGATAGCGGTTTGCCTGACGGGCCTGGCGCTTGAGGCTCTCAAGCTGGCTTTCCATCTGGGCAACGACATCTTCGAGCCGCTCGAGGTTCTGCTCGGCAGCGCGCAGGCGCAATTCCGCTTCATGACGGCGCGAATGAAGGCCAGAAATTCCGGCGGCCTCTTCCAGCAGGGCGCGACGAGCCTGAGGCTTTGCCGATATCAGTTCACCGATCCGGCCCTGCCCGACCATGGAAGGCGAGCGCGCACCGGTAGAAGCATCGGCAAACAGCAATTGCACGTCCTTTGCCCGGACTTCCTTGCCATTGATGCGATAGACCGAGCCTGACTCGCGCTCGATGCGTCGCGATACCTGCACCATCGGCGTCATTGAAGGCGGCAGGCGCTGTGCGGTCGGAATTGTCGCCGAGAAACAACGTGACTTCAGCGGTGTTGCGGGCAGGACGATTCGCCGGAACCGGAAAAGATGACGTCATCCATGCCGGAGGCGCGCGCATGTTTGTAGGAATTCTCGCCCATCACCCAGCGCAGGGCTTCAACAAGATTGGATTTGCCGGAACCATTGGGACCGACAACGCCGGTCAATCCGTCCTCGATGAGAAACTCTGTTGGTTCGACGAAGGACTTGAACCGAGAACGCGGAGCTTGGGATGAATCCGTTCGGCCCCTCCCCGCTGGTGACTGGACACAGAAAAACCGGCGGGCGCCCGCGAATGGGACGCCGCCGAAAACAGGTCAGAGATGCTTGTCGATGGCAGCCGACATTGCTTCGACTGACATTTCACCTGAAAGTTTTTCGCCATTGATGAAAAAAGGTGTATCGAATCCACCTTGTAATCCTTTGCCGCCTTGTCCTTGACAGCCATCAGATTGTCTAGCACCTGCTGGTTTTTCAAGCAGGCCTCGAAGCTCTCCTGTGTAAAACCTGCCAATTTGGCAATTTGCAGCAATGGCGGACGCGGATCTTGCGCCGTAGCCCAGACAGACTGCTGCTTGAACAGCACGTCGATCATCGGGAAATATTGCTCTTTTGGCGCGCAGCGCGCCAGCATGAAGGCAGCTGCAGCGCGTGGATCAAACGGAAATTCGCGGAAAATGAAGCGGACCTTGCCGGTATCGACATATTTTTCCTTGATGCCGGGCAAAGTGTTTTCGTGGAAACGCGCACAATGCGGGCAGGTCATGGAGGCATATTCGACAATCGTGACCGGCGCGTCATCCTTGCCCAGGACCATGTCTGGCAGGGCCTGTGGCTCAAGCAATTGCAGTGCGCCTTGCGCATTGGCCGCGCGAACCATCGAAAGAGGCGAGCCAGCAGGCAGGAATGCGCCGACAGCACCAAGGGTCAGTGCGGATGCGCCAAGCGTTTCAAGCAGGCGGCGGCGGTTCAGCGTAACGCCATTTTCCAATTGGCCGGTCTTCATTTGGTCTCCAATCATTGCTTTGCCACTCGGGCTTTCGAAGGTTGTCAGTTTCACCATTAATGCCAGCAATACCAGATGAAATGAGGCAAAGCCGCGCGGTTTTCAATAAACACAGCGTTACCACAGGGCAGCTGAACCCAGGGTGAACTGCCTTTGTAGGAACAATTCAGGTTTTTTCGGGTTATTTCCGTTCTTTCCGGCTCCCAAGCACTCCCCTGCCCAGTTTCTCGAGGCTTTCGCGGAGTTTCTCGTTCTCCACGTCACCCAGGATGGATTGAAGCCTGGCGTTGTCGCTTGCACCGAGTTGCGGCAATTCGCGATGCACGGGAAGCTTCCTGCGGTTGAGCGGTTTTTGAACAATGCGGATGCGTGAGATCGCGGCAAATCCGAAAAACACGTTGACGCGTTCGATGCATTCGCCAAGCACGTGCTGGAAAAGAATGGCGCGGGCACCGTCACAGGCAACGACGAGGGTTGCAGGCTCGAACGGATCATCGTCAGATGCGCGGCGGGGCCAGTTGATCTTTTCGGGCATGGTGAATTCACCCCAGGGCTCGCCGACAATATCCGGCCAGGCTGAGACCAGATCAAGCGTCATGCCCGCGCGGCGCGAAATGACCGGTTCGAGAATGCCTGCGGCAATCTCGGAAACAGGGCGCGCAGCCGATTGCATTGCATGCCTGGCAGCGCGTCCATCTCCGAATTTTGCTGGCCTAGACAAGAAATTCACCCTTGATTTTGATCCGGTGTTGGCACCCATTCAGGCGATGACGCCAGAATCAGCAACACCCCTGCTTGAATGGTATGATCGGCATGCCCGCGCGATGCCATGGCGCATGCCGCCTGATGCCTCCAAACTCGGCAGGCGCAGTGATCCATATCACGTCTGGCTGTCGGAAGTCATGCTGCAGCAAACGCAAGTGGCAACGGTCATGGCCTATTTTCGCAAATTTGTCGAAAGCTGGCCCACCGTTCATCACCTTGCCGAGGCAGAAGTCGAAGACGTGATGAAGGCCTGGGCGGGGCTTGGCTATTATTCGCGGGCGCGCAATCTGAAGAAAATGCGCGGAAGTTGTCGCCTTCTTGAACTGGAGGCATCTTCCCGGCAGATGCGGATGAATTGCGAAAGCTGCCGGGCATCGGCGACTATACAAGTGCTGCTATATCGGCGATTGCCTTCAACCGGAAAGTGGCGGCAGGATGGCAATGTCGAAAGGGTGGTGACGCGGTTAGGGCGGATCGATACGCCTGTACCAGCAGCCAAACCGCAGGTTCGTGCAATCGTGGAGGCAATGACCCCTGCGGACAGGCCTGGCGACTTTGCTCAGCGATACATATCTGGTGAAAACCCTGTGCTCGCCCACAGACGGCCATCCCGCCTGTTGTGCCCGTTGCAGGAGGGCTGCAAGGCGAATGCGGCAGGCGATCAGGACCGCTATCCGCTCAAACTGGCAAAGCCCTGAAAAGCCAACCCCGCAAGGGGCGGCGTTTGTAGCCATTGGATCCGCGGCAACGTGTCTATCTGGTAAAGCGGTCAGAAAAAGGAATGCTGGGCGGGATGAGCGGCGTGCCGACAACGCAATGGAGCGTGCGGGCCGATGGTGCGCACTGGCAGGGAACAATGCACCTTTCTCGGGAAAATGGGTGAACATGGGCCAGATCAGCCACCAATTCACCCATTTCAGTCTCGAACTTGAAGTGTGGATGGCGCGCGAAATTACCCTGCAACTGGCGAAGGTTGGTGGGTGGAAGCCACAAAACTTTCGCGGTGAAGCCTTACCGACCGTCATGAAAAAGGCCCGCTGCAGCGGCTATTCCGGCAAGTCTTCAAACCTTAGGAGCAGTCAGGCATGGGCAGGCAGATCGAACATATCGTCTTTGATATCGGCAGGGTGCTGATCGGCTATGAGCCGGAACTGGCCTTCATGGAGGTCATCCCCGACCCGCAGGAGCGGCGTTGGTTTTCTCGATAATGTTTGCAATCACGACTGGAACATCGAGCAGGACTGCGGGCGCGCCTGGCGTGGAGGCGGAAGCGTTGGCGATTGCGCAATGGCCGGACCATGAAGCCTCGATCCGGGCGTTTCGCGCCAACTGGCACAAGATGATACCTGGCGCAATTGACGATACGGTGGTGATACTGCGCAGGCTCGTCGATGACGGCCATGACGACCACGATGCTGACGAATTTGCCGCCGACACATTCGAGGAAGCACAGCGCCGTTTTGATTTCCTCAATATCGCGCGTGGCGACGGTTTCAGCGCATCTGCAACTGCTGAAACCGGACCGGGCCATCTATGACGCGCATGTGGCCAGTTTCGGCCTGGAACTGGCGGCATCGCTGTTCATTGATGACAGCGAAAAGAATGTCGAGGGAGCCGCGCGCCGCCGCAGGCGGTGCATTTCACAAACGCAGAAACGCTCAAGGGCGACCTTGAGCGTTTCGCTGACCTGTGACTGGAGGCAACAGGTTTGTTGACTGCTGCGATGGTTCAGGGCGCCTGCGGTCATGGGATTTCCTTGCGATAGCGATCACGGAGATGGTCGATGGGCAACAGCTTGCCCTCCTGCTCGAAGTGCCAGAAGGTCCAGCGCCATTGCAGGCATCAAGCCCCTTGGCACACGCGCGCCGGTGCAGGAACGGAGCTGTCTGCCGCCCTCCTCCAGCGAACCGTCATACGCACGGTCGCCTGCCAGCGACGTTTGGAATCGGTCATTTGCATGCTCTGCATAATCTTGCAGTTGCAAGCTGCGACATACTCCGTCACTAGAATTTTCTTTTATGTTGGGCGACGACATATGATGTCGGAGCGCAAACGTTAGCACACGGCGCGCAGCCAGCAGCCAGGCGCGGGTAAGCGCGCTTAGGCATAAATCGGAAAACTTGTCCCAGGCTGTCATCGCAGGCATCGACCTTGGACTGGTCGGGCCGGTGCAGGGACCTTCAAGCTGAAGATTGTAGGCGGGGTCGGCGAAAATAACGTCGACGCTGTGTTCGGGCAGCCTTTCAAGTGCTGCAACACAATCACCCTTGATGATGGAATTCAGCCGCGGGACGTGAAGACGCCACCGGGCGGATGTCGGCCAGGACTCAGAACACTCATGGCAACCCGCTTTACGCATTTACTCAACTGTCGCCATGGTTACCGAACGGGTTAAGGAAGCGTGAAAGAGATCATCATGATTGCGCGAAATAGGATACCGTGCATTCAGTCCGAATGATGCCCTGCAGGAATGTCGCCGCCAGCTCTCCCTACGCCGCTGTCAGCAAGCACCCTCGACGGTGACCCGGTGCATGTAGCGGCGATGGCCGTGATAATCGTTGATCGCCTTGTGCCATGTGGCACGGTTGTCCCACATGGGTCACGTCGCCATTGCCCCAGCGCACCCGGCACTGGAATTCCGGCTTTTGGCAATGATCGTAAAGCACATTGAGGATGCCGTCGGATTCCAGCTTGGACAGCCCTCGATTCGGGTGGTGAATTGCGGATTGACGAACAGCCCCTTGCGGCCAGACGGGTGCTCGATCACCACGGGATGCAGCGTCCTGCGTAGCCTTGTCGGCATTGCCTACCCTGCCGGTCTGCTGAATCCGCATCTGCCTGCGATGCGCCAAAGACATGGCGGGAGGAATGCCAGCCTGAGGCCATGCAGCATTTCCTTGAAGCGCGGCGAGCGCATCATAGGCGGCTCCCATGGAGCAAACGCCGTGTCACCACCATAGGGTGGTCTCGATTGCAGGCGCAGGATCGAGCCCCAGTTACCGGTTCCTGGTCATAGGCGTGATCGGTGTGCCACTCCTCGCCAACAGCGCCCTTCTGGTCGCGCTCCTTGACCACAAGCGCGATCTCGGGATGGCTGTCGAGCGCCTTGAAGAAGGTTGACGCTGATCGGCCCCAGCGCCTCGCGAATTCGAGATGGTCTTCCGGCGTCAGGGTCTGGCCACGGCAACACGATGACGGAACATGATGAAGTGCATCACGATCGCTTCGAACTGCGAGGCATCCCATGTCGGCACCAACAATCTCCGCACCCAGTCCACCCGTGAGTGGCAATATCTGCATTTCTCTCCCATTGAAGTTTTTTTTGCCGGTTGTCCAATTGAGGCTGTATCGGACCGGCGTATTTGCTACCGCCATGATCATCTCCCGCAATTTTATGTAGAGCAGGAAACCCAAACCATGGCCGAAATCAAGCTGGTCATTTTCGATTGTGACGGTGTGCTGGTCGATCCTGAATTCTGGCGGCTTCGCAACTCGCGCGCGGCGCTATGGCGAGCATGGTTTCCGAATTGTCGGTGCCGAGTTGCAGGACGTTTTGCCGGCATGACCGGGGAAGCAATCTATGACGCGACTGAACCAGGAACTGGGCTACACGCTGCCGAAAGGACTGCTAAAGGAGATCGATGCTGAACTGGAGGAGCTGCTCGAAGAGGTGAAGATGGTTCCCGGTGCCGACGAGGTGCTGGACCGTTTCGACCAGCCACGTTGCATCTGCTCCACTCAGGCAGTGCGAGACTGGCGCGGCATGCCTGAGCGCACGCAATTGTGGGACAGGTTCCGGCCCTATGTGTTCTCAGCCAAGGACCTGACACACCGCCTGCACCTGCCGAAACCGGACATCTTCATCAAGGGCATGGCCGGAATTGCAGGTCCGCGTGCGAGGCGGTAGTGATCGAGGATCTGGTGTATGTGGCGTACAGGCGGTACTGTGCCGCTGGCGCGCGCGTCATCGATCTACGGCGGCAAGCACAGCTACCCCATGCATGGCGACATGCTGAGCGAAGCGGGCGCCGAAACCGTGATCGCCAAGTTCGCGGACCTGCCCGCCGTCATAGACGCGTTCGCTGCGTGGGACGGCTTCAACCTGTAAACTGCAGGACTGGCAGCCGATGGCTCAGTTATCCCGGCTCGCGTCCTGCGCGGCAGGAGGCACGGCACCGGGCGTGTCCTTCTTCAATTCGTCGGGAAGCCTGCATAGATGATGATGTTTTCCTTGTCAGGCTTGGGAATGGAAATATTTCCATCGACAAAGCTGAACAGGTTGTTGGTGCGGCCGAGCGGAATCTCGCCGGGAAATATCATGGAGCTGCGAATAGAGCAACGTATCGCCCTGCGTGACAGCGATGCGCAGCGGCATGGTGAATGTGCCGGTTTCGCTTGCCGCCGGAGATCAGCCTTCCGCAACACCGACCTTGATATTGAGCATGGCACCGGCCGAATTGCACTCGCGCACCACATCGGAAATCGTTGCGCGGAAGCGCAATTTCTTTTCACGCTCGGGGTCGTCCTTTTTCATCTTGGCGGGATAGATGTCATAGGTTTCGGTGCCAGCGCGCAACACGGTCTTGGGGCAATAGGCGCGAAGGTCCCGGAACCGCATCGGCGGGTGGCACCATACCTTGGGTGCCCTGCCCCTGCCGCGCAATTTGCGGGTCAATCGGTGTGAGCGTGTTTTCCACCTTGTTACCGCCGGCGGAGTTGCAGCCTGCCAAAATGGCTGTCCCCACAAGAAGTGCTGCAGCACTACAGGTGAAAATTCCGGATTTACGCATCTACTGTGCCCTGTGCTCATTACTCGGTTGTTCAGGCGTCGTTATTACCCAATTTCATGCTGCCAGTCACCACCCGGACCAATTGGCTCTGATGTCTGCCGCCAGTGGCGCATTGGTTTTAGGTCAGGACCCATTGATTTGCTGTAATGGTCGGAGGGGATTTGTTCGATACGCGGAGCAAGTTCGCCGGAAGGCCAGCCTTCAAGGACTTGCGACAAAGTGTTAGCCGGGCAAATCCACCCGATCCGTAGGACGTTCGATCTGACGGCGATCAGCAGCGTCAAGACCCCAAGAGCCAACAATGTCCGGGGGAAGAACCCGCTTTGCAGGTTTTTCCTTGCATATCTTGTCATATCGAGCGCCATTTCAGTCAAATTAATGAGTCCTGACCCTAATCCAACACCGCGCCGCTTGATCACAGGCAGGGCAAACCTGCCGCGTTCAACTTGCATGCATGGCAGGGTCAGGTATATCAACGCCAGCCGCATTTGCCTCGCAAAAATGGCTGCAAGATGATTGTCCACAAAATCGTTGCCTGAACAGCAAGGCGGAGGTTCGCGGTGAAATATGTCAGCACAAGGGGCCGCGCGCCTGTAACCGGCTTCAGTGACGTGCTTCTGGCAGGTCTGGCGCGCGATGGCGGGCTGTATGTGCCGCAGGAATGGCCGCAATTCTCGCTTGCCGAAATTCGCGCAATGGCTGGCAAACCCTATGGCGAGGTCGCCAAGTCCGTGCTCGCGCCCTTTGTTGGCGACGCCATTGCTGGCGCTGATTTCAGCCGCATGGTCGATGAGGCCTATGCGACCTTTCGCCATGATGCCGTGACACCGCTGATCCAGGCGGGGTCCAACCATTTCATCCTCGAACTGTTTCACGGGCCGACGCTCGCCTTCAAGGATGTTGCGATGCAACTGCTTGCCCGTCTGATGGACCATGTGCTGGCGGAACGAGGCCTGCGTGCAACGATCGTGGGTGCGACATCGGGCGATACGGGCGGGGCAGCAATCGAAGCCTTTCGCGGACGGTCGAACACCGACATCTTCATCCTGTTTCCGCATGGCAGGGTTTCACCGGTGCAGCAGCGCCAGATGACCGGCGTCAGCGATGCCAATGTCCATGCGCTTGCGGTCGAAGGCAATTTCGATGACTGCCAGGCGCTGGTCAAGGCGATGTTCAACGATCATGCGTTTCGTGACCGGGTTCAGTTGTCTGGTGTCAATTCGATCAACTGGGCGCGCATCATGGCCCAGATCGTCTATTATTTCACTGCGGCAACCGCATTGGGTGCGCCGGAGCGCGAAGTCTCGTTCACGGTTCCCACCGGCAATTTCGGCGACATTTTCGCAGGATATGCGGCCAAGCGCATGGGATTGCCGATCCGGCAACTGGTGATCGCGACAAATTCGAACGACATCCTGGCGCGCACGCTTGCGACAGGGCGATACGAGGTGACGGGCGTTCATGCGACAACGTCGCCCTCGATGGATATCCAGGTTTCATCAAATTTCGAACGGCTGGTCTTCGAGGCCTGCGGACGCGACAGCGAGACGGTTGCAAGACTGATGGCCAATCTTGCGCAGTCGGGTGCGTTCACCTTGCCCGAGGCGGCGTTGGCAGAAATACGCTCGCAATTTTCGGCAGGTGCGTGCAGCGAGGCCGAGACCGCCGAAACCATTGCGACAACGCTCGCGGACAATGGCTATCTGCTGGATCCGCATACGGCAGTTGGCGTTCATGTTGCCAATGCCCACTTGGCAGGTGAACCGATGGTAACGCTTGCTACCGCTCATCCGGCAAAATTCCCCGATGCGGTAAAGGCTGCTTGCGGAGAATATCCGGCACTCCCCCACTGGCTTGGCAACCTGATGGAGCGCGAGGAGCATTTTACGGTTGTGCCCAATGACCTTGAATTCCTGCAAGCCCATATCCAGAAGAACATCGCCTGATCTTCACATGCGTAAACCCTGCCGCAAAAAAAATTTCTGACTGACGTCACATTCCTGCCATATGGGCGATGACTTGGCCGTTTCGCTGATATAATGTGGGGTAATGAGCGTAGAAGTTTCCAAGCTCGCCAACGGGCTTACAATTGTCACCGAGACCATGCCGCACCTTGAAAGTGCGTCGCTTGGAATTTGGGTAAAGGCTGGAGCCCGCAACGAGGATGTTTCGCAGCATGGGGTTTCCCATCTGCTTGAACACATGGCCTTCAAGGGCACCAAAAGCGGACAGCAGCACGCATCGCGGAAGAGATCGAGAATGTGGGCGGCGAGGTGAATGCCGCTACCAGCGTCGAGACAACCGCCTCTATGCGCGAGTACTCAAGGACGATGTTGAACTCGCGGTTGATATTCTCAACGACATTCTGGTCAATTCGGTTTTTGACGAACGTGAGCTTGAACGCGAACAGCATGTCATCCTGCAGGAAATCGGCGCAGCCAATGACACGCCGGATGATCTTGTCTTCGACCTTTTCCCGTGACACTGCCTTTCCGGGCCAGGCAATAGGTCGACCCATTTCGGTACGGCTGAAGCCGTTTCCGGTTTCAGCAGCAATGACATCCGCAAATATCTCGATACGCATTATCGGGGGCCGAACATGGTGCTTTCGGCCGCCGGTGCCGTCAATCACGAAGCCAGAGCCTTGCCACAGATCTTTTCGGCGGATTGCCCGGCGACAGCGGACCTGTCGAGGAAAAGGCGTTTTATCGCGGCGGCGAAACCATGATGAATCGCGACTTCAACGAGGCCCAGATCGTTCTGGGCTTTCGAGGGGCGCGCCTATCATGCCCGCGATTTCTACGCCTCGCAGTTGCTGTCGGTCATATTGGGTGGCGGCATGTCCTCGCGGCTCTTCCAGGAAGTGCGTGAAAAACGCGGGCTTTGCTATTCGATCCATGCCTTTCATTGGGGCTTTTCCGATACCGGCGTCTTCGGCATTCATGCTGCGACGGGCGAAGAAGCACCGCAGAACTTGTTCCGGTCATTCTCGATGAATTGTTGAAGGCTGGCGAAATGATCAGCGATGCGGAAGTCAACCGCGCGTGCCCAGATCAGATCGGGCCTGCTGATGGGGATGGAAAGCCCATCATCGCGAGCCGGTCAGATCGCCCGGCAAATCCTTCTGTTCGGGCGCCCCGTGACGACGGAGGAACTGGTGTCGCGGCTTGAAGCCATATCAGCAGAACGCCTGCGCGATCTTGCTTATCGTACCTTCCGCCAGTCAAATCCGACCATCGCCGTGGTCGGACCAAAATCAGGCATCCTTTCACAGGAAGAGATTGCAGCCCATCTCGGCTTCAAGACGGCGGCAGCAGCAGAGTAATCGCGGGCATGGTATTCCGCTTTCTCTCGAAACGGGGCGCGATGCCCGATACCGTTTCGGGAGATGGCATCACATTGCGCAATCCGGTCATGGAGGATTTTGCGCAATGGTGCCAGTTGCGCCAGGAGAGCGCCGGTTTTCTGGTGCCGCTGGAACCGCAATGGCCGCAGGATGATCTTTCGGCGGCAGGCTTTCGACGGCGCATGAAGCGGATCAGGCGCGAACGCGATCAAGGTAGTGGCTACACCTATTTTCTGTTTGATCCGAAGAAAAACACACTGCTTGGCGGCTTGAGCGTGTTCAATATCCGCTTCGGCGCATCGCAAAGTGCCACGCTTGGCTACTGGATGGGCGAATGCCATGCCGGAAAGGGTCACATGACGCGCGCTGTGGCTGCGATAATTCCGCTGCTGTTCGGCCAACTCGGCCTGAAACGGCTGGAGGCCGCCTGCCTCGCAGACAATGCACGCTCCATCCGGCTTCTCAAGCGGAACGGATTTCGGCATGAGGGTACGGTTCGCAGCTATCTGGAAATCAATGGCGTTCGACAGGATCATGAACTCTTCGCGCTGCTGGCGGAGGATTTCGAGTTGAACAAGGATCAAAACCCGGCCTGAAATTGGTCGAAATTCAGCCGGATACAGCCGTTGAACAATTGGAACCCTGAATGCCTGAAAACGTAAATCTGCTGGATAATGGCCGCCTTGTATGGTCTAAAGCCAAAAAAATGCTGAATGGCCGCCAGGTCCGGGAATAGCTCATTGCGCCAGCTGCGAACCATCTTGATGTTGTTGTCGGTTTTCGCGACGTTTCTTCCGGGAACGTCACTGATTTCCGCTGCAATGGCGCTGGAAGTCATCAATGTCTCACGCGATGAGAAAGCCGTCGACATCACCAGTTCGGTCGATCTGTATTCGCAACAATCCGAAAGCCTGAAGATTTCAACTGCGCCGGACCGCGAAGGCATCGTGCGGCGAGTGGAAGTGCGCGCCAAGAACCCCGATGGCATCACCAATTGGGCCGTGTTCGCGCTGACCAACAATACCAATGAACAGATAGACAGGCTGATCATCGCGCCGCATTACCGGCTAGTCGGTTCGGGGCTTTTCTGGCCTGATCTGGATTCTTCGCGCATTGTTTCGATAACGCCCAGCGAGGGCTTTTCGCTGGAACCTGCGGAGGACCGGGAAGCAGATGCGTTTCTCATCACGCTTGATCCTGGAGCCGTCATCACGCTTGTAGCGGAACTCAAGACATCGAAGCTGCCAAAGCTCTATCTTTGGGATCCGGACGCATACAAGGACACGGTAAACTCCTATACCCTGTATCGCGGCATCGTCCTGGGCATATCCGGATTGCTGGCAGTCTTCCTTACCATTCTTTTTGTGGTCAAGGGATCAGCAATGTTTCCTGCAACGGCAGCCCTGGCCTGGGGCGTGCTCGCCTATGTCTGTGTCGACTTCGGCTTCTGGGACAGGGTGATCACGATCACCACCTCGACCTTGCCGGTATGGCGTGCGGGAACGGAAGTATTCCTGGCAGCCGCGCTCGTGATTTTCCTTTATGCCTTTCTCAATCTCAATCACTGGCACCGTCATATCACGACAGTCGCGCTTGCCTGGCTGCTCGGATTGATCATCCTGATCGGCGTCGCGGTTGCGTTTCCCGAGGTTGCTGCGGGAATAGCCCGTATCTCCTTCGCCATGGCTGGCATGGCTGGTGCAGGGCTAATCGTCTTCATGGCACTTCGCGGCTTTGATCGCGCTGTCATGCTCATTCCGACCTGGATCCTTGTTCTTGCCTGGCTCGCGGGCGCATGGCTTACCGTTACGGGGCGAATTTCCAACGATGTGATCCAGCCAGCCCTTGGCGGCGGGGCTCGTATTGATTGTCATGCTGCTGGGCTTCACCGTCATGCAACATGCCTTCCAGGGAGGCGCATTGGCGGAGGGTCTGGTCAGTGACGTGGAGCGCCAGGCGCTGGCGATGACGGGCGCAGGGCATATCATCTGGGACTGGGATGCGGTTCGTGACATCATCCATGCGGGTGAGGAAACCGCCCATATTCTGGGCCTGCCGGAAAAGGCTGTCAGTAGTCCGGTCAAGCAATGGGTCAATCTGTTGCACCCCAATGATCGCGACCGCTTCCTGGCGTCACTGGATGCGATGCTCGAGCACAAGCGCGGTCGGCTCTCGCAAGTTTTCCGCCTGCGCAGCGACAATGGGCATTATCACTGGTTCAACCTGCGCGCACGACCGCTGCTTGGCATCGATGGCGAGGTCATTCGTTGTGTCGGCTCCATCGCCGATGTGACGGATCCAAAACTGCCGAAGAGCGCCTGCTGTTTGACAGTGTGCATGACAATCTGAGCGGGACTGGAAAACCGGCTGTTGTTTGCCAATCGGCTCGATACGATGATTGCGCTGGCGCGCAGAACCGGCGGTGCGCGTCCATCCGTGTTCCATGTGAATATCGACCACTTCCACGACGTGAACAGCAGGCTGGGTTTTGGTGTTGGTGACACCATCCTGCTCACGGCTGCGCGACGTTTCAGCCGCCTGCTGCGCGACGGTGACACCCTGGCCCGTATCGGGGGTGACCAGTTCGCCTTTGCTCTGGTTTCGGAAACAGCACCAGACAAGATCGCTGCATTTGCGGATTCGATCCGGCGCACCCTTCGTGCACCAGTCCAGTTTGCGGGCGAGGACATCATGCTCGGCGCTTCAATCGGGATTGCGACGTGGACAACGGAACATGCCGGAGCCGCGGAACTGATGCGTGACGCGGAACTGGCGATGCTGCATGCAAAGGGATTTGGCGGGAACCGGATCGAACCGTTTCGCCCGGCATTCAGGACAGGGCGCGACGAGGCAACCGTCCTTGCGGATGATCTCAAGGATGCGGTCACCAATGGCGAGATCATCGTTGAGTATCAGCCAATCGTGAGCCTTGAAGATACGGTGATTGTCGGCTTTGAAGCGCTTGTTCGCTGGCAGCATCCGAAATTGGGCCGGGTATCGCCGGCGGAATTCGTGCCGATTGCCGAAAGCTCCGGCCTGATCAATGATATCGGCTACCATGTCCTCAACAAGGCTGCACAGGATTTTGCCGAGATTGCCAAGAGGACGGGAGACGACCATTTGTTTGTCTCGGTCAATATTTCGAGCCGGGAAATATTGCGGCATGACCTGATCAACGACATTCACACGGTGTTGAAGGACACGGGCCTTCCAGCTTCGATGTTGCGTATCGAGATCACCGAAAGCCTGGTGATGGAAAATCCGGAATATTCGTCCCAGGTGCTTTCCCGGATCAAGGCACTGGGAGCGGGACTGTCACTCGATGATTTCGGTACAGGCTATTCAAGCCTGAGCTATCTGATGCGGTTTCCGTTTGACACGATCAAGATCGACCAATCCTTCGTGCAGGCGCGCGACCGCAAGGAACGGTTGGTTGTTCTGCGTTCGATCATCGCCATGGCGCATGGGTTGAACCAGAAGCTGATTGCCGAAGGCATCGAATATGAATCCGACATTGTCGAACTGATGCAATTGGGCTGTGAATATGGCCAGGGCTATCTGCTGGGTGAACCCATGGCCTTCGAGGAAGCGGCCAAGCTGGTCAGCGAGGAAATGCGCCTCGCTGGTCAGTAGGGCAAGCAGCAGCGATCAGGCATGACCGGCGTCGGCCGACAGCAAAAGCGGGTTGATGCCCATATTACGCAGGGCGCGCTCATATTTCGTATCATTGTGCGGATCGAAAATGATTGATGAATCAGCCTGGGAGGTCAGCCAGCCATTCGAACTGATTTCCTCTTCAAGCTGTCCGGTACCCCAGCCAGCATAGCCCAATGCGATCATCGCCTTTCGAGGACCTCTTCCACGCGCAATCGCGCGCAGGATTTCCAGCGCGTTGCAGTCAGGCAAACATCCGCATCTATGACCATGGTGTTTTCGGAACGGAAATCCGGCGAATGGAGTACAAAGCCCCTGCCTGGCTCAACAGGCCCCGCCTACGCCGAGTTGTGAAGCGCGAACGGCCTCCGGCAGAGTAACCTTCTCATCGCCGGTCAAAATGTTGAGCTGTTCGAAAAATTCGGCAATTCCGGGCTTCTCAAGCGAGCGGTTGATAACCAGGCCCATCGCACCTTCCGACGAATGCGAGCACATGTAAACCACGGTCCGTTCGAACCGCTGGTCACCCATGTTAGGCATTGCAATCAGGAATTGGCCTTCCAATGTTTCCATGTCGCCATTCATGTTCCAAGCCTCTTGCAAATCATCTGACCAAGCTTAGTCCGTTTCCTTGCCTTGGTGAAGCATAAACCAGAAAAATCCGGGCCTTGTTGTCCCGTCCGGGCAAGACTTGTTTATCCGTTCAAGTGAAAATGAACCATTGTTACCGTCATTTCACTCGTCACATTGAAATTCGGAGCTAGAATGAGCGCATGAAAAATCGCATCCGATCTGCATTCCTTCCCATCATTGCCCTCCTTCTCGCTTTGCAGCCCGCAACGGCGTCGGCAGCCAGCAGCAAATGGGAAGACCTGGAGGGGACAAGCGGCGACTTGTTGCCGAACTGGACCCTGTATCCGGCCAGATCCACGGTGTCGTGGAATTTGACCTTCAGGACGGGTGGAAAACCTATTGGCGAGAACCTGGCGGTTCAGGCATTCCGCCGGAATTCGATTTTTCAGGCTCGCGGCTGTTCCTTCCCGGCAAGGTAGGTTTTCCCGTTCCCCGGCATATCACGCTCGAAAATGCCGAATTCGCCGGTTATCGCGGTCGCGTGTTGTTCCCCTTCACGGGCAGCACTCAGACCCTCGACCAGACCGGTCGCATTCACCTGTCGATGATTGCTGGAGTCTGTTCGGAGATTTGCATCCCGGCAACGGCGGAATTCGAAATTCCGTTCAAGGATTTGATGGGCAGTGACGGCGAGGCCGCCATGGTGATAGCAGACGCGCAGGCTGCGATGCCATCCCCGCCAAGCGATGCGTTTCGCGTCATCTCGCTGATCGCAAACGGGGAAGAAAGCCTTGTTGCAACGGCAGAACTGCCTGCGGGTTCAAAGGCGGCAGAATTGTTTGCAGAAGGGCCGGCGGGCTGGAACCTGCGCCCGGCGCAATTACTCACAATGGATGGAAATCAGGCCCGGTTTCGAATTGACCTTTCGGAAATTCCGACCGCGCTGGGGCGTGAGGGCGTCACCCTGCACCTGACGCTGGGCAATGGGGAAAAAGGCATAGAACAGGAAATACAAATCACCAGATAGTGCTGGAAAGTCGCTGACATTGGCCTATATCTTCCAGCAAGCGCACGGTCTTTCCGGTGCATTTTTGTTTGATCGAGCATCCATTCCGTTCATTTCCAGGAGACAAATCCATGACGATTGCCGTTGGTGACAAGCTGCCTCACGCCACATTCAAGATCATGACGGATGATGGCCCTGGCCAGCTGACCACTGAAGAGCTGTTTGCAGGCAAGAAGGTGGTGCTGTTTGCAGTTCCCGGGGCGTTCACTCCGACCTGCCACATGAATCACCTGCCCGGCTTTGTCGAACATTTCGACACGATCAAGGAGAAGGGAATCGACGAGATTGCCGTGGTCAGCGTCAACGATGTCTGGGTCATGAATGAGTGGTCCAAGGCCAGCAGGGGCAAGGGCAAGATTCATTTCCTTGCCGATGGAGCGGCGGAATTCACCAAGGCGGTCGGACTCGATATTGATCTCAGCGTTGCAGGAATGGGCGTCCGCTCACAACGCTATTCGATGATTGTCGATGATGGCACGCTGAAGGCACTCAATATCGAGGAAAAGCCGGGCACCGCAGAAGTGTCGGGCGCAGCGCGCATTCTGGAGCAGCTGTAATCGCAGCTTCATGACGCGTTGATCAGGACGGTAGACAGTCCTTTTTCGGCCGTTTCTTGAACGGTTCCATGCCGGTGCGGGCCAACTCGTCGGCCCGCTCATTCTCGACATGGCCGGCATGGCCCTTTACCCAATGCCAGTGGATTTTATGGCGCGCAGTGGCAGCGTCCAGTTCGCGCCACAAGTCTTCGTTCTTCACCGGTTTCCTGTCGGACGTCTTCCAGCCATTGCGCTTCCAGTTGTGCATCCAGCCGGTCACGCCGCCGCGCACATATTGCGAATCGGTGTGAACATGCACCTCACATGGCTTTTTCAATGCGTTGAGTGCCTCAATGGCAGCCCGCAATTCCATGCGGTTGTTGGTTGTGTCCGGCTCGCCGCCAGACAGTTCCCTTTCGCGCTCGCCATGGCGCATCAGCGCGCCCCATCCGCCGGGGCCGGGATTGCCGGAGCAGGCTCCGTCCGTCCAGATATCAACCCTGGTGGAGGCGTTCAAATTTCCACTCCCACGGGCGCATCGACCCCATAGGCCGCTGCCTCGATGATGCCCTGGTGAAACTTCAGCTTCGCCAGATATTCCCTGGGATCATGCGGCACGACCAATGCACCGGGCGGGACATTCAGCCAGTCATAGAGCCGCGTGAGCAATAAGCGAAGTGCAGAACCGCGAGACAGGATCGGCAGCGCATCGAATTCTTCCACCGACAATCTGCGGCGCGATTGATAGCCTTCCAGCAAGGCCCTCGCCTTGGTGACATTGAACGACCAATCGGGTTCAAAACACCAGGCATTCAGGCAGATGGCCACATCATAGGCCAGCAGGTCATTGCAGGCGAAATAGAAATCGATGATGCCGGACAACTGGCCGCCGAGGAAAAAGACGTTGTCGCGAAACAGATCCGCATGAATGACGCCGGCAGGAAGGTCGGCCGGCCAGCAGCCTTCGAGAAAATCAAGTTCCTTGCGGATGAAGTCGGCAAGTCCGGCCTCGACTTCTCGGCCCGTTCTCCCGTTCGCTCGAACAGCGGTCGCCAGCCATCCAGCGAAAGCGCATTCCTGCGGCGAATGGAAAAACCTTCTGCGGCCAGATGCATGTCGGCAAGCACCTCTCCCACCTGGCGGCATTGTGCTGGCTGCGGGCGGCGAACGGATATGCCATCCAGAAAGGTGACAATGGCGGCAGGTTTTCCGGCCAGTGTTGCGAGCGTTTCACCGGTTTTCATCGCAACCGGCCGAGGGCAATTGATACCGGCTGATGACAAATGGTCCATCAGGCCAAGAAAGAAGGGCAGATCACCCGGATCGACGCGCTTTTCATAAAGGGTCAGGATGAACGGCCCCTGATCCGTTGTCAGCATGTAGTTCGAGTTCTCGACGCCTTCGGCAATTCCCTTGAATGAATGGAGGCTGCCGATGTCGTATCGCGCCAAATGAGCGGCGAGTTCATCGTCGCGAATATCCGTATAGACCGCCATGCCTATTCCCCGCACCAGCGCCATTGACAAATGCCATGTCGCGAGATCCGAGCGGGACATCCCGCAAGGCCCGCATGACCGGGAACATTTCGGTCTCGACTGCTGTTTCAGCCAATTCGATGGTGAGGTTGAAACGGCTGCGAAAAGCATCAATGATTGCATCGACGAGAATTTCCGGAGCCGAGGCGCCTGCGGAAAGCCCCACAATGCGCGCCGTTTCGAATTCCACCCACGGTATTTCCTGTTCGCCTTGAACCAGCATTGCTCGTCTTGCTCCGGCGCGGCGGGCCACTTCCACCAACCGCAGCGAGTTTGATGAATTGGGTGCGCCTACTATCAGAAAATGATCGGCATCGCGCGCGGCAAGTTTGACGGCATCCTGACGATTTGTGGTGGCGTAGCAGATGGATCTGCCGCTGGTTCGCACAAATCGGGGAAGCGCAACTTGAGCGCATCAACCACGGCTGCGGTGTCATCGACGGAAAGCGTTGTCTGCGTGACATAGCCAAGGCTGCGCCCGTCATCGGCAAAGTTTGCGGCATCCTCGACGGTTTCGATCAGGCTGACAGCCCCTTGCGGCAATTGCCCCATGGTGCCGATCACCTCGGGATGACCGGCATGGCCGATCAGCAGGACATGGCTGCCAAGGCGCATGTGACGCAGGGCCTGTTTGTGCACCTTGGATACCAGCGGGCATGTTGCATCAAGGTAAAGCAGGTTGAGCGCCTCGGCATTGGCCGGAACGGATTTCGGTACACCATGGGCGGAAAAAATCACCGGCTGGCTGGTGCCGGTCGGTATCTGGTCCAGTTCCTTGACGAAGACCGCACCGCGCGCCTCCAGCCCCTCGACCACATAACGGTTGTGGACGATCTCGTGGCGCACATAGACCGGGGCACCATATTTCTTGAGCGCCAGCACAACGATCTGGATAGCCCTGTCAACGCCCGCGCAAAAACCGCGCGGGCCGCACAATCTCAAGGTCAGGTCGGGCAAATCGGAATTGGTGTTCATGATGGGAATAGAGTGACAGGCTTCGGTCAAGTCAAGAGGAGGGGCGGATATTGCTCAGTTTGACCGCCGGGACGAGCGGGAGGAGAAAAGAAACCATCCGCCAACGCCAGCGAGCGCAAGCGCGAGACCATACCAGGTTATTGCATATTGGAGATGGGAATTGGGAAATGAGACAATGGTCGATCCGCCCCTTGGCCATCCGCCAGGTATTTGCGACGGCCCGGCATCGACGATGAACGGCACGAGACCAGCCTCGCCCGCGATGCCGGTTGCGGCAGCAATTCCGTCAAAGCTTTTCCAGTAGAATTCGCGCTTGTCCGGCCGGTTGTCCGGCATGAAACTGTTCGGCTTTTCCGTCAACGGGTTTCGCGCAAGGCCAGTAATGGTGAGCGTTCCCGCTACCTGACCTTCCTGGCGAAGTGAGGCATCGCGGAGCTGGTCTGGCACAAAACCGCGATTGACCAGCAGCCAGCCTCCATCGGCAAGTTGCATTGGCGTAATGACATCCCAACCGACGGCACCATCGCGGGTGGTGTAAAAGAAGACCTCGCGCGAATGATCAAATTGACCGGTCGCTGTCACTGGCTGGTAGTCGACATCACCGCTGCTGGCAAATGCCTTTGCAACCTCGGCAAGGGGAACAGCTTTGCCCGCCCGTCGTGCCTCGACCTCAGCGATGAGCGCTTCCTTCCAGTGCAGGCGCCTGACCTGCCAATTGCCAAGGCTGATCAGTGTGGCAAATGCTGCCAGCATCAGGATCACCAGAAGGGCGCGCGAAAAACGGCTCATTCGAGTTCACCCTGTTTGGCGCTGGTCTGGTACTGCATTGCCGTCATCATGGCCTTGCCGAAACGCAATCCCCAGATCGAGGCAATCACGATGACCGGCACCCAGAGTATGACATGAACCCATATGGGCGGGTGGAAGGCCGCTTCAAAGGCCAGAGCGAGGCCGAGCACGATGAAACCAAGGATCATGATAACGAAAACTGCCGGCCCATCGCCTGAATCGATGAAGGAATAGTCAAGGCCGCAATTCATGCATTGCTTTGCTGGCGTAAGCACGCCTGCATACAATTTGCCGACACCGCAGCGCGGGCATGTCGCCTTCAGCCCTGCCTGCAAGGGCGAAACCGGCGGGTAATGCGCCGTGTCGTGGTGTTGGTGGTTGCTCATGGCAGTATCTCCACCGGCGTGTTCCAGCCGATCATATCCCACATTTCGTCAATGTCTCTGTTTGCAAGGCCAATGCAGCCATTGGTCCAGTCATAGTTCTGCATCAGCCATCCAAGCCAGCCATAGCCATCCCATTGGCCGTGGATCATGATGGAACCGCCCGCACTTTCACCAGCTGCCCCGTGCTGCGGCACGTTGCGCAGGCGTGGGATAGGATATGTGAAATGCCTTGTAGGCGACACTGTCGGACTTTCGGAAATCCAGAAAATATTTTCCTTCCGGTGTACGGCTGTCACCCCTCGCGGTTCTTTGGGCCCACAGGATTGCGGCCAAGCGAGATGACATAGGTGCGAATTCGTTCGTCACCGCGCCACAGCTCCAGAATTCTTTGCGACTTGATGACCCGGACAAGGGTTACGGGATCCTGCGGCGTGACCCAGAATATCGCGCGCAATTGCGCTGCAGGAAAGCGTGAGTGATATCAGCAAGGAAACCAGCAGTGATCGCATTGCCGTTACCGAAATCCGGAAGCCCAAAAAGAACCGGGCGGTATCAGATACCGCCCGGATGAAGATGTTTCGGCGTTTCATGCCTCAATGGGCCATGGTTGCGCCCCATGACGCCCAGACATAGATGGCGCAGAACAGGAACAACCAGACCACGTCAACGAAATGCCAATACCAGGCGGCGGCCTCGAAGCCGAAATGCTTTTGCCGGTGTGAAATGTCCCGCCATCGCACGGAACAGGCAGATCAACAGGAAGATGGTTCCCACCAGGACGTGGAAGCCGTGGAAGCCGGTCGCCATGAAGAAGGTCGCACCATAGATCAGATCATGGAAGGTGAACGGAGCCTCCGCATATTCATAAGCCTGTACGCAGGAGAACAGGATGCCAAGCGCCACGGTAATTGCCAGCATCGCCTTCAACATGCCGCGCTCATTGTGCAGCAAGGCGTGATGCGCCCAGGTTACTGTTGTACCGGAAAGCAGCAGGATGATCGTGTTGAACAGCGGCAGGTGCCAAGGGTCCAGAACTTCAATGCCTTTTGGCGGCCACTGGCCACCAGTGAATTCGGTGCGCATGACCTGGTGCACTTCGGCTGGAAACGAGGCTGGCGTCGAAGAACGCCCAGAACCAAGCCACAAAGAACATGACCTCTGAGGCGATGAAAAGGATCATGCCATAGCGCAGATGCATGGAAACCACGCGCGTGTGGTGCCCCTGATGGCTTTCCTTCACGGTGTCTGACCACCAGGCAAACATTGTGTAGAGGACAACGACGAGGCCAATGACGAAAATCCAGGGCGTGGCGAGATTGACAACGCCAATATCGAAACTTTCCTCACGCAGCCAGCGCATATAGCCAACGCCGCCCACGGCCATCAGAAGCGCACCGATGGAACCGATCAAGGGCCAGGGGCTCGGATCGATGATGTGATAATCGTGGTTTACCTTGTGCCCATCGGCCATGGTCTGTCTCCCGTTCAACTGTCATTGCCCATGGCGCAGGCCGTCGGCGCGCCATTCGTGTTATCCGCCCGTTTGCACCGGAACCCTGCGGCTTTGCAATCGCAGCCAGTGGCTTTTCCGGTTTGTCCGTCTGGAAAAATGTATAGGAAAGCGTGATCGTCCTGATGTCCTTGGTCTCGACAGCGTTGAGCATGTCGGGATCGACAAAATGAACGACCGGCATTTCCAGTTTCTCGCCCGGCTTCACCACTGTATCGGTGAAGCAGAAGCAGGCGATCTTGTTGAAATACGAACCCGCGCTTTGCGGTGTGACGTTAAAGGTCGCGGTACCGGTGATTGTCTTGTCGGTGTTGTTCTCGACCATGAAGTTGGCCTGCCCCACCTCACCAAGCTTGAGCGTCATGGAGCGCTGCTCGGGATAGAACTTCCATCCCAGCCCTGGTGACACATTGGTGTCGAAGCGCACGGTAATGTCGTGATCGATAATCACTATGCCTTCGGAATTCTCCCTGGCCTGCGTGGTACCACCGTAACCTGTCACCTGGCAGAAGATGCGATAAAGCGGAACGGACGCATAAGCGAGACCCAGCATTCCGCCGACAAAAGCGAGGCAAAGTACGGCAACGCGCAAATCGGCAACAGAGGATTTGCCTGATTTGGTCTTGCTGTCGGTCTTGGCTTCCTTGGTCACGATCTCAGTGCCTCACAGCGAGCGATTGAACAGGTTTGCGCCGAATTTTGCCCAGGTGCCGACATACAGGATGATGACAAACAGGGCGAGTGCGATACCAATTGCGATATTGCGGGACTTGCGCGCGCGCTTCTGCTGCTCGCTCATTTCCACGGTTTCGGGCTTCACGCGACACCTCCGGCAAACAGCGCATCCAGGAGAAGTGCCAGGAAAAGGGCGAAGAGATAAAAGATCGAATAACCAAACAGCCGCTTGGCGGGGATCATTTTCGTGTCCGCCGCATCCATGCGCAACACGAGCCATGCTTCACGAATGAATTCCGCGCCGAGCAGGATGGCAATCACGCCGTAACCAAGGCTGGAAAATCCGAGGAACCACGGCGCCACGCCAGCCACAGCCAGGAGCAGCGAATAGGCGAAGATCTGGATTTGTGTTGAGCGATTGCCGTGAACATTCGGCATCATCGGTACAGACGCCTTGCCGTAGTCAGCAGCCTTGAACAAGGCGAGCGCCCAGAAATGCGGCGGCGTCCACAGGAAGATGATGGCGAACAGCACTGGCTTCCATGGACACTGTTCCGGTCATGGCAGCCCAGCCGATGACGGGTGGAAATGCGCCGGCCGCACCGCCAATGACGATGTTTTGCGGCGTCCAGCGTTTGAGCCACATCGTGTAGACAATGGCGTAGAAAAAGATGGTGAAGGCGAGCAGTCCGCCAGCCAGCCAATTGGTGAGCAGTCCCAGTGTTGCTACCGAAAAGCATGCAAGGACGATGCCGAAGGCGAGCGCCTCGGAAGGGCTGACACGACCGCCGGGAATGGGTCGGGTCGACGTGCGGGACATGACCGCATCGATATCGGCGTCATACCACATGTTGAGGGCGCCTGACGCGCCAGCACCGATGGCAATGCAGACAATGGCGATGGCACTGATTGCCATGCCGAGATGGACAGGTGCCATGACCATGCCAACCAGCGCCGTGAAGATGACCAGCGACATGACGCGGGGCTTCAGCAACACCAGGAAATCGCGCGGCATTGCGACCGAGATGCCTTCAAGGCTTTCCTCGAAATCTGCATTCATTGCCGTGGTGTTTTCGACATAGGCCATTGGACCTCAACTCCTTTTTGGATGCCGCCGGAAACCGATGGTTCCGGCGGCATGACCGCAAGCGGTTTTACTTGATACGCGGCAGGGTTTCCCACTGGTGATATGGCGGCGGCGAAGGCAGCTGCCATTCCAGGGTGGTTGCACCCTCGCCCCATGGATTGTCACCAGCGACACGCTTCTTCATGAAGGCTTCGACGATACCCCAGATGAAGATGAGGACTGCGAATGCCGAGATGTAGGAGCCGATCGAGGAAACATAGTTCCAGCCCGCGAACGCATCGGGATAATCGACGTAGCGGCGTGGCATTCCCTGCAGACCGAGGAAATGCTGCGGGAAGAACACGAGGTTTACGCCGATGAAGGTCAGCCAGAAGTGGGTCTTGGCCAAAAATGAATTGTACATGTAGCCGGTCATCTTCGGGAACCAGTAATACCAGCCCGCAAAGATCGCGAAAACGGCACCCAGTGACAACACGTAATGAAAGTGTGCTACCACGTAATAGGTGTCATGGAAGGAGCGATCAAGGCCGGCATTGGCGAGCTGCACGCCTGTCACACCACCAACGGTGAACAGGAAAATGAAGCCGATCGCCCACAGCATCAGGGTGCGGAAACTGATCGAGCCGCCCCACATGGTCGCGATCCAGGGAAGATCTTCACCCCGGTCGGAACCGCGATAACCATGGTTGCGAACACGAAGTAACGCTGCGTGTCGAGCGACAGGCCTACCGTATACATGTGGTGGGCCCAGACGATGAAGCCAACAGCACCGATGGCGATCATGGCAAGCGCCATGCCCATGTAACCGAATACCGGCTTGTTGGAGAAAGTCGACACGATATGGCTGATGATGCCGAAGGCCGGCAGGATCAGGATGTAGACTTCCGGGTGACCAAAGAACCAGAAGAGGTGCTGGAACAGGATCGGATCGCCGCCGCCTTCAGGTGCAAAGAAGGTCGTGCCGAAATTGCGGTCAGTCAGCAACATGGTAATGCCGCCTGCAAGAACCGGCAGGGAAAGCAGCAGAAGGAATGCGGTGACGAGTACCGACCAGGCGAAGAGCGGCATCTTGAACAGTGTCATGCCCGGGGCGCGCATGTTGAAGATGGTGGTGATGAAGTTGATCGCACCCAGTATCGATGATGCGCCGGCAATATGGAGCGACAGGATTGCGAGGTCCATGGCCGGTCCGGGCTGGCCGGAGGTAGAGAGCGGAGGATAGATGGTCCAGCCGCCGCCAACACCATTGGCACCTGCCGGGCCTTCGACAAACATCGACAGGACCAGAAGGATGATTGCCGGTGGCAAGAGCCAGAAGGAGATGTTGTTCATGCGCGGGAATGCCATGTCCGGGGCACCGATCATGATCGGAACCATCCAGTTGGCAAAACCGCCAATGAGGGCCGGCATGACCATGAAGAAGATCATGATGAGGCCATGGCCGGTGGTGACGACGTTATAAGTATGCGGATCGGAAAAATACTGCAGGTCAGGTTCCTGCAATTCCATGCGCATCAAGACCGAGAGGAAACCTCCCAGAATGCCCATCAGAATAGCGAAACCGAGATAAAGTGTTCCGATGTCCTTGTGGTTGGTCGAAAAGAACCAGCGGCGGAAGAAGCCGGGCTTGTGGTCGTGCGCTTCATGCGCTGCGGAACCTGCTGCCATATCCTGTCTCCTTGTACTTTCTGCCGCAAATGGCGGCGTCATGCTTGCAATTGTGTGAGCCGGATCAGTTGCCGGCGAGCTTCACGCCGCTACGGGCGCTCTCGACTTCTGCCATCAGGGCCTTGTTCGCGCCCTCGAGATCGCTCGCCGCCTTTGCCTTCCGGCATCGAACTGCTCCTGGCTGACAACGCGGACTGCTACCGGCATGAAGGCATGGTCGCGACCGCAAAGCTCGGAGCACTGGCCATAATAGAGGCCTTCACGCTCGGCCTTGAACCAGGTCTCGTTCAGCCGACCCGGGACAGCGTCCATCTTGAACCCGAAAGCAGGTACGGTGAAGGAATGCAGAACGTCGGCAGCGGTAACCGAGGACGCGAACCATGGTGTTCACGGGGACGACGAGTTCGTTGTCGACGGCCAACAGACGCGGATATACGGCCTTGTCGATCTTCCCGGTCGCTTCGCGCTCGTCTTCCTTCATCATGACGGAATCGAACGAGACGCCGCTGTCATCCTGATATTCATACCCCCAATACCACTGGTAGCCTGTTGCCTTGATGGTCATGGCCGGCTCTTCGGTTGGAGCCAGCTGACGGTTCAGCAGGTCAAATGACGGGAAGGCAATGAACAGGAGCACAATGATCGGTCCGGCGGTCCAGATTACCTCGATCAGGCTGTTGTGGCTTGTCTTCGAAGCAACGGGGTTTGCCCCCTTGCGAAAACGGAACATCACATAGGCCAGCAAGACGGTGACCAGAAGCGTGATCGGAACAATGAACCAAAGGGTATAGGCATCAAACCATTCGATGCGTGCCATTATGTCGCTTGCCGGATCCTGGTGCCAAAGCGCCCATGGACGCGGTTGATCAGCAAAGGCAGCCGTGGACGAAAAAGCCGCTGCAAGGAAAGCAGCAATGGCCGTGACCAGTCTCATCACGATAGTTTCTCCCGTTTTTGGCTCCAATGAGCCGATATTCGCATTTGGCGGCGGTATGGCATGCCTTGCCGAAACCGGCAGTTCATCCGAATTCGCCAAGGTCCGGCACAAATCCGGTGCCTGCCCAGAATCCCGCCATGATCGAAGAGTTAAAACCATAACGCCCCGCACGCCGCAACGTCCACCACCTGCAACGCTATGCGGCATTTTTGCACGTTTGCGCTAGATCAAGGTCACCAATTTCCGGTGCATGACGGGCAGAATGCGCAAATCACCTGCAACATCGGGAAGTTTGAACGCAGGTTTTCC
>JAWKWN010000030.1:0-32062 GCA_041397505.1 Nitratireductor sp.
CGCGCGGCCTGGCTGGAAAGAATGTCGGCATCATTGGCATGGGCCGCATCGGCCAGGCGATTGCGGAAAAACTGGCAGTCTTCCACTGCGAGATTGCCTATCACACCCGCAATGCCCGCCCGGAAATTCCGATGCGCCACATTCCCGATCTGGTCGAGATGGCAGGCTGGGCAGATATCCTGATCGTGATCACGCCCGGCGGGGCATCGACCCGCCATCTTGTCAATCGTGCGGTGCTCGATGCACTGGGACCGCAAGGCACGCTGATCAATGTGGCGCGCGGCACCGTTGTGGATGAAGCAGCACTGGTTGCAGCGCTCGGTGAAGGCCGCCTGGGTGCTGCCGGGCTTGATGTGTTCGAGAACGAACCCGAAGTGCCGCAAGCCCTGTTCGCCATGGACAATGTCGTTCTGCTTCCGCATGTCGGCAGTGCCACTGTTGAAACCAGAGCAGCCATGCGCAAGCTGGTAGCCGACAATCTTGTCAGCTGGTTTTCGACAGGAAAGGCGCTCACCCCCGTGCCCGAATGCAAACACCTGCAGGAAGGTTGACCTTGGCCCATATGGAAACAGTATCCGCAGCACCCAGATCCATCTCCGTCCTGGGCTCAACGGGCTCGATCGGGGTCAACACACTGGACGTGGTGGCGCAACTGGGCGGGCGCGACGCCTTCGACGTCATGGCCCTGACCGGTAACGCCAATATCGGCCTTCTGGTCGAACAGGCAAAGGCCACCGGCGCTAGGTTTGCCGTCACCGCGAGCGACAAGCACTATTCCCTGTTGAAGGAAGCCCTTGCCGGCACCGGTATCGAGGCTGGCGCCGGAAACTCGGGCCTCCATGATGCTGCATCCATGAATGGCGATATTGTCGTTGCAGCCATCGTCGGAACAGCCGGCCTCGCTCCGACACTGGCCGCTGCCCGACGCGGCGCGACCATTGCACTTGCCAACAAGGAATGCCTGGTAACGGCAGGCGAATTGTTCCTTGATGCCGTGAATGACGGCGGCGGCAAGCTGGTCCCGGTCGACAGCGAGCATTCGGCAATTTTCCAGGTGCTGGAAACCGACCAGCGCCACGCCATCGAACGCATTATCCTTACGGCTTCCGGCGGCCCCTTCCGCACCTGGACACTGGATGAGATGCGCGATGTCACGGTCGAAACGGCCCGCGCCCATCCCAATTGGTCGATGGGCCTGAAAATCTCCATCGGCAGCGCGTCCATGTTCAACAAGGCCCTCGAAATGATCGAGGCAAAGCATCTGTTCGGCATTCGACCCGACCAGATCGAGGTCATCGTGCATCCCCAATCGATCGTGCATTCCATGGTCGGCTACAGCGATGGCTCTGTTCTGGCACAAATGGGAAGCACCGACATGCGCACAGCCATTGGCTATGCGATATCGCATCCCTCACGCCAGAAGCTGAATGTTGAACGCCTCGATTTCGCCCGGCTGGCCCGGCTCGATTTTGAAGCGCCCGACGAAACCCGCTTCCCTTCGCTACGCCTTGCCCGCACCGCCCTTGAACGCGGCGGTTCGCAAGGAGCCATCCTCAACGCGGCCGAGGAAACCGCCTGTCACGCCTTCATGGATGGCAGGATCGGATTTCTGCAAATGGCCGACATTGTCGAGGAAGTCATGGACGATATGGTGTCATTGCCGCCGGCAACAAGCATGGAAGAAGTGTTTGCCGCCGATACCGAAGCCCGCCGCAAGGCCGCGATGCTGGTCGAAAAGTTCTCGCGCTAATGCAAAAGCCGCCCGCAGGCGGCTTCAGCATTGTTCGTATGTCTGCCGAACTACAACGGACGATTGTCAGGCAACCGAACGCGCCAGCGCGCATTGGCTCCACAGATCGCACAAGGCCCCGACCAGATGGTCGATATCGGCATCCGTGTGGAACGGCGTCGGCGTGATGCGAAGGCGCTCTGTCTTGCGCGGCACGGTCGGATAATTGATCGGCTGGACATAGATGCCGTAATTGTCGAGCAGGATATCCGATATCCATTTGCACTTCTTGGCATCACCAACCATTACCGGCACGATATGGCTTGGATTGAGCATGTGCGGAATAACACGCTTGTCGAGGCCCGCTCGCACCGGCGACCGCCTGTTGCGGCGCCGCTCCTCACTGCTCTGCTTGAGATGCGAGATCGAGGCGATTGCACCCGCGGCAATCGCCGGTGGCAGTGCCGTGGTAAAGATGAAACCCGAAGAAAAGGAACGAATGAAGTCGCAAACCGCTATGCCGGTGATGTAACCACCATCACATCAAATGCCTTGCCAAGCGTACTCAATGATCGTGATGCGATCCATCAGGCCTTCTGCTCGGCTATGCCGCCGCCCCGCGGTCCATACATGCCAACCGCATGCACTTCGTCGAGATAGGTCATCGCAATCATGCCTTTCGGCAACCTCGCAGATTTCGCGGATGGGTGCGATATTCTCATCCATCGAATAAACTGATTCGAACGCGACCAGCTTCGGCACTTCGGGGCCGTAAAGTGCGAGTTTGCGATCAAGGTCCTCGGGGTCATTGCTTCAGGATGACCTTTTCGGCCCGCGAATGGCGGATGCCCTCGATCATCGAGGCGTGGTTGAGCATCTTCGAAAAGATCAACAGCCTCGATATTGGCACCGAGCGTTCCAAGGAGACGCCCAGTTCGACATAACCGGAGGTACGAATATCAGCGCCGCTTCCTTGCCATGAAGGTCAGCCAGTTCGCGTTCAAGTTCCACATGGTTGATTCGTGCCCGAAATATTGCGGGTGCCCCCAGCTCCCGTGCCACCTTGTCTATCGCTTCATGCATGGCCTGCGTCACGGCAGGATGCTGTCCCATCCCCCAGACAGTCATTCGAGCACCAAACAGTTACTCCGCTGCGTCGTTCCATCTCACGATGGCGCAATGCGCGCGGAAATTCTCCCGATTTGCGCTCGAGATCGGCAAAAACCCGATATCGGCTCCCCTCTTCATGCAAACTGTTGAGCTTTTCGGGTGAAAAAACGCTCTGAAATCCACAGGCTTGGCTACTGGCGATGATTTTTTGCGCCTGATATCTCCTGATTGGCTGCCTTGTTTGCAACCATTTCGAGTTTGGCCTTCCGTCATGGCACCTTCCCTGACCTCGGGTCCGGCAGGCGAACCCATTCTTCACACACATTTGGAACCAGACAAATTCCAAAACTCTTGAATAAGTCTTGCAGCCCGAAAACGAACTTGCAACCCTTTTTCGCAGATTGCGACTTTTGTTAGCTGTACACACTGTGTTCAATAAACCCATTTGAGCTAGATCAATCGTGCAGATCGTCACAGGAGATGTTTGCCGGTCCTTGCCAGAAATCGCAGTGGAGAAGTCGGACGGACATAGAACCGCAAATTCGGGGAGACCAGCCCTGCTTCGCGCCTGAATCCGATAAATTCGCTGCCGCTACTCAGATATGTCAGGACCACGCGGCTCGAAGACGAAACCGGGCGCAGCAACCGGCATATTCAGATGGCGCTTGAAGAAGAAAAGCGCATCGGCATGCGGATTGCGATCTGGGCACGAACCGTCGGCCTGGTGATTGTTGCGATCCTGCTGGTCTTTCTCAATCCGCGCCTTGAAGTGCTCTACTATGAAGCCCTGCTTGCCGGCTTCATCATCCTCGGAGTCTTGCAGCTGCGTGCCGGCAAGGGTTGGCCAGTCTCAGCCGAACTTTCGGTTTGATATTGCTGATTTCATCCGCTAATACTGTGCAGGCTTCTGGCTCCAAATCCCTTTGTCCAGGAAAACTGGCTCCGGCGCAATACAGACCCGGTTTCTTGATGGGTTCGACTATTTCTACATTCCCTGCTTGCAGCCGGCACACTTGCCTATTCGTGGCGGACGATTCTCAGCTACGGCGGTTGGGTGGCAATCGCCTGGATGAGCGGTATTGCGGCAATCCATTTCCTGGGGAAAGTGATTCCGAACTGGGGTGACAGGACGCTGAAGTGCTTCCGGTTCGCCCCGGCTTTTCGAATTGTTAGACCCCTACCTGGTCGGCTTTCCCCTTCGCATCCAGGAAGTGAGGATCTTCATGATCGCATCGGCAATTCTCGCACTGAAGGGCTGGCGGTCAAACCAGTTGCTGATGCATCAAGCTGCCCTTGCATCCGAACGAGCCAATCTCTCTCGCTATTTCCCGCCAAACCTTGTCGACGAACTGGCACAGAAGACAAACCTGCTGGCGAGGTTCGCTCGCGGAAATTGCCGTGCTGTTTGCCGATACGTCGGCTTCACCCATTTCGCCGAAAATCACGAGCCAACGGAGGTGGTTGCGGTCCTTCGTCGCTTCCATGCCTTGCTGGAAAACGCGGTCTTCTCGAATGGCGGCACGCTCGACAAGTTTCTCGGCGACGGAGTAATGGCGAGTTTCGGCACACCGAACCCGCGTCCCGAGGATGCTGCCAACGCGCTCCAATGCGGCAAGGACATGCTGGTCGCCATGGAGAACTGGAATGGTGAACGCCGCGAAATGCAGCTTCCCGAAATCGTGGCCTCGGTCGGCATTCATTATGGCGCGGCAATCCCTGGAGATATCGGCCTGGAGAGGTGGCCTGACGGTAACGCTTGGCGACAGGTCAATGTTGCCGCGCGGCTGGAAAACGCAACGCGATCACTGGCCTGTCGACTGGTGGCGAGTGACAATCTGCTCAAACATACCGGAACCGCCTCCGGGACGCATTATGCGCCAGCCTTGAACCGCACCTGGTTTCGCCATACGCGGACGTGAAAACCGCGATAGACGTCTGGTTGTTGAGGTGACATATCCGGTCATGCTCAAAAACGCAGGGCGGCAATGCAATTTGCAGCCTTTTGCTCTGGCAACAATCTGGCTATAACCGGCTGATGAACATTCTGGGCCAGCAGCCCTGCTTCAAAAACCGCATCGCCCTGCCATGCGCCCCTGTCGCTGGTGCATTTGTGGTAATTCTGGCGGCACTCATGTCGCTCAATGTACCCGCGACAGACATCATGCTGCCCGGTTTTCCTGACATTGCGAAATCACTTGATCTGCAAGCGAGACCCAGGTGTTCAGCCCGTCATCACTTCTTTATCTGATGGGATTTGGCATTTCGCAGATGTTCATGGGTTTTCTGTCCGACCGCCATGGCCGCAGGCCATTGTTGATCGGCGGCCTGATCGTCTACGGCCTTGCAGCGATCTATACTCATCGCAAGCGATATCACGTCACTGCTGATCGCAAGATTCATCCAGGGCATGGGCTCGGCAGCGCCACGGGTGATTGCTACTGCAGCAATTCGCGACTGCTATGAAGGACGCCGCATGGCGCGCGTCATGCTTACCATGACGGTGTTCATGGCAGCCCCCGTGCTTGCTCCCTCCATCGGCTGTGCAATCCTGCTTGCTGCAAGCTGGCGCTGACTTTCGGTTTTCTGGACTGTTCTGCACGCTGTTGCTGGTAATCTGCGTAATGAGCTTTCCTGAAACTCCTGCCGCCTGAAAAGCGGCGCGCCATCAACCTCGTCCATGATCGGTGAAAGCATTATGTTCTTGCGCGGTCCCGCGAGACGGTAGGTTATACCCTGCCGCAGGAACCTTTTCGGCGCGATGTTTGGCTATATCAATTCAGCGCAGCAGATCATGGTCGGATTTACGACCTTTGGCCTTTGCTCCCCATTGTCTTTGCTGCTGTCATGGCGCTTGCCATCTCGGCTTCTTCCTTCGTCAATTCCCTCTGCTGGTTGAGCGCTTCGGCATGCGATTGATCAGCCATGTTGCTGTGGTTGCCTATTGCATCTTGTCCTTTGCAATGGCGCCGCTGGGGTGGAAGGGCAATTGTCATTCTGGGTGTTTGCCCCTGTTGATGACGCCTATCATGCTTCTGGTTGGGCTGGTATTTTCCAATTTCAACGCACCGGCAATGGAATCCCAGGGCCATATTGCAGGGGGGTTGCCTCTTCATTCATCGGGGCAGTCACCGTGCTTCTGGGTGCAGGCATTGGCCATGTGATCGGATACCACTAACGGGCACCATTCTGCCTTCTGGCAATTGGATCTGGCTTTTTGTGGCCTGTTTTCGCTCCTGCTTGTCGTGTGGACAGAAAGGGGCAAGCTGTTCGTCGCGAAGCATCAGGCGCCGACCCGGTAAAACCCTCTAGCGCACAAAGATGGAAATGCTCTGTGCCCTGCCTTGCGCATCCAGCAATTGCAGCTCACTGCTCCCGAGCCTTCCGGGGTGCCATTCCAGCTGTCTGCGGCGCGATGCCGTTTCCATCGGCTTGCCATCTGCAATAAGGCGGAACGGTATGGACGACCGCCACTGAGCGCTGACCACCACCGGCTGAAACCGAAGCTGGCGCGAGCCGGAAACTAAGTTCAGCGCCGCCTGCGGGAAAGGCGATATGCAACCGCTCGCTGTCCCGCATGCCTGGCAAGGTGTTCGCCGGGTTCACGGTCGAAACTCTTCAACGCTTCCGGCAATTCATCACGGGTCAGCCTGACTGCTCCGCAGGCGCGTTGGCAAAAGGGTTCAAAGGCAAAACCGCATTTCGAAGGTCTGCGCGACAGGGGCCGCCAGTCACCGCCCCTGAAATCCCTGGAACTGGACCATTGTCCGCACGCCCTACCCAGACACCAATGACATACCGGCCGTCATAGCCCACCGACCAGGCGTCACGGTAGCCATAGCCGGTGCCGGTCTGTAGGCGATGGCAACGGCCTCGACCCTGATGTCGGTTCGCCGATCCCCGCGAAAGAATGTTCGTCACATGCCAGCTTGCCACCGGATTGAGCATGCGCTGCCCGCCAAGCCGACCCGGCTGCGAACGAATGCCATCACCCAGGCTGACTGGCACGGAACCCGGCACAACCAGATTGGCATAGAGTTGCACAAGGTCCTGCAAGCGTAGGCCAACGCCACCCAGAGCCATTGCAAGTCCGTTTCTCCTCCGGTGGGACCGGCACCACCGGCACGTCGCATGCGCCCTTACCAGTCGCACCGGCCCGCTTGCCTCCAGTAATCGCACCGCTGGCACATTGAGCGACGTTGCAAAGCCTGCCGGATGCTGACATCGCCCTGATAGGTCATGTCGAAATTGGCAGGTCTGTAGCCCGAAAATTGGCCGGCCTGTCCGAAATCACAGTCTCCGGCAATACCAGTCCATCCTCGATCGCAAGGCCATATGAACGGCTTCAACGTGAACCTGGTGAGCGCAATGCCTGCGTCATGTCTATCCAGCCAGCGCGTTCGCGATCCAGAAACTCCGGCCGAGCCGACGCTTGCCACAATGTCCTCGCCACGGCTTCCGCCGCCATGATAGCAACTGAAACCGCGCCAATGCGGCGCGCGGCATCGCTCGCCACTCGTTCGGAACCGATCCTGCACCCGGTCAAGCCGTGTTCGCGGTGGCGTTGCGAGAGAGGGTCGCGGTCAATGGCTGCCTGGCAAGATGCGGTGCCAGCTGGTAAGTACGGCAAGGCGGGTATTCGGAATACGGGCATCGGCAACGCGCTTCAGCCTCGCCCGCGGCAATCACACCAGCCTCACGCATGCGGTCCAGCAATTCGCTACGCGCCAGACGCCCAGCCATATCGGTCCGGTCTACGTTTCCGGTGACTGCGGCAGCGCCACCAGCAGAGCTGCTTCTGCCAGCGACACCACCGGCCTTTCCCGAACCAGGATAGCGAAGCTGATCGAACCCTTCAGAGATTGCCG
Organism: Nitratireductor sp.; assembly: GCA_041397505.1. GTDB lineage: Bacteria > Pseudomonadota > Alphaproteobacteria > Rhizobiales > Rhizobiaceae > BOKV01. The sequence goes on from JAWKWN010000030.1 coordinate 7,705, forward strand.
CCATAAGCGGCGTCGATAGCATCAAGGATCTGGGTTTTCGAAAACCGCCGTTCCAGCTGCACTGCGCGAAGCATCTGCACGAACTTCGCCTTGAAACTGTGCATTCCCTCGCGCGGCCTGATGAGACGCGCCAACTGCATGGTGATCGTGGAACCGCCCGACACAATCCGCCCGTTGACAGCAAGCCGACCGCCGCCCGCACCATTGCCAGAAGGTCAATGCCAGGTGATCAAGAAACCGCCTGTCCCTCATAGGCAAATGAGCATTGCCAGAAACTGCTGGTCAATCCTCAGCTTGATACTGGGCAGGCGCCAGCGCCCTCGGGAATTGGCGAAGATGCGCAGCGCCCTGCCTTCCTGTCCACCACTTCGCGGGACAGGTCTTTCGTCAGGTCCAGCGGAGGCGGATAGGCCGCATCCGAACCGGTCAAGCAGCATCACGCCGCCCGCCAGCATCGCAATCAGTGCCAGCGCGGCGAACTCCGCCGCGCCACATCAGGCCCTGCGAGATCCGGCAAGGCGCTATCTGGCCTCGCTCATCTGCAGGAAGCCTGTCGCCGTCCGCGCTGCAAATTGTGGGCGATACATGTCTTCGACACTGGGCTGCGGGAAGCGTACGTTCCGGCGTTACGGCGCGCACCACATAGGGCAATGGCAAAGCTGCGATCATCGCCGCTGCTGCGGTTGAACGCGTGAAACAACCGTCATCGCGGAACTGGAATGGGCTGTTTCGACTTCGCTGAGCCACTCGAAACCCTCAAGTTCCGCACTCTTTGACGAGGCGTGGATTGTCGATCTCGAAGCCGCCAGCAACAGGTCGCTGACGAGAATCCGCGAAGTGCCAGCTGTTCAACTCGTTGATCTCCAGCACCACGGAAACGCCGTCTTGGCGAACCGCATTCATGTCAGCTTCCGTCCCGTCCGATTTCGTAGAAGGTGCGCTTTCGACCTCGAAGCCGTTGCTCCGCAGGTGCAAGGTCACGCGGCGGAGGCAAGCGTTGTCACAACCGGCAGGCAGCGGATCAGACGTCCGGTTTGAAACGCTGAGCGGATTGGAAACCAGATCGCTTCCTTGCAAGCGGCTGGCATAGGCACCACCGAGCGGCGAACCGTTCACATCTCGCCCGGATCGCCTTGTTGCCCTCTTGCGCTGCACGCGCCGCCAACAACAGCCGCATCTTCCTGTGTCGAGGTATAGTTGCGCTTGTCGATTCCGGAGGCGACCAGTTCCCATCATGTCCGCAACTTGCGGAGCAACCGGCCGTGTTTCGGATGCCAGCACGAGCATGGCAAGCACCATCCTGCAGTGACGAGCCGCAATCCGACCGTGCCAGATTGATGGATGCCAGTCCTTTTGCCAGCGAAAGTGCAGAGGAGAAAGGTGCGATTGGCGTTCGATCTCGTAGAGCGCCAATGCTCCCTGCAAGATGGGCGCGTGCCAGCGCGGCGGGCAAAAATCATTGATCCGCTCATCTGCGTAGTACCGCAGATCCGAAACCGATGCCCGACGATTGCGCGCCAAAACATAGAGAGCGCATAGGCAATGTCATTTCCGTTCTCGGCCAGATCATTGGTAAGCGAGCGTATTCTGGAGGTTCTGCAATCGCTGTTTCATCGCCTGTTCCGGCACCCGTAACCTTTTTCGACTGTCTGGGTCAGAGTTTGGTCACATAGGAGTCGAGCCAGATCTCCATCGCCTGGTCCCCAAAGACCGAAGCTGCCACCTGATGCCTGATAGGTCAGGCATCCGGATTCATTGCCGCGTTGACCCGTTTGGCGATGTTTCGTCCCCTCGACAAGACTTGCCGCAGTGTTTCGAACCGGAAAGATAGAGCAGTGGCAATGCCCGGCTTTCCGTTGCCCGCTCCGCACAGCCATAGGGATAGCGGTCGAGACGCGTTTCAGCAGGGCTGACCACAAACCGGCGCGCCTTGAAATGTTGATGCTGACCGATGCGCCTTCGACGATTGACTGCGCGAGCAATTCGCCGTCCAGCCTTATCGTGCCGCCATTGGCGGCAAGCGGAATTTCCATCCGGTTGAAACCGGTGCAAATGCTTGCCGGGCGCACCTTCACCACCCGCGTTACGTCAGCCATCTTCTCGCCATTGAGCGAGACCGCGAATGTCATCTCGCCAATCCCGGAGCGGTTCGCGGCAAGCGGCAGGTCGAGCACCTTGCGCTCGCCAACACCAAGCGATTCTCGAGCCAAACATCCGACCGTGACGAGGTCGGTTCCGCTCATCGCGATGGAATAATTACCCGCCGGACCATCCGTACGTTGTGGATTTCGACGGATCGTGTGAGCCTGGTCTCCCGGTGCCAGCACCCGTGGCAGGCTTGCGGAAAGGACAACGGGATCACGAATGATCACATCGCCATTTGCATGACCGACAGCCTCTTTCGTCCAGGCCACAGCCATGACGCGAGCAGTGCCGTTGAACTGCGGCAATTCAAATGCGATCGCTTCTGCTGTTTTCATCCAGCCGAACAGTGCCGGAATACATGCCAGCGAGCTGGTCGGAGGACTTCCCCTGCGAACTCTCCCGGACTGTCGCCACCTGTCCGCAATTTGCCGGCGCCTGCGAACTGTCTATCAGGCGACCATAGATATCCCGACGGGCGCCGAGCTTGCGCTGCCCAGCCACCAGCCGACGGACTGGCAGGAACGCCGATTGAGATGCCGGACATCAACCGCCGCCACAGTCACACCGCCCGCCGCATGGGCAACCGATACAGGAATGGTCAGGATGGTGTCGGGACGAACCTTCAGGCACAGGGATCGAGCGCCACCTGCAAAGCTCCGGCTTTCCGGATCAAGTCGCCAGCCATGTCGCCCAGTGGCACGCGCCGGCATGCGGCCGTCCTGCTGTGAGCCGGGACGGAACAGCGCGGCGGTCACATAGCCCCGCACCCCAGTTTTCGTCAGACGGGAATATCAATCTCCGTGCCACCCTCGGGCACGCTGACATTGAGCGTGCGATAAAGTCGGTCTGCACCGATGACACCAGGCATCTCGCCAGCAAAACGCGGGCTGACTCTTCAGCCATTGTTTCACCGGCAGAACAGGTTTCGTCGAGCGCGTGATTGAGCGCATCGGGCGTTTCTGGTCGTTGCAGCCTTCGACATACCAGCCGGCATCAGCAGACGCTGGTAGCAGGGCCTTCCGCATCCGGGCTTTCGATGACCAGACGATATGTCCCCAACCGGCTTGGCCGAAACACGCACCCACCGTCGGCCTTAGCATCCAGCGAGCCACCATCGATAGCCGCGGTCACCTCTACCGGCTTCATAGCGCAATAGCTGCCATCAGCATACCATTGTACTGCGGACAATCTCGTTGAGGGTCCATCTGAGCCCTTGAGGTCAATTCGGGCTCGCTGGCCGCCGTCGAGCGAAATCACCTGGAAGGACGCATTGCTGTTTTCCCCGACAACATGGTCCTCGAATTCCGGTTTCACCCCGATCATCGCGCCTTCGGAAGCAACCGGAAGTATCAGGTTGCGCTCGATGGCGCGCCTGCCATCCTCTTTCATCCGCACATCGATGATATTGGCAACAAGCGGCCTTCGTCGTGGCTGGCAGCTTCGACACCGCTGCCTCGATAGTCGCCTGCCGTCACCATCGGTTCGACCAAGACCGGCAAGCTCGATCACGTCATTGCCTTCCGGCATCCTCATCGGCAAGGCCGAATTCGAAAACCGGGCGCTTCGCCGCCCGCGCAGCGTCTTCAACCGGATTTCACCTCAAGCGCCAAAGGCGCGGTGGTGCCATAGAGGTAGCGCCCGTCGACCTTGATCACCGCCGGCTCGATCGTGGAAATCACGGTTGACTGGCTGGAAAGATCAAACTCCGTGCGACGGGAACAAAGTCCTCGACCAGAAATGTCTTCCTCGCTCAACGGCGCCGTATCGGGGTCGGAATGAATGGCAATCCGCCACACGCCCAGCATGGCATTGTCCTGCAATGCAAAACTGGCAGCATGAGCGCCAAGCTGCGGCTCAGTCGAAACCACCCTCTCCGCCTCTTAACGCCATCCGGCTGACGCAGGATGATCGTCAGCGGCAGGTCGCCTGCTGCGGCGACACTGTCATCGCGCACCAGCGACACCATGTTGACTGTCTCGCCGGGCCTGAAAATTCCGCGATCAAGATAGGTATAAAGATCAAGCGGTCCCGGTGTCTCACGCCCGCTGACGCCCCGATCCGACAGGTCGAATCCTGCCTTGGTCATGTCGAGGAATACGAAATCCTGTTTGCCATCAACCGTGATCGAGGCGGTCAGGACGGCAGGTGCCTGGCCGGCGCTGCCGCGCATCAGCCCGGGCGAAAGCACTGCCCTGCCCTCATTGTCGGTAACCGCCTTGCCCAGAACCTCATTGTTGCGGGCAAGCAAGGTCACCTCGACATTCGAAAGCACCTTCGCGCTGTCCAGCGAACGGGCAAACACGGATAGGCCGTCGGTTCCGGCATAGGTAGTCAGGCCAATGTCAGAAATGAGAAACCACTGCGTTGCCACAGGTTCCCAACTGTTCTGCTCGCTTCCGGCCGCCCTTGCGGTAAGGACATAGATGCCCGGTTCACGGTTCGGCAAGGCTTCATCTACCGGGAAACTTGTCACCACTTCCTTGTTGATTTCACGACCAAGCTCGATGCTGCCTTTCCAGACCGAACTGCCCATGTCATCGGAAATCTGCTCGACCGAATAGCCTTCGAGCTGCGACAGGAATTGCGAGCCGGAGATCAGCCTTGCGAGCGAGCGGTCACCGATCCGGAAAAGTTCGAGATCAGCCTTGTCGGCATTGATGCCGATGATCGGAATACCCTTGCGGGCGGAACCTGGAAGGACGAAATTCTCGCCGGTAAAGCGCACTGCCGGTGCCCGGTCGCGAATATAGGAATTGATGACGACCGGTTGTTCGAGATTTTCCCCTACCGAAGACGGCAGCCCCGCGCGCAACGTGATGCGATAGGTATTGCCGTGTTCAAGCCCCTCCGCGCAGATTTGCTGTCCCGATGCCTCGATAGCGCCCGCGGATTTTCCATCGACCGTTACATAACTCGCATAGTCCACGCCGTTCTTGACCAGGTCCTCGGAGAATTGCACGCAAATTCGCGGGCTTGGCGTATCGGCATCGACACTGTTGCCGGTGATACGAAATCCCTTTGCGCGCCTTCAGATCGGCAAAGGCGGTGGCCACTTGCGGCGAGTTCTGCAATTCGAGACTGCGCTTGTAGGCTTCCAGCGCCGGGCGGAAAAGCGAGCGTTGCTCGAGCGCACGCGCCAGGACCGCCAGCGCTTCCGCGCGTTTGGACGCGGTCCGCGTCAACCCATAGGCGGAAATCGCAGTGGCTGTGGCCGTTTCCTGCATCCGGTAGTCATAGCTTGAATTGGCAGCCAGCCAGCCCGCAGCCAGACGCGACATCTGCAACTGCAAGTCGGCATTTTCCGGCTCCGCCTTGATGGCCTGGGATATCGCGCGGGCGGTTTCGTCGGTACGGTTCGCCGCCAGTGCCGCGCGGGCAATATTCATCAGCTCATCTGCCGTGCCGATGCTTTCACCCTTGCCCGAAAGGGCGCGAGCCCGGAAACGGGTTGCCTCATCCAGTGTTCCTTCCGGAACGAAATCAAGCTTGGGTGCAGCGCCGATATCCGGCTCGTTCGAAACCTCGATTATCTTTCCCGCAATGGCTCCGGGAAACGAACCGATCTTGTCAAAGTCCGACTTCAGGAAGCACCATTGCACCTTGGAATTGTAGGTAAAGGCACGGCAGGCGGGATCAGCAACGCAAATGGCCTGACATTCGTCAAGGCTGACATTCTTTTCAGCCCGAAGGTCAAAACCGAAATAGTCCGAGTCCTGCAGGATTTCGACCTCGCGCCGCATGTCCTGCGCGGCGGCCACTTGCGAAAGAGCCGGGAAAAACACGGCAAATATCAGGCACAGCGTAGGCTTCAGCGTCAAACGCATTGTATCAGTCTCCCACCAATTTGCCCCTGATGATGAGACAGTCTCTGCCAATTATGGCAATTTGACAACGGCTTGCAGCAGCCTTGAGAAAATAGATGTCAGGTGCCAATCAATCGGGATCGGAAAACCCTTTTCCTGCCTCGGCCAACTGCCTGATCAGGCGCGAGGGCTTCAGGCTTTCATCCCCCGTTGCTTCAGCATATGCCTCCAGTCGCTCACAAATCTTTTTCAATCCGATCTGGTCTGCATGGAACATTGGCCCGCCATTCTGCACCGGCCAGGCATAGCCATAAATCCAGATCACATCGATATCGCTGGCGCGCACGGCAATGCCCTCGTCAAGGATCCGCGCTCCCTCATTGATCATTGGAAAGATCAATCTTTCAAGGATTTCGCTTTCGCTGATTTCGCGGCGTTTGACGCCAAGCCTTTCGCCAACCTGCCGGATCAAGGCATCAATCTCGGGATCAGCTTCCCCGCGCCGCGAGCCTTCCCGGTAGATGTAATAGCCCTTGCCGGTCTTCTGGCCGAAACGGCCAAGCTCGCAGATCGCATCCGCGATTGGCGCCACCCTTCCCGCCTGCTTTCGTGCCCGCCAACCGACATCAAGCCCGGCAAGGTCTCCCATTGCGCAGGGTCCCATCGGAAAGCCGAATTTCACAAGCACGGAATCGATTGCCTGTGGCGAAGCGCCCTCCACCAGCAACCGCTCGACCTGGGCGCCACGCGCATAGAGCATGCGGTTGCCAACAAAGCCGTGGCAGACCCCAACCGTAACAGGGATCTTTCCGATCTTCTGGCCGATGGCAATTGCGGTTGCCAGCGCCTCAAAGCCGGTCTTTTCCGCGCGAACCACTTCCAGCAACCGCATGACATTGGCCGGCGAGAAGAAATGCATGCCGATCACTGACTGGGGTCGCGAAGTGGCACTGGCAATTTCGATGATATCGAGCGTCGAAGTATTGGTCGCCAGCACTGCCGTTGGTTTGGTGATTGCATCGAGCTTGGCAAAGATTTCCTTTTTCAAGGCCATGTCTTCGAACACCGCCTCGATCACCAGATCCGCGTCGCCCGCAGCCTCCATGCTGTTTGATGGCGTGATCAGCGCCATGCGCGCCTCGACCCAGTCGGCCCCCTTCCCGCTTCTCTGCGCCGAACGTTCGTAATTCTTGACAATCGTCGCCATGCCGCGTTCCAGCGCGTCGGCAGCCGGATCAATGATCGTGACCGGAATGCCGGCATTCGCGAAGTTCATGGCAATACCGCCACCCATCGTGCCCGAACCCAGCACCGCTGCGCGCATCACTGCAAGCGGCTTCACATCGCGCGGCATGTCCTTGATCTTGAGGGCCGCGCGCTCTGCGAAGAATAGATGCCGCTGCGCAGCCGATTGCGTTCCGTTTTTCAGTTCCATGAACAATTCGCGTTCGCGCTTCATGCCTTGCGCGAAAGGCAGGATGATCGCGTTGCGGACAGATTCAACGCAGGCCCTTGGTGCATCCAGCCCGCGCTTGCGCTCGATCAGCGCCGCTGCATGGGCGTCATATTCGCCGATCGCTTCCCGGTCCCGGTCCGTCCAGCCATGCTCGGCACTGATCTTGCGAACCTGCTTTGCAGTGTCGACCAGCGTTCGCGCAAACCCGATTGCTTCTTCCAGAATGTCGCCATCAGCAATGGCGTCGATCATGCCCGCATCGAGCGCCTTCCTTGCGCCTATCGGTTCACCTGAAACGATCAGGTCAAGCGCTGCCTTCGCCCCGATCAGGCGCGGCATGCGCTGCGTTCCACCTGCTCCCGGCAGCAGGCCGAGCTTGATTTCCGGAAGCCCGAGTTTGGCAGCTGGCACGGCAATCCGGTAATGGCAGCCAAGCGCAACCTCGCAGCCTCCGCCAAGGGCCGTGCCATGCAGGGCTGCAACCACCGGCTTGGGACAATCCTCGATCTGCTGGATGACTTCGGGCAGATGCGGCTCTTGCGGCGCGCTGTTGAACTCGCGGATATCAGCTCCGGCAAAGAAGGTGCGGCCCGCGCAATGAATGACGATAGCCTTGATGGCGTCATCACCGGCGAGCTCACTGATCGCGCTTGAAAGTCCGCTTCGAACAGCATGGGAAAGTGCGTTTACTGGCGGATTGTCGATTGTCACTATTCCAATTGCACCACGCCGTTCGATATTTGCCACTTCACTCATGCGATTCCTGCCATTTCCAAGTTTCACTGCCGACGATAGTGCCCGCATTGCGCCCTTGCAATATCCCAAGCTTGTCGCTTTTCACCGGTGCTGATAGATCGGACCAGAACGAATTGCCACGAGACCATTCATGAGCCGCAACGCCCAATCCGTTGACCATTACAGCCTTGCTTCGATCATTGAGGGCGAGCGCTCGCTATTCACTACTACAAATCCGAAATCCGGCATTCTGGCCACACAGGCAGAAAAACACCTTTACGGCGGCGTGCCGATGCACTGGATGGCCGACTGGTCGACGCCCTATCCGCTCTTCGTCGCTTCCGCTTCCGATGCCAGCATCACCGATGTCGACGGCAATACCCGCTTCGATTTCTGCCTTGGTGACACCGGCGCGATGTTCGGCCATTCGCCCGAACCGGTTGCACAAGCCATTCGTGAGCAGGCGGGCAATGGATACACCACCATGCTTCCGGGCGAGGATGCTGTCGTCGTGGCCGGTGAACTCGCCAGCCGCTTCGGCCTGCCCTTCTGGCAGGTGGCAGCAACCGCGACAGACGCAAACCGCGCCGTCATTCGCTGGGCAAGAGCAGTTACAAAACGTCCGGTCCTGCTCGTCTTCGATGGCTGCTATCACGGCACGGTGGATGATTGCATGGTGCGACTGAAGGACGGCAGGACAGTCGCGCGTCCGGGGCTGGTCGGACAGGTCACTGATTATTCAAAGACCACCCGCGTTGTCGAGTTCAATGACCTTGCAGCCCTTGAGGCAGTACTGGAACAAGGCGACGTAGCAGCACTGCTTTGCGAACCGGCCATGACCAATATTGGCATGGTCATGCCAGACCCCGGCTTTCACGATGCCATCCGCTCGCTGACCCGAAAGCACGGAACGCTGCTCATCATCGACGAGACCCATACGATCAGCACAGGGCCTGGCGGCTATACAAAGGCGCACGGGCTTGAACCGGATTTCCTGGTGATGGGCAAACCGGTCGCGGGCGGCATTCCGGCATGTGTCTATGGTTTCACTGCGCAAATGGCTGACGCCATGAACCGCTCTCGCGAGGCGGTTTCGCACGGCGATGGCCATGGCCATAGCGGTATCGGCACCACGCTTTCTGCCAATGCCTTTGCCATGCATGCCATGCGCGCCAATCTGACCGAAGTCATGACCGAAGCCGCCTACGGGCACATGACAGCGCTCGCCGAAACCCTTGCTGCGACGCTGCGCGAGGTGATTTCGCGCCATGGCGTCGATTGGTGTGTTACGCAGATCGGTGCCAGGGTTGAATTCCAGTTCTGCCCCACCCCGCCCCGCACCGGGCGCGAGGCCGAGGCTGCGTTCAACGATCCTCTCGAAAGGGCAATCCACCTTTTATGCTCAATCGCGGGGTTCTCATCACCCCTTTTCACAACATGATGCTGGTTGCACCGCGAACGACGCCCGCCGCGGTCGATCAGCTTGCCGGCCTCCTGGATAATTCCTGACAATGCTGGCGTAAAGAAGGCCATCTGAATGCGCGCCAATATCGAAGAATTGCAGACCTTTCTGGAAAGCCATCCCGATATCGAATGGTACACACTGATTGCCACCTACATCAACGGCATTGCCCGAGGCAAACTTGCGCGTCGCCATGAGATGGAAGCGATTTATCGCGATGGCAGGCCATTACCGAGCTCGATCCTGTCGCTCGATATCAATGGCGAGGATGTGCCGGAAACCGGACTGGTCTGGGATATCGGCGACATGGATTGCCGGGCATTTCCCGTCGCCCAAAGCCTCAAACCCTGCCCCTGGCATGAAAACACCGCGCAAGTATTGCTGTCATTCGGTGAGGATTGCGGCCTGCCGATCGAACCACCCGATCCACGCCTGAAATTGCAGCAGGTGGTTTCACGCTTCTCGCAAAGCGGCATGGTTCCGGTTGTCGCAATCGAACTGGAGTTCTACCTGCTCGACAAGGCAGCCTTTGCCTCCAGGGGTGAACTCGTTGCAGCCGGTCTCCAGAATGGCCTGCCAAATGACAAGACCCAGGTCTATGGCGTCGCCGAACTGGAGGCGATGCGGGGATTCTTTGATGAGGTCTATCATTTCGCAGATATCCAGGGGATTCCTGCCGAAACGGCAATTTCCGAATATGCGCCGGGCCAGTACGAAATCACGCTTCGCCATCGGGCCAATGCACTTCAGGCGGTGGACGAGGCAATTGCCTTCAAGCGTTTGATCAAGGCGGTTGCTGAGCGCCATTCCATGCTTGCCACCTTCATGGCAAAGCCGTTCTCGCAATTTGCCGGATGCGGCATGCATATTCATGCAAGCATCGAGGACAAGGACGGCACAAACCTGTTTGCTTCCGACCTGCCCCAGGGTTCGCCGCTTCTCGGCAATGCGATTGCCGGAATGCACCATACGGCAGGGGATTGCATGGCAATTTTTGCCCCCAATGCCAATTCATATCGCCGCTACCAGAGCCGCAGCTATGCACCCGTTGCGCTGAACTGGGGCATCAACAACCGCACGGTAACATTCCGCATTCCTGCCGGTCCGGCGGCCACTCGCCATGTCGAGCACCGGCTATGTGGTGCCGATGCAAATCCATACCTCGCCGCAGCCGCTGTACTGGGCGGCATGTTGCGCGGGATTGAAACCGGCTCCAACCGGTGCCACAAGCCCCGGCAAACGCCTGCTACTGGTTTTCGCGCAAGTCGCGCGGCAGGTGGTCGCAGACTGGGCAAGGCGCTTCGATGCCTTCACGCCCGATTTCCGACTGTTGCCAGTTGCTTCGGTGAGACCTTTCACAGGATTTATTCCACCTTCAAGCGCCAGGAGATGCAGACCTTCATGGCGAAGTCAGCGACATAGACCGCCAGCTATATTTGCGCACCGTCTGAGGCGGAATTTCTTTGCCGTCGCGCAAAAGCTTCGCTTTGCGCGTCGGGTTTGGAACTTTCAGCAAATCCGCCAGTCCCTAAACTTGGTTTCCGGTCATGTTTTTCGGCCGGATCAATGAACTCTGTTTCGACCCTTGCTCGAAACGGTGAATGCGCACACATGCCCAGGCAGTCGTGATCGGCGGCGGCGTTATCGGATGTTCAATCCTCTACCATCTTGCAAAACTGGGGATGGACGGAGGAGACACCATGCGCAGGCGCAGCGAACTGACATCCGGCTCCGCCTGGCATGCAGCGGCCAATATTCCCGGACTTCACGATTCCACCAATATCAGCCGTTTGCAGCACTACACGATGGGCTGTACAAGGAACTCGAAGCAGAGACCGGCCAGGGCTGCGGTATCTTCCAGCTGTTCGCTTTACCTACTTCCAGACCGAAGCGCGCGAACACCAGTTGCGCCTGCAGAAACCAAGGCGCGCGCCGCTACAAGATGAACTTCTATGAAGTCAGCCGCGAAGGCAGAACGCCTGCATCCGCTGGTCAATTATGACGGCATCCGCTGCATCATGAACCTGAAGGCGGCAATGTCGATCCGTCCGGCGTGACGGCGGCTTATGCAACGGAGTGCCCGCAGCGCGGCGCCGAAATCCACCGCTTCACGCCTGTCACCGCTCCCACCGAGCAACAGCCCGACCGGAACCTGGATCGTGCGCACCGACAAGGGCGACATCCACCCAATGGGTGATCAGCATACGCCGGACTTTGGGGCCGCGAGGTTGCAGCCCTTGCCGGCATCGACTTGCTGCCTACCGAACACCAGTATTTCGTCACCGAGACCATTCCCGAAATTGCCGCGATGGATCATATGCGCCTGCCGTCGGTCGCAGACCGCGATGGCGAATATTACCTGCGCCAGGAAGGTCTTGGATTGCTGGTCGGTGCCTACGAACGCGACATGCGCTTCTGGGCCGAAAACGGCACGCCGATGGATTTCGGCCACGAACTTTTCCCCGACGATCTCGAACGGATCGAGGAAAACATGATGCGCGCCATCGACCGCGTTCCTGCGGTGGGAACGGCTGGCGTCAAGCGCACGATGTCAACGGCCCGATGATCTGGTCGCCCGACAGCACCATCCTGTTCGGCCCGGTGCGGAACTGATCGAACTACTTCTGCGCCAACGGCATCATTCCCGGCTTTTTCGCAGTCGGGCGGCATCGGCAAGCTTGCCGCAGAGTGGATGGTCGAGGGCGGAGCCCTCATCTCGGCTGTTTTGCACCGGGACATGGCCCGCTGGCCACTGGGCCGACAAGGATCACCAGGGCGCGCGTACAGGACCAGTACTCGCACCGCTTCAGATCCATTTCCCCAATGAGAAGAAAGAAGTGCCGGCAGGCCTGGCCGCACCGTCCCGCCCATGCAATGGCAGCAGATGGGCGGCGTTTTCCGGCCTCAATTTCGGTTGGGAACATCCGCTCTGGTTCGCAGCAGATGGCGAACGCGCGAGGAAGACCATCGGCTTCACCCGCCAGAACTGGTGGAAGCCAGTTGGCCGCGAAGTTGCGATGCTGCGCGAACAGGCAGGCATTTATCGACATTTTCCAACTTCGCCAAATATTCGGTCAAGGAGCAGGGTGCCGAAAACTGGCTGAACGCCCTCTTTGCCAACCGCATGCCCTGATGGTCCGGAGCGTTCTGCCCACCACGGTGACACCGCTGATCGGCAAGCGTGGTGGCGTCGCAGGCGACTTTACCGTTACCGAAACTCGGCGATGAGTTCATGGTCGTCGGTTCCGGCATGGCCGAACGTTTCCACCAGCGCTATTCAAGTCTGTCCCGCTTCCCGCCGCAACCACTTTCCAGTCGATGACCGAGGTCATGTGCGGCTTCAACGGTTACAAGTCGCGCGAACTGTTGCAGCGCCTCGCAATGACAGCGTATGCCGATTTTCCGTTCATGCGTTCCAGACGCATCACGGTTGCAGGCATTGACGTGGTGGCAATCCATTGTGTCGTTTACCGGTGATCTTGCAGGAGCTGCATTGCGCAACCGCTGACCCAGGTGGCGCTCTATTCCGCACTTCTCGAAGCGGGCCGAAATTTGGCGCAGGTCCCGTTGGCAGCCGTGCCTGATGAGCCTGCGCATCGAAAAGGGCTATGGCAGCTGGGGCCGCGAATATTCGCCGGAATACTGGCCACAGGAATCGGGCCTAGATCGTCGTCAAGGACGACAAGGACTTCCTCAACAAGGCAGCATGGAAAAGATCCGCAGCAATCCTGCCCCGCGAAATTCTCTCGATCTTCGAGATTGACGCCACCATTGCAGACGCCACGGGCGGCGAGCCGGTCTTCCTCACCGACGGCACACCTGCCGGTCAGGTGTCATCGAGCCTATGGCTATTCGCTCGGCAAATCCGCCGCTTGGCTATCTCAAGGCAGGAACCGCAAAGCCGGGCGGCCCGGTGCTATCGCCATTCTTGGACAAAAACCACACGGCACGGGTTCTCACAGCCGCCATTCGATCCAGAAGGCACGCGCTTGCGCAGATAACTTTCAAAAAATCCCGAGCGCGGAAATCGCTTCGGCAAGGTCGCCGCGCGACTGCTCAAGCGTCCTGCCGGAAGTGTCCGGTTGTCTCTGCCCTGGCGTAGACCGCCTCGCGGCTGGTCAGGATGGATTTGAGCTCTTCCATTGCTTTCGGATTTCCCGCCATCGGCCGCTCATCACCCTGCTCGCGCACCCGCCGCATATGTTCCTCGGGCATTGCTTTCAGCCACACCGTATGGAAATTGCGGGTCAGGAAGCCCAAAGGTTTCCGGCTCCGAGACAATTCCCCCCGGCAACGGCAGAACCACCGCGTCGCTAGTCGCGACAATCCGCTTCGAGCGCACGGCGCTCCAGCCGGCGATATCCTTCCTGACCATACAGCGCCATCACCTCGTCGACTGGCATTCCCGCCTGTTCCTCGATCTCGCGGTTCAGCTCGACGGGCGATAGGTCCTGGCCAAGCATCCTGCCGAGCGTCGACTTTCCAGCCCCGCGCAGTCGATCAGGCAGATGCGCTGGCGACGCAATTGCGCCAGGCGGGCAGGATTGAGAATTTGCATGACACACGCTGGCGCTGCTCAGCAGTTGCGGAACGATATAGTTGCGAGTTGCGCAGTATCGAAGACCACGGATCCTCTTCGCCGACCAGCCATTCGATCCGGTGGTCAAGCGCATTGGCAACCCTGTAAAGAAGCGCGATCGAGATATTGCCGCCGCCATTTTCGAGTTGCGCCAGATAGCGCTGCGAAACGCCGGAAAGCTCCGACAATACGCGCCGCGCCATACCCCGTCTTTGCCGTGCAGCACGCACGCCCGCTCCCCAACCATGGCGACAAAGGCATCGACCTCCGGGACGCCTCATCCCCGGCCCCGGCAACAACATCGCCACGAAAATTGGTGATTTCATTCATGGGAACAGGAATCGCGGTTGTTGTGAAACATAATGCACAAACTTTAGAGCATCAGCACGCTTATGCAATATATTTCCGTCGCTCCGCCCCCGCCTACACAGCCAGAAAGGCCTGTGACGCAGTCGATATTCCGCAGGTACGGGAATTTTGCGATGGGCTGCGGCCTCGACGAAAACCTCGGACAAACTGGCCTTCGAAACACAGTACGCCGTCCTGCGACCCATGGACCGAAAACCGGATCGAGCTTTCGCCAAGCCGGATCATCCTGACCTCGCAGATCAGCGGATGGCGCGGCGTCACCGGCGAGCGGAAATCAACCGACAAATGCACGAAGGGCGTTCCAAGGTCGCGGTCGACATTGGCCCGGAACCAGTCGATACCGATGGCATGTTCCCACCAGGCATCAATCGCATCCAATGCAAAATACGGAATGCGCGCCGTATATGCGATGCGGGCCGGATCGCAATCTGCCCAGGTAACGCGCACGCGATGAACAAAGGGAATTTGCGGCGCGGCCAGATCATCCGGCAGCAACGGATTTCCTGTTGCAGCCATCAATAAGTCTCCACGTGATAGCGACCTTCGCTGCGCATTGCGTCACGCAGCGAAATCCACTGCGTTCCCATGGCTTCCGCAATATTGCCAAGCGCCTCCTCGACGCCAATTTCCATCGCCTTCAACCCACAGACATAGACATGGGTTGCAGGATCGGTGAGAAGTTCGCCAACCGCGTCCTGCTCTTCCATCATTGCGTCCTGGACATAGGTTCGGGGCTGGCCTTCGGCCCTGCTGAATACGAGATGCTTTTTCAGCAGCGTTTCGGGAACCTTGTTGAGCGGCCCGAAATACGGAAGCGATTTCGCAGTGCGCGCACCAAAGAACAATGTCATGCCACCGCTGCCACCTGCCGCTTTGCCGACGCATTGTGAAGGCCCGGAAGGGTGCCGAGCCGGTGCCGGTACAGATCATCAGCAGCTTGGCGTCTGGATCGTTGGGAAGAAGGAAGGTCGCGCCAAACGGCCCCGTCACCTGCACTGTGTCGCCTTTTTTCAGGTCGCATACGAAATTGGAGCAGATACCCTTTTCCTCGCGCTTCACGGTCAGCGACAGATTGTTTGTAATTGGGGCGCTCGCCATCCCGCGGGCTTGAAACCGAATAGAGCCGCGGCTTGAGTGCGGCTTGCCATTCTTGTCGGTTCCGGCGCAATGATGCCAATCGATTGCCCTTCCAGCACCGGCATGGAGGCTGGCCACAAAATCAAGGATCACATGGCGCACATCATGGGCGGGATCATCGGTCAGCCGGTAGTTGCCCGCACGGTCGCAGTTGCAGGCTTGCCGGGTATAGGGTATGGAGGGCTTGGCTGCCAAGCCAGGAGGCCGCGCGACTCCGCCCGCACCGGAATAGGGCTTTTTCCAGCAGTGCTGCCATATCGGCGTCCAGCGCTTCCAAGCTGGTTTCTGCCTCTGAAGCAGTTTCGGAAAATTCTGCAGGGCAGCAATTCCTCAAACGTACTGGTCTTCAAGGCTGTAGGGTTCACTCACCGCCATTCGTCAATCGACCCGGTCGGACAAACGGGAATGCATTCCATGCAGAAATTACATTTGGAGTAGTCCACGACGACATTGTTGTCGTCATGTTCGATCGCCTCGATCGGGCAGGTCGCCTCGCAAGTGTAACAGCGGATGCAGATTTCCGGGTCGATGAGGTGCTGTTTGACGGGTGCGGTCACGGTTTCCTATTATCCAAGCTGTGTGTCGACATTTGTGGGCCGGTCAGTTTCTGTTTTTCTCAACCAGCGCAGCAGTGCAAAAGCAGCAAATAAACCCAGCAGCGGCGAAAAAACCGATTGCAGATATGTAGGTACCGAGAAAACATAATTAATAAATAATAATAACAAAAATAGTACAAAAAAGAATATTCCCGAAATTATAGAAATAATCTTTACATGAATAGTCACGTCGGAACTAAATATATGCGCAACACCCCAAGCAATATTTGTTAAAACAAAAATTAATATCACTTGACCAAGTGAAAATCCATACTTAAAAAAAATCTGGAATTCCAGATAGGCAAACTCGAGCATCGATGTTTTTCTTTCTTTAATTCCCCAAGATTCCTTATCTCCATAAATTTCCCACATCTGCTCGCCCTGTTCATCAAATGTCATACGATTGTCGAATCGCTGCATCGATGCAACATCGGGTTCCAATATCGAACCTTTCCTATACAGATATCCCAAGCAGGCCGATAATTGGGGACAAACAATTCCAATGAAACCTTCGGCGCTCCTGGCTAAAAGCCGCTGTTCCGAATCCAGTATC
The DNA here is from genome assembly GCA_041397505.1 of Nitratireductor sp. Taxonomy (GTDB): domain Bacteria; phylum Pseudomonadota; class Alphaproteobacteria; order Rhizobiales; family Rhizobiaceae; genus BOKV01. The sequence continues at coordinate 24,540 of JAWKWN010000030.1, forward strand.
ATCAGCTTGTTTGTCCGCGGGCCATAAAACACTTCGCTACCAATAATCCGCATCTCTCCAGGTTCGCCAGAGGTAGTTTGATTTCTACGCTCTCAACATAGATTGGCATACCAGACAGTGCAGAATTCCAACTCGCCAGCCAAACAAGCAAGCCGATTAAAATTACTGTCAGCGTTTCATGGTAATTTCTGCAAGTCTTTACTGTCACGCCATATGCAACTGCGTATTCAAAGTCGCCCGGCTTGTTGTCGATGCCGACCTTTGGCGGCGCGATCCAGCAGCATATTTGCCTGCCTCTCATAGCATGGCTTCATCAGTGACTGGATGAATTCGCCATCCGCCTTCGACGGCAGCCAGTCCCTCAGGCCATCGTCATATTCCACACCGGAAACAAGCCTGCCTTCCGGATTGATCAGATGGCCGGAAAACACGCCGATTTTGCGGTTGAAGCCTTCATGCGGCAGTTTCAGTTCGAACCGGATGCCGGATTTCTCGATGATCTTGTTCCAGCGTCCGATGCCGCCTGATGCGTCACGGGTATAGTCGTCACGCAGGCGCATGTTGATGGCGGTAAGCGCCGGCACATCCTGCATGAACGGTTTTTCCATCGGCCAACTGGCAAACAGGGATAGGTCGCATCAATGAGTTTGTGGTCGTCATCGAGCTTGTGCTCCATGTAGCGGCCCTTGATGCCGGAACTGAAGGCATTGGCCGCATTGGTGAGACTTCCTGCCCGAACAGGTCGAGCGACAATGTGTAATGCAGGTTCAGTTTCTTCTGGATCGTCGGCAGGTCAATCACACCGAGCGCGCGGACCTTTTCGATCTCATGCAGGTCTTCAATGCCTGCTTCCTTCATGGCCTGGCAGGTGCGCACCGATGGTGCGCCCTACTCCCGTTTCGCCGACAAACGTAGTGCGCTTCTTCCGTCAGCATGAAGCGGCAGGTACGCGACAGCGGGTCGAAACCGGATTGCGCCAGGCTCTCCAATTGCATCTTGCCGTCACGGTCGGTGAAATAGGTAAACGCCGAAGAACGAGCCAATCGGCGTTTTCCTCATTGAAGGCGCCGAGCATGCGCGGCGCTTCTTCCGAGCCGAACGAGCGGCGCAGAGGTCATCGGCCTCCTCGCGCCCATCTGCCCCGAAATACTTGTGCAGCAGATAGACCATCGCCCAGAGGTGACGCCCCTCCTCGACATTGACTGCGGAACAGGTTGCGCAGGTCATAAAGCGACGGCGCGGTCTTGCCGAGGAACCGCTGCTGCTCGACCGAAGCAGGCTCGGTATCCCTGAATGACGATCGAGCGGCGCAGCGATGAGCGATATTCGCCGGAACTTCCTGCCATGCTGCTTCGCCTGCATGTTCGCCGCCTGGGATCTTGCGGTCTTCCACTTGCGGTGCGAGCAATATGCCCCAGCGATATTTCCGGCATCTTCACATAGTCGAATTTTTGCCCACCCCTTCGGATCAACAGCGACGGCTGTGCGCAGATAGACAAGGCTCTCCTGGAACTGGCGCGGGATGAGATCGTTTCCACCAGTTGATGTAACCGGGATGCCAGCGTTCCAGCGCCTTTGACTTCCTTGTCCGAGGATGACCCGACTATTGTTCGGGATCAGCGTGTCATATTCTACATTGACGAGATCAAGCATGGAATTTCTCCGGTATCTTTTCTTTTGGTCACATTTCGCAATTCGGCATTGGTAGTGCGTTGATCCCACTCTTTCCGGGCGACGCCCAGCATCAAACCCGCCGCATGTCATATTCGCCGCGCTGGCCGGTGCCGTAGCGTATGAGCACCCTTTTCACCAACAGCATTGGGCCGCTGGAATATCCAGTTCTGCCGCGCCGTCAGACGGCCGAAGATGCGGGTCTCCATGGTTTCGGGCCCGGCAAAGCGCAGATTGGCCTCCATGCCGGTCGGCCTTGCATCGGGCGAGAAGCTGGCCTCCTCGAGGAAGATACGGATTTCATCTTCCCAGTCGATATCGTCATAGGCAAAAGTAACCAGACCCAGCCGGTTGGCATCATGCGCCTCCAGCGCCTCGCCGATCTCGGCTTCAGCTTCACCCACCTTTTCCGGCTCGCCCAGAAAACGGGTCTGCAGCCGGGTCAAACCGTTTGACATCGGGAAAGGCCCGAAATTCGCGGCTGAGCGTGATCGATGCGACCGGCCGGTTATCACCCTCGAAATCGCCTTCCATCATGCTAAGCTGCGAATCAACGGCAAACAGGATTTCAGCCAGCACGCCGCTGAAGCAGAGCCGTTTTCGACGAGCGCCACCAGCGAGCGCGATGTCCAGGTCGATGCGCTTCAACACGCGCTTCCAGTACAGCAGGATTTCGCGTGACAGCCAGTCTGTATCCCGGTTGTCCGAACAGCAGTTTTTCATGCTCATCACCGTTCCGGCGACCCCGGCTGCGAAACACGACGACACCCAGTTCCAGTTCGTTGAGGGCGCAGTTGCAGGATCGCATCATCAAGTTCGCGCGCCAGCCGCAATGTCCAGCTTTGCGAACGCGCCGAAGTTCGGCAATATTGGCCGGCGCTTCATCCATCGGGCCATTCAACGTGATTGTCGCCAGCAGCCGCTTGTCACATCAACCTGCACCTCGACCAGCGAATAGGTCAGTGATCCAGTCGTCATTGATACTGCGCTGCAACGGCTCCAGCACAATGCCCTTTGCATCCTTGTCCTTGTGCACGGCTGCAAATTCACCAGCCCGTGTCGCGACGGTTTCATCAAAGCAGGAGTGGAACCACTTCATCGACGAGCGCCATTCTGGCGCGCGCGCTGACGCCCTCTTCAACCGAGCAGAACATCACCGAGGTCACGCCGCCTGCGCTTGTCGGTCACGCGTCAGCCGCCGGTTCCCGGCAACACCGCCAGCAGCGGCACTTCCGGCAGCGCCACCAAGGGTCGAGCCGTCATCGGTCATGATGATGATGTAATTGCAGGCCAGTGCCAGCTCATATCCGCCGCCCTGCAAGCCCCCTTCACGGCTGCAATATAATGCTTCCGGCCGGGATTCCTCTCCGCCGCCTCGAGTGTTGCGCGTTTCATTGGTGAACTTGCAGAAATTGACCTTGTGCGCATGCGCTGCCCTCCCAGCATGCGGATATTGGCACCGGCACAAAACACCTTTTCCTTGCCCGAGCGCATGACAACAGCACGACTTCGGGATGCTCGAACCGCATGCGCTGCACGATGTCGGCAAGCTCGATGTCGACGCCGAGGTCATAGGAATTGAGCTTGAGCTGATAGCCCTCGAACAAGCCGCCATTCTCGTCGACATCCATGATCAGCGTGGCAACCGGTCCATCATAGGCAATGCGCCAATGACGATAGCGATCAGGGCCGGTCTGGAATTCTATGCGCTTGCTCACTTTGCGTCTCCTGCGGGCTCTCGTTTCCCAACATATGCATTATATTGCAATTCCTGCTGATTTCAATCATCAGATCGAAAAAACACGGAGCGATATCTCAAACAAAAACAACGAATTACAGCAATAGCAACAACTTTCCTATATGCATTATATTGCACAATCGGAAAGTTGTATCCGTTTACCGGGCTTGCCCGGGCTCGCTGTCTGGCTGGCAAGTTCTCCGGCTGAAATCCCCATCAGGCTTTCTACGCCGCCGGCAAATGTCCGCTCGAAACACTGCCCGGCAATCGCAAACAACCGATCCGCCGCTTTCGTGCGTCCGGCAACTTCCTTCAGTCTGGCATTGGCCAGTTGCACGACACCCTGCACCAGATGCCGCTCACGGCTGTTGGGTCGGGCATTCATCCAAACCCGCTCCAGCACCTCATGCGCCTCCCAGAAAAAGCCCTGGTTGAAAAGCCTGATCCCGTATAGCCAGGCCGGGTTCTCCCGCCATCCGTCATTGCTCGTTATCGGGCTTGCCATTGCGACCACCGATTCGAGAAGCTCATTGTGATGGCGCCCATTGACCCCGGGGACATGCGCATGGTCCGGCAGTTCCAGCGACAATGCCAGTTGCACGGCTTCATCTTCCAACCGGCTCATCCTCGATCCGCTGCAACCGGGCCGCAAATTCGCTGACCGTCGCCAGCAATTGATCGGGCTGTTCGACATGCGGCGAATGCTTGCAGCCTTCAAGGATCACCTTGTCGAGCGGTGAATAGATCCGGCCTTCGATTTCATCGATCTGGGCGAGCGTTCCATACTGATCCTCCTCGCCCTGTACGGCAAGTACGGGAATGCGCCAGTAGTCGATTGCCTCGGCGATATTCCAGTCCCTGAAGCCTGGATCAAGCCAGGCCTCGTTCCAGCCGCGAAACGTTATCGACATCAGCATGATACCGCCACAGCTTTTCACGCAGGTCTGCGTTATCATAGGCATTCCGTGCTGCCTCGATCGCCTTGAGACCCATCTCTCGGTGAAGAAATGCGGAACAATCAGCGCAAATCCGCGAACCCGGGAAATCCTCGACACCGCCTGCGTAGATCGCCGCAATGGAAGCGCCGTCGCTGTGGCCGAGCAGGATGCCGCGCGGCTGAAACCCGATGCTGTCGAGAATTTGCGGCAGCATTTCCATCGCTTCGCGCGTCATGTAGTCGAGCGGACGCGGAAGCTCGACCGGAGCGGATTTGCCATAACCGGCGCGCGACCAGGCAAAGACCCCCATTCCGGTCATTTCAGCTAGCCTTTGCGGGAAGTCGCGCCAAAGCTCCAGACAACCCAGCCCCTCATGCAGCATGACGATGGTTGGCGCAGCGCCGGGCGGTGGACCATGGGCGATGGCCTCGAGCTTCTTTCCGCGAATTTCAATCCATCCTGCGGTGCCGCTATCCCAACGGAAATTTTCCATTACTCAATCCCGCAACTTGAAACGCTGGATTTTTCCTGTGGCTGTCTTCGGCAATTCATCGATGAATTCGATCCAGCGCGGATATTTCCACTTGCCGATCCGCTCCTTGACATGGTCGCGCAGATCAGTGGCGAGCGCCTCACCGGCATTGCCGGATTTCAGCACGACAAATGCCTTCGGCTTTTCCAGTCCATCACTGTCGCGTGCCGCGATTACGGCTGCTTCCAGCACAGCGTCATGCCCGATCAGCGCCTGCTCCACCTCGAACGGAGATACCCATATGCCCGAGACCTTGAACATGTCGTCGGTGCGCCCGCAATAGACAAGTCGACCATCCTCGCGCCGTTCATATTTGTCGCCGGTTCTGGTCCACTCGCCCTCGAATGTCGTGCGGCTCTTGTCGCGCTGGTTCAGTAATCACTGGCCGACGAGCCGCCATTGACCAGCAATTCGCCGATGCACCACCCGCGGGAACCTCGATCCCATGCTCGTCAACCAGCCGCAATTGGTAGCCGGGCACTGCTGTCCCGGATGTTCCATAGACAACATCGCCCGGCGCATTCGACAGGAAGATATGCAGCATCTCCGTCGAACCCACGCCATCAAGGATCGGGCAGCCGGTCAGGCGTTCCCAATTTTTGCCGATCTCCTCCGGCAGTGCTTCTCCTGCAGAAATGCAGCGCCGCAGCTGCGCCGATATCTCGCCCTTGCCAGCTGCCATATGGGCGCAAAGAGCCGCATAAAGTGTCGGCACTCCGCCAAAGACCGTCGGCTTGAACCGGTTGATGACCTCCAGCACCGAATCCGGCGTTGGTCTGCTATTGAGCAGAACCGTGGTCGCTCCAACCGACATCGGAAAAGTCATGCCATTGCCAAGCCCATAGGCAAAGAACAGCTTCGCCGCCGAAAACACAATGTCAGCTTCCTCGATCTGCAAGACCTGCAGGCCATAAGTATCTGAGGTGAATTGCAGGCTGGAATGCACATGGCGCACGCCCTTTGGCTGACCCGTTGAACCTGACGAATAAAGCCAGAACGCACATTCGTCGCTGCTGGCATCAACCGCAGGGCGGCTATCACATTTTTCAAATTCCCTCTGGAAGGAAAGCGTTCCCTCGGGCTGGTCATCACCGATGACAAAGACCGCCTTCAGCCACGGATTTCTGTGAAGCAGCGGCTGCACTACATCATACAGCTCCCGCGAGACGAACAGCGCTTGCGCCCGGCTATCATTCAGGATGACATCATAGACTTCCCTTGATAGCAGCGTATTGATCGCGACCGGCACAACGCCCGCCTTGATACCGCCCCAGAATATGATCGGAAACTCGATCTGGTCGAGCACGATCATGGCAACGCGCTCTTCGCGATGAATGCCATGGCGCTCGAACAGTGCTGCCATCTTGCCGGTTTCGTCAGCCAGTTCACCATAGCTGATACTGCGCTTGCTACCTCCAGCCTCGATGAAGGCAGTCTTGTCCGCCCTTCCCTCGGCCACCTGCCGGTCAACGAAATAGACGGCTGCGTTTGCATTACACTCCATCCACGATTTCCTCCCGCTGGCCACGCAAACCTGCCGTGACCTCAAACTCCCAAATATCGCTGCTGCGTCTCACGATCATCGGCAAGCGCCTGCGACGTGCCACTCCAGGCGATCCTTCCCCGCTCGATGATGAAATTCCGGTCTACCACAATGCGCAACAGGTCCGACAATTCTTCCGACCACCAGGATCGACATGTCGCCCCCCTTGATCTGCTCCAGCGCGTTCCAGATCTTGCGGCGGATCAGTGGAGCAAGCCCCTCTGTCGCCTCGTCCAGGATCAGCAGTTTCGGATTGGTCATCAGCGCCCGCCCGATGGCGAGCATCTGCTGCTCGCCACCCGACGACGAATTGCCGGTGAGCCACCACGCTGCAAGCTCTGAAACAGCTCGAACACCCGTTCCACCGTCCACGGATTTGCGACGCCAAGATGGTTGCTGGCAGTGGCGACCAGGTTTTCCCAAAGTGACAGATTGGGAAATATCTGCCTGCCCTCCGGCACAAGGCCGATACCCAGATTGGCAATGCGAAAAGCTTTCTGGCCGACCAGCTCCTTGCCGTCGAAGAGGATCGACCCGCCGCCAGGCCTCACGATTCCCATGATGGAATGGATTGTGGTTGTCTTGCCCATGCCGTTGCGACCGAGCAGCGTTGCTACTTCGCCACTGCCGAATTCGAGATCAACCCCGAACAATGCCTGAGAGGAACCGTAATGTGTGGTGAGGCCGGAAACCGTCAGCACGCTCACTCCTCCCCCAGATAGGCGTGACGAACTTCCGCATTGCCGCGTATTTCATCCGGTGTGCCTGTGGCGATGATCCGGCCATAGACCAGCACCGAAATCCTGTCTGCAAGCGCGAACACCGCATCCATGTCATGCTCGACCAGCAAAATGGTTCGCGTCGATTTGAGCCGCGATAACAATTCGACCATGCGTGCCGATTCTGTCGGGCCAAGTCCTGCCATCGGCTCGTCAAGCAGCATGAGCTCTGCGCCAGATGCGAGCGCAATGGCAATTTCCATCAACCGGTGCTCACCATGTGACAGGATGACGGTCGGTGCATCCGCCCGCTCCGCCAGACCAACTTCGGCAAGCCTTGCCAGCGCCTCCTGCCTGATCCGTGAAATCGAACGTGCGGGGC
>JAWKWN010000031.1:0-31456 GCA_041397505.1 Nitratireductor sp.
CTTCCGGGTCAACAGGTGGATCAAAATCTGAATGTCCCCCTGCCTGATAGGTACCGCCTCCGATTTCGCGCACATGGACGCCCGAGGGATCGATCGTCAGCGGCAAATCCCGGTCGAGCGGCTTGTCCGCCTTGAAGACCCAGGTAAAGCGCTTGCGGGGTTCGACCGGAATATCAATCCCTGCCATGCGGGCCGTGCGTGCCGCACGTGGTCCCGACGCATTGACAATTTGGCCGCAGGCAATCATCTCGCCCGATTTGAGCGTAACACTTTCAACACGGTTGCCATCGGCATTTCGTGTAATGGCCACCACTTCATTCTCGACATATTCCACGCCGCGCTCGCGAGCCTGCCTGCGAAACCAGTCAAAGACGGTTGCCCCGTCCCAATATCCCTCATCGACCAGGTTGATCGACCCGAGCACGATGTCATCCACCTTGTAGAACGGATAGGCCTCGCTGATCTGTGCGGCAGTCATCAGCTGTGTGGCGGCGCCTGCTGCAAGCTGCACCTGCTGATTGCTGCGCAGGATCGACGCAAGAGCCTCGCTGTCCGCAAGATACATATAGCCAAAGGAGTGGATTTTTCGCGATCCGGAACTCCGCTCATCGCCGCCTACGTGCTGGCGGAGGTTCTGGAGAAATCTGCCGTGAACTGACTGATGCGGACATTGAGTCTATTGAGAACTGCTGCTGATGCAGCTATTGGTATGCGCGGTCGAGCAAATGACGCATAACTCATGTCCCAACGAGAACCTTGCCGGTAAAGGCCTTGTCCTGCGTGAGAAACCAGCAGCCGACGAACCCGCGATTGCGCCACCGACAATGACAATAACAGGTTACGCCTTCGGCGCCTCGGTCTTTCCGGCCATTCCGTTTCTCCATTTGTTGAACCGCTCGTGACTGTGTTGCGACAATGCTGCCTGCGCGATTTCGTGTCGAGAGGGCCGGCCTTCGGCGCTGAATAATTCTTGTATGAGCAATCAGCATGGCTTTGACGCCGGGTTTTGCCCTGAAACCCGAAAGTGAAACAGGCATGCTGGTAAATTAACGGGCGTAAAGAAATGCAGGAATACGCGGGAAAAAGTTTGGGTTAGTAGTTTCTGCCTGTCATTTTTAATATCCAGCTCCAGCATATGCTGGAGAAGCGAGACATGAGTGAAACCAAGATCCCAGACCATGGAGGAGTTCGCCGCCGCCAGCGGAATATCGCGTCCGACCGCATCTAAATACTTCAACGACCCGGTGAAGCGCGCGATTCCAACACGCCAGCGGATCGAGGAGGCGTTGCTCTTGATTTTCCTTGTCTGAATATTTTCGCCACCAACCAGAACCGCGCTCTGGACAAAGAATATCGGCATCATAGTTCCATATCCTGGCGGATCCGTTCTTTGCCGAGATGGCAAGAATGATCGAGCGCCAATGCATTGATGCGGGATACTGGCCGATCCTGTTCAGTTCGCACGGGCAGCGCCAGTCGGAAATCAATGCATTGGAGACGCTCAGATCGCTCAAGCCGGCAGGTGCGCTGATTGCTCCTTTGGGCCGGGCTTCGGATCTGGAACTCATTCGCAAATTCGCCGATGACGTGCCGACGGTAACCTTCGACAGCAATCAGGAAATTGGCGAAGTCTTTGTTGGATCAAACAATTCCCAGAGTATCGGGCTGATTGTCGAATATCTTTGCCGCACCGGAGAGCCGCCCTGCTTCTTTGAAACAGCACCGGTAAACCCGAATGCGATACGCCGCCGCAAGGCCTATGTCGAGGCCATGGAGCGCCTTGGGCAAACACCTGAAATCATCCATGCCGGCGAACAGTCATGGGACTTCGAGCAAACCGGATTGAACGAGGGCAAGCGCGTGATTGCGGAGCGCAAGTTGCCGTCAAACACCGTCCTGTGCAGCAACGATCGCATCGCCATCGGCTTTCTGGCGGCTGCCTACCAGATGGGATTGCGGGTTGGCCGGGGTCCCGGCTGTGCCATGCGGATAGCCGGCCATGATGATCATCCCTGGTCGCGTTTCACCTGTCCGCCACTGACGACAGTTTCCCAGGATTTACTCTGCAATCGTCGAAACCAGTGTCGAAAAACTCTTTGAAATCATGAATTCGGGGTCCGGAAGCCCAAGCGGGAAGAGACCTTGTTCGATGGCAAACTGGTGCTGCGCGAGTCTGCCTGAGACACATTCGGGTCATGCTCGGCCACTACTGGTCTGGGGATGAGCAAGCAGTAAAAGTTTACGCGCGTAAAGAATTCTGTTGACTCTGGATTGCGCTTTGCTAATGTCCAGCTCGTTTCCGTATTGCCAAGGGAGGAATTGGAAATGAAACTGGCAAGAATTCTATTGGGTGCGACCGCATTGTCGCTCTCTGTATCGGTGGCCAGCGCAGAAACGCTGACCATCGCGACCGTCAACAATGGTGACATGATCCGCATGCAGAAGCTGACGGATGATTTCACGGCAAAGACCGGTCACAAGGTCGAGTGGGTCACACTCGAGGAAAACGTGCTTCGCCAGCGCGTTACCACCGACATCACCACAAAGGGTGGTGCTTTCGACATCATGACAATCGGCATGTACGAAACCCCGATCTGGGGCAAGAACGGCTGGCTGGTTCCATTGAACGACATGTCTGCGGATTACGATGTCAATGACATCCTGCCGGCAATGCGTTCCGGTCTTTCCTATGACGGCACGATGTATGCAGCGCCGTTCTATGGCGAATCCTCGATGATCATGTACCGCAAGGACCTGATGGAGAAGGCCGGCCTGACCATGCCGGAAGCCCCGACCTGGGAATTCATTCGCGAGGCGGCGGCCAAGATGACCGACCGCGCCAACGACATCAACGGCATCTGCCTCCGCGGCAAGGCTGGTTGGGGTGAAGGTGGGGCAATCATCACCGTCACAGGAAACTCCTTTGGTGCACGCTGGTTCGACGAAAACTGGAATGCCCAGTTCGATCAGCCGGAATGGAAGCAGGCTCTGACATTCTTCGTCGATACGATGAACGAGTCAGGTCCCGCAGGTTATGCCACCAACGGCTTCAACGAAAACCTTTCACTGTTCCAGCAGGGCAAGTGCGGCATGTGGATTGACGCCACCGTGGCGGCTTCCTTCGTGACGAACCCCAAGGATTCGACTGTAGCCGACAAGGTTGGCTTCGCACTGGCACCAAACCATGAAGGCGTCTCAAAGCGCGCCAACTGGCTGTGGGCATGGGCACTCGCAATTCCTGCCGGTTCACAGAAGGTCGATGCTGCCAAGCAGTTCATCGAATGGGCGACTTCAAAGGGCTATATCGAGCTCGTTGCTTCGAAAGAAGGATGGGCCAATGTTCCTCCGGGTGCGCGTACATCTCTGTACGAAAACCCGAACTACAAGGACATCCCGTTTGCGAAGATGACGCTTGACTCGATCAACGCTGCCGATCCGAAGAACCCGACTGTGAAGCCCGTTCCCTATATCGGTGTCCAGTTCGTGGCCATTCCGGAGTTTGCCGGTATCGCGACTGACGTGAGCCAGGAGTTCTCCGCCGTCTATGCCGGTCAGCAGACCGTGGACGAAGCTCTCGCCAAGGCACAGAAGATTACCAACGACGCAATGGAAGCCGCTGGTTACAAATAATCCCTCCCGGGATTGAAAAGGAGGGTCGGCGGCTTGCTGCCGGCCCTTCCCCAGACAAGTTTTTGACTTTTTCAAAAGTCGGCATCCTGTTTTCCGCCGACGCGTTCAGATTACTGTTTTCTTTTCATAGTGACTTGACAGGCCATCGCACTCTGGGAGGAGACACCGTTATGGCAACGAAAAATTCGAGAAGCGCTGCGCGCTTCATGATGGCGCCTGCCGTCATCCTGCTTCTGGGCTGGATGCTGGTGCCGCTGATGATGACCCTCTATTTCTCTTTCAAGCGTTATCTGCCGCTGCGCGGCGATTCACTGGAAGATGGGCTGCAATGGGTCGGCTTCGAAAACTACATCCGTTTTGTCAGCTCCAGCAGTTTCTGGCCAAGCGTCCTTACCACCCTGATCATTGTCGGTGGTGTTCTGGTCATCACGGTGGTGCTGGGTATCTTCCTGTCGCTGTTGCTGGACCAGCCCCTTTGGGGCCAGGGCTTCGTGCGCATCATGATAATCTCGCCCTTCTTCGTGATGCCGACTGTCTCCGGCCTCGTCTGGAAGAACATGTTCATGGACCCGACCAACGGCTTCTTTGCCCATATTTGGCGGTTCTTTGGTGCCCAGCCCATAGAATGGCTAAGCCAGGCATCCCTGCCTTCGATCATCCTCATTGTCAGTTGGCAGTGGCTGCCCTTTGCAGCACTTATCCTGCTGACGGCGATCCAGTCACTTGACAGCGAACAGTTGGAAGCGGCCGAGATGGACGGCGCGCCGCCGATCAAGCGCTTCTTCTTCATCATCCTGCCGCATCTCAGCCGCGCCATCACTGTCGTGATCCTGATACAGACGATCTTCCTGCTCTCGATCTTTGCAGAAATTTTCGTCACCACATCAGGGGCTTTCGGCACCAAGACGCTGACCTATCTGATTTTCCAGCGCGTGCTTGAAAGCCAGAATGTCGGTCTGGGATCAGCCGGTGGTGTCTATGCAATCATTCTTGCCAATATCGTTGCGATCTTCCTGATGCGCATCGTCGGCAAGAGCCTTGACGCTTGAGGGAGGACCGGACATGGCACGCTCCGTTTCAACGCAACGCAAGACCTTCAACACAGTCCTTGCCTGGGCGGTTGGTCTCGTCATCTTCTTCCCGATCCTGTGGGTTTTCATCCTGTCGCTGAAGGCAGAAGGCGATGCCATCCGCACGCCCTTCGAGGTGTTGACCTCGGGATGGACACTGGAAAATTACACCGTGGTCCAGGAGCGGTCGAATTATTCGCGGCACCTTTGGAACTCGGTCATCATCGCCGGCGGCTCCACGCTTCTCGGCACCCTGATTGCGGTTCCCGCTGCCTGGTCGATGGCATTCGTGCCGTCCAAGCGGACCAAGGACATTTTGATGTGGATGTTGTCCACCAAGATGCTTCCGGCCGTTGGTGTGCTTTATCCGATTTATCTGATGTTCATCAAACTTGGCCTGCTCGACACACGTACCGGTCTGGTCATCGTATTGATGCTGATAAACCTGCCGATCATCATCTGGATGCTCTACACCTATTTCAAGGAAATCCCGGTCGACATTCTCGAGGCGGCGCGCATGGATGGTGCCAGTCTGCGTGAGGAAATCCTCTATGTTCTCACGCCAATGGCAATACCGGGAATTGCGTCCACCATACTGCTGAATGTCATTCTCGCCTGGAACGAGGCGTTCTGGACGCTCAACCTGACCGCGGCAACTGCCGCTCCCCTGACAGCTTTCATCGCCAGCTATTCAAGCCCTGAAGGTCTGTTTTACGCCAAACTGTCGGCTGCTTCCGCGATGGCGATTGCACCGATTCTCGTCATGGGCTGGTTCTCGCAGAAGCAGCTTGTGCGAGGCCTAACATTTGGAGCTGTGAAGTAACATGGGCAACATCACGCTGAAAAACGTTACCAAGAGCTTTGCCGGGCTTCAGGTGATTCCGCCGCTCAATCTCGAAATTGGCGAAGGCGAGTTCGTGGTCTTCGTCGGACCGTCCGGCTGCGGCAAGTCCACCTTGCTGCGGCTGATAGCGGGGCTCGAGGATGTAACTTCGGGCGAGATACTGATTGACGGGCAGGATGCGACCGACGTTCCGCCGGCAAAGCGCCGGCTGGCAATGGTGTTTCGGTCCTATGCGCTTTATCCGCACATGACGGTTCGCAAGAATATTGCCTTTCCCTGCGCATGGCCGGCATGGACCAGGCTGCGCAGAACAAGAAGGTCGAGGATGCAGCGCGGGTACTCAACCTGACAGATTATCTTGATCGCCGACCAGGCCAGCTTTCCGGTGGCCAGCGCCAGCGCGTCGCCATCGGTCGGGCAATTGTTCGTGAGCCGCAGGCCTTCCTGTTCGACGAACCGCTTTCAAACCTTGATGGCGCTTCGCGTCAACATGCGTCTTGAGATCAGCGAACTGCACAACTCGTTGAAGACCACCATGATCTATGTAACCCACGACCAGGTGGAAGCCATGACCATGGCCGACAAGATCGTGGTGCTGCGGGCAGGCAATATCGAGCAGGTCGGAAGTCCGCTCTCGCTCTATCACGAGCCGCGCAATACCTTCGTTGCCGGGTTCATCGGAAGTCCGAAAATGAACCTGATCGAGGGCGCCGAGGCAAGGAAGCATGATGCTGCCACCATCGGAATTCGCCCGGAGCATATCAATGTTTCGAAAGAAGCCGGCATGTGGAAGGGCCGCGTCGGCGTCGCTGAACACCTCGGCTCGGATACATTTGTGCATGTCCACGATACAGGCTTGACGGAGTTGCTGACCGTTCGCATAAGCGGCGATCTGGACGTACGCCATGGTGATACGATCCACATGACCCCGGACATGGAAAAGCTCCATCGCTTTGATGGCGAAGGATTGAGGATAGCGTGATGCGTCTGCAGGGGAAGTCGGCTCTGATTACCGGTGCGGCCCGCGGCATTGGCCGCGGCTTTGCGAAGCCTATGCCCGAGAAGCGCGCGCGTGGCAATTGCCGATATCAACCTTGACGCCGCGCGCGCCACTGCGTCCGAAATCGGAGAGGCTGCCTATCCGGTCCACATGGATGTCACAAGACAGGAAAGCATTGATGCGGCCATTGAAACAGTCGTAGCCACAGCGGGCAAGCGATATCCTGATCAACAACGCGGCCCTGTTTGATGCCGCCGAGACCGTAGATATCACCCGCGAAAGCTATGAAAGACTCTATGCTGTCAATGTCGCCGGCACGCTCTTCACCATGCAGGCTGCCGCGAGGCGGATGATCCGCCAGGGACATGGCGGAAGATCATCAACATGGCATCGCAGGCGGGTCGGCGCGGTGAAAGCCTGGTTCTCGTTTATTGTTCCACCAAGGCTGCGGTGATTTCCATGACCCAGTCAGCGGGCCTCAACATCATCAAGCATGGCATCAACGTGAACGCGATCGCGCCAGGTGTGGTTGATGGCGAACATTGGGTGCATGTCGATCGATGTTTGCAAAGCTCGAAGGCAAGAAGCCTGGCCAGAAAAAGGCAGAGGTGGAGGCGGTGTCCCCGCCGGGCGTTTCGCACGGCCAGACGATCTGACCGGAATGGCCGTTTTCCTCGCATCCTCAGATCCGATTACATCCTTTCGCAGACTTACAATGTGGATGGCGGACAGTGGATGAGTTGATGAAGCTCTGTGACGAGACCCTTGGCCAATTGCCTGCCGATATTGTCGTGCCGAATTACGACCGCAAGGCATTGACCGCCGGGATCGTGCATATCGGTCTTGGCAATTTTCATAGGGCGCATCAGGCCTGGTATTTGCACCGCCTGTTTCAACAGGGCCACAACCACGACTGGGCAATCATTGGCGCCGGGGTCAGGGCGGCTGACGCCATTCAGCGCGAGAAACTCCTTGCGCAGGATTGCCTCACCACGCTGATCGAACTCGATCCTTCCGGTACATCCGCAGAAGTTACCGGTTCGATGATCGGTTTCCTGCCGGTGGAGGACGGCAATGCCGCGCTGATCAGGCAAATGGCTGACCCTGCCATCAGGATCGTTGCGCTGACGGTAACCGAGGGCGGATATTTCATTTCGCCATCCGATGGCAGCTTTGATGTCAACCATCCCGACATGATCCATGACGCCGAAAATCCCCGGTCACCGCGCACTGCATTTGGCGCAATCGTGGCGGCGCTGCGAATTCGCAGGTCGGACGGGCTTGCCCCCTTTTCCTGCCAGAGCTGTGACAATCTTCAGGGAAATGGCCGCATTCTGCGTCAGACAGTGGTTGGCCTGGCGCGATTGTCAGACCCTGAACTTGCCGACTGGATCAATTCGAACACCAGCTTTCCCAATTCCATGGTCGATTGCATCGTGCCTGCAACCGGTCCGAAGGAAATCGCCCTTGCGGTGGAATTCGGGGTAGACGACCAGGCGCCGGTAACGCACGAGAATTTCCGGCAATGGGTCATCGAGGATGATTTTTGTGCCGGTCGCCCTGACTGGGACAGGGTGGGCGCGACCTTTACCAATGATGTCCACGACTACGAAGCGATGAAGATACGCATTCTCAATGCGGGGCATCAGTTTATCGCCAATGCCGGAGAAATCCTGTCGGTCGAAACCATTTCCGGCTGCATGGAGCATACGCTCATTCGAGATTTCTTCCGGAAGATCGAGACCACGGAAGTCGCGCCGCATGTCAAACCGGTACCGGGAATGGAACCCAAGGCCTATGTTGCACTGATCGAGCGCCGCTTTTCCAATCCTGCGATCATTGATACCACCCGCCGCGTGGCATTCGACGGATCGTCGCGCCACACTGGCTTCGTGATTCCAATCCTGCGTGATGGTCTGTCATCGGGAATGCCGATCTCGGGCCTGGCCCTTGCAGAGGCGCATTGGGCCCGCATGTGCGAAGGTACACGGGAAGATGGGAGCGTGATTTCGCCGAATGATCCCTTCTGGGACGAGTTGCAAATCGCAGCCAGGGCGGCAAGGCAACGACCGCTGGCCTGGCTTGAACAAACCCGCTTCTATGGCGATCTGGCCAGCAACACCCGGTTTGCCACAGCCTTTGAAGGCTGGCTCGACATGATCTGGTCAAAGGGAACCGAGGCAGCGCTGAAGACCTATTGCCAGGAAATGTAGTCGATCCCTTGGGGTGCCGACCGGGTCTCGTGGCAGATGCCGCTGCAGCAGGTCCTTGATCCGTTGCTTCATTCCGCAGAGATTCGTCCCTCGAGAAGGGTAGCAGTGGTGGTCAACCGTCCATCGCTCGTTGTTGCAATGCTATTAACGGCAATGATTCGATAACCGCCACCATAGTCTACCAGCACCGGCCCGCCCGAATCGCCGCCCATCACCGGACAGTCATGCCCGATCATGCCGCTTGCCCGGTATTTCCAGTCAATCCGGCAGTTCTCGGCCATGCTCTGCACATGCGGCCTGACGCCGGGATATCCGACAATCACTGCCGTCGATGGCGGCGCCAATCCTGCTCCCGTTAATACGGGCGGAAAAGGCGCAATTGTTCCGGCCATGTCGCCGATTGGCGTATCCAGACGGACCAGCGCCCAGTCGTGGCGCGGATCATGCACATAGGTCTTCGACCCTGTGTCATGCATCTTGTCGACTTCATAGGAGACTGCGGTCGCCTTTGCCACGGCTTCGCCGCGCTGGTATCCGGCCAGGAAATGCACCTGTCCTGCATTGAGCCAGCGTCTGGAGACCTTGTCGAAAAGGCAATGCGCTGCGGTAAGCACAAGGTCCCTCGCGATCAGGGTTCCGGTGCAGTGCATACGGATTCGGCTGTTGGAGTAATTGAGCCGTCCGATCGCGCTCCATCGTGGGTCGGAAGCGTCAACAATCGCTCGCTTGCGAATTGCATCGCAACCCGTGGAAACAGACTGCCCTTTGCCGCATATCGGATTGGCGGCAATGGAAAAGTCGCCAGCCTTTGCCGGTCCGGCCTCGACGGGAAGGATTACGGTCGCACCAAGGATAAACATCGCTGCAAACCTCACCATGGTTGCAGCTTCTTCACGATAGTTGCCTCGATATGGTTGGTCTCAAAATGGTTGCCTTGAAATGGGTGGCTTGAAATGCTTCGCTTCTGATGATCGCGGGGGAGAATGCGTCAACCGGTTCCGCGCGTCAAATTCGCGCCCGCGCCCTGATGGGGCTGGACGTCAGCCCGGTTCCTGTCGCAATATGGTTCGACCGGCAACGGGCACCGGTCAGTTCATTGCCGTGGTGGTGCAAGCGGGCACTCTACTTTTGGCGCAGTTGCCAACGCGCTCTGTTTGCTCCACACAAGTGAGCTGGAAATTCACGATGGCTGTCGGGAGGATGGTTGTCGCAGCCGCGCTCGTGCCGGGGCTGAAAGGTGAAAACCGGTCACAAGAGCCGGATTTCACGCAAGGGAGGAAAGAATGTCGCAAAATGGCGCTGCAGACAGCACGCAGCCAGGCACACTGCCGCAATATCTGTTGTTGAATGCCAGGCGTTTTGCCGATCGTCCGGCAATGCGGCAGAAGGATCTGGGCATCTGGCAGAGCTGGACATGGGCAGGGCTCAAGGACGAGATCGCCGCCTATTCGCTGGGCTTGTCCAAGCTCGGCCTGAAGGCAGGCGACAAGGTTGCCATTGTTGGCCAGAACCGCCCGCGTCTCTACTGGACCTTTGCTGCTGTTCAGGCACTTGGCGCCATTCCCGTGCCTGTTTATGCCGATTCGGTTGCCGAGGAGATGGTTTACGTCCTCAACCATGCCGGCGTGGTCTTCGCTGTTTGTCAGGATCAGGAGCAGGTCGACAAGGTCATGTCGATGGGCGATCAGGTCGAGGGACTGCGCAAGATCATCTATGATGAAACTCGCGGCCTGCGTGACTACGACCACACCGACCTCCATTCCATCGACGATGTTCAGTCGATGGGTCGTGATGTCCTCAAGAGCTCCGGCGATACAGCCTGGATCGAGGCGATCAACAAGGGCAAGGGCGATGACCTGGCGGTCATGCTCTACACCTCCGGCACGACCGGCAAGCCGAAGGGGGTAATGCTTTCCTTCAACAATCTGGTCATCTCAGCCCGCAACGCCAATATCTTCGACAAGCTCGACGAAAATGACGAGGCGCTTGCCTATCTTCCGCTGGCCTGGGTCGGCGATCATGTCTTTTCCTACGCCCAGGCCCTGATATCAGGCTATTGTGTTTGCTGTCCCGAAAGTCCCGAAACCATCGACGCGGACAGGCGCGAGATAGCGCCAACCTATTTCTTCGCACCGCCACGTGTCTTCGAGATCATGCTGACATCGGTCATGGTTCGCATGGAGGATGCAGGGCCGACCAAGAAGCGCATGTTCGATTATTTCATGAAACATGCCCGCAAGGTCGGAGAGCCGATCCTCAATGGCGAAAAGGTGGGGCTGGGTGATCGCCTTCTCTACTGGCTTGGCGAATTGCTGGTCTATGGCCCGCTTAAGAACCGGATGGGCTTCAGCCGCATGAAGGTGGGCTATACCGCGGGCGAGGCGAACGGCCCGGAAATCTTCCGCTTCTACCGCTCGCTCGGGCTGAACCTGAAACAGCTTTATGGCCAGACTGAAGCCTCGGTCTACATTACCCAGCAGCCGGATGGCGAAATCCGCGCCGACACCGTCGGCAAGCCTTCTCCGGGCGTTGAAATCCGTATCGCGGAAAATGGCGAGGTGATGTATCGCTCGCCGGGCGTGTTCGTCGGCTATTACAAGAACGACGAGGCCACTGCTTCCACCAAGACCGGTGATGGCTGGGTGCATACGGGTGACGCAGGTTTCTTCGATGCCAATGGCCATCTGAAAATCATCGACCGCGCCAAGGATGTCGGCAAGCTCAATGACGGCAGCCTGTTTGCGCCCAAATATATCGAGAACAAGCTGAAATTCTTTCCCAATATCAAGGAGGCAGTGGCCTTTGGCGATGGGCGGGATTTCTGTGCCGTTTTCCTCAATATCGATCTGACATCCGTCGGCAGCTGGGCCGAGCGCAACAACGTGTCTTATGCCAGCTATCAGGAACTGGCCGCGCATCCGCGTGTCTATGCCATGATGCAGGAGCATGTGGACCAGGTGAACCGCGATCTGGCCGGCGAGGAAATGATGGCGGGATCGCAGATCCGTCGCTTCCTGGTGCTGCACAAGGAACTGGACGCCGACGATGGCGAACTGACCCGCACGCAAAAGGTCCGCCGGTCCTTCATCGCGGAGCGCTATGGCGTGCTTATCGATGCGCTCTATGACGGCTCCGAAAGCAAATATGTCGAGACCGAAGTGGTCTTCGAGGACGGTCGCAAGGGCAGGATTTCGGCAACCGTGGAAATCCGTGACGTGCCGGTTTATCCCGCCCGCACGACAATGAAGGAGGCGGCAGAATGAACGCTCCTCAAACAGCAATCGCAGCCGGAAAACCGGTTAGCCGGGAAGTCGTGCTGCAGGTCGACAATGTTTCGTTGTCCTTTGGCGGCGTCAAGGCGATCACCAATATCTCGTTCGATATTCTCAAGGGCGAGATCGGGCAATCATCGGCCCCAATGGCGCCGGCAGACTTCGATGCTCAATGTCATCAACGGCTTTTACCATCCCCAGGACGGTACGATCACCTTTCGCGGTGAAAAGCGCAGCCGGATGCGGCCGCATGTGGCCGCCCATCAGGGCATTGCCAGAACATTCCAGAACATTGCCCTGTTCAAGGGCCTGACTGTGCTGGACAATATCATGACTGGCCGCATCACCAAGATGCACAAGAACCTGTTTTGGCAGGCCATCTGGCGTGGCCCTGCCGAGAAGGAGGAACTGGAGCACCGTGAGGCGGTCGAGAAGATCATCGACTTTCTTGAAATCGAGGCAATTCGCAAGACGCCTGTCGGTCGCCTGCCATATGGCTTGCAGAAGCGGGTTGAACTTGGCCGTGCACTCGCCGCCGAACCCTCGCTGCTGCTTCTCGATGAACCAATGGCCGGCATGAACCTCGAGGAAAAAGAGGATATGAGCCGCTTCATCATGGATGTGAACCAGCAATTTGGCACCACGATTGCACTGATCGAACATGACATGGGTGTGGTGATGGACCTCTCTGACCGTGTTGTTGTTCTCGATTATGGCCGCAAGATCGGCGATGGAACGCCTGATGAGGTGCGCAACAACCAGGATGTCATCGACGCCTATCTGGGAGTGAGCCATGACCATTGATCGCCTTGCAGACAAAGGAGGCCATGCATGAGCCCGGCATTCCTCAATTTCATTGAAATCTTCCTCAACGGCCTGATGGCCGGTATCATGTATTCGCTTGTTGCGCTTGGCTTCGTACTGATCTTCAAGGCGTCGGGCATCTTCAATTTTGCGCAAGGCGTCATGGCACTCTTTGCCGCTCTGACACTGGTCGGGCTTCAAACCGGCGAGGTTCCGTTTTCCCATCTGATCAACGCAATCTTCGGCACCAGCATCCACAATTGGGGCCCTGGCATGCCAACGATCCTGGCGATAGTGCTGACCATGGTGATCATGATCGCCTTGGCCTTCCTGATCGAGAAGTTCGTCCTCAAGCACCTCGTGAACCAGGAGCCGATCATCCTGTTCATGGCGACAATCGGTCTCGCCTATTTCCTTGAAGGACTGGGCGATCTGATGTGGGGCTCGGACGTCAAGGTGTTGAATGTCGGCCTGCCATCAGGCGGTTCGTTCTGGTGGGAAGACCTGACACGGACATGGGCTGCAGAGGGTAGCGATTATTACGGCATGTATATCGACAATCTCGATGTCGCCGCGACGATTGTTGCGATTGTGCTGGTGACGGCGCTCACGCTCTTCAGCCAGTATACCACCACCGGCCGCGCCCTTCGCGCTGTTGCCGATGATCACCAGCAGCGCTTTCGGTAGGCATTTCACTGCGCACCATCTGGGTCATCGTCTGGTCCATCGCCGGCTTTGTGGCGCTGGTGGCAGGCATCATGTGGGGCTCGAAGTCGGGCGTGCAGTTCTCGCTATCGCTGATTGCCTTGAAAGCCCTGCCGGTGCTGATCCTCGGTGGCTTTACCTCAATTCCCGGAGCGATTGTCGGTGGCCTCATCATCGGTGTCGGTGAAAAACTGGCCGAGGCCTATGTCGGCCCGATGGTCGGCGGCGCCGTTGAAAACTGGTTCGCCTATGCGTCGTGGCACTCGCCTTCCCTGCTGTTTCGCCCACAGGGCCTGTTCGGCGACAAGATCATCGAGAGGATATGATAAATGCTTTATCGTGAAGCCGGTGATTTCAAGACCACCTATTCCACCGACCAGCAGACCTTCCCGATCAAGTCGGAGCGCTGGCTGTTCTGGGCGTTCATCGCCTTTGCCTTTCTCTGGTCGTGCCGTTCCTGATCAACGACTACTGGAACAAGGCAGTCTTGGTGCCACTGCTCGTCTGGTCGATGGCAGCGCTCGGGCTCAATATACTGGTCGGCTATTGCGGGCAGGTTTCATTGGGCACCGGTGGCTTCATGGCGGTCGGAGCCTTTGCCAGCTACAAGTTCATGACAGCCTTTCCGGGCCTCGACATGTTTTCCGTGGTCATCCTTTCAGGACTGGTAACGGCAGGCGTCGGCATCCTATTCGGTTTGCCTTCGCTTCGCATCAAGGGCTTCTATCTGGCCGTGGCAACGCTGGCGGCCCAGTTCTTCCTGGTATGGATGTTCAACAAGTTTTCCTGGTTCTACAACTATTCAGCCTCAGGCCAGATCACCGCGCCCGAGCGCACGCTTTTCGGCATTGCCGTGACCGGCCCCAGTTCCTTGCCCTGGGCGACCTATCTGTTCTGCCTGACTTTGGTCTTCGTCTTTGCCTGGATCGCGCGCAATCTGACGCGCGGCAGGCTTGGCCGTTCCTGGATGGCAATTCGTGACATGGACATCGCTGCCGAGATCATCGGTGTGTCACCGCTCAAGGCAAAGCTCACGGCCTTTGCGGTTTCATCCTTCTATGTCGGCATGGCCGGCGCGATGTTCTTCGCCAATTATCTGGGAGCTGCCGAAGTGACGGAAGCCTTCGGCATCGACAAGTCGTTCCTTGCACTGTTCATGGTGATTATCGGCGGGCTGGGTTCAATCCTCGGTTCGTTCCTGGGGGCAGGCTTCCTGGTATTGCTGCCGGTACTGCTCAAGAACATCATGGTCGGCTATCTCGGCTGGCCCACCGATCTCGCTGCCCATATCCAGATCATGCTGATCGGCGGGCTTATCGTTTTCTTCCTGATCGTTGAACCGCACGGGCTCGCGCAGCTCTGGCGGTTGACCAAGGAGAAATTGCGGCTCTGGCCCTTCCCCTATTGAGGGTCCGAGCTCAACCCCCTTCGGGAGGAGGGGAAACAAAATGTCTGCAAACCGTAGGAGGAGAGACATGAAATTCACCAAACTCGCAATGGCGGGCGTCATGGCAGCATTTGTCGGCGCAATGCCGGCACAGGCCGACCTTGTATTCCCGTCGCTCAGCTATCGCACCGGACCATATGCCGCCAACGGCATCCCGTTTGCCGATGGATATGCGGACTATCTGACCCTGATCAATGAGCGCGATGGCGGCATTGGTGGTGTCAAGATTTCCAACCCCGAATGCGAAACGGCCTACAACACCGAGAAGGGTGTTGAATGCTATGAATCGACCAAGGGTCTTGGCGCACTTGTCTATCAGCCGCTCTCGACCGGCATCACCTATCAGCTGATCCCCAAGGCCACTGCTGACGGCATCCCCGTCCACTCCATGGGCTATGGCCGTACCTCTGCCGCCAATGGCAAGGTGTTCGAGTGGATCTTCAACTATCCCGCAAACTACTGGGATGGTGCCTCGGTCATCATCAATGACATCCTGAAAAACAACAATGGTGACATCAAGGGCAAGAAGATTGCGCTCGTCTATCACAACTCTGCCTATGGCAAGGGCCGATCCGTACCCTTGAGGAACTGGCCAAGAAGCACGGCTACGAGTTCACCGCGATTCCGGTTGACCATCCAGGTCAGGAACAGAAGTCACAATGGCTTCAGATCCGCCGCGACCGTCCGGACTATGTCCTGATGTGGGGCTGGGGTGTGATGAACGCCGTTGCCATCCAGGAAGCGGTCAACATCCGCTATCCAATGGACCACTTCTACGGCATCTGGTGGTCAGGTTCCGAAAATGACGTGATCCCGGCCGGTGAAGGCGCAAACGGCTACAAGGCTGCCACCTTCCACGGTGTCGGTGCGGACTATCCGATCTTCGCCGACATCAAGAAATATGTCGTTGATGCAGGCAAGGCCGCCGGTGCTGGCGACCAGGTCGGCACGGTTCTTTACAACCGCGGCATGTATGCAGCAATGCTGGCTGTCGAGGCAGCACGCAAGGCTCAGGAGATTGCCGGCAAGCCCGACATCACTTCAGCCGACATGCGCGCCGGCATGGAAGCACTCAAGATCGATCAGGCTCGCATGACCGAACTTGGCCTTCCAGGCTTTGGTCCGGAAATCAATGTGACCTGCGCCAGCCATGGCGGTCCGGGCCTCGGTGCCATCCAGCAATGGGATGCAGCGGCAAAGACCTGGTCGCTGGTTTCGGACTTCGGTCCTGCTGACCGCGAAGTCCTTGATCCGCTGATCGAGGAAGATTCCGCGGCATTCGCCAAGGAAAACAACATCACCCCGCGCGATTGCAAGTGATCTGACGGGAAACAAGTGATCTGACAAAAGACGGGTTGCCGGCGCTTTTCAGTCGGCAGCCCATTCCGCAACTGCCAGTCAAGAACAGGTTGAGAGCGATGCTTCAGAAAACCGACCAGTCTGCATCCGTGCCAGCATCGGCGCTCCTGCAGGTGAACAATATCGAGGTGATCTACAATCACGTAATCCTCGTGCTGAAGGGCGTGTCGCTGACTGTTCCACAAGGGGGCATTGTTGCCATTCTCGGCGCCAACGGCGCTGGCAAGACCACTACCCTCAAGGCCATCTCCAACCTTCTGCATGCCGAGCGCGGCGAAGTGACCAAAGGCAACATCCTGTTTCAGGACAAGGAAATCCAGAACCTCTCGCCGAGCGAACTCGTCAAGCAGGGCTGCATCCAGGTGATGGAAGGCCGTCATTGCTTCGGCCACCTGACCATTGAGGACAATCTTCTCAGCGGTGCCTATACCAGGCGCGACGGACGCGCCGCGGTCGCCGCCGACCTTGAGAAGGTCTATGAATATTTTCCACGGCTCAAGGTTCGGCGCAAGAGCCAGGCGGGATACACGTCCGGCGGCGAGCAGCAGATGTGCGCCATTGGCCGCGCATTGATGTCGAAACCGTCGATGATCCTGCTGGACGAACCATCCATGGGCCTTGCCCCGCAGCTGGTCGAGGAAATCTTCGAAATCGTTCGCGACCTGAATTCCAAGGAAGGTGTTTCCTTCCTGCTCGCGGAGCAGAACACCAATATCGCCTTGCGCTATGCCACCTATGGCTACATCCTGGAATCGGGACGTGTCGTCATGGATGGTGATGCCCGCGAACTGCGCGAAAACGAGGATGTGAAGGAATTCTATCTCGGTGTTGGCGGGGAGGGACGCAAGTCCTTCCGCGATGTAAAGCATTACAAGCGCCGCAAGCGCTGGCTCGCCTGACGGGATGGATGCGCGGCAGAGGTTGGGAATTTCATGGCCCGGTATCGCTATTCGGATGCACGGCTGCAACAGACACTGATTGTCGCGGCTGGACTGACCATGATGGTCTGCTTTCTGACCTGGATGTTTCTTGCTGCTGCCGGTCAACCGCAAACCCTGTTCTGGACAGGGGCAACGGGTCTCGTCTTCTTCGCCTTCATGTCGCTGGCCACGCTCATTCGCTGGTTGCGCCGGGAAACCATTCTGGCAATCCTGCCAACTGGCCTGTTTGATGCGCGTTGGCAGGCCGATCCCGTGACCTGGGAGCGGATAAGGGAGGTCGTGATGCGCCGCAAGGAAAATGACATCACCCTCGACATCTATCTCTGGCGCGGGCAGGAGCCGGGCAAGGTCACGGAATTGCATCCCGGGCGCGACCATGGCCCCGATTTCACGATCGACACCTCGGCGCTGGAAGGCGATGCAAGCGAGATGGCACAAACGATTTCCCGACATGCAGTGGTTCGGGTGGAACTGTGAACGGACCCATGTCCCGACGCTGCATTTGTATTCCTGAGCGGAGCCTGTGATGACCGAATATTTTGACACACTCGACACGATGGATGCGAGGGAACGGCAACAAATGCTGTTTTCCAAATTGCCGGCCTTTCTGGGCCGGATCGCCCGCGAAATTCCCGGCTGGGGCAGGCGGCTTGCCGGTGTGGACATTGCCGCAATTTCGAGCGCTGAAAGCCTGGTTTCCCTGCCGGTGCTGCGCAAGGCCGAACTGATGGAGGCGCAGGCCGCAGAGCCGCCATTTGGCGGTTTTGTCAACATGGCGCATCTCGACGGCAGTCGTATCTTCATGTCGCCGGGACCTGTCTGGGAGCCGCAGGGCCTGGGTGCCGACCCGTGGGGTGCTGCGCGCGCCTTTCACGCAGCCGGACTTCGTAGCGGTGACATCGTCCACAATTCGCTCGCTTATCACATGACGCCTGGCGGCTTCATTTTCGATGAGGGCGCAAGGGCGCTTGGCGCTCGCGTCTTTCCGGCCGGTATCGGCAATACCGAGCAACAGGTGGAAGCAGCCGCAGCGCTCCGCGCGACTGCCTATGGCGGCACGCCGGATTTCCTCAAGGTACTGCTCGACAAGGCGGTGGAGATGGGCCGGGATCTGTCCTCGATCAAGCGCGGCGTGGTTTCCGGCGGCGCACTTTTCCCCTCCATGCGCGCTGAATATGCCAGCCGTGGCGTCACGGTGATGCAGGCTTATGCAACCGCCGACCTTGGCATCGTTGCCTATGAAAGTTCGCTCGATGGCGAGGTGCTGCCCGGCATGATCTGCAACGAAAACATGATCATCGAGATTGTGCGCCCAGGCACCGGCGATCCCGTTCCTGCCGGTGAGGTGGGTGAACTCGTGGTCACGACCTTCAACGCATCCTATCCGCTGATCCGCTTCGGAACCGGCGACCTCACTGCCATTCTCGACGAACCATCACCTTGCGGGCGAACCAATATTCGCATCAAGGGCTGGATGGGGCGTGCCGACCAGCGCACCAAGGTCAAGGGCATGTTCGTTGATCCCAAGCAGATCGATGCTGTCGTCAAGTCCGTGCCCGGCATCGCAAGGGCCCGCCTGGTTGTCAGTAGGAATGGTGCAAGCGACGCGATGAAACTCCTGGTCGAGCCCGCTCACGGTGCGACACCGGACCTGTCAGCCATTGCAGGCGCGCTCTTGTCGCAGACCAAACTCAAGGGTGAAGTCGAGATTGCAGCCAGCCTGCCCAATGATGGCAAGGTCATCGAGGATACGAGGGACTACACGAAATAGGTTCAAAACAATGCCGGATTGACACCGGCATTGTCGACCACGGCCTCCATCACCGCAAATGTGTGTGTCTGGCTGACCCCGGGCAATGCTCCGATCCGGTCGCCAAGCACCTTGCGATACTGCTTCATGTCGCGGGTTCTGACCTTCAGCAGATAGTCGAAACCGCCAGCGATCATGTGGCAGGCCTCGACTTCGGGAATGCGCTTTACCGCCTCATTGAACTTGTCGAGTACGCCGGTCGTCGTCTTTTCCAGAACAACCTGCACGAAGACGAGTGGAATAACCCAGCGCCTCGGCTGAAAGCGCAGCATGATAACCGTTGATGTGGCCGCTGCGCTCCAGCCTGCGCATTCGCTCCGCGCATGGTGTTTTTGACAGGTTCACGGCGAGGGACAGATCGGTCACCGACATCCTGCCATCGGCCTGAAGGGCCTTGAGAATCTTGCGGTCAATTGCGTCAAGCTCGGCGATTGGCTCCATTCTTGCGAACCTTTCTGGTGAAAATCACTGCTTGGATAACAAAAATCAGGAAAAAAGCGAAGTCAAATTACGGTATGATGGGCCAATAACCCATGACCAAGGTGACCCATGTCGCAAGAGCTTCGCAGCCATATCCGTGCCAGAACCCATAAGCCAGAGGCAGAATGCGTCTCGGAGCTCATCGACTTGCTGGCACTCGATACCGATCAGCGGCGCGACATATCTGCCCGTGCTGCCGACCTCGTCCGTCGGATCAGGGAGCGCGGCGAAGCCGGGATGATGGAAAAATTCCTCGCCGAATACGGGCTCAATACCGATGAGGGCGTGGCGCTGATGTGCCTGGCGGAAGCCTATTTGCGCACGCCTGACGCCAGCACGCTGGATGAGCTGATATCCGACAAGATCGGCGGCGGCGACTGGGCGCGGCATCTGGGCAAGGCACAATCGGCGCTGGTCAATGCATCGACCTGGGCACTGATGCTGACCGGCAAGGTGTTTCGTACCATCCCCGCGCAAGCCGATGATCTTGCATCCGTCATGCACGGCATGGTGCAGCGGCTCGGCGAACCGGTAGCCCGCACTGCCGTGGGTGAGGCGATGAAACTGCTGGGCCGCCAGTTTGTTCTGGGTCGCAACATCGAAGAGGCAATTGCCAACGGCGCAGAGCTGGAAAAGGGCGGCTATCTGCATTCCTTCGACATGCTGGGAGAGGCAGCGCGCACTGCCCGAGACGCTGACCGGTATTTCACCTCCTATGCCAATGCGATTCTGGCAATCGGCAAGAAGGCAAAACCCGGCTGGCCGCATGCGAATTCCGGTATCTCGGTCAAGCTTTCGGCGCTGCATCCCCGCTATGAAACGGTGAACCGCACCCGTGTCCTGACTGAATTGGCACCGCGCGTCACCGAACTGGCGCGCATGGCAAAGGCCGCCAACATTCCCCTTGCGATTGATGCGGAGGAAGCTGACCGGCTTGATCTGTCGCTGGATGTGATCGAGGCCGTTCTTTCATCTTCGGTACTTTCGGGATGGGACGGTTTCGGCATAGTCGTGCAGGCCTATTCGCGCCGCGCGCCTGCAGTACTCGACTTCCTGCATGACCTTGCCGCCCGGCTTGACCGCAGGATATCCGTGCGGCTGGTCAAGGGTGCCTATTGGGATAGCGAGATCAAGCTCGCGCAGGTGGGTGGTCTCGATGGCTATCCGGTCTTTACCCGCAAGGAGACGACCGATCTTTCCTATCTGGCCTGCGCACGCAAGCTGCTGGGCATGAGCGACCGTATCTATCCGCAATTTGCCACGCACAACGCCCATACAGTTTCTGCCATAGCCACGATGGCGGGAAAGGATGCCCGCATCGAATTCCAGCGCCTGCACGGCATGGGCGAGGCCCTGCATGACATCGGTCGCAGTGAAGACGGCCATCGCCGCCGCATCTATGCGCCCGTTGGTGTCCACAAGGACCTGCTCGCCTATCTCGTTCGCCGCCTTCTTGAAAACGGTGCCAATTCCTCCTTTGTGCATCGCATACTGGATAAGTCCGTCAGGCCGGAGGAGATAGCCGCTGACCCGGTTGATGCCGTCATGCGTGTTGATCCACTGAGCCATCCGGCAATTCCGATGCCCTGCGACATTTACAAGCCTCAGCGAGCCAATTCGCGTGGCTGGAACCTGAACGATCCGGCGGAACTGGCAAGGCTGAATTCGGCCATGAAACCCTTTGCGGAAAAGGTCTGGGGCGATGACACCGGCCGCGAACTGCTCAATCCCGCAAACAAATCAGACAAAGTGGGCAGGGTGTCCGACGCCAGTACGGCGGATGCGCTTGCCGCCATTTCCGCATCGGCCTCGGCCTTTGAAAATTGGTCTGCATTGTCGATGGGCGAGCGTGCCGCAATCCTCGAACGAACGGCCGAGCTGTATGAGGAGAACGCCGCCGAACTGATGGCCCTCGCGGTGCGCGAGGCAGGCAAGACCCGGTTTGATGCGGTCGCGGAAATTCGCGAGGCCGTCGATTTCCTGCGCTATTACGCCGCCGAGGCGCGCTCCCTTCCGAAGAATACAGAGGCGATTGGACCCATTGTCTGCATCTCTCCATGGAATTTTCCGCTGGCAATATTCACCGGACAGATCGCCGGAGCGCTGGTCACCGGCAACACGGTCATTGCCAAGCCTGCCGAGCAAACGCCGCTCATTTCCGCTTTTGCTGCTTCGCTGTTTGCCAGTGCAGGCCTTCCGCAAAACGTCCTGCAACTTGTTCAGGGCGACGGTGCCAGTATCGGTCCGGTGTTGACGGGAAGTCCGCAGATTGCCGGGATTGCCTTTACCGGCTCGACCGATACTGCCAGGCATATCGACATATCGATGTCGCGCAGTGGCCGACCGGATGCGCCATTCATTGCCGAGACCGGCGGCCTCAACGCGATGATCGTTGATTCCACCGCGCTTCCCGAGCAGGCGGTTCGCGACATTCTTTCCTCCGCATTCCAAAGTGCGGGGCAGCGCTGCTCGGCCCTGCGCGTGCTCTATGTGCAAAAGGAAATCGCACCATCCCTGCTGGAAATGCTGGAGGGTGCAGCACGCGAACTGGCGATTGGTGATCCGTGGAACCCGGCCACGGATGTAGGTCCGGTAATTGACGAGGAAGCTCGCAAGACCATTGTCGATCATTGTGAGGCAATGAAAGCCGATGGTCGACTGATCTTTGAAATTGCCTTGCCCGCGCAAAGCAGGGACGGCACATTTGTTGCACCAACCGCCTTGCGCATCGGTTCGATACTGGAACTGGAGCGCGAGATTTTCGGACCCGTCTTGCACGTGGTGGAATTTGATGCAGGCCAGGTCGACAAGGTTGTCAGCGATATCAACAAGGCCGGATATGGCCTGACCCTCGGCATTCACAGCCGCATCGACAACCGGGTGGACCGCATTTGCGAGACCGCCCATATCGGCAATATCTATGTCAATCGCAACCAGATCGGTGCCGTTGTTGGCGTTCAGCCCTTTGGCGGTGAAGGCCTCTCGGGCACGGGACCAAAAGCCGGTGGGCCGTTCTACGTTCGCCGCTTTACCCGCAATGCCGGCAAGGTCGATGTTGCGCAGCGGACCTTGATGCCCGGACCGACCGGCGAGATCCAATTCCTGGATATTGCGCCCGCGTGGCGTGATCGCCTGCCTTTCCAACAATGACGATGTCCGCCAGCGCCTGGCTGATCTTGCCCGCAGCGCTGGCAACAGCGTTGTTTCAGGGGCTTTGGATGACCAGAAAATCCGCGATGAGATCGTGGCAGACCGGATAGACGCAATCCTGGTCGATGGTGCGATCAGTCCGGAGATGCGCAGGCAAGTAGCTGAAAAGAACGGCCGGCGTATTCCGATCATCGATGCCGATGATGCTGCCTTCATGTTGCACGGTGAAACCAGCATCAGCGAGGACACGACTGCCTCCGGCGGCAACGCATCCCTGTTGTCATCCGTCGCCTGATTGATCGGTTTGCGAAGCTGCTGATTTGCCTTACCCTTGATCGAAATGGATTCGGGCCGCGCCCGGCCATTTCGTGTCGGTGAATGGGCTCTGGCACGAACCCCGGTATTGGCCCTGGCATTGCGCTTCAGCCAGTCCCACGCGAGCGCGAATTGCTTCAATGAAACCTTTCCTGACATTTGCCAGATGGTTGCATCACATGACCCTCGGCCTTGCATTTCTGGCCTTGCTCCTGTGCCTTTGCGGACAGGCAATAGTGGTGCTCCTGCGCTATGGTTTCTCGTTTGGTTTTCCCTGGCTGTCCGACATGGCCAGCTGGAGTTTTGCCGCCCTCGCAATGCTGGCAATCCCGGTGGCGCTGGCAACTGACGGTCATGTCAGGATTGACATTTTCCGGGAGCGGCAAACCGGGAGGCTAAGGATCATGACGGATTACTGGGCCACCTGCCTGCTGCTCGTTCCGCTTGCCTGTGTGATCGTCGCGACGACCTGGCCGCAGGCTGTCGCCGCATATGCAGGTAGTGAAACATCGCTTCAGGCGGGTGGGTTGCCGGGGCACTGGGCTATCAGGCTCTTGCCTGCCATCGTTTTCATTCTGGCGGTGGTGCAGGCTGTCGCGCGTTTCGCTGCTCCCCGAAATGATGAGTGAAACAGCACATGGCGGAAAATCTGTTCTTCGTCCTTTTGCTGTTGCCTGCGGTGCTGGTGGCATTGCTGAGCGGCATGAACGCATTCCTGGCGATAGGCGGTGTGCCGGTGATTGTCGCGATGATCGCCTGGTTGAGCGGCAGTTTCGACATCGCACTTTTCAACGCGATACCGGCAAGGCTGACCGGGATAATGGAAAACCCGGTGCTCATTGCCGTGCCTCTATTCATCCTGATGGGTTCGGTTGTCGACCGCTCCGGGCTTGCGCAGCAAATGATTGGCGCCATGACGAATGCGGCTGCCGGCTCCGGGCGGCGGCTGTCGCTATCAATCCTTGCCTTGTCGGGAATCCTTGCCGCAACCACGGGCGTGGTAGGGGCAACCATCGTCATGCTGACGGCAATCGCCCTTCCCGGAATGCTCGCTGCAGGGATTACCAAAAGCCGTGCCGCAGGGCTCCTTTGCGCATCCGGCACACTGGGCCAGATCATCCCGCCATCGATTCTGCTGGTGCTGCTGTCGGACCAGATATCCAATTCCTGGCTGGAATCGCAACGCGCCAATGGCCAGTTTGCCGCTGACCCGGTTACCGCCAGTGACCTTTTCGCCGCTGCGTTCCTG
This sequence comes from Nitratireductor sp., assembly GCA_041397505.1. Taxonomy (GTDB): domain Bacteria; phylum Pseudomonadota; class Alphaproteobacteria; order Rhizobiales; family Rhizobiaceae; genus BOKV01. The sequence continues at coordinate 24,290 of JAWKWN010000031.1, forward strand.
CCGGGGCTGCTGTTGATCCTGCTCTACGGGCTGTGGATTGCATTCTCCTTTCCCAATGGCACGAAGAACGCCCATGATGGCCCGAAGCCGTCAGCAGACAATGATGGTCGCAATCTGGGAGGCAAGTTTCTTGAAGTCCTTCTGCCTCCCATCTTGCTGGTCATCGGCGTGCTCGGTTCCATCCTGGCGGGAATTGCAACGCCAACCGAGGCAGCGAGTGTCGGGGCAGCCGGTGCCATTGTGCTTGCTGCGGTTCAGGGAAACCAGTCCCTGGCCCCGACGTTGTATCAGGCAGGGCTCGATACGATCCGCCTGACGGGCGCAATTTTCGCAATCATCATCGCCGCATCCGTCCTGTCGCTGGTTTTTCGCGGGCTTGAAGGCGATCTGCTGGTTTACGCGCTTCTGGCCGACATTCCAGGCGGTGCCGGCATGGCGCTGGCAAGCCTGATGCTGGTTGTCTTCATCCTCGGCTTTTTCATGGAATTCGTGGAAATCATCTACATCGTGATTCCGGTTGCTGCACCTGCGCTTTTTGCAGCCGGTGTCGACCCGGTCTGGTTCGCCGTGCTGGTTGCGATGAATTTGCAGACATCATTTCTGACGCCGCCTTTCGGTCTGGCACTGTTCTATTTCAGAACGGCTGCCGCGCAGGTTCCAACGTTGGAGATATGGCGCGGTGCTGCGCCCTATATCATCCTGCAAATCGCGGGCCTTGGTCTCGTCTGGGCATTCCCCGAAATTGCCACCTGGCTGCCGGGCCTGCTGTAATCTCAGCACTCTGGAATATTGACGGGAACATTGACTGCGAGCCCACCCTCGCTGGTTTCCTTGTAGCGCTCGCTCATGTCCAGCCCGGTCTGGCGCATGGTCTCGATACAGGCGTCCAGTGGCACGAAATGCGTACCATCACCCTTCAATGCCAGCGACGCTGCGGTAACCGCCTTGACCGCGCCCAGCGCATTGCGTTCGATACATGGAACCTGAACCAGCCCGGCAACAGGGTCGCAGGTCATGCCAAGATGATGCTCAAGCGCGATCTCGGCTGCGTTCTCGATCTGCTCCGGGGTTCCGCCCATGACAGCGGCAAGTCCGGCTGCCGCCATGGCGGAGGCGGATCCCACTTCGCCCTGGCAGCCGACCTCGGCCCCCGAAATCGAGGCATTGTGCTTGATGATCCCGCCAATGGCCGCCGAGGTCAGCAGGAAGTCGCGAATGCCCTTTTCATCGGCATCCTCATGGAAATGCAGATAGTAGCGCAGGACTGCCGGAACCACGCCTGCCGCACCATTGGTGGGTGAGGTAACAACACGTCCGCCTGATGCATTCTCCTCGTTGACGGCCATGGCATAGACAGCCAGCCAGTCATTGGCCAGCAACGGATTGCGGCGGTTCTGCTTCCACTCCTCCTGCAACCGGTCATGCATCTTGCGCGCCCGGCGCCTGACCTTCAATCCGCCCGGCATGATGCCGTCTTGCGCGATGCCGCGTTCGATGCAGTTGCGCATGGCCGACCAGATTCCGTCGAGCTTGCCGTCGAGTTCCTCGCGGGACAGTTCCACCTCTTCATTTGCCCTTTTCATCGCCGCGATCGACAGGCCGGATTTTCTGGCCATCGCGAGCATCTCATCGGCATTGCGGAACGGGTACGGCACGTTCTTCTGCACGGCTACCTTGGTCTTGTCCTTCATCGCCTGCAATTCCTGCTCGGTGACGACGAAGCCGCCACCAATCGAAAAATAGCTTCGCTTCAGCAGCAGACGGCGATTTGAATCATAGGCAAGGAACTGCATGCCATTGGCATGGCCGGGAAGCGGGGTCTTGCGATCAAGCACGAGATCGGTGTCCGGATCAAAGCGGTAGGCTGGATGGCCGGTCGGCTCCACCTGCCGGTCACGCCGGATCGCCTCGACCATGCCATCCATGGCATCGGGGTCGATATTGTCCGGGGTTGCTCCCGCCAGCCCGAGAATGACCGCGCGGTCGCTGGCATGTCCAATGCCTGTATAGGCGAGTGATCCGTGCAGCGACGCTGAAAGATGCGCAACCCTGGCTTCAGTGGGGCGAGGCCAGTCGCCGTTGAGAATTTCATCAAGGAAACGCGCGGCAGCGCTCATCGGCCCCATCGTGTGGGAACTCGAAGGTCCGATACCGATCTTGTAGATGTCAAAAACCGAAAGAAACATGGCCAGCCTCATGAGACAGCCATGCAAAATATCAAAGTACTCCGCAGTCAATGCTCCAAAACCGGCATCATCCTGCGTTTCAAAGATTTCGGGCAATCTCGCAGATCACTTCAAAGGCAAGATCGATATCAGCTTCATTGACCTCGAACTGGCCGATCTGGAAACGGATCACATACACTCCGTCGAGAATGGTCTGGGTAACATAGATCCTGCCATCATCATTGATGGCCTGCACCAGTTGCTGGTTGAGTGCCTCGACATCCCTGCCGCCCTTTCCCAGATAGCGAAAGGAAAACAGCGAAAGCATCGGCTCGCTGGTAATCTCGAAGTCCGGCTCTGCCCGCAGGCGCGCGGCGAGCTGTTGTGCCCATGCCACATGATTGCGGATCATCATGCGCAGGCCTTCCAGCCCATGGGCGCGGATGAGGAACCAGAGCTTGAGCGCCCTGAACCTGCGGCCAAGCGGCACCGACCATTCGGAATAGTTGATGATCCCGTCCTTGCCATGGGTCTGCAGATAGGCGGGACGAATGGCGAGTGTACGGACAAGGTCCTCGGGTTCGCGGATGAAATGCGCTGCACAATCGAATTGCGCACCCAGCCATTTGTGTGGATTGAAAACCACTGAATTGGCATTCTCGATGCCAGCCCACAATTCCCGGTATTCCGGGCAGATCATGGCTGACCCAGCCCAGGCCGCATCGACATGAACGTAGAGATCATGCTTTCTGGCCACCGCGCAAACGGCAGCAACATCATCGGTTCCACCAACGCCGGTGCCGCCGACACAGGCAATGATGCCAGCTGGTTTCATGCCTGCGGAAATATCGTTTTCGATCGCTCCCTCGAGCGCGGCTATGTCCATGGCGCGATGTTTGCCCGCTACGCCGATCTTCACGAGGTTCGCCTGGCCAATGCCTGCGACCCAGATAGCGCGGTCAATCGAGGTATGGACCTCCCCCGAACAGTAGATTCGCAAGGCGGGTTGACCGCTGAGGCCTGCTTCATTGCCCTGCCAGCCGAGGCTTCGCTCGCGCATCGTCAGCACTGCTGCAAGGGTTGCAGAGGATGCCGAGTCCTGGATCACGCCTGAAAACCCCTCGGGCAATCCAAGCGCCTGGCGCAGCCAGTCCAGTATCCGGGTTTCAAGCTCGGTCGCAGCCGGTGAGGTTTGCCATAGCATGCATTGTGCCGCCATCGCCGACACGAGATATTCGGCAATCACCGAAACAGGTGCCGCATTGGCTGGAAAATAGGCAAAGAAGCGCGGATGCTGCCAATGCGTCATGCCCGGCATGATGATGGTCTCGAAATCCGCGAAAATCGCTTCCATCGCCTCCGCTGTTTCAGGTGGCGATGCAGGGAGTTGTGCAGCAATTTCACCAGGCTCGGTTTGCGCCCTTACCGGAAGCTCGCGCAAGCTGGCACGGTAGTCCGCGCCCCATTCCGCAGCCCGTTTCGACCATTCCCTGAAATCGTCACCATTCATGAGCGGCGCGCCTCCTCGATATAGAGTTCGCGCAGGCGCAGGGTGACGCTGCCGGGATTGCCATTGCCGACGCCCTTGCCGTTGATACTGACCACCGGCATGACAAATGTGGTTGCGGAGGTGACAAACGCCTCGTCTGCATCCATCGCTTCCTCGGGCGTGAATGAGCGTTCCTCGATTGTGAGCCCGTCTTCAGCAGCCAGCCGCAAGACCGCCTTGCGGGTAATGCCATGCAGGATGTCGTTTGACAGGTGCCGTGTGATGATCTTGCCGCCCTTGATGATCCAGGCATTGTTGGAAGTGCCTTCCGTGACCATGCCATCCTCGACCATCCATGCATCGTCTGCACCGGCGTCGAGCGCTGCCTGCTTGGCAAGGGAAGGTGCCAGCAATTGCACGGTCTTGATGTCACGCCGACGCCAGCGAATGTCCTCGAGCGTGATCACGGACCAGCCTTTGGCAACAGCCGGATTGTCGACCAGTTTCTTTTCCTGGGTAAACATGACGATCGAGGGTTTCGGGTCTTTCGGTAGCGCAAAGTCGCGGTCTGCTACGCCTCGGCTAACCTGCAGATACAGCGCGCCTTCGACCAGTCCGTTGCGGGCGACGACTTCCTCTTGCGCTGCAATGATCTCCTCGTCGCTCATCGCGAACACCATCCGGAGTTCGGAAAGCGAACGCCGCAGGCGAGCCATATGCGCGGCATTGTCGATGAGCTTGCCGTCGATTACCGAACTGACCTCGTAAACCCCGTCCGCAAACAGGAAGCCGCGGTCGAAAACGGATATTTTCGCGTTTTCCTCATCAAGGAATTCGCCATTGACATAGACTGTGCGGCTCATGCGGTTTCCACCTCCCAGTGGATATCGAACATAGGATTGAAAAGGGTAACCGGACCAGCGCCGGTCTCGATCTTGTCGGGATAAGCAACCGGCTCATTGCGCTTCACCAGAGCGATCTTCTCGTCATTGGGGCGAAGGCCATAGAAACCCGGACCATTGAGCGAGGCGAATGCTTCCAGCCTGTCAAGCGCATTGTCCTCTTCGAAGACATGCGCGAGGCACGCCATGGTATTGGTCGCGGAAAACACTCCGGCGCAGCCACAGGCGCATTCCTTGAGCGGATCGACATGTGGTGCGGAATCCGTGCCGAGGAAGAACCGCGCATCGCCCGAGGTCGCAGCCTCGCGCAGGGCAAGGCGGTGGCTCTCGCGCTTGGCAACCGGCAGGCAATAATAATGCGGACGAATGCCACCCGCCAGAATGGCATTGCGGTTGATGATCAGGTGATGGGTGGTGATCGTTGCCCCAAGAAGCGTGTCCGCCGAGCGCACATACTCCACGCCCTGGCTTGTTGTCACATGCTCCATGATGATCTTGAGCGCAGGGATTTTCCGCCGCAGCGGATCCAGCACACGGTCGATGAACACGGCTTCACGATCAAAGATGTCGATGCTGGCATCAGTCACTTCGCCATGCACGCAAAGCGGCATTCCGATCTCCGCCATGCGCTCCAGCACCGCAGTGACCTTCGCGATATCGCGAACACCGCTGGCCGAATTGGTTGTGGCGCCCGCAGGGTATAGCTTTACGGCAGTGGCAATGCCGTCGTGAAAGGCGGCTGCAACATCATCGGGATCGGTGGTTTCGGTCAGATACAGCGTCATCAGCGGCTTGAAGGCCATGCCCCTGGGCAATGCCGCCATGATCCGCTCGCGATATGCAACCGCGTCGGAAGAGCGAACCACCGGTGGCACCAGGTTGGGCATGATGATGGCCCTGGCAAAATGGCTTGCGCTATGTGGGAGCACGCCTTTCAGCATCTCGCCATCGCGCAGATGCAAATGCCAGTCATCGGGTTTGCGAATCTCGATTCGTTTCAATGTCACCGTCCTGCTCTTGCAATGGTTCCGTCATAGTGGGGAAGTTGCATGGCGGCAAGCGCTCACACTTCCTCGAAACCTTCAAGCACGTTGACGGTGTTGATGCCGATGGCATCAATGGCATAGCCACCCTCCATGCAGAAAACGGTGGGAAGGCCAAGCTTGCCGATCCTCCGGCCGCAATCGGTGAAATCCTCTGATTCCAGCTTGAAGAAACTGATCGGATCATCCTTGAAGGCATCAACCCCCAGCGAGATTACAAGCGCTTCCGCACCGAAGTCGCGGATCGCCTTGAGGCCAATATCCAGTGCCTGCGCCCAGGAAGGGTAGGCTGTGCCGGGCGGCATGGGAAGCTGTTCAGATTGGCACCTTCTCCTGTACTGTCCCCGGTCTCATCCGCATAGCCCAGAAATGGAAAAACGCGTCTTCTGGCTGGCCATGCAGCGAGACAAACAGCACGTCACCCCGCCGGTAGAATATGTCCTGCGTGCCATTTCCATGGTGGAAATCGACGTCGAGAACGGCAACCTTCTGCGCGCCATCCTGCAGGAACATCTCAGCTGCGACTGCGGCATTGTTGATGAAGCAATAGCCGCCGAACCAGTCGATGCCGGCATGATGGCCGGGCGGGCGGCACAAGGCGAAGGCCGATCTCGCCCCTTGTGCCACATGGCGCTGCGCGGATTGGGCGCTGGCGCACGATGATTTCACGGCTTCCCATGTGCCGGATGTGATGGCCGTTTCTGCCGCTGCTGCATAATATCCGGCCTTGCCATCCAAGTCCTTGGGTACCCGCATTTGCTGTGTGCGCCGCACCGGGAAGGATGTCGGGATGATGTCACCCTTGTGCCCCGCCGCCGTCCATTGCGCCCATGCCGTTTCGAGGAATTCGAGATATCCCGCGTCATGAACCCGATTGACAGGCAGCGGATCGAAGTCCGATGGATCGCCAACATCGTCAAAGCCGCGCTGCCGCAGCCGCTCAAGCACATATTCCATGCGCGAGGGACGCTCGAAAGGCAGCACCATCTCGCCGTCATGCAATTCACCCTTGGGGAAATGCAACAGGTGCCTTGAACTGTGAAAGACTTTCATTTGTCATACCCTGCCGAACAGAATGTTGCCGACCAGTCTGTCGCGCCCATAAACGTCATTGAAGTCGTAGAGCTTGCCGTCATCGCCAATCCAGACCGTGAAATATCCCAGATGCACGGGGATCGGCTTGCGGAATTTCGCCTGCACGGTCTTGCCCGAGGCAATGGTGCCGTCAATCTGTGAACGCGTTACCGAACCGTCGAGCTTGTACAACAGTGCAGCCCATTCCACTGGCTTTTCAACCCGGATACAGCCATGTGAGAGTGCCCGATCCGCCTTGTCGAACAATTGCCGCGAGGATGTATCATGCAGATAGACATTGAAGCGGTTGGGAAACAGGAACTTGACCACGCCCAGCACGTTGTCCGGGCCTGCCGGCTGCACGATGCGATAGGGAAAATTCTTTCCGCTTACCGATGACCAGTCGATGGAATTGGCATTCATCGCAGGCGCATCAGCTTCCCAGCTTGTATGGATGAGATAGCCGCGTTTCGCCAGATAGTTGGCATCCTTGC
>JAWKWN010000032.1:0-30693 GCA_041397505.1 Nitratireductor sp.
GGCGATTTTGGGCCGTGTCGATTCAGATGGCGACAAATGGGTGGTGACGTCGCTTTCCAATGAAGCTGTCCGGATCGGCAAGACCGGTTTCGACCTGCTGGAAGACAAGGTTGCACTCGATGAACTGCGTGATGTTGTCTCTCATTCGCTGGGTGACAGAACGCAACTTGATGGCGCAAACTCCTTCGACCAGATTGCGTTTGATTCCGCTGCGTCAGGCAGGGGTGACGGGGATTCGAACGGCAATGGTGACGACGGCAACAATGATGACAAGAGCCAGAGTGGCGATACGGGTGCCGACAAGGATGATCCGCCAATCGCGGCTGACGACGCCTTCACGGTCAATGAGGACACCATTCTCGCAGGCAGCGGGGGCAACGAAGTCAATGTGATCAACGGTTCTGGTGGTGGCCTGGACATTGATCCAGACGGCTTCGCTGTCACTGTCACCCAGGTTAACGGCCAGGACCTTACCTTCGTGGGCAATGTGGCTTCGGTTGTTCTGCCTTCCGGTGCCATCCTGCTGATCAGCCAGACCGGCAACATCACCTATGACGGACGGGCAATCCACCAGTATCTGGCGATCAACGAAACTGCACTCGACAGCTTCACCTACACGATCGAAGACCAGAACGGTTATTCCGACACGGCGACAGTCACCATCACGATCGAGGGACTGAACGATTCTCCGATCATCCAGATCCTGGCGGGTGACTCGGCCGCTGAATCGCTGGTCGAGACCAATTCGCCGCTTGCCGTTTCGGGCACGCTGACGCTGATCGACGTTGATGTCAGCGATGCCGTCAATGCAGTGATTGATTCCGTCACCATCGATCCGGCCAGCACCGGGCCATCCGGATCGCATCCTGACAATGCGACACTCAAGGCGATGTTGACCCTGAGCGAGTCGCTCATCATTGAAACCGGATCGACCAATGGCACCATCACCTGGAATTTCAATTCCGATGTGACTGCCGACAATCATCTCAATGCCTTTGATTATCTTGCCGATGGCGAGACGCTGATCCTCAATTATGTGGTTGTCCGCGCCATTGACACGAGCGGTGCTGGTTCCGGCGACCCCGCCGGGAATGAGCCGGAGTTCGATTCCCAGGTCGTAACGATCACGATTACCGGCACGAATGACCAGCCGGTGATTGATGCAATCACGGCAACGGGTGCGCTCAGCGAGGCATCGGGTACGGGCAATGGCACGGCGGAAGTCTCTGCGACCGGCACGATCGTGATCTCCGATCTTGACGACACCGATGAGGTGACGCTCAGCGAAGTGTCGAACAATGACATGGTGTGGTCTGGTGGCACGATCACGGCTGCCCAGCTTAGCCCGGTGCAAATCCAGGCGCTGGTAGACGGCTTCGTTCTAAACAACACCGGCGCGCTGGCGATTGACGACACGACGAACACTGTGTCGAGCGGCTGGACCTATACGACGGGCGAGAACCTCAACTTCCTCGGCGAGGGCGAGACGCTGACGTTCAGCTACGAAGTGACGGCAACCGATGACAGCGGCACCGGCACTGAGGCCTCGCAATCGCAGACGGTTGTAATCACGATTACCGGCACGAATGACCAGCCGGTGATTGATGCGATCACGGCAACGGGTGCGCTCAGCGAGGCATCGGGCACGGGTAATGGCACGGCGGAAGCCTCTGCGGCCGGCACGATTGTGATCTCCGATCTCGATGACACCGATGAGGTGACGCTCAGCGAAGTGTCGAACAATGACATGGTGTGGTCTGGCGGCACGATCACGGCTGACCAGCTGAGTGCGGCGCAAATCCAGGCGCTGGTTGACGGCTTCGTTCTGAACAACACCGGCGCGCTGGCGATTGACGACACGTCGAACACGGTGTCGAGCGGCTGGACCTATTCGACCACGGAAAACCTCAACTTCCTCGCAGAAGGCGAGACGCTGACGTTCAGCTACGAAGTGACGGCGACCGATGACAGCGGCATCGGCACGGCGGCATCGCAATCGCAGACGGTGACGATCACGATTACTGGCACGAATGACCAGCCGGTGATTGATGCGATCACGGCAACGGCGCACTCAGCAGGCATCAGGTACGGGCAATGGCACTGCGGAGGTCCTGCGGCCGGCACGATCCTGATTTCCGATCTCGATGACACCGACCAGGTGACGCTCAGCGAAGTGTCGAACAATGACATGGTGTGGTCTGGCGGCACGATCACGGCTGACCAGCTGAGTGCGGCGCAAATCCGGTGCTGGTTGACGGCTTCGTTCTGAACAGCCTGGCGCGCTGGCGATTGAACGACACGTCGAACACGGTGTCGAGCGGCTGGACCTATTCGACCACGGAAAACCTCAACTTCCTCGCAGAAGGCGAGACGCTGACGTTCAGCTACGAAGTGACGGCGACCGATGACAGCGGCATCGGCATGGCAGCATCGCAATCGCAGACGGTGACGATCACGATTACTGGCACGAATGAGCCAAGCCGGCGGTGATTGATGCGATCACGGCAACAGGGTACGCTCAGCGAGGCATCGGGCGCAGGTAATAGCACGGCGAAGCCTCTGCGGCCGGCACGGTTGTGATCTCAATCTTGACAATGCCGACCAGGTGACGCTCAGCAGTGTCGAACAATGACATGGTGTGGTCTGGCGGCACGATCACGGCTGACCAGCTGAGTGCGGCACCAAATCCAGGCGCTGGTTGACGGCTTCGTTCTGAACAACACCGGCGCGTTGGCGATTGACGACACGTCGAACACGGTGTCGAGCGGCTGGACCTATTCGACCACGGAAAACCTCAACTTCCTCGCAGAAGGCGAGACGCTGACGTTCAGCTACGAAGTGACGGCGACCGATGACAGCGGCATCGGCACGGCGGCATCGCAATCTGCTGAACGGTTGTAATCACCATCACCGGCACGAATGACCAGCCGGTGATCACTTCGGGATTGACCAACGATACCGGTTCGCTCACCGAGGATTCATCAGTCCCGACGCGATGATACCGGCACGATTGCATTTCTTGATGTTGACTTCACGGATGTTCACACCACGAGCGTAGCCAACAATCCGGCAAACACGCTTGGCGGCACGCTGACGCTTGGCGCGGTCACGGAGTCCGGCACGACGGAAGACGGAACCATTGGCTGGACCTATGAAGTTGACAATGCCGCCGTCAGTATTTGGCAGCGGGTGAGACCGTGACGGAGAGCTTCACGGTCACGATTGATGATGGCCAGGGCGGGATGTTTGACCAGGTCGTGACGATGACGATTACCGGCACGAATGACCAGCCAACCATCACCAGGCCTCGACCGACGACACCGGTGCGGTGACGGAAGACGATACTACGACACTCGGCGATACCGGCACGATTGCCTTCAACGATGTTGACCTGATCGATGTGTGCACTGGCCAGCGTCATGGACAATCCGGCAAACACGCTTGGCGGCACGCTGACTCTGGGCGCGGTCACGGGTCCGGCACGACGGAAGGGCAGAACCGTTGGCTGGACCTATGAAGTTGACAATGCCGCCGTCCAGTATCTGGCAGCGGGCGAGACCGTGACGGAGAGCTTCACGGTCACGTTGTGTCAGTGGCCAGGGCAGGATGGTTGACCAGGTCGTGACGGTGACCATCACCGGCACGAATGACCAGCCAACCATCACGGGAGCCTCGACCGACGACACCGGTGCCGGTGACGGAAGACGATGCTGGGACCCTCAGCGATACCGGCACGATCGCCTTCAACGATGTTGACCTGATCGATGTGCAGCAGCCGTCATGGACGCCGTCCGGCGAACACGCTTGGCGGCACGCTGACGCTTGGCGCGGTCACGGAGTCGGCACGACGGAAGACCGGAACCGTTGGCTGGACCTACGAAGTTGACAATGCCGCCGTCCAGTATCTGGCAGAGGGCGAGACCGTGACGGAGAACTCGCGGTCACGATTATGATGATGGCGAGCGGCATGGTTGACGCAGTCATTGACGATGACGATTACCGGCACGAATGACCAGCCAACCATCACGGGAGCCTCGACCGACGACACCGGTGTGCAGTGACGGAAGACGATGCTACGACACTCAGCATGATACCGGCACGATTGCCTTCAACGATGTTGACCTGATCGATGTGCATACAGCCATCATGGACAATCCGGCAAGCCACGCTTAAGCGGCACACGCGCTGACTCTGGGCGCGGTCACAGGTCCGGCACGACGGAGAGACGGAACCGTTGTCTGGACCTACGAAGAAGTTGACAATGCCGCCGTCCAGTATCTGGCAGAGGGCAGAGACCGTGACGGGAAAGCTTCACGGTCACGATTGGCGATAGCCAGGGCGGCATGGTTGACCAGATCGTGACGGTTACCATTACCGGCACGAATGATGATCCGGTCATTTCGTTGACGCCGGGGACAGTGACGGCATTTCCGTTGATGAAGGCAACACGCCCATCTCAGGGGGTGGCACGCTGAGCGTTTATGACACGGATGTGGCGGACACGGTGACAGTCTCGGCGAGCCTGAATTCGGTCACCGGCAATTCGGGTGGGATAGTAGCCGCCCTACGCTGGACGCCATGTTCCAGGTCGATCCGGGCAATGTGATCGGCGCTGCGCAGTCGACAGGACAGATAAACTGGAACTTTGACAGCGGACCGGAAAATTTTGACTATCTGGCCCAGGGCGAGAACACGGTGCTCGTCTATGATGTCGTTGCCAATGACGGCACTGGCGACTCGAACACCCAGCAAGTGACGATCACCATCAATGGCACGAATGATGCGCCGGTGATCACGACCGAAGTTTCAGATTCAAGCAACGCCAGTCTCAATGATGATGTGACCGCGCTTTCGGCAAACGGCACCTTGACGGTGGCCGATGCTGATATAGTGACATTGTGACGGTTTCAGCGAGCCTTGCGAGTTTCAGCGGCAATGATGGCGGATTGAGCACGACGGCGTTCGAGAGCCTGTCCGGTGGACAGCGGCTTGTGATCGGCAGTGGTGTAACCTCCCAGGTGTCATCAATTGGTCGTTCGATGCCACGGCAGACTTTTCGACTATCTTGGCAGCAGTGAAAGCCTGACGCTTGGCTCTATGATGTCATCGCCAATGACGGCACGGAAGACCGACATCCAGCAGGTGACCATCACCATCAATGGCAGCAATGACCTTCCGCAGGTTACCAACCTTGACCTTGGCGTTGGCACTACAGGTTCGTTTGATGTCCATGACAACAATGTGAGCGATGTCGTAACGGTCGCGGGCGTCACTGCAGCTGTGTCGGGCAATGCCTATGTGCCCGGCGGGTTCGATCCATTGACCCTGTTCCGATGACCGATACCGCCCGTCATTGACGGGCTCCTCGAGAGCGATGGCACCGTCAGTGGGAGTTCACCGGCTGATTGACGACTTTTTGCCTAGTGCGGTGAAAATCTCAACTTCGTCTACGGCCACCGTCTCGGATGGTACCGGCAGCATTGAGCAGGGCGTGGTCGTGGCATTTGCCAATGACAGGTCGGGAACCACGCTCGACACCGGCTACCTGATTACCGGGACGGCAGCTGACGATACGCTTGTCGGCACAAACAGCTCCGGATATCCTGATTAAGAAAGCGCGGTGCGGACATCTTGAGCGGTGGCGCGGGTGCGGACCAGTTTGTCATCACCGCGACGCCGGGCATTGACGAAATGCCGGTTTCGACGTCAGCCAGGGATTTCATCAATCTCGATGAACTGCTGTCGGATATGCCTGGAACAACCGGGAACGATGTCACGTTCGGGACACCGACAACGACCGGCGTGTCGATGTTTGTCGAGGGGACAGAAGTCGCGTTTCTGCCTGGTGTCGGCGCCCTTGACAGCGTCAACGTGATTTATGACCAGTATGAAGCTGCGGTCGCAGTTTCCGTACAGCAAATGATTTGAGGGTAGAATGGAGTTCCGTGGAAATCTTGTCGGGAGCATTGCTTGCGCTCGCCCTTGTGATCACTGCCACCGGCCCCGGGCGGAAGCCACGGAGAACGAGATTGTTGCTGCTGAGTTGCTGAAACTGTTTGATGCCGGCCTGGCGGACACCGGTTTCCAGCGATGTGGTCCAAAATGGCGGTTGTTGCGGGACGCTTTATGCCAGCCGCAATTTCAAGCCGATCTGGGTTCGCGACAACACGGCCCCAGAGCAAGGCGAAGGCGCTGTTGAAGAGACTCAGCATCTCCTCAGTTCACGGGCTATCACCGCAATTCTACAATACCGGCGAAATTGCCGGATTGATGGAATCAACAAAGCCGGAAGATCTGGCTCGGCTCGACTGCTGCTCAGCGGTGCCGTCGTTGAGTTTGGCGGGGACCTGCGCAATGGCCGTATCGGACCGGCATATCCCGAAGCTCATGTGCGGTCGTGCCGGTGGAGTTCGATCCCGGTTCTTATCTTGACGGGCGGCGGATGCCGGGAAACTCCGCAATTACGCATCGGGTTTTCTCAATGCGGATGACCGCTATGTGCGCCTCATTGCCAAGCTCGCCGAAGGCTTCTGCAACGGATTGAAATCTCCGGGCGTGGCCGAAATTGCTGGTGGGACAACCATACAAATTCGAACAGATACGCGATCTGCTGGTTCTGACCGGTGACCTGCCGCCGGAGGAGTTTGCCGTATCGGCGTTCAGCGACAAGGGAACCCGCACGGCGATCCGCCTGTTTCAGAAGCGCCACAGCATCGCGGTGACGGGTGAGATGGATGATGCCACCCTGGCCGCAATGGCGGTGCCTCCATCAAAACCGGATATCGCAGATACTGGTCAATCTGGAGCGTCGCCGCTGGCAGAATGTGCCGCTTGGCGACGATCATCTGTATGTGAACCTTGCCGATCATACCGTGCGGCTGACCATGGATGGCAGGACGGCGGGTTTTACCGAATTCGACGACAGTGACGATGCGCGATGTTCCAAACTATGGTGTGCTGGAGGGTTCAGCGAGGGCGACAAGCAGACCAGCGCAGCAAATAAGTCTCAATCCTGCACAGCAATATGGCGCGGCGCCGAAAAGCCTCGAATTGAAGATCACGCCAGCGATGCCATGAGGCGCCGATGCGGGTTTTCGTCACCTATATCACAGCATGGGTCAGCGGCAGCGGGCGATGATATGTTTCGCCAATGATGCCGAGAACCGCGACACGGCGGTTGCCGCTTTGCTAAAGCTGGACCAGTAAGGCCTGAACCGTCATTCATTTTTCGGTCGCATCGTAAATTCCGTCCCAGGTCTTACCCGGCGGGTTGTTGCGGAATTCCTGGATGCGGGTGTCGTAAATAAACAGATATTCGCTCAGTGAGAGGTTGAGCTTCTCACTGATTGCCTCAATCTGCGCCAGCGCCTCTTCAGCTGAAGTCCAGTCCTGTGTGCGATAGCTTGCCAGCATCGACGCGTTCATCGCGCGCAATGCAAGCCAATCGTCGGAAGCCTTCATCGTTTCATCGCCCATCAGCGCATAGATGCGCTCAGGCTCGGTCTTGCCCTTGACGCGGATGAGGTCGATTTCGAGAACCGGCAGAATGTCGCGCACGGCCTCCGCCGTGCCACTGCCCAGAATGATCAAGATTCATAAGGCTTTGACTGACCCTCAAGGCGCGAGCGAGGTTCACCGTGTCGCCAAGCGCGGTGTAGTCAAAGCGCATTTCGCTGCCTGTTTCCGACCACGCAATCGCCGCTGTTGATACCGATGCCGATATTGATTTCGTGCGAGGTCTCCTCGGTGCTACTTCGGTTCGCTCTTTGCGCTCCTCGTTGAGCTTCCTGACTGCCTCCAGCATGAAGTGCACAGCTTGCAGGCATCCAGCGCATGGTCTTCATCAGGAAGCGGGGCGTTCCGGAGGAGCGCCATGATGGCGTCGCCCATATATTTGTCGATGGTCCCGGGCGTTCCAGAATGGCGTTCGACATCACGGTCGGGAAGCGGTTCATCGGACGGGTCAGGCCTTGCGGGTTTTCTTGTAGCTCTCCGAAATGGTGGTGAACTTGCGAACATCGGTGAACAGTACCGAGAGCGGGCGGGTTTCGCCGCCCAGCGTCAGCAGTTCAGGGTCGCTGGTGAGTGGTCGACGAGGGCGGGCGAAGATACTGGCCAAAGGCGCCGCGGATCTGGCGCTTCTGGCGTTCCTCGCGAATGTAGTTGGCCGTTGCCATGGCGACGAACATGGTGAGCATGGCGGCGGCGGGAAGGTGGCATCAATCAGCATGTGCTTTTCGATGAACGCCCCAGAACGAGCCACCGCACCACAAGGCAAGGAATGCGGCGGACGAAATGAAAGCCCAGACCGCGCCGACATTCAGGATGATCCAGATGATGGCAAGCCCTGCCAATGCGAAGATGACCAGTTCCATGCCGGGGGCATAGTTGGGCCGCGTCAGGAAGGTCTTGCCCATGATGTTCTCGATGATCTGCGCGTGTATTTCGACGCCCGGCATGGAGCTGGCAACCGGCGTGGCGCGGTAATCCTCAAGTCCTACGGCGGAGGTGCCGACCAGCACGAGATGGCCTTTGACCGCGCCCGGTGCCGCGCTGCCGTCCAGGATCGAACCGGCGGAAACATAGCGCTGCGGATAGGAAGGCGAGAACCACGGCCAGACCTTGCCGTTTGAATCTGTGGGCACCAGAACCCCGCCAACCACTATGCCGGAAATGCCGGCTGCATTGGTACGGATGGCGAAGGCCTGTCCGCCGGTGGCGACGCGCAGCATTTCTGCGGAAAGCCCGAGGCGCAACTGGTCGCGTATTTTCATGACGAGCGGCACACGGCGGAAAATGCCGTCGGCGTCGGGGTCTACGGTAAAGACGCCGTGCCCGGCTGCGTTCTTTTCCAGAACCTCAAGATTGCGGACAATGTCGGGGAAATGCGGAATGAAGGGCTCAGGGTCTTCGCCCAACATGGCAAAGGGCACTTGGGGGATAGGGGTTGTGTCGGTGCCTGCCTGGCGCAGGCTTCTGACGCTGGTTTCACCCACGACCACACGCGAGGATGCAATTGCCCTGGCGAAAGCCAGTTCATTCGAGGGCAGGGCGGAAAGCTCCGCACGCACTGCTTCGGGGAGTTGTGGATTGTCCTCGGCTATGCGTTCGGGTGACAGGCGGTCCGCCTCGGCGAACACGATGTCGAAGCCGATGACAACCGCACCGGCCTGGGTGAGTTTGGTAACAAGTTCGGCGACCCGGGTTCGAGGCCAGGGCCATTGGCCATATTTCTTGAGGCTGCCTTCGTCGATATCGGCAATGGCCACCGGGAATTTCTGGAATTCGCGCGGCTGGATGCGCTGGTAAAGGTCGAAACTCTGGTTCCTTACTGTCTGGACGAAGACAGGATCGATGGCGCGAAGGGCAAGCAGGCCGATAAGCAATGCCAGACCGAAAAGCCGCGAGACAAGCACGCCCGAGGCGCTTTTCCTCGGCAGGATAAGCGATGTCAGCAAAGCAAAAAGCCTGCTGCTGGGGCTCAGAACATTTCCCTTTTCCCGGCCCTTGAGCGGGCTCTTTTCCGGGGCGTCAGCAGTCATTCAAATTCCCCTCCTGCGGCTCAGTCTTGCCTGCCTTCCGCCCCAGAATGCAGTAAATCCAGCCTTGACCCTATGCTCCCGGCGAGCTCGCGTATAGTTGCAATCTGCTGGTGGATATCCGCGGCCAGCGCATTCCACACTTATTGCGGATTGAAATAGAATTCGCGGCGCAGTGCAGAATTATGCCAGGGCTCCTGCTCCTTGTTGGTCGTGTCATAGACCTCGGCCTTGACGCGCTTGAGCATGACTTCAATGTCGACGCCCTTTTCGCCCATATGCCGTGCAAGTGCGGTGCTGAAGGGTGAATTGCTGCCTGAGCCATCGAGCGCAACCTCGCCAGGAGCTGTGGCAAAGCCGATCAGCATTTCGCCACTGCCGGCATTGGGGGCCGCCAATCCGCGCCCGATAAATGCCGAGCGGGTGGCCTTGCGCTGGAACCTGCGTGACAGCGGATTATCCCGGCAGGCATCCAGCAATGCGATCGAGATGCGGTCATCCTGGTTCATGAAATTCAACACAGTATTGAGGTCAATCGTCTCGAAATCGAGAGCGGTGGAATCCTCAAGTTTCGCGTCGATGGGAATGAGGTAATTGACGCCGTTTACCTGCATGCCATGGCCTGCATAGAAAAACAGCGCGACATCAGTTCCGGGCAACTGCCTGACGAATTCGCGCACCGCGCCTTCCATCGCAGACTTGTCGGCGTCGAGCGCGTTGATGACCTCGAAGCCCAGTTCCTTCAATTTGCCGGCAATCAGCGCTGCATCATTGGCGGGATTGGGAAGTTCGGTCGTGTTGCGGTATTTCGAATTGCCGATGACGAGCGCCAGCCGCTTCTGGTCAGCAATGGAAATAGCCGGTTTTTCCGGCTTTGCTGCTGGCGGGTCTGGCAGCTTGGCTATATCGGGCTGCTTCGGCTCGGGTTTGGCTGGCTCGATGACCGGAACTTCCGGCTTGGAGGAGCCGACTTCCGGAATATTGGCGGCAGTGTCGCGCTTTGGCTGGGGAGCAGGTGCTGCATTTTCGGGCGAAACATATTTGGCGAAAGCCCAGCCGCTCATGCCGTTGTCGAGTGCTACCGGACCCAACCGTTGCAGGTCAGATTGATGGTCATCCTGGTTCCTGATCGCATGCGGGCAATCTCACGGAAACTGGTTCCCGGGCCTGTCGCAGCGAAAGGAAATCGTCTCCTGAACCGGAAAGTCCGGCGACGATTGCCGCCTGTCCAGCGGCAAGGTGGCCGTCATTGCCGGAAATGACGGGCGTTTGTGGCGCTCGCGGTGCAGGCTCCACGGTCCGGCCTGTATTGGCAAGCCTGGTGGTCGCCAGCAATTGGGCGAGGCCAGCCGTCTGTGCATTCCTGCCAGACCAGATTGCACGGATGAACCTTTCGCCATTGTGGAAATAACTGTCGGCGGGAATTGCGCCACTATTTACTAGCGATGTCAGCAACGGCTCGCCGGAATAGCGGTCGGTCCAACCCAGTGCCACGGCAAAAAAGCCGTTGCTGCCCTGAAATACAGTGGTTCCCGGGAACTGTCGCACATGTTGTTGCGCAAGTGTAATCGCATCATTGGCGCGTGTGCGACTGGCGATCACCAGCCATGCGCCATCTCCACCCGGCTCGATCCCCGCAAGTGCCGACCGCGACGCGCAAAGCGGCACCAATAGCAGCATTGCGATTGTGAAAAGCAGCGTTCGAACCATCGCGATTCCATTTGATCTGCATCTTTGGGTCGGCATGGTTTCCACGAAATTCCCCTTGCTTGCCTGCGCTTTATACTGGTTCGACCTGCGGTCGATTGCCATTGCCGGGCGCGATTGCAAGGGTCCCACAGCTTGGCCGGGCTTTCAAGGTTTTGCGGTTTGAATGGTTGCGAAAGCCCTGCAAATCCGGCACGGTTGTTTGACGAACGTGATCGTGAGTTCCCAAACATGCGCCTGGCATTCTTGCGAAACCTGCAGCCGGAAATCCTTGCCGGTCTTGTCGTTTCAATGATTCTCATGGCCCTGCCAGCACAGGCAGGCGGGCGGTTTGCGCTTGTCGTGGGAAATTCTGCCTATGTTAATGCGCCGCAACTGACAGATCCGGCAAATGACTCGGCCTTGATGGCGAGGACGCTGGAAAGTGCCGGTTTCACCGTCACGCTTGTTGGTGATGCCGATTACCGCACCTTGAAAAAGGCGCTGCTGGATTTTGGCAGGCAGTTACGCGGTGATGATATCGAGGCGGGCCTGTTCTACTATGCCGGTCACGGACTTCAGGTGAAGGGCGAAAACTATCTGGTGCCGGTCAATGCTGCCATTACCAGTGAGGACGAGGTGGCGCTTGAGGCAATCAACATCAATGATTTCCTGCAGGTGATGAATTCCTCCGACGCGAAGGTGAATATTGTTGTTCTGGATGCCTGTCGCGACAATCCGTTCAAGGAGCCTCGCGCAGCATGTCGCGCGGTCTCGCTCCGGTTGACGCACCGAAGGGCACTTATATTGCCTATGCGACGGCACCGGGCGATGTTGCACTTGACGGTACCGATGGCAACAGTCCGTACACGAAAGCACTGGCGCAGGCGATGTCCGGAACCTGGTTTGCCGATCGAGCGGGTGTTCAAGAAGGCAAGGGTATCCGTGCTGGCTGAAACCGGTGAGAAGCAGGTGCCCTGGGAAGTGAGTTCGATCACGGGCGAGTTCTTTTTCGAGGATGCAGGAACAGCAGCAACGGCTGATCAGGGTAGCCGCGAAAGCGTCTTGGAGCAAGCCGGCTGCCCTAAGATACTCACGCCCGGCGAACTGGCAAAGACAATGCCTCCCAGAACAAGCGTGCCGGCCTGGGTCGGGCAGAATTGCACGGGGCGCACGGGCGCGCGCATATGCGTTTCGTCGGTGCTGGAGCCGCAAAAGGCCAATCGCTATGGTCCGGGAAATCTTGTCGACAACAATCCGGCAACGGCATGGGTGGAAGGTGTTGGTGGCGAGGGCGAGGGCGAAGAGCTCTATATCGAGCTCAGCGGTCCCCGCAGCCTGTCATCGCTTTCCTTCATCAACGGATATGCGAAAAACCCCGATATCTTTTCGAAGAACAGCAGATCCGGAAGTGACCGTGACAACATCTACCGGGGAAAAGAAACGGTTCGCGCTTTCCGACAATGACAATTGGCAAAGCGCCAACCTGTCAGGCCTTAAACCGGCGGAATGGGTCATTATCCGAATTGATGCAGTTTTTGCCGGGTCAAAATATCAGGACACGGCGATCAGCGAATGCGACTGGAATGAAAACTGTTCCTGCGTTAGCCGTGGTTTTGGTTTCAGGGTTGACCAATTTCTGCATCGCGGCCGATCTGCCGGAGGTTTTGTCCGCCTTCGCGACATTAGCGCGAGCATTGTCAGGCACATGCGCTACGCGACCTAGCAACAATTTCACAGGTGCGGTCGTGCCGGGCTATGAAGCAGGCGAGTGCATTCTGGCAAAGCCCGTTGCGGAGGCGCTGGCAAGGTTCAGCAGGACCTTGAAAAACTGGCAGGACGCTCGTCGTTTTCGATTGTTATCGACCCAAACAGGCGGTCGAAAGCTTTGTGCGCTGGGCAAAGCGTCAGGGCAAGACAACCAATCCGACCTATCATCCGCGCGTCGCGGGTTCCCGTCTTGTGGCCGAGGGTATATCGGTGCCATCCGGCCATTCCTCCGGTGGTTCGGTTGATCTCACTTTCGCGATCCCAGATGGCGGTGGCAAACCTGTTGAAGCTGATATGGGTGGCGGGTTTGACCTGTTTGATCCGGTAAGCCATTCGGCAAGCAAGGCCGTTTCGAAAACTGCGCGGGCCAACCGGCAATTGCTGATATCGGCAATGGCCCGGCAGGGATTTTCAAATTACCGGCGTGAATGGTGGCATTTCAGGTATCCGGCCGAGCCATTTGCGGGAAAGGTCTTCGATTTCCCGGTTACTGCAGCGCCGGCAGCGCAATGACCGCGCAATGACATTGTCCTTGTTGTGATGTTTGACACATCGCAACGTTGCAAAGCCTGTCACATTGCGATTGTATAGAACGCAGGGGCATAAGAGGTCGATACCATGAAACGGCAAAGTGGCATTAATTGCTGCCGGGCTTGTGGCTGCTTGTGTCATCAGCACAGCTGCAGCAAAGGCGGCTTTCGCACAATCGCTTGATGCATCCAGCATCGAACAGCAGTTGAAGCCAAAGGAAACGCAGAAGACGCGTTCCCTGACACGGTCTTTTGCAAAACCTGCAGAAACGGAAGACCAGAAATTCCTCAAGGCATTGCCGACGCGCGGCATTCGCATCGAACAGCGCCAGAAGCTTGACGAGATCGTCAAGACCAACGACCTTCCGCGCATCGATATCGAGATCAAGTTCGATTATGATTCAGCGTCGATCAAGGCTGAATCGATTGCCTGACGTGGATGAATTGGGCAAGGCGCTCACCAGCGATGCGCTCAAGAATATCGCATCGTGCTCAACGGGCATACCGATGCTGCCGGGTCGAATGACTACAATCAGGATCTGTCGGATCGCCGCGCGGCAGTGTGCGCGATTACCTCATCAGCAAGTTCGGCATCGCCGCTGACCGGTTGATTGCGATCGGCTATGGCGAAGAACGCCTGAAGAATGTGGATGATCCGCTGGCGGCCGAAAATCGCCGGGTCGAGGTGATCAACCTGACGAGTGGGTAGGTGTCGACGAGCGAAATTGCCGGGGCCGCCGTTGCTGTCCCGCATATTTCCCTGATCGTGGAGGGTTGCTGTTGCGTCCGATCCTGATTGTCCTTGTTGCCATTTCATTTCTGTTTGCCCCATTCCATGGTTCAGCCCATGCCGGAAGCAAACGATTGAAGCGCGCAATCGGTATCGGCATTGCGACAGGAATTGGTGCTGCAATCCTTCATGACCTGACCCGAAAAGGAAAAAACAAGAGACAAAGACAGCATTTGGCGGGCAACGCCGTGCCATCAGGGAAATGGCAGGCACTGGCACCGGTGAATGGAGATGGCGCCACGATTTGCAACACGGACGGCGATGCCTATGCCTGTTTCGCACTTCGTTGCGGCAAGGTCGCGGGATTGAATTCGCATTCCTGTTCAACCGTGGTGACTATGGCGACAATCCGCAAGCGACCATCACGACTGACAAGGGATACACCGAAACGTTGCAATTCTCGGCTGTGGACCGGACGCGAGAATTGGTCTCGCCATTCGGAAACCAACACCCATGCCGGGCTGACTGCGGCGTTGCAGCAAGGCAATTCCTTCAAGTTCGACATCGGATTCAATCATGTCTTTTCATTGAAGGGTTCTGGCCGCGAAATCGTGCGTACCCTGGAAATGTGCCAGTCGGAAGGCTTCGATCCAGGTGAACCGGTGGTGGTCAACCAGGGCACTTTGGGGTTGGATGGAACCGGTGGCGCAAGGCAGGCGAAAACCAGCCAAGCCGCCGATCTGTCATGGCGCAAGGATGACACCGAGGCGAGTTATGTGGCGCGTATCCGCAACGCGGCAGTTCCCTATGGCGGGCCGTGCGACGAAGAGCAGGCGGTGTTCGAGCGCCTGCAGCGTGACATCAAGGTTTCACTCGACAAGACAGACATACGCGCTGGCGACTATGTCACCGTCAACTGGTCCGGCAACACGCTGACCGAACTGGTTCCGGCCTATCTTGTCGTGGCAACGGACGCGCCGGTGCGTTTCAAGGGCGAGGGCTTCTACGCGCTGATGCCCAACGCCATAGGCCCATTCGGCATCGAAACCTTCAAGGACAAGACGCGGGCGGTGGTGCCGCTTTATGGCAGGGGTGCACAAGATAAAGGCACAATTCCGATCGAGGGAATTCTGGCCGGGCACGTTCCGCTTGAATTTGCTGTGGTTGGCTGGCAGCGGAAGTGCCAGATCGAAAGCGCCGAGGCGGTTTCGCTGGGCGAGGTCAAGGTGAAGCCGGCAGGTCTTCCCGTTATCGATCTCGACGACAGGTTTGCTGTCGAGCAGCCGGAAAAATATCTGGTCAATGCGGATGGGTCCCGACTGATCGACGAGCGCAACGACGGCACATGGCGACTGCTGGACGCGGAGACTTTGCAGGTAATATTCGAGGGAACCGGAACAGAACCGCGATTCAGTGAAACAGGTCGCTTCGTGTCCGCGCTGAACGAAGAACACATGTTCGTATTCGATGCGGTGGATGGCAGCTTGCTTCACAAGGACAATTTCGAGTCCGTGGCCTGGGACAATCATGATAGTTTCATCGGGTTCTCCTTTCACTCCTGGGGGGCGTTCAGGGCATTCAACTCGTTGAATTTCAGCAATGAATATTCGCGAGGTGGAGGGCCAGGGTTGAAGCCGGCAATGATCTGCCCGTGTTTGACACGGAAAACAACCTCGTTGTCTCGATGGATTATGGAGGAAGTTCGGGGTTCCGGCTCGGTCTGCCAGATGTGCAGATAAACGGGCCCGGCGCGGATATGGAAAGCCAAACTGTATCCTTTGCGGCAACGGAGCTTGATCCGTTTCTTGTGTCCCGCTTTTCAGGTGGCCTGCGTTACGCGCATGTGAATCGACATCGCAAAACCAATGGTTTTCTGGAAATGGAGGCGACAAATGCTGCAGAAAATTGCCCGTCCTGTCGCAGTGTACCAGGCGTTCATCGAAAAATATGTGAAACCTGCCTATCTCGATTCAAACAAGGTCGTGCAGCTGGGTGTAGCAGAGAGTGCAAGTCAAAACACACTCACAAGAGCGGTACTATCCCGATCCGGTGTTCTGACAGGCAATGGCGCTGTCGATAGCCTTGTTTCGTTTGGTCTCGGCGTGCTTGACCCGACAGACGCAACATATAGCGGGTCAGTCGGCAAGTCTGCAGGTGAGGCTTGGAACGAACCCAATCCCGAACAGTCCAAATTCAGATTGGAACTTGCTCAACTGATCCGCAAGGATATTGCCGATTCAGCAAGTTTCTTCAAGAATGCCGGCGATACCTATGGCGTTGATTACGCATACCGATACGAACTGGGCGAACGGGTTCTCTGGCTGACGCAAGCCGTCATCATGGGTGGAAGCCAGGGAATTTTTCAATTCCAGATGGTTCTGTTCCATGACGGAATGGATGGAGATCCGTACTCAACGCAGTTTGACAACCCTTCCAGCGATATCGGCACGGAGTGCTACGGCAGCCTGTCATATTGCCGGGTGGAAACGGCGGCGTTTGCCCAGCGCTATCTCGCCATCTGGTCGGCAGAGGCGCGCGGCGCGGCTGTGTTTGATGCAAAATCGTTGAAGTTCGTTTTCAAGAAATTCGATCTTCCCCGTGGTGATTTGCTGCAATCAGTCGCCATGACTACCGACGAACGCCACCTTCTCCAACAGAACTCCGATGGCACCTTCTACGTCCATCGCATCGCTGATGGCGAGACGGTGCTTGAAGGCCGGATCGTCGATGACGAGGTGATCGTGTGGACGCCCGACATGCATTTCGATTCGACAACGGAAGGTGCGCATTTCGTCAATCTGCGCTTCCCCGGGCAGATCGGCCAATACACGTTCCAGCAATTCGATTCGCGTCTTCGGGTCCCGGGGCTCGTTCAGAAGGTTTTGTCGGGCGAATACAAGCCGCAGACCGTTGCCGTTGGTGTACCGCCACGCCTTTCAGGCACGCTCAATGTTGCTGACGGGCGGATCACCGGTATTGTAACTCCAGATAGTCTTGGAGAAATGCGTGGCATCCGCGTTTACCAGGACGGCATCCTTACTGACAATGTCTTTGCTGTCAGCAGCGGCACGGAAGTTAAAATCGACGTGGCAAGACTGCCTGGTGCGCGCTGGGTTTCGGTCGTTGCGCTCGACGAGGAAGGGCTGGTCAGCCTGCCTGTCGGGCGCGATCTGGGTGCAGATGCCTCATTGTCCAAAGTGCGCCTGCTTTCGGTTGGCGTCGACCAGTATGATGACGAACGTATCCAGGACCTGGGCCTTGCAGTCGCAGATGCGAAAACACTCGCTGACAGCCTGGCCAGACTGGATGGTAAAACCATTCAGCTTGCCGCCAGTGATGTTCTCCCGGATGGCGAAGCGTCACCGCAAGCAGTGCTCGCCGCAGCGGAAAAACTAGCCAGCGAAGCCCAACCAGGTGAGCAGGCGGTATTCTTCTTTGCAGGCCATGGCGCGAAAGGTGAAGATGGCCGTTTCTACATGGCGACATCCAATACCGATCCGGAAAACATTGCTGGTACTGCGCTTTCCTGGGACCAGCTTTCGGCCGTGCTGGCAAAATCAAAGGCGCGCATGACGGTATTCATCGATGCCTGCCATTCGGGGGCTGCGGGAACCGACTTCTTTGCCACCAATGATGATGCAGTATCGGGCATATTGAAGAACATCCCGTCTGGTCTGACCGTGTTTTCTGCATCAAAAGGGCGCGAATTGTCTGAGGAAAACCAGAAGCTGGGTGGTGGACAATTCACGCAGGCTGTTGCCAGCGTGCTTTCGGGCGACCGGGCAAAGTTCGATCTGAACCGGAACGGCGTGATCGAAGTCTCCGAACTTTATGTTGGTGTCAAGCGCCAGGTCGTGGAGAGAACCGAAGGGCGGCAGACGCCATGGCTCGCCCGCAATCAGATGGTTGGCGATTTTGCCTTGTTCTAGGATGATAAGAATGTACTCATGCTGCAGGAGTGTTTTGTGAAGGAATGCCGCCAATGGGAGTTGCTGTGTGACCGGTAAAGTTCTGGTTGTTTTCCTGTGCCTCATCGCCACGCTGTTTTCCGTGGGGGCGGCGAGCCATACCGGTCTCATGACATGGATATCGCTGGCGGCGTCGTCCACTGCATTTGTTGCGATGGCGCTGAACCAGTTTCTGGCGACGCGTCCGCGCTTTCTGGAGCCGCTGTTTGGCGGGCTTGACCGCATCTATCATTTCCATCGCCAGATCGGCATAGCCGCTCTGGTGCTGATCCTGATCCATTATTTCGTGACGCCTGATTTTCAGGGCAAGCAGTTGACGGCGGGTCTCAACCTCCTTGCAAAGGAAGCTGGCAAATACGGGTTTTATGGCCTGATTGCGCTTATCGCGCTGAGCCTCGTCAAGCGCATCCCATACACGAAACTCGAAGTGCCCTATGGCCTGTGGCGGCAGAGCCATCGGCTGATGGGTGTGTTTTCCTGTTCATCGCCTTTCACCAGTTCTTCATCAAGCGACCTTTTGACGGCACTGCGCTGCTCGCCAATTACCTCAACCTGTTTGCTGTCATTGGCGTGGGAAGCCTCGCCTATACTGGTTGATGGCGTTCCTCAAAGGCGCAGCTACACTGTTACTTCGGTTGAAAAGCACGCTGCTGCAGGATCATCGAAGCAAAGCCAATTCGCGGGCCGATCAAGGCAGAGCCTGGTCAGTTTGCCTTTGCATTTTCAAGCCGGGATTGCGTGAGCCGCATCCCTTCACGGTTGCAGGCCTCGGGAAAGACGGGTTCCGTACGTTTCGCGGTCGAGCCGCTGGGCGACTACACGGCGCGTTTGCGCGAAAAGAGGCTGCCGTCAGGGACCGGATACTGGTGGAAGGCGGCTATGGCCGCTTCGTCCATTCGCGCGGTGGTGACAAGCAGATATGGCTGGCAGGCGGCATCGGCATCACACCGTTCCTCGCAATGGCCGAAAGCCTGACGCCGGAGGAAAAGCGCCAGATCCATCTGGTGCATTGCGTTCGCGACAGTGCCGAGGCAGTGCGCGAGGAAGCGCTGCGTGAAGCCAGCGACCGGGTGTCGGGGTTCGTTTTCATCTTCATGATTCAGCGACGGCGGGGCGCATCGACGCTGAGAAACTGCAAGCAAGCGTGCCATTCGAGGTGGACGGGTCGGAACTCTGGTTCTGCGGGCCGCCGCCGCTGCGCAATGCGATTGTCAGCGGTTTGAAGAAGGCCGGGCGCAAGCTCGGGAAAGTGGAGTTCGAACGGTTTGAATTTCGTTGATCGCAGGCGGATAGTGCCATTCGGCACAGCAGATTGCGATACGAGGCCAGATTGAATTGTGGACCATCCTGTCCATGTTGAAAGGAGACAATGCCATGACTTCCGCCCCGAAGCCATTGCCCGTGCCAGTTGGTGTTACCAACGCCAGGCCAGTGAATAACCGAACGCGCCAACCAGACGCGGGTCGAAGAAATACGGGAACATGGTCAGCCGTGCTGGCGGCAGGCCTGGCGATGTTCGCCGTCAGCGTCAGTCCTGCACTGGCGCGGGATCTTTTCAAGGCAGATGCTTTTTCCAACTACAAGCCTGATCTGAAGAACGGCGAATACATGACAAATGCGTCGGGGTGCGCTGCCTGTCATTCGCCGGGTGATGATCCGAAGCTGTTTTCAGGCGGCATGAAGATGGATACATTCATCGGGACATTTTATGTGCCGAACATCACTGCCATCCCAATGGCGTTAGGTGGCTGGTCGAATGCAGACTACCTCAATGCCGTCATCAATGGCGTTGGCAAGGATGGTCGCCATCTCTATCCGGTGATGCCGTACACAACTATGCCGGGCTGAAGCCGGAGGATGTTCTCGACATCAAGGCCTATATCGACAGCCTGCCGCAATCCGACAACAAGGTTGCCTCGCATGAATTGTCGTTTCCCTACAATCTGAGTGCGACGATCTCTTTCTGGAAACGCGGAAATTTCACCACACCTGCCTGGCAGCCTGATGATGGCAGCCAGATGAGCCGTGGTCGCTATCTGGTCGAGAATGCCGGTGCCTGTGGCGAATGCCATACGCCGCGCACGCTCGATTTCGGTCTGGACAATGCGCGCAAGTTCGAAGGTGAGAAGGGGCTGACGGGAGCGGTCGCGCCTGCAATCACCAGGGACAGGATTGCCTCCGTATCGCAGGATGTGTTCGTCAAGACGGTCATGGGCGAGGGCAAGAAACTGTCCGGCACGCCATTTGCCGATCCGATCATGAAGAAATATGCAGCCGGGCTTGCCAATCTCAGCGAGGAAGACAAGCTGGCGATGTATGCTTATCTCACCGGACGTGAGGTGAAGAAGCCGGAACTGCCGGTTACCAGCGAGGATGCCTGCAAGGACACCAATGCGGTGCAGGCGGCAATCTCGACGGGGGGCGGCGATCTTTCCGCCCATGCGGATGAATTCATCGGCAAATATTGCCGCAATTGCCATGGTCCGGGCGAAAGCGCCCAGGGCAGCTTCCCGACAGGCGATCTTGCATCGATTGCGACCAATGCAGCCTTTGTGACGCCGGGTGACCGCAGCAAGTCGCTGCTCTACACTTCTGTGGCGAGCGGTCGAATGCCATATGGCAAACGTCCAAGCGACGCTGAGCTCGAAAAACTTGGCCAGTGGATCGACCAGCTTGGCGAGCCGGTGGCCCAGTTACAGGTTGCGGCAAGGGCAGTACCCGAGCGCAAGCGCGAGGTTCTGGGCTGGCATACCTTTGTTGATGCCGCCGTACGCGACATTGGCTCTGTTTCGGGAGGCGAACCGGCCGTTCGTCCGTTATTTCTCGTTCCGTCCGCAATATAACGGAAAACTGCCATGCGAGGATGACGACGCGTTCGGGAAGCGCCTGGAACTCTACAAGGCGGGCTTCAACAAGCTGATCAACTCCCTGTCCAACGGTCCGTCCATTGTTGTTCCCGAGACCGTTCCAGATACGAAGGACCTGCTGGTGCGGGTTGATATCCGCGACCTCAAATGGGATAGCGACAAATGGGACAAGGTGATCGCGAAATATCCGCTTGGCTATGATCCTGGTGACGACACCGCGCTCAAGACGCTATCGGATTCGCTGGATACGAAACTGCCGATCATGCGCGTGGACTGGTTCATCGCCAATGCACCGCGGCCGGAACTCTATCACACGCTGCTCGATCTTCCGGAAAAGATTTCCGATCTGGAAAAAACCATGGGCGTCGATGTCAATGACAATATTCGTCGTCGTCGGGTGGTTCGTGCAGCCTTTGATGAAGGTGAATCGGGAGTATCCGATCACAATCGTATGCTTGAAAGGCATGACCTGCCGCAGGGCGGCTACTACTGGAAGTCATATGACTTTGCCGGAAGCCGTGACCTGCAGAGCCTTAGAAGGCATCCGCATGGCCCGACAGACATCGAGCCGCTGGATGAGGATCTCACGGCATTCCACCATGATGGCGGGGAAATGATCTTCTCGCTGCCCAATGGCTTGCAGGGATACTACCTGTCGACCAACAAGGGTGACAGACTGGACCGTGGACCGACTTCGATCGTGTCGTTCCGCAAGCGGCCAATCGGCAAGGGTGTTGACATCATCAATGGTCGCTCCTGCATGGATTGCCATGCCGACGGGATCATCGCGAAGCTCGACCGGTTGCGTGAGTTCATCGAGAAGTCGCCGACCTTCACACTTGGCCAGCGCGATCTGCTGCTGGAAATGTATGTGAAGCAGGCGGAGCTGGACGAGTATTATGCAAAAGACCGGGATCGCTTCCTGGCTGCGCTTGAAAAGGCAGGTGCAACCGAGAAGGCCCCTGACGGTACACTGAAAAGCCGTTCGGGCCCTGGCAAGGAAGAGATCGTGACCTGGAATGCCGACCTCTATGAGGACGACCTTGATGCTGAATCTCTTGCTGCCGAGTTTGACATGACGCCGCAGGAATTCGAGCAGGCAATCCAGAGGGTATCCGACTCCGAAACGCTGCGTCTTGGCCTTGACTGGATCACCCAGCTCAAGGGTGGTTCGAAAGTGCCACGTTTCGAGGTGGAAGCCCAGTTTGCCAAACTCGTCAAGCCGCTCCTGGGCATTGAACCGCTCGATAGGGAAAAGCTTGAGGAAGGTG
Organism: Nitratireductor sp.; assembly: GCA_041397505.1. Lineage (GTDB taxonomy): Bacteria > Pseudomonadota > Alphaproteobacteria > Rhizobiales > Rhizobiaceae > BOKV01. The sequence continues at coordinate 22,362 of JAWKWN010000032.1, forward strand.
CAACTTCCAACGAGGACAAGAGCGACAAGAAGGAAGACACCAAGACAGCCGCCGCCACCCCTGACTACAAGGATCCGGACTATCGCGACGACTCCTTCAAGGGTGATGACGACAAGAAGGCCGGCAAGCTGAAGCTCTCGGTCAAGGTAGCCAACACGGACGTCTTCGTGGACGAACAACTCAGCTTTGACGTGACGGCGAGCAATGCCTGCGAGGTGCAGATCTTCTACATCGAATCCGATGGGAATGTGGAAGTCATCCCGCAGGAAATGATCGGGGAAGCGGTATTGCCTGCCGGCAAGGCACGGACCATACCGGATCCGCAATCCGGCAAGCTGGTGTTTGATACGCCCGGTACGGACGAAACCCTGCTGCTGTTCTGTCGTGAAGGCGGACTCGGAAACCAGAAGCTCTCGGCAGCCGAAGATGCCAGAAGCTGGTGAAGAAGTCCGGTGAAACGGCGACACGCGGCCTGGCAATCAAGCTCTTTGAAAAGGCGAAAGCCGAAGAGAAGGCTGCTGATGAAAAGGCTGGTGGCGACGCCAAGGAAAGCGGCAAGGGAACGTCCGCCATTCACATGGTGACCTTCAATGTGAAGGCCCGCAAGTAAGTCGGAACGGGGCGCTGGTCCAGATCAGCGCCCGCCATTTGAAGAGGGAATGGCATGAAGTCGGCCTATGCCGCATTTTTCCTGCTCATCGCGACTATCGGCTCTGCTGGTGTGGCACAGGCTGAAAAAGGATCGCACTGGTAATCGGCATGGCCGAATATCGCAGTGTTCCGGCGCTTCGAAATACCATCAATGATGCAAGCCTGATCGGTGACACGCTGAGGGCTCTCGATTTCGAGGTCACGCCACTGCGCGATGCCGGGCTTGCGGAAATGCGCAAGGCAATAGCGGATTTTGCCTTCAAGGCAGAAACCGCGGATGTGGCGTTGGTCTATTATGCCGGTCACGGCGTCGAGGTGGGCGGGCGCAATCTCCTGGTCCCGGTGGATATCGAGGCCAGCAATCGCACCGAGATTGCCAATCGTTCTGTCTTGCTGGACGAGGTATTGGCGGCTGTCGACAAGGCGCGACAATTGCGGATCGTCATTCTTGATTCCTGTCGTGATGACCCCTTTGCCAAGGCGGGCAATGCCGAGATCGTAACGCTCGATGTCGCGCCCAAAGCGGGTGCAGACGCCGCCAAGCCATCGCCTGAGCGCGGGACGCTGGTGGCATTTGCCGCTGAAGCAGGAGCGGTCGCTGCCGATGGCAATGGCCGAAACAGCCCGTTTGCGCGTGCGCTCGCAGAAAACCTGCAATCACCCGATCTGGAGATCGGACTGATGTTTCGCCGGGTGCGCGACGAAGTGTTGCGCGAGACTGGCAACACTCAGGAACCCCATACCTATGGCTCGCTCTCGGGCAATCCCTATTTTCTTGCCGGGCGCTCCAAGGAGATCAACACGCTTGAAAACGACGACCGCCGGATCGCACTGGGCCAATTTGGCGCCGACCAAGAGCAGCAATTGAGCGCCCTTGCCGAAGATGGTGACACTCGGGCGCTCAAGGGCCTTGCCTATATGCGGCTTGATGCAAATGAGAAGCGGTTCAACCCCGAGGAAGCTGCCATCATGTTGACGCGGGCCGCTGATGCTGGCGATCCGGAGGCGATGTTTGAACTCGGCAAGCTGTTCGAACAGGGGATTGGCGTCAAGCAGGATGTCAAGCGCGCGGTCGAACTGTTCCGCAAGGCGGCGGACCTGGATTTTGCCGATGCGATCAACGATCTGGGTTTCCTGCATTTCCAGGGTGGGGAAGGGGTGGTCCGTGACCAGAAGCGGGCGCTGGAATATTTCGAGCGGGCAGCAAGGCTGCGTCATCCCGAAGCGATGTTCAACTATGCAGCGCTGATTGACGATGGCGTGGTGCCGGGAAAGACGCCGGAAGATTCAGCCAGTTTCTGTATGAGGCGCTGCGCAGCGGCAATGAAGATGTGCTCCAGCAACTTTCGGACAATCCGAAAATGTTCAAGGAGCAGACGCGCTCTGCCCTGCAACGCAAGCTGGCTGCTCAGGATTTCTATGATGGGTCGATTGATGGGGATTTCGGATCGCAGACCAAGCGGTCTTTGAGAAAAGCCTATGGCTTGAGTGAATGAGGAGACTGAAATGAGAATGTTGAACCTGTCCTTGATTGGAAAAGTGTCCATGGCGGTGGCATTCATGCTTGCAAATACACTGCCATCCTTTGCCGCGCTTGATGCCGGTGGTTCGGACCTGCCGCAGATATCGGCCCCTGGCCAGATATTGCTGGTGCCGGAGGAGACAACAGCCATTGACGGGCTCAAGAGCTTCCAGATGGCGTTTTCGGATTCGCATACTTCGGCGATCACGAGGCGGCTTGGCGATGCCGAGCGCGAATGCGGCGCCCTGCCGGCGGAATACCGTGCCGACTGCCTGGCGCAGGGTTTCAAGAGTGCTGCAAGTGCCACCGGAAACCGGCCCGACTATACGATCGCGCGAACCGAGTTGAACAAGGCATCACGCAGCCTTTCAAGCCTTGTTTCCCAGAATGAGGACAAGGCCGCAGCGCCGATCCGCAAGGGCGGAAAGACCTATCGTGCTGTGAAGAAGGCTGCGGTCAAGGCAGTCGCCGCGAAAGCGGCTGCCATCGTCACTGAAACCGAGACCAAATTGTTGCGCTCGGCAAGCAGCGGATTGCGCAAGACGCATTATGCCCGAATTGCCCAGGCGGTTGGTTCGACCAAAAAGATCCTGCGTTCATAGAGACTGGACCCTCTACCATCAACCATGATGGAAAGGCAGGCCTCGACAAACGAGGCCTGTCTGTCCTACGCTTGGATGGGGACCAGCGCGCAGGCAGAAACAGGAATGAAAATGGCAAGGTTAATCGCAGTCCTGGCAATCACAGGCCTCTTCCTTGCGTTGGCTAGCAGGGCACAGGCCGCAAAGCGCGTTGCGCTGGTCATCGGCAATGGCGCCTACGAGCATTCACCGGAACTGGTCAATCCTGCCAATGACGCCAGGATAATGGCGGGTTCCCTGTCAAAGCTCGGTTTCGATGTTGTTTCCATCACGGATGGCGACCACAAGGCAATTCTGGATGGAATGAGCGAATTCGGGCGTCGGGCGCAAGGCGCAGATACGGCGCTTTTCTTCTATGCCGGACATGGTCTGGAGGTCGCCGGTCGCAACTGGTTGTTGCCGGTGGATGCCGATATCCAGGCATCCAGCGACCTGCCATCGACGGCGGTAAAGATCGATGACGTGATCGAGTTGATGGAGCTTTCCGATGCACGCATCCGCCTGATCGTCCTTGACGCGTGCAGGAACAATCCGCTGCCAAGGTCGATATCACGTTCAGCCAAGCGTGGCCTTGCCAAGATTGATGCTTCGGCTGCGGGCACCATGGTGGTGTTTTCGGCTGCACCCGGTGAAGTGGCGCTCGATGGCAGCGGGGCAAACAGCCCATTCTCGACCGCACTGGCTAAGCAGATTCTCGAACCTGGTCTGGAGATCCGCCAGATGGTGGGGCGGGTGCGCCAGGACGTTCTGGCTGCGACGGGCGACAAGCAGGTGCCATGGGTGAATGAGGCGATTTCGGGTGACTTCTACCTGGCGGGAAAACCTGACCTTGGTACTATGGACGGCAACCCGTCCGCGCCACCCGTGGCTCAGACCCCGCAACAGACTGATCCTGTAACAGGCGAATTGAGCGTGGAACTTGCCTTTTGGGACTCGGTGAAGGGTAGCGGCAACAAGGACCTGATCGGGCTTTACCTAAAGAAATACCCCAATGGCTCGTTCAAGGACCTTGCGGAAGTCCTCATTGCATCCATCGACAATGCAAATTCCACGCAGCGCAACACGTCAACCTCCGTGCCTGCAACTCCGCCAGCGCCAACTCCGCAGATCGATCAGACTGCCCAAATGGAGCAGATGTCGCGCCAGTTCGTTCACCGGCTGAATGCAGCGCTTTCAATGCCGGCCAATCAGGCAGTCAACGAGCTTTATTCGCTATATGCGCCCAATGTGAATTTCTATGGCAAGCAGTTCAGCATTGCCGGAATCGTCAAGGACAAGTCGAGGCTTTTTGCCCGCTGGCCCAACCGCTACTACAACAGCGCAAATGAAGATATTGTGGTGAATTGCAATTCCGGTGCGCGCTATTGCGATGCGTCCAGCATTGTCTTCTGGTCCGTGAACAATGACCATGGTGGTAATGGCAAGGGCGGACAGATGGAAATGCAACTTCGACTTGATTTCAGCTCGGGCAATCCGGTGATCATTTCGGAGGATGCCAAAACGATATCGGCCAACTGAAATTCAGCTTGATGCAGATGCCGAGCGCCGTTTTTCGCGGTCCCTTCAATTTTCCCGCGAAGCCTGTTATAGGAACTGTATGAGCGGACATTGTTTGGGGCCCAGGCCACTGAACTTTCGGCACAAGCTGCGGTAACAGCCGGGAAAATCCCGGCCCATTTTGGGGATAGGACATGAAACCAACATTGATACTGGTAGGCGCAGACAAGGGTGGCGTGGGCAAAACCACAACGGCGCGCGCCTTGCTGGATTTCCTGTCGCGCAGCAATATTCTGGCGCGTGCCTTCGACACGGAAAATCCGCGTGGCACGCTGAAGCGTTTCTATCCAGGCATTACCGAAATCATTGACCTGCACAATGTCGCTGACCAGATGAAGGTCCTCGACACGATGGATTCCTCCGCCGTGAAGGTGACGGTTGTCGATCTCAAGGCAGGCAATCTGTCGACAGCGCTCGACACCTTTGACAAGATCGGTGTTCTCGATGCGGCGCGTTCAGGCCAGTTCAATCTCGGGCTTGTCCATGTCGTTGGTCCATCCATTGCCTCGCTGGACGAGATGGGCGAAGTGGCGAAATACACCAAGGGCCTTTCCTACATCATTGCGCGCAATTTCATCAACGAGACCAATTTCTTCGAATGGGATGAAAAGACCTACAAGAAGTATTTCGCGGGTCTTTCCAATGCGCGCGAGATCATCGTGCCCAAGCTCAATGAAATGGCCTATGAGCAGGTCGATCTGGCTGGCGTCACTTTCACGGATTTTATCAACAACAAGAACGCCCGTGGCGAACCCGGCAATTTCTCATTCGTGCTGCGTGGCTATGTCCGCAAGTGGCTGAGCGATCTCAACGCCGAATTCGTGCGGCTTGACCTGATCAAGTCCGTGATCGAGGAAGCTCGCAATACGGCTCCTGGCGGAGACGCACCACAGGCGTGATCCCATCGGCCTGACCCGGAGGGCGCCATCAGCACCCATGTCTATATCATCTGCTCGGATGAGGCGCGCAACGGCAAGACGCTGTTTGCGCGCCTTTATGCCGATGCGCTGCTTTTGCGCGATTCGGAACGGCTCCGGATTTTCGATACCGACACGCCCGGTGGCGGGCTGTCGCAATGGTTCTCCGGCATCAGCCAGATTGTCGACATCACCCGTACCGGCGACCAGGTGAAGCTTTTCGACACCATCATCAACGAGCCGCACTACAATTATGTGATAGACCTGCAATCGAGCCTGCTCGACAAGTTCTTCAATATCTTTCACGATATCCGCTTTGATGAAGGTGCCAATGAAGCGGGCATCGGCGTTGCGGTGTTCTTCCTGATCGACCGTTCGCTCGCAACGCTGTCCGCCGCGCGGCGGGTGCAGGAACGGCTAAGGACCAGCGAATTCGTCATCGTGCGAAATGACGCTGTGGGCGACATGCTGCATATCCCGGCCGCAGCGGCGGATTACCTCAATATCCGCAAGGACCGCGATCTGGTCTTGCCGGCACTAAGCCTTGCGGCGCGCGAATTCATCGAGGCTCCAGGATTTACCTTCGCCGATTTCATCGCTGGCGAAACCGAAGGTGCGCCGCCGGAAATTCGCTATGAATTGTGGAATTTCCTCGAAACCATCTACAATCAGCGCCAGCCTGGCCAATCGGGCACTACCTTGCTGATCTGAACGGCAGTTTGTCGCAGCTTGAGAAAAAATCCCGCGGTTTTTCCGCTTGGGTCTTTAATTTTAGAATATGCTAATATATATGTTTTTCATCGCTGAGGTGCTGGAAACGGGATTTTCAGGCTGAGATGAATGCCAATTGAGATTTTCAGGTTTCTACCTAAATCAGTGCCAAGAATTTCGACCAAGGAGCAGAAAATGAGCGCAGAACTTCCCTTTACCCCGACACATCAGTCAAGCCGGAAGTCGTCGCGTTTTTTGACGTGCCAACCAACACGATTTCCTACATCCTCAAGGACCCGTCGTCGAACTCCTGCGCGGTGATCGATTCGGTCATGGATATCGACTATGCGGCGGGCCGCATCACCTATGAAGGTGCGGACAAGATCATTGCCCATATTCAGGAGAACGGCTGGAAATGCGAATGGCTGATCGAGACGCATGTTCACGCCGATCACCTTTCGGGAGCGCCCTATATCCAGTCGAAAGTCGGTGGAAAGCTCGGGATCGGTGAGAACATCACCGTGGTGCAGGACACCTTCGGCAAGGTCTTCAACGAAGGAACCGAATTCCAGAGGGACGGTTCGCAATTCGACCGGCTTTTCAGGATGGCGACAGCTATCAGATTGGCAATCTGACGGTGAATGTGCTGCACACGCCTGGCCATACACCAGCCTGCATGACGCATGTAGCTGGTGATGCGGCTTTGTCGGTGATACGCTGTTCATGCCGGATGGCGGGTCGGCGCGTGCCGATTTCCCCGGTGGTGATGCGCGCACGCTTTACAAATCAATCCAGAGAGTGCTTTCACTGCCAGCCGAAACGCGGATGTTCATGTGCCATGATTACGGTCCGAATGGCCGCGAGATCCAGTGGGAAACCACGGTCGGTGATGAGCGTGCGCACAATATCCATGTTCGCGATGGCATCAGCGAAGACGAATTCGTCAAGATGCGCGAAACCCGCGACGCGACGCTCGACATGCCGAAGCTGATCATTCCTTCCTTGCAGGTCAACATGCGGGCTGGCAAATTGCCGCCGAAGGACAAGGATGGCAAGGTGTTTCTCAAGGTTCCGGTCAACGGTCTGTAATTGGCGACCAACAACAGTGATGCGCTGTGCCAGGGTGGCGCAGCAATGCTTCCATGGAGTGTGTGATGGGTTATACATTGATTGCAAAAGGCTTTTCGGTTTCGCCGCAGATATCTGCGAGTGAGGTCAAGGCTGCAGCGGAAGCCGGGTTCAAGTCGATCATCTGCAATCGCCCGGATGCTGAACAGGGTGCGGTGCCGCATGGCCAGATCGAGGCGCAGGCAAAGGCAGCCGGTCTTGAATTTCGCTATATCCCGGTAATCAGCGGTGGCCTGACCCGCGAAAATGCGGTCGACATGGCAGCAGCCCTTCGCGAATTGCCACAGCCGGTATTGGCCTATTGCCGTTCAGGTGCCCGCTCGGCCAACCTCTACATGGTTGCCCAGCAGGCAGGCTGAACATTCCAGAGACAGGCGGAGGCCCGATGGCCGCCGTCTCCCGCCGACAGCAATGCCGGCGCAACGTGCGGTCATGCGCGCAACTGTGAGGCCTCCCTCCCTCATCCTTGCAGTGCGCGCATGACCGGCTTTACTTGACCGGCTTCACTTGACCGGCTTCAAATGCGGAAAGGAAATTCCATGTCACTTCGGATTGGCGAAATCGCACCGGACTTCACTGCCGACACCACCAACGGAACCATCAATTTCCACCAATTCATCGGCGACAGCTGGGTATTCTTCTTCAGCCATCCTGCCGATTTCACGCCTGTATGCACCACCGAAATGGGCCGTACGGCGCAATTGGCCAGCGAGTTCGAAAAGCGCAACACCAAGCCGCTTGGCCTTTCAACCGATACTGTTGGTGAACACATCCAGTGGATCAGGGATGTCAATGAAACGCAGCACACCAGTCTGACCTTCCCGATCATTGCCGATCCCGATTTCGCCGTGGCAAAGCTCTATGGAATGATCCATCCCGGCGAGAGCGAAACGGCACCGGTGCGCTCGGTATTCATCATTGATCCGAACAAGAAGATACGGTTGACCATGACCTATCCGATGACCATCGGGCGCAATTTCGATGAGATATTGCGTGTCATTGATGCGTTGCAGACCTCGGATGCGAAGAAGGTGGCAATGCCTGCTGACTGGCGCCCCGGGGCCGATGTCATCATCCCGCTTTCGGTGTCGTCGGAAGAGGCTAAGACAGCCTATCCGCAGGGCTTCCAGGAACTGAAGCCCTATTTGAGGATGACAAAGATCGTCTGATCTGGCACTAATAGAACGTGATTTCCCCACAGGGGC